>CAZFWG010000039.1:0-37770 GCA_964522525.1 uncultured Alphaproteobacteria bacterium | reverse complement strand
CTCACCCCCGCTCCGGCTTGTGCCCCTCGAACAGGGGATTGGGGTCGAACCGGCCCTCGAACAGGGGATCACTCAGATAGTCGGGGCGCCGGCTGACCAGGGTTTCCGTGCCCGGCATGACGGCAACCTGGTGATCCGTCGGCAGACGGCGCAGCGCGCTGGGGCTGATGCCGCCGATTAGATCCGCCATTTCCCGCGCCACCAGATTGGAATTGAGGCCAAAGGTCTGGAGCACGGCCGCATTGTTGACCATGGTCTGCCAGTCATCGGGATAGAGACGTTTGAGCTGGCTCAGGTCCTGGAAGAACATCCAGATCTGAAGGCCGTAGCCGCGCATCAGGGTCACGGCCTGGCGCAAGACGCCGAGGGAGCCGAGCTGGGCGCATTCATCGAGCAGGAACACCGTGCGCATGTCGGGACGTTTCTTGCGCTGCATCAGGGCCAGCAGCAGGGTGCCGATCCACAGGCGCAGAAGCGCCCGGTGGGAATCAAGCTTCGTGGGCGGAATGATCATATAGATGGTCATGGGCTCCCCCCGGATCACCGCCTCGAGATCGATGGTCGAGGGGCCGAGGGAGGCCAGCACCGCATCGCTTTTCAGGACATGGGCATGGGTGAAGGCCGTCGCCAGAATGCCGCCCCGGGTCATGTCCGCCGTGATGCCCATGAAGCCTTCGAGTTCCGCGCGCACGAAGGGATGGAGATCGTCCCGCTCATCGAGAAGCTTGGCGATGCGATAGACGAAATCGCTCCACAGCAATTCGCGGAAATGTTTGAACTCCCGTTCTTCCCGGGGCATGTGGCAGGTGATGTAGGCGATCAGCCCGGCAATCAGGGAGGAGGCGGAAATATCCCAGAACGGATCCTTGAGGGACAATATTCCGCCCGCCAACAGTTCCGCCAGCATTTCGGAATCCGCGTCAATCTGGGCATTGGGCAGATCGAAGATGTCGAAGGGATTGAGACGGCTCGTATGACGGGTCACGACGCCAAAGGGATCGAGCACATGCACCTGCTGGCCCAGCGCCCGGCGGTAGCGGGCGGTCACGTGGTAATTCTCCCCCTTCGGATCGACAACGATCATCGGCCCCGGATAGCGCAGGAGATTGGGAATGATCGCGCCCCGCCCCTTGCCCGAGCCCGTGGGCGCCACGGTCAACAGGTGGCTGTCCCCTTCATAGAGAATGGGGTCGGACATATCGCCCAAAAGCCGGTACGGGGGCGCATCGCTTTCCGCGCCGGGTCCGGAAAAAAGCGCGCTGCGCGGCAGGGTGCGCCAGCCCAGGAGAAGGCCCTGGGAGTCCCGGCCGAACAGGCGCGGGCTTTCCGCGCCCCGGGGACCGAAATCCCACGCGCCATTGCCGAAAGGGGCGCCCGTATCGGCCGCGTCCCGGGCCGGATCCGGCGCGGGCGTTTCGCCGGGAGCCGCGTTGTCATCGGCCCCGGCCCCACCTGCGTTTTCCGGAAGCCCATCCCCCGATGGCCCCTCATCCTCGCCAACGCCGCCCGTGCCCGACGGGGCCGGCTCCTCCCGTTCAGATCCACCCATTCTCAACCCTCAAGAGACGCCAGACCTGTCCTTGCCCTGAAGCCCACGCGACTCAAGGCCCAAGGCAGGCTGTCCTCCACTCACGTTGAGCGGGCAAGGCGCCATGTGCTCCCACAAAGGTAACACTGCCCTCGGGCAGGCTCCATGGCCATGGCGGTGAGGAAGAGACGTCAGGCGGCCGCAGCGCTGACCCGATTGCGTCCGGAACGCTTGGCGTCGTAGAGCGCCTCGTCGGCACGGGCGAGCAGGGTTTCCCCGTCGCAGGAGGCGCCGTCATGGACGCTCAGGCCGATGCTGACCGTGACCGGGATCGATCCCGGAGGCACCGAAATCGCAAAAGGCTGTTTCGCGACACGGACACGCAGGCGATCGGCCACCCGTTCGCCGATCTCGAGGGTCGTGTTGGGCATGACCACCACGAACTCTTCTCCGCCGATCCGGAACGGCGTGTCCACGCTGCGCACATAATTGCTCAGACAACGGCCAAATTGACGCAGGACCTCATCGCCGGCCGCATGGCCATAGGTGTCGTTGACCGATTTGAAGTGGTCCAGATCCAGGATCATGACGACCAGCGGGCGGCCATGTTGGGCGGTCTGTTCCATCAGATGGGACAGATGGCTTTCAAAATACCGGCGATTGTAGAGGCCCGTCATGGGGTCGACGAGGGCCAGTTCAAAGCTGCGGTCGATCGTCTGACGCAGGCTGTCCTGGTAGCGTTTCTGACGGATTTGGGCCTTGGTCCTCGCCTTCAACTCGTTGCGGTCGATCGGCAGAATGATCGCGTCATTAACCCCCATATCGAGGGCCCGGGCCATGGGCGCGTGGTCGCCCCGATCGCTCAGCACCAGAAGCGGCATGTGCCGTGTCGCCGCCATGGTGCGGAACTGGGAACACAGGCGCAAACCGTCGACGCTGCGTAAACCCAGGCTGATGATCGCCAGGTCATAGGGCTGTTCCTGGGCGGCCATAACGACGTTCTCGGCGGTGCTTTCCACATCGACATGGGCGAATTCCTCAAGCGTCGCACGCACCAGCGAGGCGACACCGGGATCGTCTTCGACGAGCAGGACCCGCGGGTCATAGGGCACGGCATCGTTCTCGATATCGTCCGTAAGGCTCACATTGCCGGCGGCCTTGCAGCGCTGGCGCAGCTCATCGGTCATGGCCTTGATGCGGACCAGGTTCTTGACCCGGGCCAGCAGGACGACGTCATCGACCGGCTTTGTCAGGAAATCATCCGCCCCCGCCTCAAGGCCCGTGACCCGATCCTCGGGCTGATCGAGGGCCGTGACCAGGATCACCGGGATATGGCGCGAGGCCTCGTCCGCCTTCAGGCGACGGCAGACCTCGAAGCCGTCCATGCCCGGCATCATCACGTCGAGAAGAATGATATCGGGCTGCCGGCGCTTGACCTCTTCCAGCGCCTGGAAGCCATCCTCCGCACACGTCACGTCATAGTATTCGGCCATCAGCTTGGCCTCGAGCACCATGCGATTGGGCAGCACATCATCAACGACGAGGACGCGGGCAGTCATCGCGAGGCTCAGGCCAGAAATTGACGGACAGTGTCAAGGAAATGCCCCACCGAGATGGGTTTCGCGATATAGGCCTCGCACCCGCCTTCGCGAATCTTCTCTTCATCTCCCTTCATGGCAAAAGCCGTCACGGCGATGACCGGAATATCCTTGAGAGTGTCATCCTCCTTGATCCATTTCGTCACCTCGAGGCCGGAGACCTCGGGCAGTTGGATATCCATGAGGATCAAATCCGGATGGTGTTCGCGCGCCAGATCGAGCGCCTCCATCCCGTCACGGGTCTGGAGCGTGCCATACCCGTGCGCATCAAGAAGATCGTGAAAGAGCTTCATGTTAAGCTCGTTATCCTCGACGATCAGGACTTTTTTCGACATCGCGTCCATGACTCCCGCACCCCGCTTCATGGTTGCGGCACGACTGCTCAAACGGTCGGCCATTGAAGAGAATTCGGTCCATGCCCCTTCTTCACGGACCGCCGCTGTTGCAATTTCGAATAGACCATCATTGTCTTAATCAAGTGTTGCCCGTCGGGCCTTGCCGCGCCGCAGGGATGGACCTGAACCCCAGTAAATACTGGCCCTTTAGAGCACTCATCAAGGAGACCCGCCCTGGACAAGCCCACCGCCGACGGACCCGATCTGGACGAGGTCATCGCCGCTCAGATCGACGCCCTTGCCCTTGAGGCCGACCGCCCCCTTGTCGTTTGCGACTGCGACGAAGTCCTCCTCCAGTTCCTCAGAGGTCTTGAGCGATTCCTCGAAAATGAGGGTTGTCGCCTCCAGCTCGACAGCTTCCGGCTGCACGGCAATATCAAATATGCCGAAAGCGGGGCCACGGTCGACAATGATACCGTGACGAACCTGCTCAAGGCCTTCTATGCCCGCTCGAGCCATGATCTGGAGCCCGTGGAGGGCGCGGCGCCGGCCCTGACCCTGCTCGCCGATGAGGCCCAGATCGTGGTGCTCACCAATGTGACGCCCGAGGCCAAGCCCATGCGCGTCGCCAATCTGGAAAGCGCGGGCATGACCTATCCCGTTGTCGCCAATGCGGGCCTTAAGGGTCCGGCCGTGGCGGCGCTTGCGGCCCGGGCGGGACGGCCGGTTTTCTTCATCGATGATATTCCGCACAATCTTGATTCGGTGCGCATGGCTGTCCCCGACTGCCTGTGCATTCATTTTGTCGCGGATCCTCGGCTTGACCGTCTCATTGACGCCCCGGCGTCGAGCGATTTTCGGGCCCGGGATTGGTCCCAGATCAGGGCGTTCATCCGTTCCCATCTGGAGGCGTGACAGCCGGTCGAGGCAGCAGAAGGGAGAGCGGGATGCCCATGCGCATTGGCATTGATCTGGGGGGAACCAAGATCGAAGGCGCCCTGATCGATGAACGGGGCCTCATGCGCAAGAGGCTGCGCGTGCCGACGCCGCGGGGCGATTATGACGCCTCGATCCGCGCGATTCGCCAGATTGTTCAGTCCCTGAAGCGGGAGAGCCTGGGGCCGGTCACGGTGGGGGTGGGCATTCCCGGCGCGCCCGATCCGAAAACCGGCCTGATCAAGAATGCCAATTCCACATGGCTTAATGGGCGGGCTCTGGAACAGGATCTGGTTCTGGCCCTGGGTCAGAAGGTGCGGCTGGCCAATGACGCCAATTGCTTTGCCCTGTCCGAGGCCGTGGACGGCGCAGGCTCCGGCGAGGATGTGGTCTTCGGCGTCATTGTCGGCACCGGCTGCGGTGGCGGCATTGTCGCCCATGGCCATGTGCTGACGGGCCCCAATGCCATCGCCGGGGAATGGGGTCATCATCCGCTGCCCTGGCCCGATATGCTGGAAGCGGCCGCCGCGCCCCGGTGCTATTGCGGCGGGGTCGGCTGCATCGAAACCTGGATCTCGGGCCCCGGCCTAGAGGCCGATTTCGAACGCGTGACCGGCGAGGCCCTGTCCGCCATCGAGATCGCCGAGCGCGCCCGGGACGAGGACCCCCGGGCCGATGCCGCCCTGACCCGTTACGAAACCCGGATGGCGCGGGCCTTGGCGCAAATCGTCAATGTGCTCGATCCCGATGTGATCGTGCTGGGCGGGGGCATGTCGAATGTGGGTCGTCTGTATGAAAATGTTCCGCCCCTCACCCATCAATTCATCCTGTCCAAAAATCCGGTGACCCGGATCCTGCCGAACCGGCACGGGGATTCAAGCGGCGTGCGGGGTGCCGCGTGGCTGTGGCCCAAGGATCCCGCGACGGGAGCGTGACCCCATGACGGCGGCGCGGGAAGGATTGTGCCGGGACTGCCTGCACCGCGTTGCCCCGGATCTCGCCGCCTGCCCCCGTTGTCGCCGGCGCCGCGTCCTGCGCCATCCTGAGCTGTGGAGCCTGTCCATCGCCCATTTGGACTGTGATGCCTTTTATGCATCCGTCGAGAAACGCGACGATCCCTCCTTGTCCGACAAGCCGGTGATCATCGGCGGCGGAAGGCGGGGCGTCGTCTCGACCGCCTGCTACATCGCCCGGATGTCAGGCGTGCGCTCCGCCATGCCCATGTTCAAGGCTCTGAAAGCCTGTCCGAACGCCGTCGTCATCCGGCCCGACATGGCCAAATATGTGGCTGTCGCGCGTGAAATCCGCATGCGGATGGAGGCGCTGACGCCCCTTGTCGAACCCCTGTCCCTCGACGAGGCGTTTCTGGATCTGACCGGGACGCAGCGCCTCCATGGCGCCCCGCCCGCGGTCCTGTTGGCGGATCTGGCCGGGGCCATCGAACGGGAAATCGGCATCACCGTGTCAATCGGCTTGAGCTTCAACAAGTTCCTGGCCAAGCTCGGCTCGGACCTGGACAAACCCCGGGGGTTTTCCATCATCGGCCGGGACGAGGCCCCCGGTTTCCTGGCGGAACGTCCGGTTACGGCCATTTTCGGCGTGGGCA
This sequence comes from uncultured Alphaproteobacteria bacterium, assembly GCA_964522525.1. Taxonomy (GTDB): domain Bacteria; phylum Pseudomonadota; class Alphaproteobacteria; order JAJFIK01; family JAJFIK01; genus CAYUYV01. The sequence continues at coordinate 31,767 of CAZFWG010000039.1, read as the reverse complement.
AGGCCTTCGCCAAGGCCCTCGCCAAGGACGGCATCACCCATATCCGTCATCTGCAGGCCGCGAGCGAGGCCGACATGATCCGTCGCCACGGCACGGCAGGGCGTCGCCTGTGGCATCTGGCCCGGGCCCAGGACGACCGGCCCGTCCGGCCCCATCGCGCGGCCAAGAACATCTCCAGCGAAACCACCTTCGAGACCGATCTGCGCGATGGACAGGAGCTGGCCAAGAAACTCTGGGCCTTGTGTGAAAAAGTTTCCGCACGCACCAAAGAGAAGCAGCTTGCCGGCCGGGTCGTGACCTTGAAACTCAAGACCGCCGATTTCGAGACGCGCACGCGGCGCGTCACCCTCGACCGGCCCACGCAACTCGCCCATGTCCTGTTCGACCAGGCGGCGCCTCTCCTCGAAGGGGAAGCCACGGGCGTTGCCTTTCGGCTCATTGGTGTGGGTCTTTCGGGTCTTGTGGACGGTGCGGAAGCGGACCTGCCCGACCTGCTTGAACCCGATGTCGACCGCCAGGCCCAGGCGGAACGGGCCATCGACTCGGTGCGGGACAAATTCGGCTCCGGGGCCATCCGCAAAGGCCGCAGCCTGGGCCGATGACCCTGATCTGGATGATTTTGCGCGCTCCGTGCCCGTGATAGGCTGAAGGTCCGTATCAAGCCCCCAGAGGAAGCGCGGGAGCCATGACCAAGAGTTTTCTCAATCTCGGCGTTCTGCCGCCGGCAGTGAAGACCAAAACCTCGGCCGTGCCCATGCGCCCCCTGGGCGACGCGCCGACGGCCCCGCAAATGGCTGAGGAGGCCGTTTCCAACAAGGCCAAGGGCGATGCCCAGGGCTTCCACTGCATGGAGACCCTGAAGGGCGTGTTTTCCGATGAAGAGCTCGACGACCTGCTCGACAAGGCCAAGCACGACATCAAAACCGCCACGGTCGGCAGCGGCAATGACGACGAGAGCATCCGCCGGTCGGAAGTGCGGTGGCTGCGTCCGGAAGATGGCCATCAGTGGCTCTATGACCGCATCTGGCAGGCGGTCACCCGGGCCAATGATCTCCATTTCCACGTGGACATCACCGGCTTTCAAACGAGCATTCAGCTCACCCGTTACGATGCGGGCCGGCGCGGTTTCTACACCTGGCACATGGACACGGGCGAGAAGAACGCGACCCGAAAGCTGAGTTTCACCGTGCAGGTGAGCCCACCCGATGCCTATCGGGGCGGCGATCTGGAACTGTTCTATCGCAGCAAAGCCGTGACCGCGCCGCGCGACCGGGGCTCGATCACCGTCTTCCCCAGTTTCGTGATGCACCGCGTCGCCCCGGTGAAGAAGGGCACCCGCTACAGCCTCGTCGCCTGGATGGATGGCCCGCCCTGGCGCTGACCGGGAGGCGCTGATCCAGCTTGGGGCTGAACATATGGATATGGGTTCGGCTGGCCGGCGATCCTGCAAAAAGTAAAGATACCCAACGAAAGATCCTGGATGCGTGCACTGACCGTCTCAAGGGCAGTCGGGTACTTCCAGGATCGTCAGTTCGGAGAGGGTCGCCTCGAGGCGGAAATCCCCGTAATCGAGACGCAGGTCATCCGAGATACCATTCCCATAAAGATGATAGGTGACCTGGAAGTCGGGCAGTTCGCTCTTGGTACCCCGTTTGAAATAGCTCAGGGTCACCGGCCAGGATTTCAGATCGGCCAGGGCCTCGCCGCCTTCCACGCCCTTGGGCGCGCCTTCCGGCGCCAGCGCGCCTCCGATAAAGGCCGTGGCTTCCATGACGCCGCCGTCTTCCGCGCCGTCATAGACCACGCGTTCCACGAAGCGCTCGCCCCGTTTGGCGGCATCGAGCAGGATGGCCGTGAATTCGGTCGGGAAAACAATATCCCGGGGGATGGATACCGCATCCTTCTCGCCGCCCTGGAAGGTGATCTCCCCGGCGTCCCGGTCCGCCCGTCCCTCGGCCTCCTCGCTCAGTTCCTCGTTGAAATAGTTCTGCAGCGTGAAGCGGAACTCGCCGCCATTGGCGGACTCCCAGGAGGAAAAGCGCAGATCCGACAAGAGCGCATTGCCTTCAAAGGGCAGAAACTGGGTCACCATGCGCTGATTGAGGGTGAAGCCCGTGCAGATGTTCTGCCACTCCAGGACGAAGCGGCCTTCCGCCCGGGCAAAACCAGCATTGTTCTCACCGCCCGCGAGCTTCACCTCATAGACGGCCCGGTGGGGAAGCAGGTCGGCGGCATTCGGGTCGGCCGCCCATGTGGCCGTGCTCGCCCATAACGCCAACGCGAAGCCGATCGGGCCGAGATGGCCATGCCGCTGGAACCTGCCTGTCATCGCTGCCTACTCCAAAACCCATTCTCACTCCCGCGCACCCTACCCTACTTCGCGGCAAAGACGAGGCGGATCCGCGCGCCGGCGCATCGGAGGCTGGGAAAAATCGCCGCCCCGCCGGGCAATCCTTGCCGTGCCGGTCCGGACCTGCCCGGCACAATCTGCCCGGTTCGGGCGCAAACCTCAGGCAAACTGCGGCTTTGGGCCTTGGTCTGTCCTTTGCTCTCCTGGGAACATGTCAATCCGCCCCCATTCGGAGGATGCCCGTCATGGTCCCCAGTGCCGCCAACGCCGCCGACGCCACGCTGGCCGTCGAAAATGCCGGACCGATTGGTCAAATGGCCCTGGACCTGATCGCGGCCCTTGAGGATCTCCCCAAGGCCTCCAATGGCGAGACCGTGGCCAAACTGACGGAAATGCTCAGTTTCGCAGCCTCGGCCGAGCAAACGCTGGCGGAGCAACGGGCCCGCATCGCCCAGCTCGAATCGCTCTCGATCACCGATGAGTTGACCGGCCTGCTCAATCGCCGGGGCTTCGATGCCGCCCTCGACCAGGCCATCGCCCGGGCCAAGCGGCATCAGGAGACGGGCCTTGTGTGCTATGTCGATCTCAATTTCTTCAAGACCATCAACGACACATATGGGCATCAAGCGGGCGATCTTGTCCTGCAACGGGTGGCCCGAACCCTGACCCGAGGCACACGCACCACGGATGCGGTCGCGCGGCTGGGCGGCGATGAGTTTGCCGTTCTGCTCGTCAACGCCAACCCGTTGGGCGGCCGGGGCCGGATCCTGAACCTGCACCGGGCCTTGAACGAACTGGACGTCGAAGTCGCCCCCGACACCTGCGTGGCCGTCACCGCCAGCATTGGCATGGCCGCCTATGGCCCGACATCCTGCCGCAACGCGGTGCTCCAGCGCGCGGACGAGGCCATGTATCGCTGCAAGCGCCAGTCCCATATAGGACCGCAGAGCGCCTGAACGGCGCCAAGTCTGCGGCCGGGAAAACCGCTTACACTTTTGCCAAACGCGCTCTAGTTTTCTCCTTGAGACCATATCTGCCAGCCTCAAGGAATCCAGACCATGACAGGCCGCGTTGAACAGCAACTCACCGCTCTGGGCCTCACCCTGCCGGCGCCGGCGCCGCCGGCCGCCAATTACGTGCCTTATGTGATTTCCGGATCCCAGATCTTTGTGTCCGGGCAGGTTCCGGTCGGCACCGGCGGGCTCGAATTCCAGGGCAAGCTGGGCCAGGACTTCACGCTTGAGCAGGGTCAGGCGGCGGCAAGACTGTGCGCCCTCAATCTTCTCGCCCAAGCCAAGGCGGCGGCCGAAGGCGATCTCGACCGGGTCCATTGCGTCAAACTGGGCGGCTTCGTCAATTGCACGCCGGATTTTGATCAGCACCCGGCGGTGATCAACGGCGCTTCCGATCTGATCGCGGAGGTTCTCGCGCCCCACGGAACCCATGCCCGTTTTGCCGTGGGCGCCCCGAGCCTTCCCTTCAATGTCGCCGTCGAAGTCGACGGCATTTTTGAGCTGCGCTGACCCGATGGCCTCTTGCGATCCGGACACGCCGCCGCGCCCCGAGACCGGTGAAGAACCCCTGGAGATGCAGCTTGTCGGCTCGATCGCCGACATTCCCGCCGAAGCGTGGGATGCCTGTGCCAATCCGGATCCGGAAAAATTCGATCCGTTTCTGTCCCATGCCTTTCTCCATGCGCTTGAGAAATCCGAGTCGGTGGCCGCCGAGACCGGCTGGGCGCCGATGCACCTCGTCCACGGCAAGGATGACCGCATCGACGGCGTCATGCCCCTCTATCTCAAGGGCCATTCCTATGGGGAATATGTGTTCGACCATGCCTGGGCGGACGCCTATGAGCGGGCGGGGGGGCGCTACTATCCCAAGCTCCAGAGCGCGGTGCCTTTCACACCGGTGACCGGGCAAAGGCTGTTGGCGCGACCCGGCGCGGATCAGGAGGCCACCCGCAAAGCGCTCGCCCTGGGCGCCGTCGCCGCCGCCCGCAAGCTCAAGGTCTCCTCCCTCCATGTAACCTTTCCGTCATCGGATGACTGGACCCTGATGGGACAGATGGGTTTCCTCCAGCGGACCGACCAGCAGTTCCACTGGGAAAATAAGGGATACGGGTCCTTTGACGCCTTCCTTGACGATCTCGCCTCCCGCAAGCGCAAAAATCTGCGCAAGGAGAGAGAGGCCGCCCGTGCGACCGACATCGACATCCGTTGGCTGACGGGTAGCGACCTCAAGGAAGATCACTGGGATGCCTTCTTCGCGTTCTACATGGACACGGGCGCGCGCAAATGGGGCCGGCCCTATCTCACCCGCCCCTTCTTCAGTCTTGTCTGCGAGGCGATGCGCGATCGCATTCTTCTCGTGATGTGCTACCGGGACGGCCAACCGATCGCGGGCGCCCTGAATTTCATCGGCGGTGAGGCCCTCTATGGGCGGCATTGGGGAGCGATCGAGGACCACCGCTTCCTCCATTTCGAGGCCTGCTACTATCAGGCCATCGATTTTGCCATCGACCGCGGCCTGAAACGCGTCGAGGCCGGTGCACAGGGCGGGCACAAGATCGCGCGCGGTTATGTGCCCACACAGACCTATTCGGCCCATTGGATCGCCGACCCCGGATTGCGGGAGGCGATCGCCCGGTATCTCCGGGCGGAAAGGGAAGCGGTCGCGGAGGACATGGCCTCGCTCATGGACATCACACCGTTCCGCAAGGATCCGTCCACCGAGGATGACGCCTCCTAGAAGCACCTTCGATGACCCGAAACGCCCCCTCATCCGATGTCACGAAAGGCGCCCATGGCCTACGGGGGACAATGTTGCCGGTCGTGTCGATCCTGATGGGCTTGGGGGTCATCACCGCCTCTCTCATTCCCGGTCTTTCGACGGGCGCGATCGACAAGCTCATCCACTACGCCGCTTACGGAGTATGGACATTCACCGCGGTCCTGTCGGTGCAAAGCCCGGCGGGCCAATGGCGCGTCGGGCTCGGCATTCTCGCCATCGGCCTCGGGATTGAATGCCTTCAGCCCCTCGTGACCCGCGACTTCAGTCCCCTCGACATGGTGGCAAACGGGGCCGGTGTCGGGATGGGCATGCTTGCGGCACACGGCCTGAATGCCTTTGGATGGTCCGGTTCCGGCCAATGGCGCGTCGCGCTTGGTGCCCTGCTTGTCGTTTTGGTTCTGGGCGTGCCCGTTTCCGGTTTTCTGAGGCCTGGTGAGCGCATGAGCACCTGGGACTGCAGCTATCCAGTCGTCGTCGGGAATGAGGCCACGGGCGATCGCCCCTGGGCCGGGGAACTCCTCTGTGCCCGTCTGATGGTCGGCGATCTCCGTTTGGAGCCCGCCTCCGATGACGAACCAACCTGCGGGACGGTAGCCCCGCCGGGAGCGACAGCCATGCTGGAAGTGGGGAGCGCCACGCGCAACGGCACACCCGGACCGGACGCCCCTCTCCAGGACACGGCGACCACATCCTTTTGTGAAGCGGCCCGCATCGCCGATGCCCTTGTGCTCGAGGCCTGGCTGGTTTCCCACGCCAAAAGCCAAGCGGGGCCGGCGCGGATCCTTTCCTTTTCGACCGATCGGTATCGCCGCAATCTGACCCTGGGGCAGTCGGGCAGCGCCTTTGACTTTCGCCTGCGCACACCCTTCACCGGCACCAACGGGGAGACCGTTCCCATACGGACGAGGGCGGGCAGCGTGTCAACGGATCCGGTCCGGGTCACGGCCCATTACCGGTCCGACACGGTCACCCTGTCGCTTTCAGATGGCGTCACCACCGGCCCCGTCCCGCTCAATCCGCTCTTTCCCCATGGCCTCCTCCATTGGGCCCTGGTCATGGTCCTCTCATCGGGCCTCGTTCTGACGGGGCTCGCCGTGTTTGGCGGATGGAAGAGAGGATCTGAAAGACTTGCCTGATCCGACAAGCCGAGCCGAGCGTATCTCGTTCGGGCACCAACAAAAGGGAACATGTCATGCGTGCGCTTCTGTGGATGGTGATGGCTCTCGTTCTAATGGGATCCAATGGTTCCCGTGCAGAGGACGATGCCCTGCCGATGCTCCCCGAAATCACCGGCAAGAATCTCGAGGGGGAACCGTTCACCTTTCCCAAGGATTTTGAGGCTGACCTGACCCTTGCCTTTTTCGCGTTCAAGCAACGTCACCAGGAAGATGTGGACACGTGGTTTCCGCTCGCCGGAGAGCTTCAGGAAACCCATGGGAGCCGGTTTGCCTTTATCGAGTTTCCCACCCTGCCCGGCTGGTGGCCCGGCATTCTGCAGCGGCGTCTGGACAATGCCATGTATAACGGAATTCCGGATCCGGCCCAGCGCGCCCGCACTATTACCCTTTACACGGATAAATCAGCCCTCAGAAAGGCGCTTGGCATCCCTGATGAGAAGGTCATCCATGTCTTCCTGATCGAAAAAAGCGGTCAGATCCGATGGCGGAGCGAGGGACCCATCACGCAGGAGGCGGAGACAGCCGTGCGCGATCTGGTGGACACACTCCTGGCCCCGTGAAACGGGGTCAACCCGTGGCGACCACCAGCGCTTCATCGCGCCCGTAGAACCGCATCTCAAGGCGATCCAACAAGGCCATGGCGTCGTCGCTGAACTGCGGCGCGTCGGCGATCTGATCGGCGGCGTGATTATAGCTTCGGATGAAGCTGAACGGACTGTCGAGCGTCGCCATCAGTGTCTCACGCCCCGACGCCTCCAGGATGACATGGGTCATGTAGAAACCGGTGGCCCGTCCGTATTGGGGCAGGATTTCCCGCTGGATCGCCTGGGCCAGGCTCTTCGCCGTGTCGCCGTCGGCATCGGCAATCTTCCGGAGGCTGACTTCGATCTCTTCAAGCACCTGGGGCGCGCGGGCCACGTCACTGTTGAAGGCCCGGGCCCGCAACGGCGAGTACCAGCCCCCTTGCATCACGGGCAATGTCTTCTTGTCGATGAGACCGGCCACCCCTTCCCGCTGGAGCTGGAGGAGCGTGCGCACGAGGATCACTTCGCCGAGCGTCGCGTCCTCCGGCGGAGAGAGCGGTTTCAACAGGCGGCCATGATAGACATGGTGAAATTCATGGCCCAGAAAATCCGTGACGTGCGATCCCAGATCCTTGGCAAACATGAGATCAAGGACAATAGGATCCCCGCCAATCCCGTCGGCCGCCCAGAAGGCAAGCGCGACTTTGGGCAGGGGGTCGGCGGCGCTGTCTTCCGGCAGCCAGGCCCGCGCCTTTTCCAGGGCGACATCAAAGGGGGCCTCCCGCCGGGCCACCGCGCGATAGAAAAAACGCATTTCCTGTTCGCGGGCGATCAGCTGCTGCAGATGCCGGGCGAGACGGGCGCGGTGCCCGCCCTGTTCGACAAGAGCGGCATAGTCCGCCGCCCGTGACGGCTTGAAGACCAGCGGATAAAGATCCCGATAAAGGCGCTGACGCCGCGGACCCAGGGACCGCCAAGCCGGTGTCTCGAACAGGACCTTCCAGAGGGCGGGCGCCGGGTCCTTGTCCGCGCGCAGCTGCTCATAGACCGGCCAGAAAGCGGCAAGGGCCGAGATGTCATAGCGCTTGTCGGACGTCGGCACTTCCGGCTCGGCCACGGCCGGCAGCAGGGTCATCAAGACCAGAAGCACCATGCCGACCAACACGCTCATGGGCACCTGCGGCAGGAGCAACGGCTCCTGCGTCCGGTCCTCGCCGGCCTTTGCGCTCACATTCATGGCTCCCCTCCCGTGACCCCTCAGGGCTTCACTCCACGGTGCCAAATCCGATTCCCAATCGAAACTTAGCCAGTGGGTCCGGGAACACGCAAGGGACGCGCCAGATGGGACGGCCACGCGTCAGGGGTTAGCGCTCGCCGGGCACTTCTGCACGTCAGTATCAGTCCGCTTAGGGGTCAGCGAATATTGGAGAAAAGGCCCGCCTCAGGCCGGGGCGCCGCCATTGAGCCGCACCATGCGCAAATTGAGAAAGCCCGCAATGGTGACCCAGACCAGATAGGGGATCTGCAGAAAGGCAGCCGTCGCGCTATAGGGCAGGAACGACAGCGCAACGATCAGAATGCTCCCCCAAAGAAGGGCAACATCAATGAGCGCCCAGTCCAGGCGCCTCAGACCGAAGAACAGGAACGACCAAGCGGCATTGACGATCAAGCTCAAGGCATAGATCAGCAACACAGGCAGGGCATCAGCCCCGGCCGCCTTCCAGACCAGCCAGCCCGATACGGCATTTGCGGTGTAAAGAATGGTCCACACGATCGGGAAGGCCAAATTGGGCGGGGTCCAGGACGGTTTTTTCAGTTTTTCATACCAAGCCCCCGGCCGGAAAATGGCGCCGCTCGAGGCCGCCGCAAGATTGACCACGAAGAACACGACCAATGCGATAATCGATGACGTGACCATGGCCGGGGTCCCTCGCCTTTCCATAGAAGAGGTGCGTCTCACCTCCGCCTGACCGTGTTGACACTCCCGTTATCCGATGCCTGCCGCGCCGAAACAAGGTGTATGGGCCATCCAGGCCGTTCTATCCAATACTTTGGATCTGCGGAGCGATCGCGAGACTGGCAAATGCGGCTCGGATACCGGAAGGGTTTTGTCAGGGCAAAACAAGGCCCTCCCCCGGTGATCTCAGCTGTCGTCCACGGCCTGCGCTTTGACACGTCCGGTCAGCCAATCCACCTCGACGCGCCACACCACACCCCGCGACTCGATCGCGATATCCGCGCCCGTCGCGCTGCCATCGGGAAAGAACCGCAAAAGGACCTCCTTGCCGGAGGTGACTTCCCGGCTCGCGGTCGTGACCGCAACATTCCAGGATCCCGGAAAGGACGTGGGCGACGTATCACGCAGGCGCCAGGTCCGCGCCTCCAGATCCATGATCAGGGCACGGGGGGTCTGGGTCAGCATCGCTTGTTGGCGGGCGTCCTTGAGGGTCTGCGTGAAGGCGCGTATGGCCGCCCGGTCACCGCCCAGAAAACCGGCGGGCCGTGCAATGAAAGCCGTGCTCACCCCGATCAGAACACCGATGAGAGCCAGAACGGCCAGCAGCTCAATAAGAGAAAACCCCGACCGCGCAGAAGCGGTCGGGGTCCGAACACTCACAGATCGGGATGTCGTTTTAGCCAATGAGACCCTGATCCGCATAGGTATGGCCGGGGAAGATCGAGGACAACAGGCCCTGGGGATAGCCCAGGTGATCCACGATGGCTTCGCCCATGATGTCGCGACAGTCAACCGTCGCATCCAGGAAGCGTCCGTTCCGGAGTTGGTTTTCTTCCACGCCCGGCCAGCCGCCTTGGAGACCACCATTCACGGTGCCGCCCATGACCCACCACACGGCGCCATAGCCGTGGTCCGTACCGGAACTGCCGTTCTGGAAGGACGTCCGGCCGAACTCCGTGCCGACGATGACGCAGACGCGGTTCAACAGGTTGTCGGACGCCATGTCCCGGTAGAAGGTCAGCATGTTCTGGGCGCCGTCCCGCTGGTTGCGGTGCAGGCCACTGTTGGAGTTGACGATGCTGGTTCCTTGCGGGCGCTGGTTGTTGTGGGAGTCCCAACCACCGGTCCAGTCGACGGTCACACATTCCAACTGGATGCCCGCCTTGATCAGCTGGGCCACCAGACGCAGACCCCGACCGCAGTTGCTGTTGGAGTAATCCAGTCCGCCAGCTGCAGGCGTGTAGTTCGGGTCGATACTGATGATGCTGCACAGGCTTTCCACCATCGCGGCACCGTTCCCGCCAGCCAGCTCGTTGACCGCCAGACCACCTTGCCCGGTCGCATCATAAGACGCACGCAGATGTTCCAGAAGCTGGTGCTCCGGGCAGCCGGCGCTGACCGTATCGCCCGAAATCCAGTCGTCTCCGCCGAGGTCATAGTCCGTGACGCGGGAGATGGCCGGATAGGCCTGACCGCCTTCCAATTCGTGTTCCGTGTCGCCCTTGCCGGCCGTGATACCCCGGAACACGTCTTGGTTGGTGCTGGCTTCGAGCACCCGGGTCATCCATCCACTCTGAATGCCCCGGACTTCACCATGTCCGATCCAACGCTGGTTGTTGAAGTGGGACCGACCCGATCCTCTCATATGGGCGGCCGGAATGATGGCCAAGTTGCCCGCATCGAAGATTTCCATCATCGGCGCCAGGTTCGGGTTCAGACCAAACGAGGTGCCGGCCATGGTGCCGAGGGCGATGGAAGATTCCGGGTCCTGCTGGTTCGGCGGCTCCAGCATACAGGTGGACCGAAGCCCGTTCCTGTTCCCGTTCCCACTGGTGTCGTAATAGAAGCTGTCGGTGTAGGGCGCCACCAGGTAGAGCCCGTCGGACCCACCCCGCTGGAAGACCATGACCAACACTTGACCAGGTGTCGTTTGAGCCTGGGCCGTGCGTACCTTGAAAGCAACTGATCCGCAAGTGAACCAGCCGGCGCCGGCGGCGAGACCGCCGGCCATTCGAGCGAGAAATGCGCGTTTACTGATCATCACATCCGTCCCACGTTACTGATACTGGAAGCTCGGCATGACTGCCATGACTGAGAAGGCGCGAATAAGCTCGTCCTCCTCATCACCGGTGATATCGAACACTCCGTCCGTACCGAGAAGTTCCGCCATCACAGCGTTGTACTCCTCCTGGGAATACCGGTCGCCCATGGACAGGGTCATGAAGTAGGTGGCGATCTCTTCCGCCGTCTCCAGACCAAGATCCGTCACCAGGGTCGTCGGATCAAACGTGATCTCCCGGTTGTTCAAGCCTCCGCTGAAAGCATCCAGCGCGAAGTTGAACCGCTCGACCAAGCTGCCCGAGTTGGCCCAGGTGCCAGCGACTTCATCATAGCCCGTGGGCAGGGTCATCTGCCACAAGCCATAACCGGCGTCCCGCAGAGCCTCGGCAATGCGATCGAGAGACTCGGAGTCGCTGCGATCGTTGCGCGGGGTCAGGTCAATCTCGATCCCGAAGTTGCGGATGAGCGACATGTAGTATTCGAGCGGGGTCTTGAACTTCGCCCGATAGTTGTCGCGGCCATTCCGGAACTGTTCGGAGTTCAGGATCGTTCCGACCACCGTGGCCATATTGCCGTTCGACTGCTGGAAGCTGGCTTCACAAGCCGTCTGGACGGCAGCCGGCGGAACATCGTTCACGAAAACCTGGATCAGCTTTCCGCAGACAAAGTTCCCGGTCTGAGGCAGGCCCGCAAGGATATCAAGAAGCTGCTCACCCTCTTGGATACCAGCCTCACCAGTCACGCCTTGGAAGGTCATGTTGTTGAGGAAGGGAACAGTCTTGTCTCCCGTGTCGTGGCGGTTCGGATCGAAATCGAACTCCACGTGGTCGGACCGGTCGCCCGGAACATCAACGTTGTCGGCATCCCAACCCGTGAGGATTTCAGCCACTTCGATGATGTCCGCCGGACCATAGCCACCATTCACGCCCACCGTGTGAAGCTCAAGAAGCTCACGGGCGTAGTTCTCGTTGATGTTGTCCCGCCGGCTTTGATCATTGTTCAGATAGATCATCATCGCCGGGCTCTTGGCACTGACATCAAGCAAGTTGCGGAAGCTACCGAGAGCAGCGGTCCGGAAGCCAAGCGATCCGGTCACCGCGGGGTTGCCACCGGCAAGCTCTTCATACTCGGCCTGCCAGATGTCTTCGTCGCTCAGCTCCGTGTTGAAGTGGTTGTCCCAGAAGAACGCCATCACTTCCTGGAGCTGCCGATCGGTCGTGAGGATGTACCGCATCAGATAGGCGGCGGCCTCATCGAGCGCCCGACCCGTATTGTCGGGGAACAGCAGCATGCCATCGGGGTTCAGCTGCTGGCGGACCGAGTCGTTGATGGTCTGCGGCGCGAGTTGTTCCGCAAGGAACGCATCGAAGCCCATCTGACGCGCCCGGGTCAGCATTTCAGGCGTCACACCCCAGGTGGTCCGGTTGATCAACTGTTCCAAGGGACGACCGATATCATCGGCACGGACCGTGAGACGGGCTTCGCCGGTCTCATTGTTACCGTTCGTACCCCGAACAATGACCTGGACATCCGAGAGGGGCGGGATCTGCTCATCGAAGAAGCGGAACGCCCACCGGCCTGTCGGGCCGACCGACACCGGCACGTCCTGCGCGAACAGAGGTGTCGGGTTGTTACCGATCAGGGCATTGATGGCCAAGCTTTGGATACCCGATTGAGCCGTGGCCACACCCGTAACCGTGAAGCCTTTCTCATCCGTGATATCCGGCGCCGGCGAAGGCGAGGTGAACAACAACTGCACATTCGCATTGGCGTTGAGATAGTTGGCCGTCAGCGTGAGCCCGCCTGCCGGCACCGTCACGACGGTGGGCGAGTTGAAGGGCATGAACGTGGCGCCCGCGCGAGCGATGTCGCCAGACCACTGGGAGAAGGTCTCTCCAGCCGGGGCCGGGTTGGCCGTGATGGTCACAAGCGTACCAGCCGGATAGTTGCCCGTGCCCGAACCGTTGACGATCGTCACCGGATGCGTGACCGGCACAAAATTCGCCGTAACGGTCACATCGACGGAAGGCATGGTGACCGTCGTCGAGGCCTGGTTGGCAGCGGCCAGGATGGTCGCCGGCGCCCCGGTCACGGTCCAGTTGCTGAACTGCATTTCCGCATTGGGCGGCGTTGCGGTGATGGGCACAGGCGTGCCAGCCGCGAAGTTACCGCCGCCCGAGCCGCCAACCACGGTCAGGGCAAACGTGTTGGCCGGACGCGGTTGATAGGTCGCCGTGAACGCAATGTTGCGGTTGGGCATCAGGAACGACGCGGACGCGGCGGTCGGATTCGCCAGCAGTTGCAGATCCGCCGGATTTGCCGCCGTCCATTGCGCGAAGATTTCAGTGGGAGCGGGCGAATTCGCCAGGATCGTCACTGCATCACCGGCCTCATAGAGGCTGGTGACATTCCCGCCCGTGGTCCCGCCCGTGACTGTCACGCTGAAAGTGGGGTTAAGTCCATTGGGGTCACGGACAAGCATGGACTCGGGGATCGTTCCACGCGTCAGTCCCGGACCCTCGATGATCACGTCAAGAGCGCTCGTCGGTTGGGAATTTGTGCGATAGGTCAAAGACAACGCGTGCAGGCCAACACCCAGTCCTGCAACACCGGCCTGGTTGCCCGGACCATTCACGACAACACGGCCATCAATGGTCATCAGCGCGGACCCACTGGCGTTGGTCGTGAACATGTAACGGCCGGGCGCCGTGATATTCAGGTAGCCCGTGAAGACCACTCTACCCGCACCTTCGCCACTCATCATGGCCACTTCGAAATTGGTCACATTGCCTGGGGTGAAACCTTCGGTCGGGCCGTTCGTAAGGTCAAAATGCCGGAAGTTCAGACCGGGCACGGTGTTGGACCCAACCGCTTCGGTGCCCTGCGCCATCGAGGCCCCGCCGTCCCCGTAAAAGTTGGGGTTGAGCTGGGCGAGCAGATACGCCGTGCTGGGCCCCTGCCCCATGACATCACCGTCACCATTGCTGCCGGCGATGCCAAAGCTGGGGTTGATGTTGTTCAGAGCCTGCGCCGTGCTGACGGTCGCCGCATTGTTGTTTGCGGGCTCAAGCTGCTGAGAAAGGGCCAGCTCGTCTTCAATGGACAGCTCGGGCTCGGATGTGGTCGAGCTGACGGGCGCCGAGGACGTTTGCACGGGCTGGAACGTCTGAGCCTGGATGGGCGCCGCAGGCGCCGCACTGGCGGTTTGCGCAGGCGCGCTCGTCGCAGCGGGGGCCGGGGAGGCCGAAGACCCATTGCTCCCGGAGCGGACGTTTCTGTCAGAACCCGGAGCGACGACGATGTCTTGCAAGGACCGCGTGCTCAAACCAGGGCCGCTGACCCCGATGTCCAGACCAATCGTCTGTGCACTGCCGTAGTACTCGACAACGACCGGATAGGTCCCCGTCTGAAGATTGACCGACGCCTGGGCGTTGTTCGATGCACCAGGGATGCCTGTCTGTGCGACAACCACTCCATTGATGGTGAGGCGCGCAGCATCCGACGTGGCGATGCTGAACTCATAGGTGCCCGCCGTGCCAATCGGCATGGCCGTCGTGTAGGTCACGGCGTAGTCGCCGGCGCCTTGCGCGACAGTCATGGCAAAGCCTGCCGTCAGGCCGCTCTGCGTCGCCGTCAAGCCGGCCACATCAAACTGGTTAGCGCTGCTGCGCGGGAAAAACGCGTATTCCATGGTGTTCGCTTTGGCGGTGTCGGCCAAGGCGCCACAAACCACAAACAAAGCGGCGAACAGCATGAAAATGCTGCGATACATGACATTCATCCCTTGATGGGGCGCACGACAGGAGAGGCGTGCCGCCGTGGGGGTGAGACGGAATTGGTTCTGGGTATCCTCGTCGATGTGATCAAAACGCGACATTTTCCACGCCTTACTCAAACCTCGGGAAAGCTGTGCCCCGTTAGACACAGCCGTGTGATCTATCTCTAGCCCTCAATGAACCTGTAAATCACCTTTCAAAAACGCAACTTGGATGATCGCTTTTGGCACACGGCGCCGCGATTTCCGTGTGATTGCAGGCGCTTGAAGGTGATTGTCGGTTTTTTCCACAATCATTAAAACTCGTCCACATGAACTGCTGCTCTGGCGAATTTTCCGGATACGTAACATCCAGAGATGGAAATAACGGAATAGCGGGCTTGCCGACGCGCATTTAGATTAAGAGAACGCAATTTGACCCCCTAATTCGACTTAAGGGAAATAAAGCGGGTGGGATTCCAGCCGGATCGTATCGCCATGCGAATCGGCCGATCGAAACGAAGGTGAAGGTAATGGCTTTTGGTCGTGTCGCTCTTGTTGCCCTGGTCCTGATTGTCCCCATGACCATGCCGACCGCGTCCGGTTTTGCCCAAACGAATGCGCGGCAGCAGGCGGAGGCCAATGCCGCCGCATTGGAGCAGGTGCGCCTCGCCATTTCCCGGTGGCGATATGATGATGCACTGACCATTCTGGGCGGGCTTCTTCGGCGCAACCCGAACGATGTGAACGCCCTCCTCTATCTTGGCCTGATCCGCATGCGGACCCATAAGAACGAGGAGGCGGAAAAGGTGTTCGCCAAGGCGCTCGCGCTGAGCCCACGACACACTACCGGTCTCCTCTGGCAGGGGCAGCTTTTTCTGAATACGGATCGTGTCAACGAGGCTGAGGAGAACCTCCGCCGTCTCCAGGCCCTGTGTCCCCAGGGGTGCCGAGCCCTTGATCAGCTTCGCGAACGCATTGTGACGGCGACCGATCTAGATTCCACAGCCTATTAAAGTGACACGCCAACATCGCGTCCGTGGCGCCGGTATCGCTTAAGGCGATCAATCATGTGCTGAGACAAGCATAGCTTTCACGCCCCACCTAAAGAAATACGCAAAGACCGTCCATTCTCTGCAAAGAACACCCCTCATTACACGCACGTCATGTCTATTACGTAAGCGTCATGTCCATTCGGACATTTTCGTGAAGTTAATTTGATGGCTGAGCGTGATTGATGAAACGTCAGGGCCAACTAGTTTCCGTTCATTGGTGAGGGTCATGACCTTTCAATTCAAACAATTAACGCGTGTCAGCTTTTTCGTTTTGGGGGTCTACGCGCTGGAGGGAGTCGGTCCCGTGAGCGCCGGCGAGATCTATGGCCGCGCAGATGTGGGCGTCGCCCTCAACGATGTCGAGGTCGAGACCACCGCGTCCCAGCCCGGCGATTTGGCGCCGACCGTAACGGTGACGGAAACGTCGGGTGATTTCGGCGGACGCCTTGGCGGTGCCCTTGGTTACCGCACAGACATCGGCAAAGGCACGCTGGCGCTTGAAGGTGAAGTCTCTTTCCGGAACTTCACCCTCGAAGATACGTCGACCACGGATGCTGAAGGCAACACCACGTTCGGGACCGCCGATGCGGAAGGCTTCATCTTGCCGATTTTCGCGAATGTTCGGTACTACCGCGACATCGGTCGGCGCTGGCAGCCTTATGTGATGGCGGGTGTCGGGCCCACCGTTGTCGATTCCGGCGGCGACGGCTTCGACAATTTCATCGGCCTCGGACTGCAATTTGGCGGCGGGGTGTCCACGGAAATTTTCCGGGGGATCGAACTTGAGGGCGGCTATCGATATGTCCGCACGACCGCAAGCGATGACCTGACTGATTCGCTCTTAACGGGGGATGTCGAGGTCGACTCCGGCACCCACGAGTTCCTTCTCGGGCTTTCCATTCCCCTTCTGCAGACTGGGGCGACCGAAAAGAGCAGTGCGTCGGAACGCTACCCGCTGTTGAACAATGCTCAGCGTCCGCCGGAACGTCCCCAACAACCCGCGCCGCAAGCATCCACCACGCCGACACGCCCGGCCCTGACTTCGTCCCAACGCACGCCGCCCCCGGCGAGACCGGCCTCCCCCCCGCCGGCGAGCCAGACCCGCGGATCGACCGCCGCCTATACGGCACAGGCGGCCCAACCCCGCCAAGCGGCTCCGGCTCCGGCTGTCGTCGCCAACCAGAACACCGGCGGCGGCAGCGGCAATTTCTGGGTCCAGGTCGCGGCCTATCAGTCGGTTGATGTGGCCCGGGAGCAGGCGCGGAACATCTACAACCAAAATGCGAATGTCCTCGGCGCCGGCCAGCCGCGCATCGAGCAGGCTTTCAGTCAGCGTCTTGGTTCTGACATCTTTCGTGTCCAATTTGGCCCTTATACCAAGCCAACTGCGGAGCGGGTTTGTGCCTCCATCGCCAATTGTCTGGTGAAAGACGGCGCTCAGTGACCCGGCCGACGACTCTTTGTATTTTCAGGTATGTCCGCATCGAGAGCCGATCTTCAGAAGCAGATTGCCCAACGGATCGTGAACAACCGCGCTCTTGATGCGGCGGACCTGGAAAGAGCCCTGGCGCTCCAGAAGACCTATCGCGACGATCTCTGGTCCATTCTCAACAAGCTGGGATTGCTGGCGCCCGAGGCCTGGGCGTCGGCGGCCTCTGAGATTCTTGACGTCCCCTATCTCACCGCTGCGGAACTGAAAGAGGCCCCCTCGCCTGACACGCGGGTCTCCGAAGAGTTTCTGCGCGAGAACAACATCGTCCTCCTGCCCGGCGACCACGGGACCATGCGGATGGCGATGGCGGATCCCACCAACAATTTCGCCATTCAGGCGGTGTCCCAGGCCCTGAACGCCCGAATCACGCCCTGCGCCGCCACGCCCCGCGATATTGAGGAGACCCAGCACCGCATCTTCGGCGCCGCGCAGGAAGAAAGCCTTGCCGATGAAAGCGAAACCGCCGACGTCACGGTCATCCATGACGATGATATCGAACGGCTGAAAGGGCTCGCCAGCGAGGCGCCGGTCATTCGGTTCGTCAATATGATGATCAAACAGGCCTCCGAAAAGGGCGCCTCGGACATTCATCTGGAACCGTTCGAGCGGCGCTTTGACGTCCGTTTCCGGATCGATGGCGTTCTGCTTCCCGGGGACAACCCGCCCCAGTCCATGGGGCCGGCCATCATTTCCCGGCTCAAGATCCTGGCCAATCTGGACATTGCCGAGCGCCGCCTGGCCCAGGACGGACGCATCCGGTTCCGGGCCGAAGGGCAAGAGGTCGATCTGCGCGTCGCCACGATCCCGTCCCTCCATGGGGAAAGCGTGGTCATCCGCCTGCTTGAGCAGTCGGACACGCCCCCTTCCCTCATCGATCTCGGCATGGACACGGTCCTGCGCGACTCCTTTGAGCGCAACCTCAAGCACAAGCACGGGCTCATTCTCGTGACGGGCCCCACGGGTAGCGGCAAGACCACGACGCTCTATGCGGCGCTCAACCACTTGAATGACCGTGAACGGAAGATCATCACGATCGAGGATCCGATCGAGTTTCAGATCGATCAGGTGGTCCAGACCCAGGTCAAGCCGGCCATCGGGCTCGACTTCGCCCGGATCCTCAAGAGCATCGTTCGTCAGGATCCGGACATCATCATGCTGGGGGAGATGCGTGATCCTGAAACCGCGTCAACGGCGGTGCGCAGTGCGTTGACGGGCCACCTTGTCCTGTCCACCCTGCACACGAATGACGCCATCAGCGCCGTGACCCGGCTGATCGACATGGGCGTCGAGGACTATCTGCTGACCTCGACCATGCGCCTGTGCATCGCGCAGCGGCTTATCCGCACCTTATGCGAACATTGCAAACAGCCCGGCACCGTGGATCCCGCCTTGCGCGCCGTCTTCGATCGCCGGGGGCTGGGCCCATGGGCCGATCGCGCGACGATCTACAAGCCCCAGGGCTGTTCCCATTGTCTGGACCGGGGCTATCGGGGCCGCACGGCGGTCTATGAATTCTTTGAACTCGATGAAGGGGCCCGGCGCCTGATCATGCAGAAGGCGGATGCCGCCGCGCTCTACAAACACGCCCGCTCCAACGGATTCATCTCCATGTATGAGCATGGCCTGTCCAAGATCGCCAATGGGATGACCACGTTTGAAGAGGTTGAGCGCCTCGTCCAAGAGGCGATCTGACGGTCATGGCCCAATATGCGTTCAAGGCCCTCACCTCCGACGGCAAGACCATATCGGGCACGCTCGAGGCCGACAGCAATGAGGGCGCGATCGCCCAGTTGGGGCGCCAGGGCTATTATCCGATTTCGGCCCAGCCGGTCGGGTCGGCGCCCGCCGGCAGTGCCCCGCGGGGACGACCGGTGGCGCGGGGACGGGGCAAACGGCGCAAGGCCGCGTCGAAATCCGCACCCAAACGCATCAATGCCCGGCAAAGACTGATCCTGACCCGGGAACTGGGCCAGATGCTGCGGGCCGGCATTGCCGTCGAACAAGCGATCGGCGTTGTCGCCCGGACGACGACCAATGAAGCGATGCAATCCGCCACCCGCCAGATCAGTGAAACCCTGCGCGCCGGCCAACCGCTCTCCGATGCCCTTGAAACCTATGGCGCGCCCTTTGATCGCTTCTATGTGAGCATCATCAGGGCGGGCGAAGCGGCGGGCGCCGTGGCGGATGCCCTCCAGGAGCTGGGCGACTATCTCAAGCGCTCGGCCGATTTTGCTTCCGCGCTGCGCCTGGCCCTGATCTATCCGTCCATGCTGGTGCTAACCACCGTCATCTCCCTGGCCGTCATTCTGGGCTTCGTCGTTCCCCAGTTCGAGGACATGTTCTCCCGCGCGGGATCGGATCTGCCCGGCCACACCAAGCTTCTGCTCGCTTTCTCCGGCGTGATTTACAGCTATGGATGGCTTCTTCTGGCCCTGGGCGGCCTCGCCGTGCTGCTTGTGTTGCGCATGGCGCGCACGGATGCGGGCCAATTGCGTCTGCACAGTCTGATGCTGCGCCTGCCCATGTTGGGGCCCCTGATCCGGCAGTCGGAAACGGTGCGCCTGTGCCGGGCCTTGGGCACGATGCTCAAAAACGGCGTTTCGGTCACCCAGGCGTTCGACCGTGTCCTGCCCATCATTCGCAACCGCTATATCGCGCGCAGTTTCGAGGATGTAAGGCTGGCGCTGCGGGCCGGTCGCGGCTTTGCCGAGCCGCTGAGCCAGACCGACACTGTTCCCGAAAACGCCATACAGATGATCCGTGTGGGGGAGGAAACCGGTCGTCTGGATACCATGCTGCTCGATGTGAGCAATATGCTGGAACAGGACATTCAGGATGCCATGAAGCGCGTGCTGTCGATCCTTGAACCCGCGATCATTCTCACCCTGGGGATCATTATTGGCGGGATCGTCTTGTCCATCTTTCTTGCCGTGATGGGCTCCTATGACCTGGCCATCTGAGGGACACCAAAGGCGCGCGCCTCGGTGCGCCAGCCAATCCCACCACGGCGAAGCCGGCTTCTCCCTGATGGAGAGCCTTGTTGCCCTGGCCCTCATGTCATTGATCTTTTTCGCGGCGAGTACGGCCCTTGGAACGGGTCTGCGGGGGCTGGCGGCCAGCAAGGAACGGCTGCACATGCTAACCGTGGCGGAAGCCCAGTTGCTGACCCTGTTGCAAGGCGGCACCCGGACCGTTTCAGACGGAGAGACCGGCCGCGACGGCCCCTATCAATGGCGCGTCTCCGTGACCCCTTATGTGCAGGACCAGGACCCGGAGACCGGGGCCGTGGCCGAGTTGCCACCGGAGCTTCCGGCCCTGGATATCGTGTCGATCGAGATTCGGCCCCAGCGCCTCGGTTCCGGCGCCCGGGTCGTCGTGACACGCCTTGTTCCGGCGGGGAACAGGCGATGAAGCGGCCGGTGCGGAAGAAGCGCCCGAACGGCTTTACCCTGATCGAGGTCATGATTGCGACGGCCATCTTTGCGCTGATCATGGCGACTCTGGCGACGGGCATGCGCCTCACCCAGCGCAGCTGGATCAGGGGGGAAAACCAGGCCCGGATCGATGCCGATCTGCGCCTCACCCATCGCATGTTCACCCAGAGCGTGGGCCGCGCGGCCACGGCCTTGCGCATACGACGGCCGCGCAGCAGCCCCGGCTTCGGCTTCGCCGGCAGCTCAAGTCAGCTCGACCTGCTCGTCCGCAGGCCCAGCCGGTCCGCGGTCGGCGGCCTTTACCAATTGCAATATCTGATCGAACCGACGGATTCGGGAACCGCGCTCCGCCTTTTCATAACGCCGTTCCGGCCCGATACCATCGGCGGAGCCTCCGAGGAGCGTGGACGGGCGATCACTCTTCTTGAAACACCGGGCAAGATGTCCTTTTCCTATCTGTCCCGTCCCACGAACCGGTCCGATGCCGCCACCTGGCTGGCGGAATGGCCCGCCAGCATCGAGACACCGGCACTCGTCCGCCTCCGCATCGACAGGATCGAGAAACGCGGCCCGCCGACCCCCATCGACATCGTGGCAAGGCTCAGCCAGACCCTCGGCGCGAACTGCCTCGACAGCTCCGCGATTGCCCGGGGCCGCACAAGGGTGCGCAACCAGTGTCTTTGACCCCCAATCCATTGGACCAGGAGACGGAACACCCACGGGAGAAAGGCGCGGCAGCCCTCATCACCGTGTTGTGGGTCGGTGCCTTGGCGGCCACCCTGGCCATTGGTTTTTCCCTCTTTACCCGAACGGAAATCCAGGCCAATGCCCTTCATATCAGGCAGACCGTTGCCCATCACGCGGTTCAGGCCGGGGTGGAGCGCGCGCTTGCCGATTTGCGCATTCCGTTGGAGCGTTCCCTCATCGCCCGCAACGGCACGCCCTATAATTTTGCCCTGGGCGATATCGCCTTGAGCGTCCAGATTGACGACGAGTCGGGCAAGATCGACTTGAATCGCGCCCCCGACATAGCGATCACGGGGTTGTTCAATGTGGTGTTTGCGGAAGATCGGGACTTGGCCGCGCTCGCGAACCGGGTGCTGGACTGGCGGGATTCGGATGACAATCCCCGACCCAATGGCGCTGAATGGCCGGCCTACAGGGCCGAAGACGCCCTGACGGTGCCGCGGAACGGTCCCTTCTACAGCGTGAACGATCTCCATGAGGTCCTGGGCTTCACCCCCGAAATCGTCGCCCGGCTTCAGCCTTTCCTGACGGTTTTATCCGGGGACAGAAGGGTGAATGTGCTGACGGCGCCGCGTGAGGTTCTTCTCTCCTTCCCCGATTCCTCGGCCGGCCCCGTGGAATCCGTGCTGGAGAAGCGTGTCCTGTCCTCAAGTTTCGCGCCGCCACCGCCCCTCAATCTGTGGACGCATCAGCGCTACGGCCCCGGCTATCGGATTCGCGTGACGGTCCGCCTGCCGGATGGCCTTCAGCATGTCGAAGACACCGTCGTCTGGGTCCCGGAAGACCAGGCCTCCCGGGAAGACATTTTCATTCTTGAGAACTACGCGCCCGTGGCTCCGGGACCCTGAAAACTTGTCAGCAGACGGAACAGTACTGACTGAGCGGAAGACCGCGTTTTAGAGCCCCTTCACATTCTGCCGAGGCATGAAAGGGCTCTGAAGTCTTTAGGCTGAGCACGTTCCGGGCGAAAAACCGGTGTGCCCGTTTGGCCACACCTTACTTTTTGTTTTATCGCGGTCTCGAGCCGCAAGTCGGCGGTGCCAGGCGCTCACTCTCTTGCTGAAACGCTCTATTCCCGGCGCAATAGGTCAAGTTCGCGAACGCGGCTGCGCATCTCCTGGGTCACGAGACGGGCTTCCGATTGGTTCTTGACCACACGGGGAGAGATCAGGACCAGGAGTTCCGTCTGGTCATAGGTATTCAACGTGCTGCGGAAGATCCAACCCAACCCCGGAATGCGCGACAGGAACGGCAGACCGGAACGGCTTTTTGCTGCCGATTCGGAAAACAACCCACCGAGGATAATGGTCTCACCGGATTGCGTTACGACAGAACTCTCGATGCGCCGGGTCGAGATCGTGGGCGCCAGCACGGTTTCTTCGGTTGTTTCCAGAACCGTACTGATTTCCTGCACGATCTCGAGTGTGATCGTTCCGCCCACATTGATCCGGGGCGTGACCTGGAAAATGACACCGGTATTGCGCCGCTCGATCGTCGTGTTCAAGACATCGTCTTCGACAAGCGCCGGGCCGACGGTCTGGGTCGCGATGGGCACTTCGTCACCCACATTCAGCGATGCCGTCTGGTTGTCCAACACCATAAGATTTGGCGAGGAAACAATGTTGAAGTCGGTGACTTCTTCGAGGGCATCCAAGACGATCCTTGAACCTTCGTTGAGAGCACCACCGATCAGGGTGAAACCGCCGGCACTCGCCGCCAAGCCACTCACAAGGTCCGCGGTCAAGGGTTCGCCGGTGCCAAAAACGTCATTGAACTCAAGGAAAGCCTGAACGCCATAGCGCAATTCATCCGACAGCTGCACTTCGACGATGGTCGCTTCCACGAGGACCTGCAAGGGCGGAACATCCAGTTCACGCAAGGCCTCGGTGATGGACCGGTATTCCGCCGCCGTCGCCCGGATGACCAGCGAGTTGGAGGCGATATTCGCGACGATCTGAATGCCGTTGGGATCTCCGAAACTCTGCGGCGCGGCTTGAGAAGCCAGACCGCCGCCGCCAAACCCGCCGCCGGGCCCGCCAGGGACGGCCATGCTGGGCGCCGCTCCCACCGAGAGAGGCTGGACCGGCGCCGTGGTGCTGGGCGCGGCCCCACCCATGGGGATCTGGGCGCCATTGCTCGACACCAGTGTCCGCATTTCCAGGCCCGGCGCCACGGAAGACCCCAAGGGATCAAAGCCCGCGCCAGAATTCAGGTTGCCGCCGCCCGCGGTGAACAACTCCGCGAGGATGGGTGCGAGATCCGCGGCTTTGCCGTGTTTCATGCGGTAGACATAGAGACGCCGACCCGTCGGGGATCCGGCATCGAGTCGATCCACCCAGACCGACACGCGGTCGAGATAGGTAGGATCGTAAGCGATGGCCATGACCGCGTTGAGACGTTCAATGGGCAGAAACTCGACCGCACCGCGCGGAATATCCGAGGACAGACCGAAGATGCGTTGCAATTCCCGAATGACCGTGCCGGCGTTGGCTTCCGTCAACGGATAAAGGCCGACGGACTTGTTCCGGAACCAATCGACGTCGAAGGTTTCCACCGTCTCCAACCAGAACTGGAGCTCCCGGCTGGTCCCCGCCAGGACCAGGAGATTTCGGTTGGGATCAACCCGCGTCACACCGCTATTGCCGACAAAGGGCTCAAGGATCTTGACCATTTCCTCGGCGGCGATGAACCGCAAGGGCACAATGCGGATCGAGAAACCGGGCGGAATGGGACGACGTGCGTCGACGAGCTCCGGCACGCTGCCGAGCCCCATGGCCTTATCGGCCGGCACAATCCGATAAAGGCTGCCGTCCACCACGAGTGCGGCATTGTTCTGGCGCAGCGTGGTTTCAAGAATGCCCAGAGCCGCGCTGACCGGCACGGGCTCCGTACTTTTCAGGCGGATCTGCCCCTTCACGGTGGGGTCCACGGTATGGTTGACGTTGAGGATGTCGCCCAGAACGATCTGCGCAACCTCGGCGATCTCGGCGCCGTCGAAGTTAAGCGCCACCTTGCGCTCATTCGCGGTGGCTTCCTGGCGGGCGAAGAGTTGGCCTCCATTCGCCCGGGACCGTCCACGGAACAATTGCGGCTGCGGCTTGCTGGGCGCAAGCGATGTCGCGCCGCCGTCAAGCCCCCCGCCGTCGGCGGGAATGATCGGTATGGTCTGGCCGACGGGTTCCGACGGCGGCAACCGGTTGGGGTCCTGATTGGTGTCGGCGCCATAATATTGCAGGTCGCTGACCACGGAGCGGTCCACGTCCTCGATGAGCCCCAGATCGGACTCAGGCGGATCCTCCCGCATGGCCGACGTCGTGCCGCAGCTCGCGAGCCCAAGAATTTGCAAAGCGATGAAGGCCCGCATAGGCCATGCGGGCCACCGCCCATCGCCAATCATGGAACATCGGTGCATGGGAAACCGTTGGTTTATCAAATACTTACTCACGAACGACTGCAGACTCATAAGTTAGACGCAAAGTATCAGACTGGTAGCGTGCTCTGGCGTTAATTTTTTTATAGCCAGTCTCTTTTTTGCAACAAGGTGTCGGCGCAGTCATGTCGGAACAACCTGCAGGGTTCGGCCGCTCTGCAAAGACCTTTGTCTTTGGCATCGGCCGGACCATTACTGATCGAACGTCAATGTCACGGATTGATCCGCCTGGTTCAGCACAACCCTTTGGGATTGAATCTGCTGAACTCTCCAACCCGCCAACGTGTCTCCCCGCTTCATGCGCAACATGAGGCGCCGTTTGGTATCCCAGAAAAAGGCAAGCTGCCCCGTGTCCAGCATCGCCGTGCCCTGGAACTCGAACTGGTTCAGGGCGGCTTCCGGGGATGGGCCGGTGGCCTGCGCCTGCACGGGCGGGCGTCGGGTCGAGACGAAGAGCGGTCTTTCGACAAAGGCGCGGTAGTTATTGAGACGTCCGATGACGAACCGGTCATCGGGAATCTGCGCAAGCCGTCCCTGATCGCGCGCCGCCCCCCCGTTTTCACCCTGTACGGACCATACATAGATACCGGCGAACAGAACACACAGCCAGGCCACAAGGCTGATGACCCATTTGGTCACTGTGCTGAGTTTTGTGAAAAAGCCGATGCCGCGACGCCGTGCGGTCCGCCGGCGGCGTTTGGGCGCCTTCTTGCGCCGCGCGGGCGGCGGTGGCGGCCTGCGCCTCGCGATCGGCCTGTCCTGCTGTTCGACCCTGAGCGGCATCATTGCTGCGGCTCGCGAAAGGCACGAATGTCGAGGGTGACATCGAGGGAGTGATCGGAGCCCGGCACTTCGGCGCGATACCGGCGCATGTTGTTGTCGGGCTCGACCCGGATGCCCGAAACAATGATGGCGGGCTGACCGGTCTCGAGATCGTGCAGGATGCTCCTCAAGGCCCGGTCATCACCGGTCAAATTGATCCGCATCATGAGCGGCTCCAGGTCGTCCTGGGCGCGGGCATCCAGAACCTGCACGCTTTGAATGCGGCTGCCATGGGTCTTGACGACCCGGTCCAGATATTCCTGGAGGGACGCGCTGGCCTGGGCCACGGTCGGGCCCCGGACGAATTGCTCCACATTCTGGCGCTGCAGCGTCTTGAGCCGTGTGAGTTCATCCTCGAAACGCCCGCGCTGTGCGGCCACGGCGTAATACCGGTCAAGGCGCGCGCGGGTCTCCCGCAGGTCGTCGCGGGCCTCGCTTGTCCAACCAGCCAGCACGGCGCTCACCATCACCACGCTCCCGATGAGCACGGTCAGGCCGACAAGAGCGCGCGGATTGTATTTTCTACGAGCCATTGGTTCCGCCCTGAGAAGTAAACCTGGCCTCGATCTGAAACCGCTGCTGTTCGGAGCGCGACACCACCGGCGCCAGGAAGGCGACATCGGTGAATTCGGGCGCCTGATCGAGCAACCGCAACACGGCACTGGCGTCTCGGGACAATCCCTGGAGGCGAATCTCGTCCCCACTGATCTCCAGACGCTCGAGCCATGTTCCGTCCGGCAGCATGGTCGCCAATCTCTCGACGGTCATGATCACCGGAAGTCTGCTATTTTTCACGAGTTGCAGCTGGGTCGCCGCCCGCGCAACATTTTGTATGCTTCCCCGCAGTTGCGCGACTTCCTGCGCATCGCTCTGAGCGTCCCCCAACTTGTATTCGAGGGTAAAGCGATTCAGCGTGAAGGCAAGACCGGTCAAACCGATCAGCAGGGGCACCGCCACGAGATGGGCCAGCACGAAGAACTGGCCGACACGCACGCGATAATCCCGGCGCGGTTTTTCAAAACGGTGGAACCGGAGCAAATTGACGGGGAACGTCTTGCGCCGCTCGTCGTCCCAGACACCGATGGCGCTCAAGGACAGGCCGGCCCGGCGGACTTGCGCGTTCAGTCGCTCGGCCGAGGCCTTGGGCATCACGCATAACTGGACCTCGATTTCATCATCCGCCCGGTGATCATCCATCAGGACGAAATCGAACAGGACCTCATCCGCCTTGTAGGGCGTGAGACGGCTGATCTGATAGCGAATGATATCGCTCAGATGCGACCGCGCCTCGGCGGGCAGCGTGACTTCCCGAATCAGGACCTGACCGCTCATGCTCGAATAGAGGATCTCCGTCTCGTAATTCACCTGAGACGATTTGAGACCGATGCGGTGCAGATTGCGGGCCAACCCGTCGATCCCGAAGGGCAGAATCACTTCCCGCCCCTTGGCCGCGTTGCGCGCGCCCTGCAGGACGTGAATGCTGTTGTCTTCCAGGAGAAGCGTGAGGCGTTCCCGACGATCGCGCACGATCAAGTCGAGACCCTCAGCGATCATTTGGCCGAATTCACGGAGGAACCGGCGTCCATACAGGCGGCCTGCGCCAACCGCCGAGTTGACACGTTCAGACGACCCCAGCGCGGCACGACCTTGCCAGATGCCGGCCAAACCTTCCATCAACATATATGGGCTCTCAAAGGAACGCCCCCTCACCCTAGGCACCGTAGCAACGGGCCAATTAACCCAACACTACCAAAACATGACAAAGCGGTAAGTGCAGAACACCGCCTCCGCGCTGGCGATACCGGGAAACGCGATGACTTCGCGATCTCCTCGGACCCGGCAGGGCGCGAGACCAAGATCCCCTCCCCACCCGTCTTCACCGGCCCGCCATAGACTTCCGTTCCGCCTTGGCCAAAGGCCTTTTCCAAGGGATGTCACGGGCCGCGGCGGCACGATATGGTAGAAAAGAAGCCGATCCACGCCCGCAGCAGCGGCACTCCCCGCCGCTTCCACTCATGTCGTCCGGTATTCCAGAATATCAACACCGATTTGGGCCAGATTTGGCCGATTTGCATGCCGGGCCCGCGCCGTGACCCGGTCGACAAGGTCCGGCGCCTGCCCCGCATGGGTGAGGAGATCCCCACCCGTCGAGAGCCACTCGAGATTGACCTTTTTTTCGTCCCCTCACTGATCACCAGGGAACATCCCCGGTCGTCGAAACGGTTGCCCAAGGCGGTCTCAAACCGCGGGCTCAATGGGGAACGAGTTCACAGCAGTGGCCGTCTCGGTCAAACCGTCCTCCTCAAAGCTCCCCCTCAAAGACGTCCAGGTCCGATCCGTCCGTCGGCGGTTGATCGGCCCGCGCACGGCGCACACACTCCTAATGAGGCCCGTCAGACAAGCCCGCGGGATCGCTGGCCAAGGCCCGCTTCTTAACCTAATGTCCCGATCGAGAGCGGCCGCCCCGAGCCGCGCCTGTCCACGCAAAGGGAGCCGGAGGCACCCATGGCCTATGACGACAGCAATATTTTTGCCAAGATTCTGCGCGGCGAGGCGCCTTGCGTGCGTGTCCATGAAGACGACAAGACCCTGGCCTTCATGGACATCATGCCCCAGACCCCGGGCCACACGCTGGTCATCCCCAAGGCGCCCGCGGCCAATCTCTTCGACCTGGAACCCGCCATGCTCGAAGCGCTGATCGTGCGCACCCAGGCCGTGGGCCGGGCGGTGCGGTCCGCCATGGAGGCGCCCGGCATCATGATCGCCCAGCTCAACGGTTCGGAAGCGGGCCAGACCGTCTTCCACATCCATTTCCACGTCATCCCGCGCTGGGCGGGGGTGGAGTTTCGCATGCACGCCGCGAAGATGGCCGACATGGACGAGCTTAAGGCGCAGGCGGAGAAAATCAGCGCCCATCTCTGACACGAGATCACCACGGCACCCGGTTTGACCTTGCCTTGGGCCAACCTCCAGCAGGGGACCAACCCATGACGGAAATGACCTTGTACGGAACGAAGGGCTGGGGCTCGGTCCTGGTCGAGACCCAGCTGGTCTGGTACGGCCTGCCCTTCTCCTTTGTGGATGTGGGCGATGTCTTCAAGGACGACGCCGCCAGGGCCCGCCTGTCGGCCCTCAACCCCTTGGGCCAAATGCCGACCCTGGTCCTGGCCGACGGCGCCATCATGACCGAAAGCGCGGCCATCACGCTTTTTCTTGCCGATATGACGGGGCGGGACGATCTGGTGCCGGGGCCAGGATCGCCGGCACGGCCCGCGTTTCTGCGCTGGCTCCTCTTCCTGACAAGCAATGTCTATCCGACCTATACCTATGTGGACGATCCGTCCCGTTTCGTGCCGCTGGAGGCGGCCCGGCAGGGCTTTGCCGATACGGTCAACGCCTATGCCCGCATGCTCTATGGCCTGTTGAACGAGACGGCGGGCGCGCCGTGGTTTCTGGGCGAACGGTTTTCCGCCTTGGATGTTTACATTGCCACCATGGCCCATTGGCGGCCGGGACGTCCCTGGTTCGCAACGCATGCGCCCGCCCTTGCCGCCATCACGGAAGGCACACTCAAACTTGAGAAGCTGCGGGATGTCTGGGCGGAGAACTTCCCCCATGGCGGCGAATGAGCGCCGCATGGGCCGGCGGGACCCTTAAGGCAAGGGCCAGCCGGTCGACACTTCCCGTGTCAGGCTTTCGATGACCTCGATATTCGTGTCGCTCTTGTCGGGCGTGAACACCACGGTGAGCGCATAGTCCTTACCGCAATAATGGGCCGTCCAGATTTCCTTCCAGGCCCGCTTGGCCTTGTTGCGGCCCAGACCCACCGCGCCCTTGTCCTCGGTCGTCCGGATCCGGATCTTGCCGCCATCGATACAGCCGCTGTCGACCCGGGCCTCGATGATCCCATAGGCCGTCCGCGTCGCCACTTTCTGGGTCTCAAGATCGGTGCGGGTATCACCGGGCAGGAGCGGCACAAAGGCCGTGGGCTGTTTGTCGAAGGTCACCACCAGGATGTTGTGGCGACGGGGCTCGTCACAGCCGCCGACAAAGATCTGGGTCAGCCAGGCACGCCGGGCCCCGTTGCGGGTGAACACGTCAAGGGCCTCGCCCTCATAGCGGTCGAAGGTGTTGCTGCGGCCCGAGATGCGGCGGTTGAGGCATGGGCCATAGGCATGGGCGTCGGCCTTGAGGGCCACTTCCGCCGACTGGAACAGAAAATCATCGAGATTGCTGGCGCCCCGGACCTTGGATGGAACGTCGGGGACTTTGGTCACAGGAAGCGGGTCCGATTCATCGGCCGAGGGTTGCGCCGGCTCGCCGATCAATTCGGCCCGGGCGCCTTCCGCAAGGATCGTCCCCTCATCAAGGGTTGTCGTCCCGCCACATGCCCCGAGCAAGAGCGCAAGACCCAAGCCACCCAGGGCGTATCCATGGCCACGGAAGCGGTTCTTGGAGGCCGCCATTCCCACATCTCCCCATCACGTCACACGCCACGACTCATGGCGGCCTGCTTGGTGCCGCAGAAATGTGGCAGGAGATGGCATGGCCTTCGCCCCGCGCCGCCCACGGCGCGGGAGGTCCTGGCGGACGGGCCCTCCCGCTATTTGGCGAGTTCAGGCACCCGGTCCTTGTCGGACGAATCATCCGGTCCGTCCGGGTCTTCGTCTTCGTCCTTTTCCGAGCCGCTTGACGGGGGCTCCGGCGCCTCGATGATCTCGAAGGAGAGCTTCTCCTCCTCGCCCTCGCCTTCCACGCTGACGATGACCGTGCCGCCATGGACAAGCTTGCCGAACAGGAGTTCCTCCGCGAGCGGCCGTTTGATGTGTTCCTGGATGACCCGGGCCATGGGCCGGGCGCCCATGCGCTCGTCATAGCCCCGCGTCACGAGCCAGTTGATGGCCGCGTCGGACAATTCAAACGTCACATTGCGGTCCTGGAGCTGCGCCTCGAGCTGCAGAACGAATTTCTGGGCCACATGGCGCACCACTTCGTTGGGCAGCGCGTTGAACGGAATGATCGCATCCAGACGGTTACGGAATTCCGGTGAGAACAGACGGTTGATGGCTTCCGTGTCCTCGCCTTCGCGGCGTGCGCGTCCGAAGCCGATGGCTTCCCGTTGCATGTCGGAAGCGCCGGCATTTGTCGTCATGATGACGATCACATTGCGGAAATCGATCTGCTTGCCGTTGTGATCGGTCAGTTTACCGTGGTCCATGATCTGCAACAGGATGTTGAACAGATCCGGATGGGCCTTTTCGATCTCATCGAGCAGCAACACGAGACTCGGGTTCTTGTCCACGCCGTCGGTCAACAGACCGCCCTGGTCGAAACCCACATAGCCCGGAGGCGCGCCGATCAGGCGGGAAACGGTGTGCCGCTCCATATATTCGGACATGTCGAAGCGCAGCAGTTCCATGCCAAGCGTCGAGGCAAGCTGTCGGGCGACTTCCGTCTTGCCGACGCCGGTGGGGCCGGAGAACAGGAAACAGCCGATGGGCTTTTCGGGATCGCGCAGGCCCGCCCGCGCCATTTTCATGGCGCTTGCCAGCTGATCGATGGCCTTGTCCTGACCGAAGACCACCCGTTTCAGATTGACCTCCAGGTCCCGCAACAGCTCGGTCTCGGAGCGGGAAACCGTCTTGGGCGGGATGCGGGCCATCTTGGCCACGACCATCTCGATCTCATGGACGTCGATCGTGTCCTTGCGCTGATCTTCCGGGATCAGCATTTGCGCGGCGCCCGCCTCGTCCATCACGTCTTTGGCCTTGTCGGGCATTTTGCGGTAATTGATGTATTTCGCCGACAGTTCCACGGCCGTCGTGATGGCTTCGTTCGTGTATTTGAGATTGTGGAACTCCTCGAAGCAGGACTTCAGCCCTTTGAGGATCTCGATCGTGTCGGGCACGGTCGGTTCGTTCACGTCGATTTTCTGGAACCGGCGAACGAGGGCGCGGTCCTTCTCGAAATGCTGGCGGTATTCCTTGTAGGTGGTGGACCCGATACAGCGCAGGGTGCCGCTCGCAAGCGCGGGCTTGAGCAGATTGGAGGCGTCCATGGCCCCGCCGCTCGTCGCGCCCGCGCCGATCACCGTGTGGATCTCGTCGATGAAAAGGATGGAGCCCTCGAAATTCTCGAGTTCCTTGATCACGTCCTTGAGCCGCTCCTCG
>CAZFWG010000038.1:29077-37856 GCA_964522525.1 uncultured Alphaproteobacteria bacterium | reverse complement strand
ATGGAAACGGTGTGCGAGAGCTATGTGCGCCGCCGGGCCATGTTGCACCTGGAGCGCGGCCGCGTGGTGATTTTTGCCGCCGGCACCGGCAATCCCTTCTTCACCACCGATACGGCGGCCGCCTTGCGGGCCGTCGAGATGGGCTGCAACGCCCTCTTCAAGGGCACGAAAGTCGACGGCGTCTATTCCGACGATCCGGTCACCAATCCTGATGCCGTACGCTATGAAACCTTGAGTTACATGGAAGTCCTGTCGCGGGATCTGCGCGTGATGGACGCTTCGGCCATTTCCCTGTCCCGTGAAAATGAACTGCCCGTGGTCGTCTTTTCCATCCACGAGAAGGGCCAATTCGTCAGCGTTCTCAAGGGCGAAGGTCGATCCACGACGATTGAGTGACGGCTTTGCTCCTGCCTCTTTGGGGTTGCGCCCCAATGCGGGCTCGGTTTTGTTTAATGACTTTGATCCTTCCGGTCGGCACGAGGCCTTGGCGGACCGGATTTCCGCCTCGATTTTGATCCCGTCCGCGCGCCGCCCCAGGGCGGCCGGCGACAGATGAAGTGCGGTGGAAGCCGCGAGACGGGTCTCTGGTGGCATGGCAAGTGAAGAAAACTGCGTAAGAATGGAACGGAATGATGAGTGACAGCGAGGGCTTGGATCTGGGCGATTTGCGTCGTCGGATGGACGGGGCGGTCTCGACATTGAAGACCGAGTTTTCCGGTCTGCGAACGGGCCGCGCGTCGGCCAGCCTGGTCGAACCGATCGTGGTGGAGGCCTATGGCTCTCAGATGCCGATCACCCAGGTCGGCACGGTCAGCGTGCCGGAGTCCCGGATGATCTCCATCCAGATTTGGGATAAGGGCATGGTGGGTCCCGTCGACAAGGCGATCCGCAATGCGGGGCTTGGTCTCAATCCGGTGGTGGATGGCCAGATGGTGCGCATCCCGATCCCGGAGCTCAATGAGGAGCGCCGCCAGGAACTGGCGAAGGTCGCCGCGAAATATGCCGAACAGGCCCGCGTGGCCGTGCGCAATGTGCGTCGGGACGGCATGGACAAGCTGAAGCGCCTCGAGAAAGACGGCACCATCGGCCAGGATGATCACAAGGGTCAGTCCGACAAGGTTCAGGCCCTGACCGATGAAATCATCAAGACCATCGACGATACGCTTTCACAAAAAGAAGCGGAGATCATGCAGGTCTGAGGGCAGGGACGCATCGTGTCCCCCTTGCGGACCTTCACGGAAGGACGGCCGACTTGATTGCTTCGCCGACGGTGTTTTCGCGAAACCGCCAAACGACGGACTGGAAGGGCCGGGCCCGTGAATGCGGGGTCGATCTGGCCGCCCTGCCGGATCACGTCGCCATCATCATGGACGGCAATGGCCGTTGGGCGAAGCGTCACGGCATCCCGCGCGAACTGGGCCATCGCCGCGGCGTCGAGGCGGTGCGCCGGGTCGTGCGCACGGCCCATGGCATCGGCCTGCCCACCTTGAGCCTCTACAGCTTTTCGTCCGAGAACTGGAAGCGTCCGCCCGCTGAAGTCACGGCGCTTTTGAGCCTTTTGCGCTGGTTCATCCTGTCGGACCTCGAGGATCTCAAGGTCCATAATGTCCGGATCAGGATTATCGGCGATCGTGCCGGCCTTGAAAGCGATATCGCGGATCTGCTTGAAAAGGCCGAGACCGAGACCTGCGCCAATACCGGCCTCACTTTGGTGATCGCCTTCAACTACGGGGCGCGGGACGAACTGGCCCGTGCGGCCCAGGCCATCGGCCGCAGGATCGAGGCCGGCGAACTCGCGGCGCGGGACGTCACGCCGGACCTGATCGCCAGCCATCTCGACACCGTCTCCCTGCCCGATCCCGATCTTTTGATCCGCACCAGCGGAGAACAGCGCATCAGCAATTTCCTGGTGTGGCAATGTGCTTATGCTGAGTTTGTCTTCCAGGAGACGCTGTGGCCGGACTACACGGGGGATCATCTCCTGGATGCCTTGCGGATGTACCAGACCCGTGAGCGCCGGTTCGGCGGACGGCCTGAACGGCCCCAGGGCTCCGTGGATCCCGATCCCGTGACCTTGCGCGCGGGGGCCAAATCCTGAACCCGGTGTGCCTGCGCCGGGGTCGGTGACCCGAGGAAGGAGCAGGACGGGACAGGGATGGCGCCTTCCAACGCTCCGCAGCCAGACAGTTTTAGCGACCTGACCCTGGGCAAACGGCTCGCATCGGCGGTCGTGTTGATTGCGGTCGCGCTCACGGTCGCCTTTCTGGGCGGCTGGGTTTTCACCACCTTTGTCGGACTGGCGCTTTTCGGTCTGCTCAGTGAATGGGCACGGCTTGTCCGTTTGCGTGACCCTTATCGGGAAGAGGCGCCCCTCCTTGTCGGCGCGGGCACGGCGCTCGTGCTCACGGTCCTGGGTCTGCCCGTTGCCGGCATTGTTGCCGCGCTCGCCGGCGGGATATGCGGTGCTCTGTTGGCGGACAAAGGCGCACGGATCTGGATCCTGGTCGCCCCCCTTTATCTCATCCTGCCCGCCCTGTCCGTCCTGTGGATTAGGGGCAGTCCGGATGGCCTGTTCCATCTGCTCTGGCTGTTCGCTGTGGTCTGGAGCACCGACACGGGCTCTTTCGTGACGGGACGCCTCATTGGAGGTCCTGCGTTTGTGCCCTGGATTTCCCCGAACAAGACCTGGGCCGGGGTCATTGGCGGTATGGCGCTGGCGACGGTCGTTGCCGTGGTATCGGCTCACGGATTGGCCGCGTTCTTGCCGTTCGAGGCTGGCGGTCTGTCCATGGGACGCCTTGTGGCGCTGGGCTTCCTGGTTTCCGCCGCGACCCAGGGCGGTGACATCGTCGAGAGTGCCCTGAAACGTCATTTCGGTGTGAAGGATACCGGGCGGGTCATTCCCGGCCATGGCGGGCTGCTCGATCGTTTAGACGGCTTTTTGTTTGCTGTTATGGTAGGAGCGCTGGTCATGGCGTCGGGTTGGGATTTGACGTGAGGCGCCGGAACAGCGGAATGGCGGCCCGGACCAACCGACGGCCTTTCAGAAATTCATGGAGTGGAGTGGCGCTTTGGATGCGGAGCTGACACGCGATCCGATCGAGCGGGACGCGGATATTCTGGGCTGGGGCAAGTCCCATGGCATTCTGTGCAGCGAGGCCCTCGCGGCCGCGACCGAAGGGCCGCAGAAATCCCTGACCATTCTCGGCAGTACGGGCTCGGTGGGCGTGAGCACCATCGATCTGGTCCGTCGCGCCCGGGAACGCCTTGGGGCGGATCGTTTCCCCATCGAGGCCCTGACGGCCAATCGGCGCGTCGAGGACCTGATCGCCCAGGCCCTGGAGCTGCGGCCGCGACTGGCCGTTATCGGGGACGCTTCCCTCTTTGAGACGCTGAAGGACGGTCTGGCCGGTACGGGCATCGAGGTTGCCGCCGGTCAGGAAGCGGTCGCCGAGGCCGCCGCGCGTCCCTCCGATTGGGTCATGTCGGCGATTGTCGGCGCGGCGGGATTGGAGCCGACCTTGAAGGCGATCGAGCGGGGGGCGGAGATCGCCCTGGCCAACAAGGAAACCCTGGTCTGTGCCGGGGATTTGGTTTGTGCCGAAGTGGCACGAACCGGTGCGGCCCTCCTGCCGGTCGATTCGGAGCACAATGCCATCTATCAGGCCTTCGACCCGCGCCACGCCTCCACCGTTGATCGCATCATCCTGACCGCGTCGGGCGGTCCCTTCCGGGAAGCCAGCTATGAGGCCATGGCCGCGGCCACCCCGGAGCAGGCCGTGGCCCATCCCAATTGGGACATGGGCGCCAAGATCTCCGTGGACTCGGCCACCATGATGAACAAGGGCCTGGAACTCATTGAGGCGGCCTATCTTTTTCCGATCCCGGAAAGTCGGATCGATATTCTGGTTCACCCCCAATCGGTGATCCACTCCATGGTCGCCTATGCCGACGGGTCCGTGCTGGCCCAGCTCGGCAGTCCCGACATGCGCACCCCGATCGCCCATACCCTGGCATGGCCCGCCCGCATGCCCACGCCCGCAAAGCGGCTCGATCTCGTCGAGATCGGATCGCTCACCTTCGAGGCCCCGGATCCCGCGCGTTTTCCGGCCCTTCGGCTGGCCCGGGATTCCTTGCGTGCCGGACAGGGGGCGCCTACAGTCCTCAATGCGGCGAATGAGGTGGCGGTTGCACGTTTTCTGCAAGGAGACCTGGGTTTTCTGACCATTGCGACGGTTGTCGAACGAACCTTGGCCCGGCTCATTTCGAGTTTCGGAAACGGTTCAGGCGGGGCCGCTCTCGGCGGCAATATGCCCAGCACTTTTCTTGCACTTGACGATGTCCTGGCACTGGATCAAGAAGCTCGTTCCGTGGCCATGGAAGAGGCCGACGCTCAGCGTCATTGAGGGCTCTTCCAATTCGGCGCGGAAGGAACGCAAGGGTCCCGTATGCAGGCAGGACAACGGTAGTGGGGCACCGGTCTTGCTCAGGGGATAAAGCCTTAGTCCTTTGCGGCCTAAGAAAAGGAAGACGGAAGGACATAGACCGACATGACCGATATTTTCAACGATATTGCCGGGTTTGGCGGGACCTTGCTCTACACCCTGCCTCCTTTTCTTTTTGTTCTTGCTGTCGTGGTCTTTGTCCACGAATTCGGTCACTTCCAGGTGGCCCGTTGGTTCAATACCCGCATCGACAGTTTTTCCATCGGTTTCGGCCCGGAGATTTTCGGCTGGAACGGGCGGCGCGGCACGCGCTGGAAAGTGTGTTGGATCCCCCTTGGCGGTTACGTGAAGTTCCATGGCGATATGGGCGCGGCGAGCGTGCCCGACCGTGAAGCGCTGGAGCGCATGCGGGCAGAGGACAAGGACGTCGGCAGCCTGTTTCACTTCAAGCCCGTGTGGCAGCGTGCCGCCGTTGTGGCGGCCGGACCGTTCGCGAATTTCTTCCTGGCCATCGGGATTTTTGCGCTGCTGGTGCTGTTCATCGGCGAGCGGGTTCTGTCGCCCAAGGTCGACGCCGTGGTGCCGGGCTCGCCGGCCGAGGTGGCCGGGTTCCAGCCGGGCGATCTGATTTTGGAAATCGACGGCCGCAAGATCGATTCCTTCGAGGAGCTTCAACATATCGTGGCGCTCAATTTGGCGAGCGAGCTAAATGTTGTGGTCCTGCGGGATGGCGACCAGCGGGTCACGCTGATGGTGCGCCCGGAGCTTCAAGAAGCCACGGATCCTTTGGGTCGGCCTGGCTCCATGCGCCGGATCGGGATCGAGCGCAAATTGCCGGCCTTGATCGGCAATGTGCTGCCGGACTCCGCCGCCGGGCAGGCCGGTCTCGAACCCGATGATTTGGTTGTGGAGATTGACGGTACCCGGAT
Source organism: uncultured Alphaproteobacteria bacterium (assembly GCA_964522525.1). Lineage (GTDB taxonomy): Bacteria > Pseudomonadota > Alphaproteobacteria > JAJFIK01 > JAJFIK01 > CAYUYV01. The sequence continues at coordinate 32,482 of CAZFWG010000038.1, read as the reverse complement.
CGATAGTTTCAACAGCTTGCTGGAGATCGTGCGGGCCAGCCCGGACAAGGCCCTCACCTTTGTTGTGCTCCGGGAAGGTCAAGGCGAGGTGAGCCTTGAGGTCATCCCGAAAGGCACCGAGGAACGCGACGAAGCCGGCGACGTCCGGATCGTCGGCAAGCTGGGCATCACCCAAGGGACGAGCACAGAAGACGTGCGCATCATCCGCTACGGCCCGGTCGGTGCCGTGGGCTATGGGGTGGAGCGGACCTGGGATCTCATCACCGGCACGTTGAGCTATGTGGCGGGCATCTTCGTTGGCACCCAAAGTGCCGATCAGGTGGGGGGGCCCATTCGGATCGCCCAGATGTCGGGTCAGATCGCCTCCTTCGGCATCACGGCCTTGATCAGCTTCATTGCCGTGATCTCCGTCAGTATCGGACTCATCAATCTGTTTCCGATCCCAATCCTCGATGGTGGTCACCTGCTGTTTTACGCCTATGAAGCGATCGTGGGGCAACCCCTGTCGGAAAAGGCCCAGGAAGTGGGCTTTCGCATTGGTCTCGCCCTTGTCCTTGGGTTAATGATTTTTGCAACATGGAATGACCTTGTGTGAATTGGGGCCTTTGGCGAAGTGGCTTAGACTGGTTATGCTAAAGCTCGATGGACACCAAGGGGCGGGGGCGCCGGGCTCGGTGGATGTTGGCAATGCCTGCGTTTGCCGGGCTTCGTTATGTAAAGGGGAGATCACCGCGTGACGTTCAGGAGCATGTGGCGCATCGGCGTTTCCGTTGTCGTTTGTGCAGCGGGAATCGCGGTGGCGGGTCCTTCCGGGATCGGGACCGCTTTCGCCCAGGCCGGCGCTGCGGGCGGGCTGCTGGCCCAGGACGAGGAAAGCTTTGTCATCCGCCGCATCGATGTGCAGGGCAACCAGCGCATCGAGACGACGACGGTGAAGTCCTATCTCGTGGTGCGCGAAGGCGATACCTATAACCCCGCTCTTGTCGACCGCTCCCTCAAAACCCTCTTCGCCACCGGTTTGTTCGCAGACGTCACAATTCGCCGGCAGGGCGCGGGGATCGTCGTGACCGTGGTCGAGAACCCGATCATCAACCGGGTGCTCTTTGTGGGGAACAAGGCCCTCGACAAGGACAAGCTCAAGGAAGAGGTGCTGCTGCGCCCCCGTGTTGTCTATACACGGACGAAAGTCGAGGATGACGTCGAAAAGATCATCGAGCTCTACCGTCGTTCCGGCCGGTTCGCCGCCGAAGTGCGCCCCGCCGTGGTGCAGCTGCCCCAGAACCGGGTCGATCTGGTCTTTGAGGTCAATGAAGGATCGATCACGGGCATTCGCCGGATCAACTTCATCGGCAATGAACTCTACAGCGACTCCGAACTGCGCAACGTGATCGTTACCGAAGAGTCCATTTGGTGGAACATCTTCAGTTCAAACGACAACTACGATCCCGACCGGGTCACCTATGACCGGGAACTGTTGCGCCAGTTCTACCTGAACAATGGCTATGCGGATTTCCGCGTGATTTCGGCGGTCGCCGAGCTGACGCCCGACCGGGAAGACTTCTATCTCACCTTCACGGTGGAAGAGGGGGAGCAATATGCCTGGGGCGAGGTCAAGGTCGAAACCGAACTTGAGGCCCTGAACGCGGATTTCCTGCGCCGTCTCGTGCCGATCACGCCGGGTGAAGTCTACAACGCCAAGAAGATCGAGGACACGATCGAGTCCCTGACCTTCGCGGCCGGTGCGGCCGGTTATGCCTTTGTCGACATCCGTCCCCGGATCAGTCGGAACAAGGAAGAGCGCACCCTGGACGTCACGTTCGTCGTGAACGAGGGCCCACGTGTCTATGTGGAGCGGATCGATATCGCGGGCAACACGCGCACCCTGGACCATGTGATCCGGCGGGAGTTCCGGCTGATCGAAGGGGATCCCTACAACAAGATCCTGATCAATCAGTCGCGCAACCGGATCCGGGCGCTTGGCTTCTTCAAGGAGGTCGAGATCACGGAAGAGCCGGGAACCGAGCCGGACCGGACCATCGTCAGTGTGGAAGTCGAGGAGCAGCCCACGGGGGAGCTTTCCTTCGGCTTCGGCTTTTCCTCCACCGACAACTTTCTCGGTGAAGTCTCGGTTTCCGAACGCAACCTTCTGGGCCGCGGCCAGTTCCTGCGCCTGCGCCTGCAGCTGTCCGATCGGCGCCAGCAGATCGATATGCGCTTCTCGGAACCCTATTTCCTGGGGCGCAACCTGGCGGCCGGTTTCGAGCTCTTCCGTGTGGCGACGGATTTCCGGGAATCGTCCTTCGATACCGCCTCCACCGGTTTCGGTCTGACCACGGGCTTTCCGCTGTCTGAATATTCCAGGCTGCGTCTGCGCTACACCTTCCGGAACGATCAGGTGGAAGTGGACCAAGCGCTTTGTACGCCGACGCTGGTTCCCGACTCTGATCCTCCTCAGTTCACCACGGCGCTTTCTGAGGCGATCTGTGACGCGACCGGCGAGGACATCAGCTCCATTATCGGTTATGTGCTGACCCACGACCGGCGGAACGACCCCCTGCGCCCGACCCGCGGTTTCAATGTGAGCCTGGCGCAGGACGTGGCGGGTCTTGGCGGTAACATCAATTACCTGCGCTCTCAGCTCAATGGCGGGATCTATCGCGGCCTGCTTCCCGAGGTCATTGCCAGTTTCACCGTGCAGGCGGGCTACATCTTCCCGCTCAGTGGCGATGAAATCCGGATCAATGACCGGTTCTTCCGTGGGGGGAATACGTTCCGTGGCTTTGATATTGCAGGGGTTGGTCCGCGCGCGGCCCTTGGCGGTGACGCCCTGGGTGGCCGGCTCTTCGCCATCGGCTCGTTCGAGGTCAGCTTCCCGACGGGTCTGCCGGAAGATCTGGGGATTTCAGCTGCCCTGTTCGCCGATTTTGGCACGGTCGGGATTCTGGGTGATGGGGATCTGCCGGATACCATAACCGCGGAAGATCTGTCGGTTGACGGCACGCCCTCTCTCAGGGCTTCCGCAGGCGTCAGTATTTTCTGGGAATCACCCTTCGGACCGGTCCGGTTCGACTTGGCTGAGGCGCTGTTGGCCGAAGAGTTCGACCAGAACCAGCTTTTCCGGTTCAGCGCTGGTACGCGGTTTTGATGGAAAGACGGACGGGGCGGACAAGGGGGCAGGATTTTCACGTTTTTTGCGGTCGTGCTCGGCGGAGGGCGCTGCCGCTTCGGGAAAGGGACACAGGAAGCGGTGTGATCCGCTTCTGACGGTTCTTTTCCCGTTTTCGGTCACGGTGGTGACCGAAATCACCCATAACTCCGAGATATGAGGACCAGACACATGTTTCAGTTGACCAAACACCTGCCGATCGCTGCATTTGCCGCGCTCGGTCTGATCGCTCTGGGGCT
>CAZFWG010000038.1:18253-28977 GCA_964522525.1 uncultured Alphaproteobacteria bacterium | reverse complement strand
GTCCTGAGCGAGAACTTCCAGGTCATCCTGAATCAGGCTCAACAATCCGCACGCAAACAGTTCAAGGATTCGATCCGTCCGGTCCTGTTCGAGGTCATGCGGGACAAGAGCGGTGAACTTTTGGTTGACAAAGGTCTTGTGAATGATCTCGTGTTGGCGAATTCCGACTCTGTCGAAATCACCAACGCGGCGATGCAACGCATCGAGATCAAACTTCCCAAGCTCGAAGTTGACCTGCCCAAGATTGATGAAGAACCCAAGGGTGAGGAGCAGGGACCGGCGCCGGCACCGAAGAAGAACTAACCCATACAGGAGATAGGCCATGGCGGATCCGCGCTTTTTCGAGTTTCGAGGCGGGATCCGGCTTGGTGCATTGGCGGATTTTTGCGGCGGCACGCTGCCTGCCGATGCCAGTCCGGATTTGGAGATTGACGAGGCGGCCCCTCTTGAAGAAGTGGGGCCGTCCGGCGTTTCGTATATCGAGGGCAAGCGCTATCGCAACGCCTATGCGGAGACCCGCGCGCGGGCCTGTTTCGTACCGGCGGATCTCGATCTGGAGGATCGGGCGCCCGAAACCATCCGCATCATCGTGCCCAATCCGAAGGCGGCTTTCGCGGAAACCCTGAACCGTCTGTTCAAGCCCGTCGGGGGTCTTGACGCTTTGCCGCCAACGCCGGCCATTGCGCCGGATGCGGTGATCGGGGACAACGTGGCGTTCGGCCCCGGCGTTGTGATCGGACCCCGGGCGGAAATCGGCGCGGGCAGCCGGATCGGTCCGAACGCGGTCGTGGGTCCAGGCGTCGTCATGGGGCGGGATTGTGTCATCGGTGCCCAGGTCACCCTGCAATATGCGCTTCTGGGCGACCGGGTGATGATCCATCCCAATACCGCCATCGGCCAGGACGGGTTCGGCTATGTGTTCAATGGCGGCGTCCACCAGAAGATCCCGCAGGTCGGGCGTGTCGTCCTCCAGGATGATGTGGAGATCGGCTCCTGCACGACCGTCGATCGCGGCGCCATTGGCGACACAATCATCGCGGAAGGCGCCAAAATTGATAACCTCGTGCAAGTGGCCCATAACTGCCGTATTGGTCGGGGTTGTATCGTGGTCGGGCAGGTGGGCCTTTCCGGCAGCACGGTGCTTGAGGACTTTGTGGTCCTGGGCGGCCAGGTCGGGTGCGCCGGCCATCTGACCATTGGTGCTGGCTCACAAGTGGCGGCCCGCAGTGGTGTGCCGAAGGACCTGCCGGCCGGCGGCATCTATGGTGGCGCGCCGGCGAGGCCGGTTAACGAATGGCGCCGCGAGATTGCCTTCCTGTCCCGTATTGCCAAGGGCAAGGGCGGCACATCGGCGGGGTAAAATGGGGCCAGCTAGACGGGCCTGGGTAGATGACGCCGGGTAAAGAGGAATGACCGGATGAGTGAAACCGCGACGACGCAGGCGGGGGCCGAGGGGCCCGCAGCAGGATCATCTGAAGGCACGTCGCTCGGCATCACGGACCTGATGCGTCTGCTGCCCCATCGGTATCCGATGCTGATGATCGACCGCATGATCAATATCGTGCCTTACGAGTCCGCGACCGGCGTGAAGAACGTCACCATCAATGAGCCGTTCTTCCAGGGCCATTTTCCTGGACATCCTGTCATGCCTGGGGTCTTAATGGTCGAGGCGATGGCCCAGACCGCTGGCGCCCTGGTCGCCCATTCCCTCAATGACGGCCTCGAGGACCGGGTCGTTTACTTCATGACCATCGATAAGGCCCGCTTCCGCCAGCCCGTCCAGCCGGGTGATACGCTGATGATCCCTGTTCAGAAGATTCGCAGCCGTGGGGCCGTCTGGAAATTCCACGGCGAAGCCCGCGTCGGTGACACGCTCGCGGCGGAAGCTGAATACAGTGCGATGATTGTGAGCCAGTGAAGCCGGCCGTCGCGTGATCCCACAAGCCCCCGTGCCGTTCCGGCATTAAGGTGTGCCCATGACCACCATCCATCCGACAGCGATTGTCTCCGACGGCGCCGAGCTTGGCGACGATGTGGAGATCGGTCCCTACAGTGTCGTCGGGCCCCATGTGCGTCTGGGCGACCGTGTCCGGCTCGCCGCCCATGTGAATGTGGAGGGGCACACGACCATCGGTGAGCAGACGACGGTCTTTCCCTTTGCCTCGATCGGCACCTGGCCCCAGCATCTGAAGCATGAAGGGGAACCCACCAAGCTTTCGATTGGTGTCCGGAATATCATCCGGGAACATGTCACCATGAATACGGGCACCGTCATGGGCCGGGGCGAGACCATTGTCGGCGACGACAACATGTTCATGGCCGGCAGCCACGTGGCCCATGATTGCACGGTCGGCAGTTCGGTCATTTTCGCGAACAACGCCACGCTGGGCGGGCATGTGACCGTTTCCGATTTCGTGTTTCTGGGCGGTCTGTGCGCGGTCCACCAGAACGCCCGGATCGGGCGGTTCGCTTTTGTGGGCGGCATGGCCGGGCTTGAGGGCGATCTCATTCCCTTCGGGTCGGTGACCGGCAACCGCGCCCATCTGGCCGGCCTCAACATCGTCGGCATGAAGCGGCGCGATCTGGGGCGGGAGACGATCCACACCATCCGCCGGGCCTTCAGGGCGCTGTTCGTGCAGGATGGGGCGTTTGCGGATCGATTGAACAAGGTGGCAAATGAATTCGGGGACAGTGCGGAGGTGATGGAAATCGTCGGCTTCATTCGGGAAGCCGGCAAGCGTCCCCTCTGCCTGCCATGGTCCGGCCGTGGTGCATGACGAAGCTCCCCTGAAAACCGTTCCTCCGTCGGCCGATGATCAGGCGCCGGTCAAGATCGGTCTGATCGCGGGCGGCGGGGCGCTGCCCCTGCGTCTGGCCGAGGCCTGTCAGCTGTCGGGCCGTCCCTTTCACGTCATTGCCCTTGAGGGGCTGGCCGACAAGGCCGTCGAGAACTATCCGCACAGTTGGGCGGCACTCGGCACCGTGGGGCATACGCTCTCAATCCTGAAGGATCAGGGCTGTGGCGCGATCTGCATGTCAGGCATTGTCCGCCGTCCGGATTTTTCGGCTCTCAAGCTCGATCTCGTTGGTACCCGTCTTTTGCCGCGCGCATTGATGGCCGCCCGGGGCGGCGACGACAAGCTCCTGCGCTTCCTGGTCGATGTGTTCGAGGAACGGGGCTTCCGCGTCGAAGGTCCCGACCAGGTCATGGGCGCCCTGGTCGCTTCCGAGGGCCCCTTGGGACGCCATGAACCGGATGCCCAGGCCCTGGAGGACCTGGACCTTGCCTGGCGCGTGGCCACCCGCCTCGGGGAGTTCGATATCGCCCAAGGGGCGGTTGTCGTGCGCGGCCTCGTGCTGGCGGTCGAGGCGGCCGAGGGTACGGATGCCATGCTGAACCGCTGCAGGGACCTGCCGGCAACGCTGAAGGGGACGGCCGAGGCCCGGGCCGGCGTTCTGGTTAAACGGCCGAAACCGGATCAGGAACGGCGCATCGATCTGCCGACCATTGGGGTGCGGACCGTGGAAGGGGCATCGGCGATCGGGCTCGCAGGCATCGGAATCGCATCGGGCGAGACGCTGGTCATGGATCGCGAGGCGGTCATTCGGGCAGCCGACGAGATGGGTCTCTTTGTCATCGGACTGACGGGGCCCGAGATCCGGTCATGAGGGACAAGGCCACCAACAGGGACTACACGATCCGCTCGCCGAGGCTGGTCAAGCCGGACACGCAGGAAGCCCCGCATATCATGATGGTGGCGGGGGAGCCTTCCGGTGATGCTCTCGGTGCGGAACTGATCACGGCCCTTCGCACCCTGACGGAGGGGCGGGTCAAGATCACGGGCATGGGCGGCGACGCCATGGAGGCGCAAGGCCTGAAAAGCCTGTTCCCGATTTCCGATACGTCCGTGATGGGCTATAGCGAGATCATTCCGGCCATCCCGCGCATCTTGCGACGGGTGCGCGATGTGGCCGATTTCGCCGTGGAAACCCGCCCCGATGTCGTGGTCCTCATCGACAGTCCGGGCTTCACCCATCGGGTGGCCCGCCGCATCGCGCGGCTCGCTCCCGATCTCCGGCTTGTCAAATTCGTGGCGCCCCAGGTCTGGGCCTCCCGTCCGGGGCGGGCGGCGAAGCTCGCGGAGATCGTGGATTGTGTCCTGACGATTTTCCCCTTCGAGGCGCCGTGGTTCGAGCGGGAAGGGCTCCCGGCCCAATTCGTGGGCTATTCCGTGGTGGAACGGGCCGATCAGATGCGCGGCGGTGCCGTTTTCCGCACCCGCCATGCCATCCCGGCCGACACGCCGGTTCTGCTTTTGCTGCCGGGCAGTCGGCGGACGGAAATCCGGATGATGATGCCGCTTCTGCGCGCCTGCGCCCATCGCATGCGCCGGCGCATCCCCGGTCTCCATGTGGTGATCCCCGTCGTTCCCCATGTGCGGGAAGTCGTCGAGGCGGCCATGGAAGGCTGGTCCATGCCCATCCATGTGGTGGGCCAGGAGGAGAAGTTCGCCTCCTTCGATGCGGCCAATGCGGCGCTCGCCGTCTCCGGCACGGTGACGACGGAACTGGCGCTGGCCCGCGTGCCGATGGTGGTCATCTATCAGATGAGCTGGCTCACGGAACAAATCGCCAAGCGCATCGTCAATGTGGAATTCATCACCATGATCAATCTGGTCGCGGGTGTCGGGGTGGTGCCGGAATTCATCCAGCGCTCGGCCACGGTGGATTCCATCAGCGATGAATTGATGCCGCTTTTGAGCGAGAGCGATGTGGCTCGGCGCCAAGTGGACCGGCAGGCCCGCGCGTTGAGCGAGCTGGGTCTGGGCGGCGAAAAGCCGAGCCACCGGGCGGCCAAGGCCATTCTGGACATGATGAACCGGCCGCTGTCACCGATCAAGCTGCGCTGTTCGCGCAGCGCGTCCTGGCGCAATATCATACGCCCACGGAGTGGCGGGCGGTTGCCGGCTGCAGATAGGCATCGAAACGGGCCGCCGCCCAACGCATGACCGGCCGGGCCGCTTCCGCCAGATGCAAGCGATGGCCGTCGACCCGGGCAAGTCCAGCCCGGACCATGGGGCCGAATTCGTGGAGCACGGGCGTCAGGCGCTGGGCACCGTCGATGGCGTCCAGGTCCACTTCCATGTCGCACATCAACCGTTCGATGACGGACCACCGGATGCGGTCATCCTGGGTCAGGCCGCGGCCGCGAACGGTCGCCAGACGCCCTTCGGAAATGGCGCGCTCATAGCCGCCAATATCCGGAGCGTTCTGGATGAAGCCCTGGGGCAGCCGGCCGATGGCCGAGGCGCCGAGCGCGATCAGGGCCGGAGCCTCGTCCGTGGTGTAACCCTGAAAGTTCCGGCGAAGCGCCCGGTTGTCCAGGGCATGGACCATCGGGTCGTTCGGCTTGGCGAAGTGGTCGAGGCCGATCCGGCGATAGCCCCGTGTCACCAGGCGGTTTGCAATGGTTTCGACCTGGACGAGCCGCCCAGGCGCGTCGGCGAGAAGGGTCTCGTCGATCTGGCTTTGGTGGCGTTTCATCCAGGGGACATGGGCATAGCCGAAAACCGAAAGCCGGTCCGGCCCCATGTCGGCGGACAGGTCGACGGTGCGGCGCAGGCCATCGAGAGTCTGATGGGGCAGGCCATAGATCAGGTCGAAGCTGATCTGTTCAATGCCCTGGTCGCGCACGAGGTCGACCGCGCGCCGGACCGTCTCGACGCTTTGGCGCCGGTTGATGGCTTCCTGCACGGCGGGGTCGAAATCCTGAACGCCGAAACTGACCCGCGTCATGCCTTCAAGGCGCAAACGCCGGGCGAGTTCCGGGGTGAGCGTGCGGGGATCGGCTTCGATGGCAAGTTCTGCTTGCGGATCAAGATCAAAGGCATGCCGGACCCGCTCCATGATCTGGGCGAATTGATCCTCGGGCAGAAGGGTAGGCGTGCCGCCGCCCCAATGCAGATGGGTGACCCGGCCCGCATGGCCCATCGCCCGGTGCACGAGATCGATTTCGCCGGCAAGCGCCTGCGCATAGCGCTCCACCGGCTCCAAGCGCCGGGTGATCTTGGTATGGCAGCCGCAATACCAGCACATCTCGGCGCAAAACGGCAGGTGCAGGTAAAGGGACGTAGAGGCGTCCGCCGGCAGACTTTCAAGCCACGCGGCATAGGTGTGATCCGTGACCTCCCCATGAAAATGGGGCGCGGTCGGATAACTCGTATAGCGCGGCAGGTTGGCCGTCGCGAAGGTCAATCTGGAATCTGTCATGGCGGTAGGGTGGCCGGGGTTTGGATCACCCGCCTTGAGCTACATCAAAGGATCTGGAAGAGGGGCGGCCCAACCGAAGAAAAATCAGACCAGAACGGCGATGATGAGAGCCGCCATGGCGAGCGGCGCCAGGACCAGGGCCAGGCGCGCGGAAGGCCGCCCGGCCAGCCCCCCGGCCAGCCCGTTGTCATTGGCGAGGGCGGGATGGCGCAGTTGGGGTTCGGCCACGAAGAGCCGGCGAATTCGAGCTGCAGGAGCGTCATCGGACCCGCGGGCGCGGATCTGTCGTGAACAAGGACCAAGTGAGCATTTCATGGCATGCTCCTGCGAGAGGCGCTTCATGCGGCCGCGTCGTGGCGTCGGCGACGCGGGGATTTGCCGGCCCAAAACGGACTGCCCAAGGCTGAGCCCTTTCGCACAAGACCCGTTCCAAAGGGCCGACACAATCAAGATCATTCAATGTCACATCATACTAAACCGAAAGTCTCCAGTGACACGTTAAGATTTTTGCTTAATCGGAGTCCTCAGCCCAGGGACGGCGCGCGGGCGTCCATCGGTACATAGTTGCGCCGCGGGGATCCGGTATAGAGCTGGCGCGGACGACCGATGCGCTGGCTCGGATCCTCGATCATCTCGCTCCATTGGGCGATCCAGCCCACCGTGCGGGCCAGCGCGAACAGCACCGTGAACATGGTGGTAGGGAATCCGAGGGCCCGAAGGGTGATGCCGGAATAGAAGTCGATATTTGGGTAGAGCTTCTTCTCGACGAAATACTCATCCTCGAGCGCGATGCGTTCCAGCTCCATGGCCACGGCCAGCAGCGGATCATCTTGGATGCCCAGTTCCTGCAGCACTTCGTGGCAGGTGGTCTGCATCACCTTCGCGCGCGGATCGTAGTTCTTGTAGACCCGGTGGCCGAAACCCATGAGACGGAACGGATCGTCCCGGTCCTTCGCTTTGAGGACATATTCCGGGATGCGCTCGACGGAACCGATCTCCGCCAGCATGTTGAGGGCGGCTTCGTTGGCGCCGCCATGGGCGGGGCCCCAGAGACAGGCGATTCCGGCGGCGATGCAGGCGAAGGGATTGGCGCCGGAGGACCCGGCAAGGCGAACCGTCGAGGTGGAGGCGTTTTGTTCGTGATCCGCATGGAGAATAAAAATTCGGTCCATGGCGCGGGCCAGGACGGGATTGACCTTGTAGTCTTCCGCAGGCACCTCGAAGCACATTTTTAGGAAGTTTTCCGCATAGCCCAGTTCATTACGCGGATAAACAAAGGGTTGACCGATCGAGTATTTATAGGCCATGGCCGCGATGGTCGGCATTTTCGCGATCATGCGGAAGGACGCGTTCATCCGCTGGTAGGGATCATTGATGTCGGTGGAGTCGTGGTAGAAGGGCGACAGGGCGCCTACCACGCCGACCATGATCGCCATGGGGTGCGCGTCCCGGCGGAAGCCGGAGAAAAAGTTGCGCATCTGCTCATGGACCATGGTGTGATAAATCACGCCGTTCTCGAATTCCCGCATCTGGGCCGGCGTCGGCAGATCTCCGTAGAGCAGCAGATAGCAGGTCTCCATGAAATTGCCCTGCTCCGCAAGCTGATCAATGGGATAGCCCCGATAGAGAAGGACGCCTTCATCGCCGTCGATATAGGTGATGCTCGATTCACAACTCGCCGTGGAAACGAAGCCCGGGTCGTAGGTGAAGCTGCCCGTACTCGAATAGAGCTTGCGGATGTCGACGACATCGGGCCCCACCGTGCCCCGCATGACCGGCATCTCGACGCTTTGGCCATTGTGGTTGATGGTGGCGTTGCCGACGGGGGTGCCCTGTTTCACAATTGATCGCATGACGTCCTCGATCCTGCTCGTTTCTGGTCCCGAAGCCGCGGCCGGTGCCCGGTCTCGGGATGGTGAGTGATGTCTTGTTCGTTTGTTTCCCCGCCTTCAGACGGCTGTCCGGGCGCATTTCCGCCTTTTGGGGGCAGACTGTCCGGATTGTCCTAATGGGTTATTGCTCTTGCGAACAATATACGCGGTTACAGGTGGGCGCGTCATGGCCATTTGACGCCTCGCGGTAAATTCGACGGCATTTCCCGGTCCATGGGCGGTCGGACCCCAGGGATTGTTACCGTTCGAGCCTTCGGGGGTTTTAATGGAAACGCGTATTGGTCAGACTGACTCGCGCCTGCATTGAGACGAGGGGAGCCACTCATGATTCGTTTTTTTGCGGCCCTGGCGGTCACGATGGTGTTGGGCGGAGCGGTCGCGGCGGAGGAGAGCCAACCGTTCCTGAGAAACGCCAGTCCTGAAGCGCTCGAATTGACCGAGGTGACCCGGGCGGGCGACCTGATCCGGTTGTCGATCGAGAGCCAGGAAAGCACCTTCAAGCAGTTGGTCGCGAATTCGCTGCCATCCCTCGCTCGGGCGGATCTCGATCGGATCTGGGCTTACTTCGTCGACGAATTGAATAATTCATTGCCCGAATTGTTGAACGAACTGGCCCTGATCTACGACGACAGCTTTACTACGCCGGAATTGACGGGCCTGGTCGCGTTTTACCGCTCGCCCTTGGGGCAAAAACTGACGGCGAGCCAAGCCGCCATACAACAACGCTTCTCGGTCATCGGACAGGAATTTGGCGAGCGGGCCGGCGCTCGCGCGATGCTGCGCTTCCAACAGGAAAACGCCACCGTCAGGAGCATCAGCGAAGAGTGAGACGGCGCCGGACAAAAGGACGGGGTCAGCCCGTCTGGTCCGTCAGGCGTGCCAGCGTTTCCTCACGGCCCAGCGCATAAACCACCTCGAACAGGCCCGGTGACTTCGAGGTTCCCGTGAGGGCTGCCCGCAGGGGCGGTCCGATCTTGCCGAATTTGAGTCCCTTGGCGTCGGCGAATCCCCGGATTGCGCCTTCGATGCCCTCAATGGTCCAATCCTCGAGCGTCTCAAGCTCCCCGGACAGCTCCCCGAGCAGGAGGCGGCTCTCTTCGTTCAGATGTTTGGCCATGCCATCCTCAACCGTCACGGGACGGGACACCACCAGGAACCGGGCCTGGTCGGCAAGCTCGACCAGGGTCTTGGCCCGTTCGGCAAGGGCCGGCAGGCAGCGTTTGACCCGCGCCGCCAACGTCGCGTCGAGGCTCTGTGCGGCCGTCTTTTCAAGGGCAGGCTTGATGGCGTCGACGAGCCGATCCGGATCCGCCGCGCGGATGTAATGGCCGTTCACATGGGCGAGTTTCTCGAAATCCATGCGGGCGGGTGCAGCGCGGATGCCGTCCAGATCGAACCAGTCGATCGCCTGTTCGGTCGAGAAGATCTCGTCATCCCCATGGCCCCAGCCGAGGCGCGCCAGATAGTTGCGCATGGCCTCGGGCAGGTAGCCCAGGTCCCGATAGGCCTCGACGCCCAGCGCGCCGTGGCGTTTGGAGAGTTTGGCGCCATCCGGACCATGGATCAGGGGGACATGGGCATAGACCGGCACGGGCCAGTCCAGGGCGCCCAGGATCTGCATCTGGCGCGCGGCGTTGATCAGATGATCATCGCCGCGAATCACATGGGTCACGCCCTGGTCGTGATCGTCGACCACGACGGCCAGCATGTAAGTGGGCGTGCCGTCGCTGCGCAGCAGGATCAGATCATCCAATTCATCGTGACTGATCGTGACATCGCCCTGGACCTGATCCCGGATCACGGTCGCCCCGCCCTTGGGCGCCTTGAGCCGAATGGTGGGGGCGATGCCCTTGGGCGCTTCCGACGGGTCCCGGTCACGCCAGCGGCCGTCATAGCGATAGACCCGGCCCTTGGCGCGGGCGTCCTCGCGCAGCTGGGCCAGTTCTTCGGCCGTGGCAAAGCAGCGATAGGCCTGCCCCTTGGCCAGCAGTTCCTCGGCCACGGCCTTGTGCCGGTTTGCGCGCTGGGACTGGAACAGGATGTCCCCGTCATGGGCGAGGCCGAGCCAATCCATGCCTTCCAAAATCGCGTCGATCGCCGCCTTGGTGGAGCGTTCCCGGTCCGTATCCTCAATGCGCAGGACAAAGCGCCCTGCGCAATGGCGGGCATAGAGCCAATTGAACAAGGCCGTGCGCGCCCCGCCGATATGGAGGAAGCCGGTGGGTGAGGGCGCGAAGCGGGTGACGACGGGGGCGCCGTCCGGGGAGGCGTTTGAACTCATGGAAAGGCCTTTGCACTTGCCGACAGGTGCCGGGGTGATAGCACATGGGACGGGGAAGGACAGGGGGGCAAGGAAGCATTGGGCGCGCCGGCCTTTTAGGGGGGCTGAGGCTGCGGCTCAGGGCCTGGCCGTCCCGCCACCATGGCTTGAGGATGGCAAGCGTTCGGGAGACACACCATGGCGGGCATCGGAGCCGGGACCGACCGCGCAACACGCAGCGCGAACGCCGCCGTCGAAGAGCGTGTCCGCAACACTCTGGCGGCCGAAGAACGCGAAGGCCT
>CAZFWG010000038.1:2462-18153 GCA_964522525.1 uncultured Alphaproteobacteria bacterium | reverse complement strand
TCGCCGATCGACTATCCGCCGCAGCTCTCCCTGCGCTTCAACAATGCGGTCTATCTTCAGGTGCTGATGGTCGGTCTCGCCTTTTCCTTCCAGCCGAGACTTGTTCTGTGGGCGGGCCTTTGCGGGGCGGTGTCCTGGGCGCTCGCCATCGGTTGGCTCGCAAGCCTGCCGGGGTCGAACATTATGCCTGTCAGGGACGAGGAAGGCATTGATGGCCTCATGAGGGCCATTGCAGACCCGACCTATATCGATCTGGGTGTCAATTTCCAGAACATCGCCGTGTTCCTGCTCCTGTCCGGACTTCTGGCGGCCATTGTCGGGCGCTCCCGCCGCCTTGTCCTGCGCCAGGCCACCTTGGAACGGGAACGCTCCAACCTCGCCCGCTATTTCCCGCCCGCGACCGTGGAGCGGTTGGCCAGTCAGGACAAACCGCTTGCCCAAATCCGGGGACAGAATGTCGCTGTCATGTTTGTCGATCTGCGCGGCTTTACCGCGTGGTCGGAGCACCACGGGCCGGCGGATGTCATTGCGCTTCTTCGACATGTCCATGGGCAGCTCGAGCAGACCGTCTTTGCCCATCACGGTACGGTCGACAAATTCATCGGCGACGGGATGATGGCCACTTTCGGGACGCCGGATCCCGGGCCCCGGGATGCCTCCGACGCGCTGGCCTGCGTCCATGCGATCATGAGGGCCTTGCGGGACGGCGTCTCCCTGTCGGGGAAAGACGGTTCCAAGCCCCTGCATATCTCCGTAGGCGTCCATTACGGGCCGGTGGTGGTCGGCGACATCGGCACGGAACGCCGCCTCGAGCTCGCCGTCTTGGGGGACACGGTCAATGTGGCGAGCCGCCTCGAAGCCCTGACCCGGTCCCTGGAGGTGAGCGCCGTGGTCAGCGATGCCCTGATCGCGGCCGCGCGGGACGAGACAGGGGATGATGTTTCAAGCCTTCTCGGCGGCTTCACGGATCTGGGGCGCCAGGGCGTGCGCGGGCGGGCCGAACCGGTCCATGTCTGGGGCTTTTCCTAGAGCCTCCTGCGTTCCATGGCATCACTTGGTGATGTAAGTCCGTGAGGTTCTCTTTTTTGGCTCCAGCCGAAGGCCCTGCAAGCCTTGGTCACGCGGGGGCGGCCGGCCGGGCGGCGCCTTGTGCGGCGTACCAATGAACGTGCGCGGCTCCAGACACCATCGGCGTCGCGATTTCATTCCTGGGGCCGGCGCGGGCTGGACCCGTCGTCGGACGGGGTGAGGGGGGCAGAATGGGCAAAACCATTGCCTTCCCGCAGGTCACGCTTGAAGATACCGAAAGTGTCATCGTCGCCCGCGCGACGGCGAGTACGCGACTCGTCGACGATGTCTTTGAGACCAAACGGCGCGCTGTGACATGACGGCGTAGGTTCCCGCGTGGAAGGGAGAAGAACGGCATGACCCTACAAACATCCCGGTTCAAGCAAGTCATTGACGCCACCTTGGCGGACATCGCGACCTATCAGGGCAAGATCGGTCAAGATGCCGATTTGGGCATGCTGAACGGGCTCTCGACGGCCTTGAAGACGCTCGGCGACGCTTTTCGCGAAAGAATGCAGGAAGAGACGGGCCTCGCCGTGCGCGCGATCATCAACAAGCTCGAAGACGGGCATGATCCGGACGCCCAGGATGTGTCCCTGATCCGCGCCTGGATCGTCGGCGATGCCGCGTCCTACACCAAGATGGAACAGGACCGGGGCAAATGGCTTGAGGAGCTTAACCGTCTGCTGGGTGAAATCGCCCAGACCCAGGGCCGTGATTTGACGCCGGACGAAATCCTGGACACCCAGGCCCAGGTGCAAGATGCCCTGCGCACGGCCGCGGACATCCACTATTTCGATGAACAGTGGGAGCGCGTGCGCCATTTTGAAGAGGCGACGGCGCGCTGGTCACCGGAAGACAAGACCTTCATCGCCCGGATGCTGCGCTCCAAACTCGCCTCCGTGGAGGTTTGATCCGGCGTCCCCTGGTCTTGGGGCGGCAAAAGAACAAGGCATTGCAGTGCCGCACGAAGCAGACGGGAGGCCCATGGCGCCATGACAGGGAAACGGATCGAAGCCGACTATCTGGTCATCGGCGCCGGGGCCATGGGCATGGCGTTCACCGATGTGCTGCTGAACGAAACGGACGCCACGGTCGTCTTGGTGGACAAACACCATCAGCCGGGCGGCCACTGGAACGATGCCTATCCCTTTGTCCGGCTCCATCAGCCCTCGGCCTTTTATGGCGTGAATTCCCGCCCGCTCGGCAGTGACACAATCGACGTGAGCGGATGGAACAAGGGGCTCCATGAACTCGCCACCAGCAGCGAAGTGCTGGCCTATTTCGACCAGGTCATGAATCAGCACTTCCTGCCGTCGGGCCGGGTTCAGTATTTCCCCCTTTGCGCCTATCAAGGCCATGGCCGCTTCACCTCCCTTTTGTCCCAGGCGGAGCATGAAGTCGCGGCCCGGAAGGTCGTCGACGCCACCTATATGAATGTCATGGTGCCCTCCGTACGGGGACCGCTTTATACCGTGGATCCCGAGGCCCACTGCGTGGCACCCAACGGCCTGCCCCGGGTGATGGGTCAGTACGAGGCTTATGTCGTGGTGGGCGCGGGCAAGACGGGAATGGATGCCTGTCTTTTCCTCCTGAAGAACGGAGTGGAGCCGGACGCGATCCGCTGGATCATGCCCCGGGATTCCTGGCTCCTGGACCGGGCCCATATTCAGCCTGGATCGACATTGGCTGATAGTCTCCTGGGCAGCTTCGTCCGCCAGATGACCGTCATTGCCGAGTCCGACACGGTCGAGGATATGTTCGCGCGCTTGAATGCGGACGGCCAGTTGCTGCGGCTCGATGAAACGATCAAGCCGACCATGTATCGGTGCGCCACCGTGAGCCGCCTTGAATTGGAACAGTTACGGCGCCTTCGGAGCATCATCCGCCAGGGCCGTGTCCAGGGCATCGAACGGGATCGCATCGTCCTGGATCAGGGCGCCGTTCCGACCAATGAGCGGACCCTCCATGTGGACTGCACGGCGGACGGTCTGGCAACGCGCCCTGCGGTTCCCGTCTTCGCGGGCGACGCCATCACGCTTCAATCCGTGCGCACCTGTCAGCAGGTTTTCAGTGCGGCCTTTATCGGTCATGTGGAGGCGATCGGCGGGGACGACGCGGTCAAGAATGAGCTGTGTACGCCGGTCCCCCATCCGGATACGGATACGGATTTTTTGCGCACCGCGTTGGCGAGTTCCATGAATGAGGGCAGATGGATGCAGGATCCCGCCCTGGTGTCGTGGTTGCAGGAGGCCCGGCTCGACGGATTGAACCGTGCCGATATCCTCCAGACTCTCACGCCCGCGGATCAAGCCGACATGGAACGGTTTGCCTTGAATGCCATGACGGCCATCGGGAAACTCCAGCGATACATCAACGCCATCGACAAGGAACGGGCCGCTCCCTGAACATCATGCCGTGACGGGGGCGGCGGGAAAGGATGAGCCATGGCATTGCCCTGGAAGACTGAGCGGATTGCGGCCAACGGCCTTGAATTTGAAACGGCGGTCATGGGCGAGGGGGAATCGCTCGTTCTGTGCCTTCACGGTTTCCCGGAGACCTCTTACTCCTGGCGCCACCAGATGCCCCTTCTGGCGGAGGCGGGCTATACCGTCTGGGCCCCGAATATGCGGGGCTACGGTCAAACGACACGCCCCACGAAACTGCGGGACTATGCGCTGCCAAAGCTCGTCGAGGATGTGGCGGGGCTCCATGACGCCGCGCGGGCGCGGGGGCATGTGCCCCGCATTCTGATGGCCCATGATTGGGGCGGCATTGTCGCCTGGCAGGCGATCCTGCGGAATGTCAGGCCATTCGAGAAGTTCATCGCCATCAATATTCCGCACCCGACCTGTGTCATGGACGGCTTCTGGCGGGAAGGCCAGTTTCGCAAGTCCTGGTACATTTTTTTCTTTCAACTTCCCTGGCTGCCGGAACGGGGCCTGACTCGCGCGAACGGGGCGGCCATCGACCGCATCTTCAAAGACACGGTGGCGCGCCCGGAGAATTTTCCCGAGGAGGTCATTCAGGTCTTTCGGGAGAACGCCCTGATCCCGGGCTGTGCCACGGCCATGCTCAATTATTACCGGGCGCTTTTGCGCCATCCGGACAGCCGGCGCATGATGAGGGAGCGGCTGAGCACCGATGTCCCGACGCTTCTGATCTGGGGCGAGGAGGACGTGTCCCTTGGCGTTCACCTCACGGATGATACCGAGCGCTATGTCTCGGATCTAACCCTTGTGCGCCTGCCCGGTGTTTCCCATTGGGCCCAGCAGGATGCACCGGATCTCGTCAATCGGCATATTGCGGACTGGTTGGGCCTGCCGCAGCATTGATCCGCGCGGGGCCCGGCGGGCAAGGGGAAAAACGTCATGGCCGCCGATCTGATCCGCCGTGTGCGTTCCTTCCCAGTCCCCGATCCCCGGGGGGGCCTCGCGCTCGTGGCGAAGACCTTTCAGGACGAGCGCGCCCAATGGCCATTGTGGTGGCCGGTGATCTTCGGGACGGGGATCGGTCTCTATTTTGCGCTGCCCGTGGAGCCGCCATTGTGGCTTGCGGGGCTGGCGGCCCTTATCGCCTGGATGGCCTATATGGTCACGCCGTCGGGTTTGGGCCTGCGGATCGGCGCCGCCGGCCTGCTGATCCTGGCCCTTGGTTTCGCTGGCGCCTGCCTGCGGACGGCCCAAGTGGCCGAACCGGTTCTGGCCAAGAGGACGCGGTCGGTCACGGTGACGGGATGGTTGGAGCGCGTGGAGCTGCGCGACAACGGCAGCCAGCGCCTTTTGATCCGTGTCGAGCGGATCGACGGCATCGACCAGGCGGACACACCCTATCGTGTCCGGGTCAGTGTGCGGCAGAAAACAACAGTTTCCGCACCGGGAGCGGCCATCCGTGTGCGGGCCGTGCTCCAACCTCCGCCGGGGCCCGCCGCGCCCGGCGCCTTCGATTTCGCGCGCCAGGCATGGTTCCAAAGGCTCGGCGCCGTCGGCTATGCGGTGGCCGCACCCGAGGAGACCAGGGGCGCGCCCCTTAATACTGTTGCCGCGCGGATCGGTCGCTTCCGTCAGACGCTGAGCCTGACCGTGCGGGAGGCCTTGCCCGGCCGGGAAGGCGCGATCGCGGCGGCGGTGATCACGGGGGATCGGGCCGGCATTGCCCAGGAGGATTGGACCGCCTTGCGGGACGCGGGGCTTGCTCATCTCCTGGCCATCTCCGGCCTGCACATGACCGCCATCGCCTTTCTGGTGTTTGGCGTGGTGCGGGCGGGGTTGGCCCTTGTGGAATCCATCGCCTTGACCCGGCCGGTCAAGAAATGGGCAGCCGTCGCGACGATCATGGGCGCTGCATGCTATCTCATCATTTCCGGGGCGTCGGTCTCTACCCAGCGGGCTTTCATCATGGTCCTGATCGCCATGGGGGCGATCCTGTTCGACCGTCCGGCGATCTCGTTGCGGACCGTCGCCGTGGCGGCCCTGGTGATCCTTGTGCTCAAACCGGAAAGCCTGGTTCATGCCGGGTTC
This sequence comes from uncultured Alphaproteobacteria bacterium, assembly GCA_964522525.1. GTDB lineage: Bacteria > Pseudomonadota > Alphaproteobacteria > JAJFIK01 > JAJFIK01 > CAYUYV01. The sequence goes on along the minus strand of CAZFWG010000038.1, from coordinate 12,565 downwards.
CAGATGTCGTTCGGGGCGGTCACGGCCCTGATCAGCGTCTATGAGATGCTCCGTCAGGGGCCCTTGCGCGGCTGGTGGGAGGGCAATGGCGTGCCGCCCGGTCTTGCGCGGCGCATGGCGATGGGCCTTGTGGGCGTGGCCGTCACGACCCTGATCGCGAGTCTTGCGACGGCGCCCTTCGCTGCGTTTCATTTCAACCGGATGGGCCAGCTTGATGTCTTGGCCAATCTCGTGGCGGTTCCGCTCTTTTCGTTCCTGGTGATGCCCATGGCGCTGGCCACCCTGCTGGCCATGCCCCTGGGCCTTGAAGCCTGGCCCTTGTGGATCATGGGTCAGGGCATTCAGCTTATCCTGACGGTTGCCCATGACGTGGCGGCCTGGCCGGTTGCGGCGCGGACCGTGGCGGCCTGGCCCTGGGGGGCGCTCGTGCTCATGGTCATGGGCGGATTGTGGCTCATGCTGTGGCGCAAGCCATGGCGGTTTGCCGGGCTGGTGCCGATGATCATGGGGCTGATCATCGCGGTAGCGGCGCGGCCGCCGGACCTGCTGGTGGACCGGCGCGGCAAGCTTGTGGCGATCCGGGACGAGGGCGGCGGATTGATGCTGTCCCATGGGCGGCGGGAACGGTTCTCGGCCCAGGTCTGGTTGAGGCGGGATGGGGATGGGCGCACCCCCCGCGCGGCGGCGGCGCGGACGTCGATATCGCCCGACGAGACGTCAAAGGGCCTGTCACGTTGGGATGGGCCCCAAGAGGGAACCGGCGGCTGGCAATGTGATGACCTGGGCTGTGTTCAGCCTGCGGCCCTTTTCGGGCGCGTGGCGCTGGGCCATGACGACGCCTCCGTGGCGGAGGATTGTGCGAAGGCGGATATTCTCATCCATCGGACACCCATACGCGGTGATTGTCCGAACCCTCGGCTGATTGTCGATATTTTCGATCTGGCCTTTGGCGGGCCCGTCGCCCTGTGGCGTGACGAAGACGGCTTTACCCTGCGCACCGCGCGGCACATCCGGGGTGAACGTCCCTGGGTCCAGCCGCGACGCCAGCCCTATCACCGGCCGAGGGAGCGCCATCCGCCTCACTAATCGCGATCCACAGGACTAGAGCCCGTTCAATTATCTCGGGATCATTGCTCGCGCTCTAACGTCTTGTTTGGTCGCGCTTTCGAACCGCAAAACCGCACACACTTTTGCTGAAAGCGCTCTAGTAGTGACGCAGCAGTCCGACGAGCTTGCCCTGAACCTTGACCCGGTCGGGGCCGTAGATCCGCGTTTCGTAATTGGGATTGGCAGCTTCGAGCGCGACCGTTTCACCCCGCTTGCGCAGGCGTTTCAGGGTGGCTTCCTGGTCATCGACCAGGGCAACGACGATGTCGCCATTGCTCGCCGTGTCGCATTGCTGAATGACGACCGTGTCGCCGTCGAGAATGCCTGCCTGGATCATCGAATCGCCCCGGACCTCAAGGGCAAAGTGGCGACCGGTACTCAGCATGGAAACGGGCACGCCGATGAAATGGCTTTGTTGTTCCAGGGCCTCGATGGGCGTCCCGGCGGCGATCCGGCCCATGACCGGCACTTCGACGCCCCCGTCCAGGCCCGGCGCGGGCTGAGATTGTACACCTTGAAAGGCGGGGCGCTCCGCCGTCTCGCCGACCACGCTGGGCTCGAAGCGGCGGGAGCGGCCTCCTCGGGTTTCCGGTTCGGGCATCACGTCATCGGGCATGCGCCGGATTTCAAGCGCCCGCGCCTTGTGGGGCAGACGGCGGATGAACCCCCGGTCCTCAAGGGCGGTGATCAGCCGGTGGATCCCGGATTTGGAGCGCAAATCGAGGGCATCCTTCATCTCATCGAAGGACGGAGACACCCCGGTTTCCCGGATCCGCTCATAGATGAACATGAGCAATTCGTGCTGTTTCGGCGTCAGCATACCATCACCTCGTGGTCCAAGGTCGCGACCCCCTTGTTCCGTGCAGTCCTGTTCCCGGCAAACCCAATTTCCGGGCAACCCCAATCGTCCTCGATGGACATCGCATCGGACCGATCTCCAATGACTGATATCCAGCGAACTAGGAACAAAACCTAAACATGAATGTTCTATGTTGGTTCTAGTTCGTCGTCAAGACATTTCCCGTGCGTGGGTGCCCAGGTTACAGCTTGGAGTTGGTAAGATTGCGTAAAGGAAGCACCGGACAGGGCGCGCCAGGTTCCAGGGCCGGGGCATGGGGAGGGCGTACCAACAGGGCGTGGGCCCGGGCGTGGCTTGTCAGCATCGAACTGTCCTGGACCGGAAAGGGTGTCGCCACGAGCGTGCCGTCCGCATCCCGCGAAAGTTCCGCACGCATATAATCCTGTCGGGGACCATTCTGGGGCGTCGGTGCGCCGCACCTTGCGGTGTCAAGGGGCGGCAGGGAACCGTCAAGGCCTCTCAGGCGATCGATCGCGGCGCGGACGAACAACTCGGCGCAGACCAGGGCCGAGACCGGATTGCCCGGCAGGCCGATGAAAGGGCGGCCCATCAGACTGCCGACCATCAAGGGTTTGCCCGGCCGCATGGCGATGCGCCAGAAATCGATCGTGCCGCCCATGGCCGTCACGACCTCCTGGACAAGATCATGATCCCCGACCGAGGCCCCGCCCAGGGTGATCACCAGATCCGAATCGCCCGCGCCTTTGAGGGCCGCCTCCAATCGGGTCCGGTCGTCCGGGGCGATGCCAAGGTCGAGGGGGACGGCTCCCCATTGGCGCACGGCCGCCGCGAGGCCATAGAGGCTTGAGGCCACGGTGCGGGTCGGTCCGTCCCGGTCGGTGCCCACTTCGTCTGGCCGAATCAACTCGGTGCCCGTCGCCAGAATGGCCACGTGGGGTTCGGGGGAGACCTTCAGGCGATCCGCGCCGGCCGCCGCCGCCAGGGCAAGATCGGCCGGGCTCAGGACCAACGGTGGTGAGAGCACCGTGTCGCCAGCGGCAAAATCAAGACCGGCGGGACGCACATGGCGGCCCCGCTCCCCCGCGATGGTGAAGCGGATCTCCTCCGTCGTCGAATCGCTTTCGCAATCCTCCTGGGCAACCACGGTATCGGCGCCCGCGGGCAGGCCGGCGCCCGTGAAAATGCGGACCGCTTCCCCTGGGCCGATCGTCCCGGTGAAGGCTTCCCCCGCGGCGACCGCGCCGACGCAGCGTAAAGAGCGGCCGGGCGCGGCGATATCGGCGGCGCGAACGGCGTAGCCGTCCATGGCGCTGATTGGGGTTGGCGGTTGGGTGCGGCGGGCCATCACGGGCGCACGCAGCACCCGGCCCAGTCCTTCAGAAAGGGCCACGATCTCCGGCGCCAAGGGCGCGATGCCTTGGGTCAAACGGGCATGGGCCTCTTCAACGGACAGCATGCTCTGATCCTCTCAGGCCCGATCGAAAGAGCCGGATTGACCGCCTTCCTTGTGGGTCAGGCGGATATTCCCGATGCGCATGGTCCGGTCCACCGCCTTCACCATGTCATAGATGGTCAGTGCGGCAACGGAAACCGCCGTCAGGGCTTCCATTTCCACGCCCGTGCGCCCGCTGACGCTGACATCGGCCGTGATCTCGATCCGGCCCTCCGCCGGCTGGGGCGCGAAGGTGATCGCGATGCGGGACAGGGGCAGGGGATGACAAAGCGGAATGAGATCCGAGGTCCGCTTCGCGGCCATGATGCCGGCAAGGCGGGCGACCCCCAAGACGTCGCCCTTTTTCGCGTCGCCCTTTTCGATCAGGCTCAGCGTGTCGGCGGCGAGGAAAACATCGCCCTTGGCCGTGGCCTCACGATCCGTCACGGGTTTCCCGCCCACATCGACCATGTGGGCGTCCCCCTCGGCCGTGAAATGGGTCAGGTCGCTCACGGCGAAACTCCCGGGTTCCGGGCGGTTTCGGTGCCAAGAAGATCCTTGAGCGCAATGGTAACGTCGCTCTGGCGCATCAGGCTCTCGCCGATCAGGAAACGCCGCACACCCACCCGGGCCAGCCGCGCCAGATCATCCGGCGAGGTCAAGCCGCTTTCGGCAATGACCACACGGTCCTTCGGCACCAACGGCGCCAGGCGCTCCGTCGTCTCGAGCCGGGTCTCGAAACTGCGCAGGTCGCGATTGTTGATGCCGATCAGCGGGCTCTGGAGCTTCAAGGCCCGCGCCAATTCGGCCTCGTCATGGACTTCGAGCAGAACATCCATGCCCCAGGCGAAGGCCGTGCGCTCGAGTTCCGCCGCTTGCCCGTCAGTGACGGCCGCCAGAATGATCAGGATGCAGTCACCGCCCAGCGCCCGGGTCTCGGCCACTTGATAGGGGTCGAAGAGAAAATCCTTCCGCAGAACGGGCAGGTCAACTTGAGCGCGGGCATCCACCAGATACTGGTCGTCCCCCTGGAAGGAGGGACCATCGGTCAGCACGGAAAGACAGGCGGCCCCGCCGGCCTCATAGGCCTTCGCCAGGGATGGCGGGTCGAAATCGGCGCGAATGAGCCCTTTGGAGGGACTGGCCTTTTTGATCTCGGCAATGACGGCATAGGGTTCACGGGCGAGGGCGCGTTCGAGGCCCGCCCGAAAATCCCGGACCACCGGGGCCTTGCGCGCGGCTTCTTCCACGACCTCTCGGGGGCGCTGCGCTTTGCGTGCGGCGATTTCTTCCCGCTTGTAGGCGGCGATCTTGTCAAGAATGCTGGTCATGGATCCTGTCCGTTTTCACCGGTGCGCCGGATGCGGAGCACCATGGGAAAGGGCCACAAGCATCTCAAGCGAGCGTTTGGCCGCACCCGAATCAATGGCCTGCGCCGCTTTGGCTACGCCGTCCCGCAGATCCGTGACCCGATCGGCCATGAGCAGGGCCGCGCCCGCATTCAGGCACACGATATCCCGAAAGGCGCCGGTCTCGCCGTCGAGCAGTTTCATGATGGCGCGCGCATTGTCCTCGGGCGTGCCGCCCTTGACGGCCTCAAGGGGCGAGCGGGCCAAGCCGGCATCCTCCGGCGTAATGTCAAAGGTCTCGATGGCGCCCTTTTCGAGAGCAGCCACATGGCTCGGCCCCGACAGGGTCAGTTCGTCAAGACCGTCCGAGCCATGGACGACCCAGACACGCTCCGAGCCCAGATTGCGCAGGACCTCCGCCATGGGCACAAGCCAGCGGGGATCGAAAACGCCCAGGACCTGGCGGCGCGCGCCGGCCGGGTTCGAGAGCGGTCCCAAAAGATTGAAGATCGTGCGTACACCGAGTTCGCTGCGTACGGGCGCCACGTGGCGCACCGCCGAATGATGGCGCGGCGCCATCAGAAAGCCGATGCCCGCCGTCTCGATCGCACGGGTCACGGTCTTGGGCGGCACATCCAGGTTGAGACCGAGGGCCTCCAGCACATCGGATGATCCGGATTTGGATGATGCGGCCTTGTTGCCATGTTTGGCGATCCTGGCGCCCGCGCCCGCCGCGACAATGGCCGCCGCCGTCGAGATGTTCAGCGTGCCCTTGGCATCGCCCCCGGTGCCGCAGGTGTCGACCACATCGGCCGGGGCATTCACCCGGACGGCGCGCGCGCGCATGGCCTCGGCGCCCGCCGTGATTTCCGCCACCGTCTCGCCCCGCGCCGCGAGGCTGGCCAGAAATGCCGCGATCTGAACGGGACTGGCCGCGCCGTCCATCATGATGTTGAAGGCGATGCGGGCCTCCTCCCGGCTGAGGGCGGTGCCCGAAACAGCGCGGGCGATGACGGCCTTGAAGTCGGCAAGCTCGGATGAGGGTTCGGTCATCTCAAAAACTCGCAAAGGGGATTCGTCGGCATGGGGCGCAAATGGCCTGTCAGCCGCTGGCGTTTACCAAATTTAGGAAATTCTTAAGCAGGTCGTGGCCGTGTTGAGACGCGATGCTTTCAGGATGAAACTGAACGCCATGGAGCGGAAAATCCTTATGCTGAATGCCCATGATGAGGTCGTCATCCGTCTGCGCCGTGATCTCGAAACAGTCGGGCAGGCTGTCCCGTTCCACCACCAGGCTGTGATAGCGGGTGGCGTCGAAACCATCCGCGAGGCCCGCAAAGACACCCTGACCCTGATGGTGGATGGTGCTCATCTTGCCGTGCATGCAGGTGGGCGCGCGCACGATGCGGCCGCCAAAGGCCTGACCGATGGCCTGGTGACCCAGACACACGCCCAGCACCGGTGTTCTGCCGGCGGCGGCGCGGGCGAGTTCGAGGGAAATGCCGGCGTGATCGGGATCACAGGGCCCTGGCGAAATCACGATACCATGGGCACCGATGGCCAAGGCCTCCTCAACGGTCAAAGCGTCGTTACGCTGAACGTCCACCTCGGCTCCCAGCTCCCCCAGATAGTGGAGCAGGTTGTAGGTGAAGCTGTCATAATTATCGATGAGCAGGATCATGCCACTCAAGATCGCAAGAGCTGTGTCGACGCGCGCCGGCCATCGGCCTGTCGATCGTGACGTTTGGACGGCCCAGTATGCACAGGGCTCCGGGGCACGCAACGTGAACCGGGAGCCCGTCGCCGGCTGCCCCAAAAGAGTCTCGAGCTTAGCAATTGTGTCATTACTTCCCGCGCCGTCCCTATGCTACGGTCGCCGCCAAGACGTGAAGGGGCGGCGCTTTGCACTTGCATTACCCCAGGTTGGCGCGTCAGTGTGTTGTGTATTGCGTGAGGGGTTTTGATCGTGCTGACCGGACCTGTAACCTATCGCCGTGGCCTGCTGCCGCTCCCATCGGCTGACGCCCTGCGTCCGCGCTCCTCTTTGTTGGCCTCCCTGGGCCTTTTCTGTGTCACCTTTCTGGTCAGTGCCGCCATCGGCCGGCTGGGCGTGTGGATGTGGCCCGACAATCTGAGCGGTTCCGTTGCGGAAAATCCCGGCGTCGTTGAGCAGGTGGCCGCGGTGGATCCGTCCGTTCTGACCGATGAGGCCGGGGGTGCGGATGAGGCGACGGACGAGCCGCTTGAAACCCTCACTGTTGCGGCGTTGGACCCCACAACGGTCCCGGAGGCCGGGGCCGAAGACCTTGCCGCTGTTGGCGAGGAGGCCGGACCCGCCGAGGCGGTGATCGCAGAGGAGCCTGAGGCCGAAGATATGCTCGCCCAGGCCTGGGACGCGAGCCAGTCAGACTTGGCGGATATGGGCATTCCGCCGATCGACGAGGGCGAAGAGATCATTTCCTTCGACCCGGAAGCCGGTTTCGAGCCGATTGAAATCCCCGCCGATCAGAAGGTCGCGGCACTGGATGACGCCGCCGCCGGTGCGGCAGATGCCGCTACGGATGCGGTTCCCAGCGAAGATGACGCAGGCACCGTGGAGACAGCTTCGCCGATCATCGCCATGCCGAAATCACAGATCGCGCTTTCGGACATCCGTCTCCCGAAGATCGCCGTGGCGAATGGCAGCCTGGTTCAGGACGGCGCCGTGGCGCTGTCCGGCGATGAATTGGACGGTGCCCAGGAAACAACACCGGCCCCGTCCGGCGATGACGCCATACAGAATCTCGCCCGGCAGATCGCGTCGGGCGGCGCGCTTGTGGCGCCCAGTGCTCAACCTGTTGCGGACGCGGCCAATGCCATGGCCGTGCCGCCCATGCCCGTTCCGGCCCCCACGGTGATCCCGATCAAGGTTGCTTTGGACACCGTCCTGCCTCAACAGCCGGACGCTTTGCCGCCGGGCACGGTGGATGATCTGTCGACGGATCCCGGTGATCTCAAGCAGACGCGGGTGGCCCTGGTGATCGACGATCTGGGGCTTCATCCGGCCCGGACGGAAGCGGTCATTCAGCTTCCCGGCACCATGACCCTGTCCTTCCTGCCCTATGGCGGGCTGGTCCGTCCCCTGGCCCGTCAGGCAAGCCAAGCCGGTCACGAAATCATGCTCCATCTGCCCATGGAACCCCATGGGCCCCAGGATCCCGGCCCGCAGGCGTTGCGGCGGGATCTGACCCCGCAAGATTTCGACTACCGTCTGGCCTGGGCCTTCTCCCAATTCGATGGCTATGCCGGTTTCAACAACCACATGGGCAGCCGTCTGACCGAAGACTGGGGGGCCATGAAGCGGCTGATGGAAGCCATGAAAGGGCGCGGGCTCTATTTCCTGGATTCCTTGACCAGCCCCAACAGCGTGGCTTTCAAGGCGTCGCGGCAGGCCGGCATGCCCACGCTGGTGCGTCACGTTTTCCTGGATCACGACCCTTCCTATGACGCCGTGCGCCGGCGCCTCAATCAGACCTTGCGGCGGGCCAAGAAACAGGGTGCCGCGATCGCCATCGGTCATCCCTATCCGAGCACCGTCCAGGCGCTCCGCGACTGGATGCCGGAAGTGGCGGCTATGGGTGTGGAGTTCGTGCCGGCCAGCGCGCTCCTTGCGCCGGCCGCCCGGCAAAGGGTGCGCCTCGCTTCGCGGAGCTGAACCCGGCGTTTCGACGGATCAGGTTGGGCTCAACGGTCTGCGGCCGGTTGGATTGCCAGCGCTCTTCTCTCTTTACTCAGGTTTGAGGGCTTCCGGCGGTCGTCATCGCCCGTCTCTCCTCATTTTGCGCCTGTTCATCATGGGTCCGCGCTTTGCTACGCTGGTCCCATGACAACTCAGGAGATCGATAAGCTCGCCGCTCAAGGGCTGGACGCCTTCCGTCGCGGTGATGCCCCCAAGGCGTTCGACGCGCTCAGTGCGGCGGCGGATGCCGGGGCGCAGGCGCGCGATGTTCACATGGCGCTCGCGATCGTGGCGCGGATGCTGGGCCGCCATGAGCGGTGCGTGGGCGCGGTCAGTACCGTGATCGCCCAGGAGCCGCGCAATGTCGAAGCCCTGATCATCAAGGCGGATGCGCTCAAGGGTCTGGGCGATCTTCGCCAGGCCACGACGTTCTATATGACCGCGGTAAGGGCGGCGCCGCCCAAGGAGCGCATGACGGATTATCTGGCCACGGAAGTCGCCCGTGCCCGGCAAGCCTGCGCCAGTGCCGCCAAGACCTATGAGGATTTTCTCCGTGCCCATGCCGCGAAGGCGGGCTTCAAGGACCCCAAGGGGACGACCCGCATCGGCCAGGCCCTCGACATCATGTTCGGGCGCCGTCAGGTCTATGTGCAGGAACCTTTGAAATTCTATTTTCCGGAGTTGCCCCAGATCCAGTTCTACGATCCGGACCAATTTCCCTGGCGCGCCGATATCGAAGAGGCGACCTCGGCCATCAAGGCTGAGGCACTAGCGGCCTGGCAGGGCCAGGATGGTGTGGAGCCTTACGTACCAGCCAAGACTCACAAGCCTCACCTGGAACATCACGCCATCATGGGAGACGACAATTGGAGTGCCTTCCATCTCTACAAGGATGGTGTCGCCAATGAGGAAAACATGGCGCGGTGTCCTCGGACCGTTTCGGCTTTGAAACTGGCGCCTCAAGCGCGGATCCCGGACAATTCTCCGATTTCTCTGTTCTCTGTTCTCCAGGCCGGCGCTCACATTCCGCCCCACCGGGGGATGATGAATGTGCGCCTGATCTGTCATTTGCCCCTTGTCGTACCCGAGAAATGCGTCTTGCGGGTGGGCAATCAGGAGCGGAACTGGCGGGAAGGGGAGCTTCTTGTCTTTGACGATTCGATCGAGCATGAAGCCAGCAACGGCAGCGATCAGACCCGGATCGTCCTGCTTTTTGACATCTGGCGTCCCGAACTGACCGAGGACGAACAGCATTTCGTCGCTGCGATCTATGGTGGCATCGAGGCTTTTTCAGACCCCGCCCCCTCGACGTGACTCGTGTGCCTCCGGGACCGTGTCACCACATTTTCATTCGCAGTGGTATCACGCGTTGCGGCGAACGCGCGTCTCCGGGTTTGGTCAGATTCGTCTTTTCAGCTTTTTGCGGAAATTCTGTGTAGAAATTTTCGTGGTCAAGATTTTCTTTATAGAATTTAAATGCTCTTTGTAAAAACAAAAAAAGCACCGCAGACAGAAAGTCTGCGGTGCCCTGTTTCAGTCTTTTCCGGCGTCTTAGCGGGTGAAGGTCACACCCATGAAGAAGAACCGGCCGGTGGCGTCATAGACACCGGGGAAGGTGTTGTTGTTACCCGTGCCCGTACCGGCAGCCGTGGTGAGCGGCGGGTCGTTGTCCAACAC
>CAZFWG010000038.1:0-2362 GCA_964522525.1 uncultured Alphaproteobacteria bacterium | reverse complement strand
GCGTTGCCTTCCGCGTCCTGGGCCAGAATGGCCAGGGACCCGATGGCATCCCGGTTGATCAAGTTACAGAATTCAGGGTTTCCGGTCTCCAGGCACTCGAACACCGTGAAGGCAGGCGGGATCGAGTTGATGAAGTCGCTCACTTCAATGTTGAAGTAGTCGATTGCGATGGTCAGGTTCGGGACCCAGCGCGGGGTGATGGTGATGCCCGCCGTAATGGTATCCGAACTTTCCGGCAGGAGTTCCGGGTTACCGCCCGTGATCGAGTTGAACTGACCCGACGCCGCATCGAGGATGGTGCCGAACTGTTCGGCCGTCACCCCGGTATTGGCGCATTGCTCAAAGGACGCGAAGGGTTCCGGATCCGGGGTGTTCGGATCGAAGTCCCCGGCGCAAGGATCAGCAAGCCCGTTTGGCAGGGCCGGCAGATCGAACAGGCCGGTATCTTCCCCTTCAAACAGCTCGATCACGTTCGGTGCCCGAACCGCACGTTGGAACTGCGCCCGCAACCGAATGTCTTCGACCACCTGCCATGTGATACCGGCATGGAAGGTGTTGGTGTCGAAATCGTTCGTGAAGCCGTTGAGATCATCCACCGTATACATGGACCGGCGATAGGCACCGTTGATGGCGAAGTCTTCAATCAGGAAGACATCCTGAATGATCGGGATGTTGACTTCCATGAAGGCTTCCGCGACGCGAACTTCACCCTGAACAGGAAGCGTGGCACCGCCCACCCCGGTCAAACCCTCACCGAAGGGGGTTTGGCTGATGACGTCGGGAACTGATTCCAGATTGTCGCTGCGGAACTCGAAGCCACCCAGGATCGTGGCACCGTCTTGCGCGAAGGGAGAGGTGACGCCGAAGTCGGCCAGGTTCGTCTGGATCGTACCGCCGATGACGACCTGCTCCACGGTACCGACCGTGATGCCCACGCCCTGAACGAAGGCCGCGGCTTCCGGCGTTACATTGGTCGAACCGTCGGCACCCCGCGTAAGGATGTTCCAGGGCACACAGCCACCGGAGGGATCGATACATTCCAGGGCCCCGGTTTCCGGGTTGTTCTGCAGCAACAGAGCTTGCTGTGCATTGTCGAAGCTGATGTCGCCGATTGAGATGTCGTCAAGAGAGACCTGCGAGAACTGGCCGAACAGGTCGTAGGTGAACTTGTCTTCGAGGAAGGCCCCGTCGATGCCACCAACGATACGGAAGGTTGCCACATCAAAAATGGAAACCCGCGGATCTCCTTCGACATTCCGGTGGGAGTGGATGAACGGCACAAGACCGTCCTCATCGCCGGCGCAGCCGAGAATGTCGAAATAGCTCACGCTCTCCGGGATGTTCGGGTCAATGCCCGAGTTGATCAACGGGTTGTCACAGTTGATCTCGAAGCCACGGTTGAAGCTTGCGGAAGGCGCGATCTGAGCGTCCGTGGAGTTGTTCTGGAACTCGACGTCCAAGTAACCGCGGATGTTGTCCGTGATCTCGTAATGCGCTTTCCCGTAGATGGTGAAACGCTCGACCGGGCGCTGGAAGAAGTTGAAGGCGCCGAAGTTGAAGGTCTGAGCCGGGCCGCCGGTGAACGGAATCAAGGCGCCGGTATCATTCTGGAAGAAGAGGCCCGCGCCAGCGTCAGCCGCCGGAATGTTCGGGTTGACCCGACGGAAGTTGGAGGAGCCCACGCAGCCAAAGCCGTCCGGGCCCGTGCCCCCGATGGTACAAGCACCCACGTCGTGGTCCGCACCGATCTGTTGACCCTGGCGCAGATACTGGAAGAACAGGGTCACGTTGCCACGATCATCGGAGGTGTTGGCGCCAAAAATGGCGGAAACAGCCGTACCGAAGCCATCCAGCGTCGTGCCCGGAATAGGCTGCTCGGCCGCGCTCAACAGACCTTGGGCAAAATCATTGTCGTTCTGATCGACAAAGAAACTACCTTGAACGTCGATTTCCAGGCCTTCGAAGTCGTCCCGCAAAATGAAGTTCACGACACCGGCCACGGCATCGGAACCATAAACAGCGGACGCACCACCGGTCACCACATCGATTCGCTCGACAAGTTGGGTCGGGACTAGATCAATGTTTGCAGGAGAGAAAGTCGGCGAACCAAAGGGCAGGCGCTTACCATCGATCAGGGGCAGTGTCCGCACCGCGCCGAGACCGCGCAGGTTGACCGTCGCCGTACCCGAGGCACCGTTCGAGACATCACTGGTCTGACCAACGAACACCTGCGGCAGAACGTTCAGGAAGTCTTCGACCAGAACTGTACCGCGGGAGTCGAGATCACCCGGATCAACGCTCAAGATCGGGCTCGCGGCGGTCACATTCGCGCCCACAATCCGCGACCCGGTAACGGTCATCC
>CAZFWG010000037.1:21977-37927 GCA_964522525.1 uncultured Alphaproteobacteria bacterium | reverse complement strand
GCTTCATGGTGATCCAGGCCCTGGAGACCGCCCGCTGCTTCGAGGAAAATGTGCTGACGGATGTTCGCGATGCGGATGTCGGCGCCATTCTGGGTTGGGGTTTTGCGCCTTACACGGGCGGTCCCCTGTCCTTCATCGACACGATGGGTACGGCGGAATTCGTGGCCACCTGTGACCGGCTGGCGCAGAAATACGGGGAACGCTTTACGCCCAACAATCTGCTGCGCGAGATGGCAAGCAAGAACGAAAGCTTCTATGGGCGGTTCAGCCCGAAAGCGGCGCAATCCGCCGCCTGATCGCGTGATGCTGGCGGCGGGTCCTCGGGATCTGCCGCCGGCGCCATGCTCCCTGGGGGGACAACAGAGATGGCCAGTGACCGAATGCCATCGGCGCCGGAGCGTGTAACGGTCCCGCATGCGCGCGGTGACCAATCCTGCCTGGAATGGGAAGGGCCGGGGGGCATCGCTCCCGTCCTCCATTTCGCCCACGCCAACGGGTTTCACGCCGCCACCTATCGCCGGATCCTGAGCGCGCTCTCGACCCAGACCCGCGTCATCGCGAGCGATTTGCGCGGACACGGACAGACGAAACTGCCCGCCGACCCCAAGACCCACCGCAACTGGCTCGTCTACCGGGACGACCTTATCGCGCTTCTGGAGCGGCTCGATGCCGGTCCCGCCGTGCTGGCCGGACATTCCATGGGCGCCACGACGAGTATCCTGGTGGCCAGCGCCCGCCCGGACCTCGTGCGGTCCCTCGTGCTTTTCGATCCCGTGATGGTGCCCCGGGCCATGTTCTGGCGCCACCGGATCATGCGCGGTCTCGGCATGAAACCCATGCCGCCGATCGCCAAGGGCGCGCTCGCCCGCCGCGCGGTCTTTCCGAGCCGCGCGATCATGATCAAGGCCTATACCGGCCGGGGTGCTTTTCGGACCTGGCCGCCGGACTTTCTGGAGAACTATGTCCAGGAAGGGGTCCGGGAGCGGGCCGACGGACAGGTGGAACTCGCCTGCAAGCCGGCGTGGGAAGCGGCCAATTTCATGACCGGTTCCGCCTATGATTTCTGGCCCGGCCTTAAGGACTTGACCTGCCCCGTGACCGTGCTCCGGGGCACGGTGAATTCGACCTGCCGTGAACCCCAGGCCAAGGCCTTCAAGATCCGGGTTCCCCAAACCAAGGATCGTCCCATCGACGGTGCCAGCCACTTTCTGCCAATGGAGCAGCCCCTCCTGGCCATCGATGCCCTGGCGAGCGCCTTATACTGATGAAATCTTGGAAAAGGGAAGGGCGCGCCCTTCCCCATCCCGCCACTCTTACTTCTGCCAGGCGAATTTCTGGAAGGGCTGGTCCACCGCCGTCTGGGCGATGTGATTGGTGTAGTTGCTCATCACCTTCATGGACACGCCGAGGATCACCTCAAGGATGGTTTGCTTCGTGTAGCCCACATCAAGCAGGGCCTGCATGTCGGCATCCGTCACCCAGCCCCGTTCATTGACCATCTTTTTCGTGAATGTCCGCAGGGCTTCGAGTTTGGGATCGTGCAACGGCTGACCCGTGCGCAGGGCCTCGATCTCGTTGTCCGGCACCTTCGCCATATGGGCAATCGCCGTGTGGGCAGCCATGCAGTAGTGGCAGTTGTTTTCATAGTTCGCGGTCAGCCAGACCACATTGCGCTCCACATCGGTCAGGCTCGTGCCGTCAAACAGGGTGCCGATGAGTTGGTAGGCCTCAAGCAGTTTCGGAGCATCGGCCATGATTCCATGCAGGTTGGGAACCATGCCGTAATTCTGCTTGGACTTCTCCAGCAGGGCCTTGGCGTCGGCGGGTGCGCTCTCGGAAGTGTGAACGGTGAAATCCATGGGAGCCTCCTTGATGCGTGTCGGGAACAAATCGTGCACGTTCAGTGGCGGGCAGCGTCTGCCCGCTGTGTCCGTACCGTGTTCAGGGTTTTGCGGCCTTCGGCGGCAAGGTCGTCGGCCACGGATAAAACGATGGTCGGGCAGGGCAAAGCCAGGAACATGCCCGATCCGCCCTGTAAGTGGGGCGTGTTCGCAAGCGCGCAAGGGGGGACTGTCGGTCCCCTGTGAGGTCATCGTAGGAGGCGGCGGCCCAGACAGGGGCGCGCCGTCAGGCGGATGCGCGATCCACCGTGTCCTTATACACTCAGCCCAGGAATGATCTTGGTGGTCATGAAGTCCCGGGTTTCCGGATCGAGGGGCATGCTCCGGCGGGCCTGAAGATCGAGGGTCAGCGCGACCGCCTCGCTTGTGGCGATGGCATCGCCCGTCACGCCGTCAAGAAGCCAGTGGATGAGGTGAAACGTCCGCTCGCCCAGACCCTTGAGGCCTGACCGTATAATGATGATATCCCCGGCGCGGGGCCGGCGGTGATAGCACAGCCGGTATTCGACCGCCGCGCCGCCGATCCGGCCGGGATCGCGGGGGCTTTTTTGATCCGGCTGCAGAAGGGGCAGGAAGTTCACGATGCCGTCGGACACCCGGCCGATGAAATGCTGGGTGTGCATCAGGCCATTCTCATTGCATTGGGCCCGTTGCACAACGCCATGGGAAATGACGTGCATGCCCAATTCCTCGGCCCGGGCAAGGCTTGCCTCGCCTTTCGGTGCTACGAGATCGAGGCCGCGCGGCTGGGCATAGTCCGGCACCGCTACAAGATCTTCCAGGAGCAAGGCTCGGCTGCGATCCGCCAGCGGAATGCGCGCGCCCATGTCCGGGTCCGTATGGTGGACGGTGGTGTTGAAGGTCGCCGAGACTTCATGGGTCTGGGCGTTGCGGATCTCGATATAGGCCTGGAAGGCGTCCATGCTGCAGCCAACAATGCCGCCGCACGCATAAAGGCCGGTTCCGGCGTGAACTTCCCGCAGAAAGCGGATATGATGATCGCTGACGGTAAGGGCGGTTCCGAGCTCGCGCTGATGGGCGGGACCAAGCCCCTTGGTATGGCCCAGAACCGCCATGGCTTCCTGGGCCTTGGCGACATAGAAGCGCACATTCATGTGCCCCATCTCGTCGCATTCCCAGGTGTTGACATTGCCGCGATAGAGCTCGCGACCGATCACATCCGCGCTCGTCATGGTGCCCCCTTCACGTCCCAAGGTCGTGTACAAACGCGCGGCCTACACCCGCAAGGCGTGCCGCGCCCTGATGGTCATCAGGCGGTCCCTGTCCTCGGCTGTCAAGTCGGCGGATTTTCGGGCCTTCAGATCCAACAACAGGCCCGTGGCCTCGGCGCGGGCAAGGGCCGTGCCCGTTTCCGCGTCGAACATGAAATGGGCAAAGGTGACGGTCTTGCGCCCGATGGCGGTCAGACCGCTCAAGGTCCGGATCACCGTCCCCGCACGGATCGGTATGAGATATCGCTGATGGTATTCGATGAGCGCGACGCCCAGGCCTTTGGCGTTGAGGCTCTGCCGGTCCATGCCGATACCGGCCCAGAGATGGCCGCCGCCGTCCGAATACCGGGCCATCGGTCCCTGACGCAGCATGATCTGATCCGCGTTGCAATCCCGAGGGTGGACGACACCGAAATGCGTGGCGATCAAATCCCGCGCTTGCCCCTCCTCGATCGTCAAAGCCGGCAAGGGCGCATCCCCGTGGCCCACGCTTCGGGGCCGGGCATGATCGGGAAGCGCGCGTTTGAGGGTTTCGGCGCGGGCGGCCACGTCTTCGGGGAGCATCGCGGGGGTATGGCCATCCGGTATCGCGGCATGAAGGGATGTGCGCGCGGTCGCGGCGATGGTGTCCGTAACGGCGTTGCGCACTTCGCTGTAGATCCTGAGCCCGTCCTGTTCGACGGTTTCCACGCTGCTCTGGATGGTCACGGTGTCCGAGGCGCGAAGCTCCGCCTGGAAATGAATGTGGTCTTCGAGGGGTTGAAGTTTGAGGCCGCGATCGGCCGAAGCCCGGGGGCCGAGGCCTAGGGCGACGCTCATGGCGCCGAACGCCTGGTCCAGTTTCACCATGTAGAACTGGACGTTCATATGGCCCACGTCATCACATTCCCAGGTGTTGACGTAGCCGCGATAGGTATCGATCACGATGCAAACCTCTCCTGACAGCACGGGGCTCGTTCCATAGTTTTGCCGGGCGGATCCCCTACGGCAAGGCAACGGACGCCGTGCCCAAAGATGGACCTCGCCCGCACTCCGAAAGCTGTACCGCGATGGCACACCAGGGCCGGCCACGAAACCGCACGGACAAGGAAAATCTTTGAGCGTCAGATACTTATCACAGAGAAGGGTCGTTGGAACGGGGCTTGGGACCGCGTCACGCGCGGCTGCCGCATCGCTCCGTTATCCCCAAATCCAACAAGCTGTGTGCAATTGCAATCGAAACATTGACGATTGTTAAGAATCGTTTAGCCTTAGTTACATCGGCGGTGAGGGTTGTCCATCCTGACGCACCGTTGGTTAGCCGGGCTACCGTGGGGCCCCGGCCGCTTCCTTCGCGCAAGAATGCTCCGTGTGCCGCCTCCCATAGGCCGCACACGGAGCTCTTTTTTTGGGCGCCGTCCCCGGTCTGCCTCACCATGTCCCGGCCTACGGGGCCTTGCTGCCTCCTTCCGATGATACGCCGCCCGTGTCCAGGGCGCCTGCGGCTTGGGCCATCCGGATGAGCTGGGTGAACTCCGCCCGGTAGCCGTAAGGATCGTCGCCACGTGCGCCTTGGGCGAGGTCGAGGATCTGGTCCAGATCCATGTCCTTGAGGTGACTGTCGCCCCGGAGAAATTGGGCGAAGGCCGCGACGGCCGCGGCGAACCGGGCCTCCTGGCTTACCTGGGCAAGGCGCGTCTCGCCCAGATCGCCCGTGACCGGTGTTTCGATCAGACGGCTTTCATCTTCTTCGGGCAATTTATAGCGCAGACGGACAAAGGCATATTCGCCGCGGGGGTCTTCCGTCTGGGGTGTTTCCGGCGCATTGCCTTGATAGCGCGGCGGATCAATGAGGCGGCCGGCCGACCCAACAGCAGCGATCTCATAGAGGGCAGTCACGGCATGGCCGCTGCCCACTTCGCCGGCATCCACCTTATCGTTGTTGAAATCGGCCTTGTCGAGCAGGCGGGTCTCATAACCGATCAGCCGGTATTCCGCGATCCGCGCCGGATTGAACTCCACCTGGATCTTCACATCCTTGGCGATCGGGAACAGGGTGGCCCGCACGTCGTCGACGAGAACCTTCCGTGCTTCCCGTAAGGTGTCGATATAGGCAGCCTGGCCGTTGCCCGCCTGGACGAGGGTCTGCATGAGGGCATCGTTGAGATTGCCCTGGCCGAAGCCGAGAATGGTGAGATAGACACCCGTCTCGCGCTTGCGGGCGACGAAATCCTCAAGCTTTTCCGGATCCGTGATGCCCACATTGAAATCCCCGTCCGTGGCGAGGATCACCCGGTTGACCTTGTCCGGGTCGAAATTGCGCTGCGCCAGTTTATAGGCAAGCTCAATGCCCCGGCCGCCGGCCGTCGAACCGCCCGCGGACAAACCCTCAAGGGCCGAGAGGATTTTCCCCTTGTCATCGCCCGACGTGGGCTCCAGCACCACACCGGCCGCGCCCGCATAGACGGCGATGGCGATGCTGTCATCCCCATCAAGGGTGTCAACGAGAAGCGCCATGGCTTTCTTCAGTAGAGGGAGTTTGTTGGGGGCTTCCATGGAGCCCGAGACATCAAGGAGCAGGACCAGATTGACCGCCGGCGTTTCTTCCGGCTCCAGCGCATAGCCTTTGAGACCGACGCGCAAAAGCTGGGTGTCCTTGTTCCAGGGCGTGGGCATGACCTCAAGCGCCATAGCGAAGGGCCGCTCCCGATCCTCCGGCAGGGGATAGGCATAGTCGAAGTAATTGACCATTTCCTCGACCCGCACCGCATCCCGGGGCGGCAAGCCGCCATCATTCAGATAACGCCGGACCACGGCATAAGACGCCGTGTCCACATCGACACTGAAGGTGGAAATGGGTTGGTCGGCGACGGCAATCACCGTGTTGGGCTTGACGTCCTCATAGCGTTCCCGGTCGACCTCTGACGGGACTTGGCGTGTCGGATAGCTCGGGGCAATGCGCGAAGCCTCGGGCATGGGTGCGGGCGCGTAGGCGTGAGTATCGCCCGTGCCCGTCAACCTTCGCGGACGCGCTCCCGTGACGACGATTTCGTCTTGTTTGTCCGTTTCTTTCTCCGACGCGTCGCGCGTTTCCTCGGTATTCTCCGTCCGGGTCTGTTCTTCCGGCTTGTTCCGTTGCGTTTCCGTGCACCCCGCCAACAGGAGACCGAGTGCAATGGCAAAAGCCGCGACGGCCATCAGGCCCGTGGGAATGTCCCGTTGCTTTTCGTCCGTATCATGATCTTGCATGATCACCTCCGGTTTCCTGTCTGACCCCGACACCCTGATGTCGGGCACTTGACTGTGGTTCCGGGACGGATTTGGGGCCGTCCCGGAACGGAATTAAGGCGATTTAATGTAGTTCACAGAAGCCGTTCTTGATCACCACCGCGTCCCGTTCAGCCAGTCGGCACTGGAAAGAGACGCTGGAACCGTCCACCCACAGATCCGTCACGACGGTCTCTCCCGGGAAGACGGGCGCAGAGAACCGTACGTCGAAGCGTTTGATCCGTGTGTGATCGAAATCACAAACGCTTTGCAGCACGGCGCGACACGCGGTGCCATAGGTACACAGGCCATGGAGAATGGGGCGTGGGAAACCGGCGGCGGCGGCGAAGTCCGGATCCGAATGGAGGGGATTGCGATCCCCGGACAAGCGATAGAGCAGCGCCTGATCGGCCCGCGTCTCAAGGGCACAGGACATGTCGGGCGCCCGGTCGGGAACCTGGTGGGGCGCCGGCCCGCCCCCGGCCGGCCCGCCGAAGCCCCCGTCGCCGCGCGCGAAGATGGTGGAGCCCAGGCTGCACAGGGGCGTGCCGTCATCGGCCAGGCGAATATCCGTTTCCGTGGTGATGATTGCCCCCTTGTCGGCGCCCTTGTCATAGCAGCCGGTGACCCGGGAGGACGCCAGGATGGTCGCGGCGGGGGGCAAGGGGCGGTGCAGCGTCAAGCGCTGTTCGCCGTGGACGATCATCACCCAGTTGAGATCGGCCTTTTCAAGGGTGCGCTGGCCCCAGGCGATGACGGTCGCCATGGTCGGCACCGTGCGCATGTCCGGCATCTCATAGACGTAAGGCAGTTCCGTGCGGTTCATGGGATCGCGCCCCAGCCCCACACCCAGGGCATAGAGCATGGTCTCCCGGTCGGTATAGGTGAAGCGGTCGTCCTCCGCCTTCAGGGACATGATGTGGTCATGGTCGATGGGCATGGGCTTTCCTTCCCTTGTGGAACGGCCCTTCGCGGGCCTTGGCGATCGTCGCCGCCAGACCACCACGGGGCCTTGAGCGAGGCAAGGCCGCGCGGTGACAGACGGCGCCAATCGCGACATGATGGGACGGGGCACCGGTGGACCGGTGCGGACGAGCCAAAAATGGGGAGGCATGCCCGTGACGTATCAGTGTTTTGACCTGGAGATCGCCGACGGCGTGGCGCATATCCGCCTCAACCGTCCAGAGGCTTTCAACAGCATGATTCGCGCCTTCTGGAACGAATTGCCCGAAGCCGTCTTGGATATCGATCAGAACGCCAAGGCGCGGGTCATCGTTCTGTCCGGCGAGGGCAAGCATTTCTGTGCCGGCATGGATCTCGCGGTGTTCACCGATCCGGATTCGGGCGCGACCCAATCCGAGGTCGAAATGGGGCGCCAGCGCCATGCCTTCCGGGACTGGGTCAAGGTCCTCCAGGGCACCTTCAACTGTCTGGATCAGGCCCGCATGCCCGTGCTCGCCGCCATCCATGGCGGCTGCATTGGCGGGGCCGTTGACATGGTTTCGGCCTGTGACATTCGCTATGCGGCGGCCGACGCGTTTTTCTGCATCCAGGAGATCAATATCGGCATGACGGCGGATGTGGGCACCTTCCCGCGCCTGTGCCATCTGATCCCGGAAGGGTGGGTGCGGGAGCTGTGCTATACGGGCCGCCGCCTTCCCGCCGCCAAGGCCAAGGAGATCGGCCTCGTGAACGAGGTGTTCCCGACCCATGAGGCCTTGATGGAAGGCGTGATGGCCACGGCGCGGGAAATCGCCGCGCGCTCGCCGCTTGCCGTCGCCGGCTCCAAGGTCATGATCAATTACGCCCGGGATCATTCGATTGCGGATGGTCTTGACTATATCGCCACCTGGCAGACGGGCATGTTCCAGCCGGCCGACATGATGGAAGCCTTCTCCGCCCAACACGACAAGCGGGATCCGGTCTATGAGGATCTCCAGCCCGTGCGGCGCAAGATGTAAGGCGCCATGGTGCGGTCGCGGGCATATCAGGATCAGGAAACGCCGCCCCCGGCGGGCCCGGCAGGCCCAGCGGAGCGCCGGGATCCGTATCCGGAGGGCTTGATCAGCTTTCCGGCCGGATGCCTCGTCACCTTCGGCGGGCTCATGGTCATGCTGCTGGTGGCGGGGCTCGTGGCGCTGATCATCGTCTTTCCCGGCTATCGGGACAGCGGCACCTATCGCGAAGCCCTCGCCACGGCCAATCTCGACGAGCGGGTCCAGGCCGCGCTTGGCGGCGCCTTGGAGGAAACGGGCCTCATTTCCGTGCGCTCCGAGTTTCTGACCGAGGAAGAAGGCATCCGCCGACGGATCGCCTTGCGGGTGGCCGGTCCTGAAGGCAATGCCACACTCTATGCGGTGGGCCATGAAACCCAGGACCGGGTCCACCTGGAAAGCTTGCGCCTGATCCTGAGCAATGGCCGCCGGGTTGTGGTGCGCGGCCGGACGGATTCAGGCACCAATCCGCCCCCCCGGCGCTGACCGGTCCTAGGCGCGCCAGAACCCGGACAGATCGGCCTTTTCCAGCACCTCGGCGGCATGGGCATAGCCGGCGTCCGCCGCCCGGCCACAGGCCTTCCAATCCGGCACGCCGATATCCTCCAGGGGCGGC
This sequence comes from uncultured Alphaproteobacteria bacterium, assembly GCA_964522525.1. Taxonomy (GTDB): domain Bacteria; phylum Pseudomonadota; class Alphaproteobacteria; order JAJFIK01; family JAJFIK01; genus CAYUYV01. The sequence continues at coordinate 28,938 of CAZFWG010000037.1, read as the reverse complement.
TCGAACAGCAGATCGGCGCGGGCCCGCGCGACGCGTGTCTGCATCTCGCTGTTAACCGTGCCTGCACGCATCAGCAGGCTGACAATGCCGGGGCCGCCCAGCACCGTGTCGCCGATGATGCCCCAATCCACTTGCCGCCAGCCGTCCCCACGCACCGTGGTGAAGGCCTGATGATCCTCCACATCGACGCCGATGGTCGGTCCCCGTCCGGTCTGGGCCATGAGGCTGACCGGAAAATTGTTCATGACCGCGCCATCGACCAGGATGTCGCCGTGCCGCACCACCGGCGGCAGGATGCCGGGAATGGCGATCGTCGCCCGCAAGGCGCGCCAGACGAGATCCGTGCGGTGAATCGCCTGGCGCCCCTGGGTCAGATTGGCGGAGACGCAGAAAAAGGGCAGCCACAGATCCTCGATGCGGGTCTTGCCGAAATTCTCCCGCAACAGGCGCGAGACTTTCCGTCCCCGCACGAAGGAAACAAAGGGCACCGTGATATCGCTCAAGGGATTGGTATCGACGAAACTCTTTTGAATCCGTTCGGTCAGCTCCTCGATCGACCAGCCGGTGGCGACCCCCGCCCCGATGATGGCGCCCATGCTGGCCCCGCAGATCATGTCGATGGTGATGCCGGCCTCTTCCAGGGCGCGCAGCACCCCCAGATGGGCAAAGCCCCGGGCGCCGCCGCCCGCGAGCACGATGCCCGTCGCCCGGCCGGCCATGTGGCGGGCCAGACGCTCGACGGCGCCCTGATCGTCTGTACACAGATTGTGGTGGAACTCCGGATGGAAGCGCTTGACCCAGGCCGCCGAGGCGGTCGGTTTGTCGGTTCCGGGCGGATAGAGAATGGCAAGTTCCACAAAGCGGCGGGGTCCCTGGAGGACCAGATCCTCCATGGGCATGGTGTAGGGGCTCAGCCCATCATGGCGCGCCAGCAGCAGGATGCGGTCGGCCTGGCGCAAACACAGCTGGCTCCATCGGGCGGGCTCTCCGTCACTCAGATAGAGGATATGGTCGTGCCGCGCTTCGAGCTGGTGAAACCACTCGCTGCCCTGATCCTCGTTGAGCTTGTCGACGAGGATGGCCCGGCGGCCCATCCTTTTGAGGGCCGCGACCAGGCGCTCGCCCATGTCAAGGCAGGGGACACCGGGTGTTACGGGCACAAGCGCGACGGTCTTGGGCGGTGCGGGCCGGGCCTCGGGATCGCCGCGCCCTTCCATCATGTCCTTCAGCCGCCGGACAAGAAGGCGACCGAGATTCTCCATCACCACCGGATGCTTCTCAATGATCCGGTGGAACACGTCGCGGGATATGCAGAGAAGTTCCGTATCGCGCAACGCCACCAGGGTGGCCGTGCGCGGTTCGCCGGAAAGCAACGCCACTTCGCCCACGGTTTGTCCGGTGACGAATTGTCCGGCCAGGGTGTCTCCACCCGCGCCGTCGGGCAGCATCATGCCCAGACTGCCCGTGGACACGATATACATCGCGTCGCTTTCCTCACCCCGGCGCATGAGCGTCCAGCCGCCGGGCAGGCTGAACCACTCAAGCCCTTCCACAAGATCCGGGAACGCGTTTTCCGGCACGCCCTGGAACAGGGACAGACAGGGGATGAGTTCCAGGATCCGGGCATGGGCCGGATCGGTATCGCCGGGGCCGAACAGACGATCCCACATGGGCGCGGCCTAGATCGCCGCCGCTTTTTCGTAAGCCGGTCGCGCCTTCAGGCCCTCGAAATAGGACAGGAGGCGCGGGCGGGTGTCATCGACGAGGCCGATCAGCGACGCCAGATGCAGGTCATAGCCCAGCGCGATATCGGCGGCCGAGAAGGTCTCGCAAGCCAGATACGGACTTTCACCCAGGCGACGCTCGATCACGTCGAAAATCTGGCCCACCTTCTGGCGCCCCTCGTCGGCCAGCATGGGCACCCGTGCTTCTTCCGGACGCATGAAACTGTGGGCCAGAACCTGAACCACGGGCGTTGCGGCCGTGGCCTCGGTGAAATGGAACCACTGCAGGAAAGGCCCCCGGCGCGGATCGCCGATCTTCGGCCCGAGCTTGCCCTCCGTATCGCGGGTCTCCAGCAGATACTCCATGATCGCCAGGGATTCCCAGAGGATCTGGCCGTCCACATCGACGGCGGGCACCGAGCCCAGGGGATGGATCGCGAGATAGGAGGGCGCCTTCAGGACGTCGGGCGAGAAGGTCTTCTTCTCGACCTCATAGGCCTCGCCCAACTCCTCCAGCAGCCAGAGGATGCGCAAAGAACGGGCATTGGTGCAGTGGTGCACGGTGATCATCGTTTTTTCCTTCCCGAATACGCTGGGGGGTTGCACTTTCTCTCAAGCTTAGGACGTAACGCGGGGTCGGGTGAAGCCCGCACTGCCCCCGACGGCGTCGCCGCTCCTCACGACCCCGTCAGCCGGACCTTGACCCTGCCTTGTCCCGAGGGTGCAATCGGCTCGGCGGCGTCACCATGGGGCAAGGTTCATGACTGATGGCTGAAAACCTCACGTCCTTTCCCGCCCGGCTCCATGTCCTTGTGGCCCGTGAGGCGGACACGGCGGTTGTCATTCGACGCGGGCCGTCCAAGAACGTCTGCACATTTCTCTGGGACCGTGTCACGGATCACGTCCAGATCGGGCAATGGCTCAAAGGTCGGATTTATGAGCGCCGCGCCGATCTGTCTCCGGACGGACGGCACCTGATCTATTTCGCCATGAACGGCCAATGGAACCGCGAGACCCGGGGATCCTGGACGACCGTGTCCCGCGCGCCCTATCTCAAGGCGCTCGATCTCTATGTCAAGGGGGATTGCTGGCTGGGCGGCGGGCTGTTTCTCTCGGACGAACGCTATTGGCTGAACCATGCCTGTGTCCCGAAAGACGACATCCTCCTCAAGGACAGTCCGGTCAGGCGCGCCAAGGACTATTGGCCTCAGGACCATTTCGGTGCGGAATGCACAGGCGTCTACTATGTCCGGCTGATCCGTGACGGCTGGACGCTGACCGAGCGGTCCCCAAGCATTCCCTTGCAGTCATGGACCCGGTTCGAGAAGCCCCTTGCCGGGGACTGGCGCTTGCGCAAGCTCTGCCATGAGGAAATAGGGGCGCCGGTCGGCAAGGGCTGTTATTGGGATGAACACGAACTGGTCAACGCGGTCACCGGTGCGCATGTTCCCTGTCCTGATTGGGAATGGGCGGAGGTGGATCGCGATGCCCTGATCTGGGCGACCCATGGGCAGTTGTTTCGGGCCAAGCTCGATGGGTCGACCGGCATTCAAGGGGCCGCTCTCGTGCACGACTTCAACCCCTATCGTTTTGAGGAGATCAGGGCGCCCTATGACGAAGGCTGGCGCCCTTGATCCGTATCCGTATGCGGGTGCTGGGGAAGCATGTCGCCACGAAGGCTCAGCCGGCGGTCAGCCGCCATAGCCCCGTGGCATTGAGAACCGGATGATCCGGGCCGGACGGATCCGCATGCACTTCTACTGCCAGAAACATGATGGAGCGGGTCTTGCGGGTGATGCGGCCGTGGCCTTGCAGAAAGCCGTTGACGGCCGTGGAACCCAGAAAGTCGCAGGTGATCGAGAGCTGGCCGGGCGCCGTCTGGCCGGTCTCGGCGGCAACGAGCGCGCCCAGTATCACCTGGGCAAAGGTCATCAGGACACCGCCATGCACATGGCCCGCGCCATCTTCATGGCTGGGTTCAATCGCCATACGGATCAGATCCGCACCGCGTGGCCCCGCCCCTGGCAGCAGGGTCAAGGGCCCGAGCGTGGCGGCGAAACCGGGCCTGTCGAGGGGAAGGGGCGTGACCATGGGCTGTCCCACTCTCTCAAAGGCCGAAACGCGCCAGGGCGGCTTCCGCGATGGGGCCGCCGGACTCTTGGACGAAATGGCCGGCGTCGGGCACTTCCATGGGCTCGGGGCAGTTGCGGATGAAGCTCCGGGTCACGGCCATGACGGCCGGGCCCAGAACCGGATCCTGCATGCCGATCGCCATGAAACTGTCCCCGGACCATTGGTTGGTCAGAAAGGCACGCGCTTCCTGGGCCGTCGCCACCCCCTCCATTTCCGGTGAAACCATCACGAGTTCGGGGAACCGGCGCACGCCCGCCTTGTAGCTTTGATCCGGATACGGCGCCCCATAGGCCGCCGCTTCGTCGGGGGACAAGGTCGGCACGGCACGCCCCATGAGGCCGCCCACATCGATGTCCGGCGAGCGGGCAACGAAAGCCTTCCAGTCATTGAAACCGTCGCCCGGCGTTTCGCCGACGGGCAGGGTCGTGTTCATGACGATCAGGCGGGTGATGCGGTCGGGGAAGGCCATGGGCAGGGTCAGCCCGAGGATCCCGCCCCAGTCCTGGACCACGAGACAGACATTGCGCAGATCCATGGCCTCGATGAAGCGCAAAAGCGTGTCGCGATGGAAATCGAACGTGTAGACCGCGTCGTCGACCGGCTTGTCCGAGCGGCCGAAGCCGAAGAAATCCGGGGCCACGGCCCGGTGCCCCTTGGCCGTGAAGACCGGAATCATCTTGCGATAGAGATAGGCCCAGGTCGGCTCCCCATGGAGGCACAGAAAGGTCACGTCCGCGTCCCGGGGACCTTCGTCGACATAGTGCAGCCGCATGTCCCCGAAACCGGGAAGGCCCTCCAGATAGTGGGGCGCGAAATCATATCCCGGCAGCGTGTCGAACCGGTCATCGGGCGTGCGCAATACCGTGTCGCTCATCTTTTCCTCCCTTTGTGCTGGCGGCCGTGCTCGTGACGGATTTGCCGGCACCCTAGCAGCCGCGCCGCGACAAGCGAAAGCCCGGTCACGGGATCGCGGCCCTCTGTCCATGGGGCAAACCATGGGGGGACGACACGCGGTGGAGCGCCTATAGTTTATGGAACCGGCCTCCTCGGAGGCTCAAGATCAAACGGCTCCGGGAGGATTTCGACATGGACTTTGCCATCCCCACATGGATCAACGACAAGCTCGAGGCCATCGATCGGTTCATCGAGGCGGAGATCAAGCCCCTGGAGGCGAGCGACGACAATATCCGCTTTTTCGACCATCGCCGGGAACATGCGCGCACCGATTGGGACAATGGCGGCATGCCTCGGGACGATTGGGAAGATCTCCTGAAGGAAATGCGCCGCCGGGCCGACGGGGCGGGGTTTCTGCGCCTTGCGCTCCCCAAGGAGTTCGGCGGGGAGGACATCGGCAATCTGGCCATGGCGGTCATCCGTGAACATCTCGCCGCCAAGGGGCTTGGCCTCCACAACGATCTGCAGAATGAAAGTTCCATTGTCGGCAATTTCCCCCAAGTGCTGATGTTCCGGGATTTCGGGACGGCGGAACAAAAGGAAGAATTCATCACCGGCATGCTGGCCGGCACCCATCGCATCGCTTTCGGCCTGACCGAGCCTGATCACGGCTCGGACGCCACCTGGATGGAAACCCGCGCCGTGCGCGACGGGTCGGGCTGGCGGATCTCGGGCGAGAAGATGTGGAACACCGGTCTTCATGTGGCCAACTGGGATATGATCTTTGCCCGGACCAGCGGCAAGGACGGCGATGCCCTCGGCATCACCTGTTTCCTGGTGCCGACCGATGCGGAAGGGTTCCACACGGAAGAGTTCCTCTGGACCTTCAACATGCCGACCGACCATGCCCGTGTCAGGCTCGACAATGTCTGGGTGCCGGACATGGCCGTGTTCGGCCAACTCGACCGCGGCCTCGAACTCGCCCAGCATTTCGTCCACGAAAACCGGATCCGTCAGGCGGCATCAAGCCTCGGCGCGGCCCAGTTCTGCATCGACGAGTCGGTCGAATATGCCCGCGCCCGCAAACCCTTCGGCAAGCCCCTGAGCGCCAATCAGGCCATTCAGTTCCCCCTGGTTGAGCTGCATACGGAAGCCGCGATGCTGCGTGAGCTGATCCGCAAGACCGCATGGGAGATGGATCAGATGAGTCAGCCGGAAGTGGCGCGTCTGATTTCCGACCGGGTCTCCATGTGCAACTACCGGGCAAATCGTCTGTGTTGTGACGCTGCGGACCGGGCGATGCAGGTCCATGGTGGTATGGGCTATTCCCGGCATAAACCTTTCGAACATATCTATCGCCATCACCGCCGCTATCGCATCACGGAAGGCTCCGAGGAGATCCAGATGCGCAAGATCGCGGGACACCTGTTCGGCTTTATCGGAAAGAACGCCTGACGCGGCCACGCCTCGTCACCCATTCGTGTTCGCTCATCGTTTCGTGATCACGTTCCCGAGATCTGCGCTGGGGACGTCGGGTAAACGGCCCTATGTTGAGGGCGCCTTCAACCCTGCGCGAGAAACCAGGAGGAACTGACGATGACTTCTTTGCGTAAGCTTGTTGCCGCCGCCTGCGCGGCCCTGGCCATGGCTTTTGCCGTCACGGCCGTGACCGCCCCGGCGTCCGTGGCCGTCGCCGCCGAAGAAACCGAAATCACCAGTGGTACGTTCACGAACCAAGCCTACAAGATCACCGGCACGTGGCGCATCTATGAAAAGGACGGCAAGACCTTCATCACGCTCAGTGATGATTTCAGGACGCGCCGGGCGCCCGACCTGAAGATCTTCCTGTCGCCGACCGAAGCGTCTGCCGTCACGAGCAAGAACGCGACCGAAGGCAGTGTCCTGATCGCCAAGCTCGACAGTGCCCGGGGTGGCCAGACCTATGAAATTCCGGAAGGCACCGATCTGTCCGCCTACAAATCCGTCGTCATCCATTGCGAGCGTTTCACCAAGCTCTGGGGCGCCGGCCCGCTTGAGAGCTGATCGATCTCTCCGCGCTACGACGACAAACACGGATGACGGGATCCTGCGGGATCCCGTTTTCTTTTCTGCCTAGAGATCTTTCACCATGGAAATCACCAGCACCCCGTCCGAAGTCTGCGAGCGGGTCACTTCACGCCAGCCCAAAGCATGGTGAAAGGCGGGGGCGT
>CAZFWG010000037.1:12905-21877 GCA_964522525.1 uncultured Alphaproteobacteria bacterium | reverse complement strand
GTCTGCGAGCGGGTCACTTCACGCCAGCCCAAAGCATGGTGAAAGGCGGGGGCGTCGGTTCCTTCGACCACGTCGATGGTGGCGTTGTCGAAACCCCGGTCCCGGAGAATGTCGAGGGCGGCCTCGATCATCAGTCGACCGATCCCCCGGCGATGGTGGCCGGGATCCACATAAATTCTTCGGATATGGCTGGTGCCGGGCTCGAAATCGAAGTAACCGACCACGGCTTTTTTCGCTTCCGCGACGAAAATCTCGTTCCAGTCATCACTAATGGCCTGGCGCAGGCGCCGCGGCGCCTCGGCAACCGTGTCCGCCGTCAGGACGCCCTTATAGGCGTGCGTCCAGGATCGAACGGCGGTCTCAGCCAATTGTTCTACATCGGTCCGCTTTGCGGGCCGGATGACGACGGCAGTCATGAGGGTTGCTCGTTCCGATTGCGATAGGCTCACTGGGATCAGCCGATCCCGGCATTGTCCCTCTGTCACAATGTGTGCCGCTATTCGCTCGGATGGAAGACGCAATTTGGCCGATTGTCCACACGACACATCGGACGCATTCGGGATGCCCCCAAATACCGGGTCTTCCGCCGGCAAAACCCCCGTGACGCCAGGCCGCTAGCGGACGGACGCCCGCATGTTCCGGGCCGTGGTCTTGGGCAGGCGTCGCAGCGCCGTTTGTGTCGCCCCCCGGCAGGTGCGCACACTCGCCGCCGGTCCGCCATCCATCGTGGTGATCGCCCAGCAGTCATAGGCTGCCTGAGCCTCGGCCACGATTCGGATTGGCGTCGGCCCCAAACGGTCGAGATCGGCCAGGAGAAGCCTCGACAGGCGCTCCAGCGCGGCGCGCAGGGCGGGAGCCTCGCCGCCCAGGCTCTCCTGCAGGAGGGGGGTCGGCGCGGGCCTCTCGCCCCTTTGGGCCGCCAAGGCCTTGACGGTTAGATGCTCTGCCGGCGCCCAGAGACCTTCGTCCTGGAGGCGTGCCGCCCAGGCCAGATAGGCATCGGTCAGATGCGAATTGAAGCGATCGGCGTCCGTTTCAAAGTGAGACCGCCCGACGGAGGTCGCACTCGCGCTGTTGAAAATCGTGGGTCTCCAGTCGCCGGAGGCCAAGCTGGAGACGTTCGGGCCCTGGGTCGCGAGCGTGGCCGTTACGGCCGTTGCCATGGCGACGGGACCGAACCATCGGAGCGGTGACACGGTCTTCATGGATTTGAATCAAACCCGACAGAGCTTGACGGAGCATGAATGGATGGCCCCGAACTCCGCCCATTCGGGTTCGCGGCCATACGGCGGGTCGGGGTCGTCTTTGGAAGCGCCGATGAACGACCTAATAGGATGATCGGCCTAATAGGGAGGGGCGTCGCGGGCCGCCCGCAGACGCCGAAACACGACACCCACAAGAAAGACGACCAGAAGGCCAATGCCGAACAGGACCGGCGTGGACAACCATCCGCCTGCTGCTTTTTGCGCGGCGGCGCGATTTTCGCGATGGTGGCGGTGCAGTTTCCGGATCAGCGCTTGCTGCTGTGCGAGCATGCGCTCCGGAGAGAGCGGCGAGCGGACCTGATTGGCATACCAGAAAATCGTATAGGGCGTCTGGTCCAGGAGCGTGATGGTCGCCACCCCGCGCACCGGTTTGGTGTGGGCGCCCGTGGAGATTTCAAGGGAAAGGGGCCAGTAGAGCGCATTGTCCGTAAGCACCGGTTTGGAAAAATCCGGTGACGCCCAATTTGCTTCGCTCGCCTCTTCCTCCTCGGATTCGGTCTGGCCGAGAAATTCCGTGTAAAGCGTCTTGAGATAGGCGCCTGCTTCTTCCTCGATATCGGTCACCGTCAGACCCGCTTCGTCCAGTTGCAGCGCGTAAATGATCCACTGGGAGAAATCGTTCTGCTCTTCCTCCGGACGCTCAACGTCGATGATCTCTTCGCACGGCGCGCCGAAACCGATCACCTGCTGGCCCGACTGACGCATTTGTTCGACGATGGTCGTCGTATAGCTGCGATAATTGTTCGCCTCCAGAAGGCTGCAAAAGCCCTCCATGAGCGGATGGCTGGGGGCGTCATCCGTCACTTCTTCGAGGCGGAGTTCGGGGGGCAGGGGCGGCAACCGATCAAGGGGGATCACGGGCGCGGTGGCCGCGGCCGGGGAGACCCACAGGGCCACCGCCATGGTCACGGCGAACGCGGTTCCACGTCTGGCGCGGCACAGTCGGGCGCGGCATGGCCGGGCACGGCACAGGAAGGCTCCACCGCTGCTGCGCGCCTGTCGCAGCAGGGAAAACAACCGGACGATCCCCAGGCCGATCATACTCATGACATCCGCTCCAAATCCGGCGGGGCGTTGAGGTTCTTGGAGAGAAAATACCGGACCCGGCCGCTTCCCGGATAGGTCAGCGATCCGAAGATCTGGTAGCCGAGCTTGTCATAAAAGCCGGGAGCCTGAAACTCGAACGTATCGAGATGAATGAGCTCGCATCCCCGCTCCCGCAACGCGCCCTCTGTTCTTTGGACGAGCAGCCGCCCGGCACCCCGGCCCCTCAGCGCGTCCGCGACCCACAGATCCTCCAGGACGCCCGTGCCGTGGGCCGGATACCAATAGGCCAGCGCGCCTGCAAGGGTCGTGCTGGCCTCGTCCTTTAGCAACACGGCAAGACGCTTGCGCGTCAGAGGCGCCCCGTGCCCCGCCGCATGGGCCTGTAAGCCGTCATCGACCGCCCGCCGCTCCTCCGGGGACGGATCCTCGATGACGACCACATGGCCCTCCAGGCTCACGCCTGGGGCTCCGGTGCCAGCCGGATCAACAGTTTGCCGGTGTTCTGGCCCTCGAAGAGGCGTTTGACCGTCGCTGGGGCATTCTCGAGCCCGTCAACGATATCGGTCTTGTATTTGAGCTTGCCCTCCGCGAGCCATGGTCCGGCCTCCGCGATGAATTCCGGAATGCGCGGCAGATAGTCGAGGATGATGAAGCCCTCGCACCGGGCCCGGCGCATCAACAGCATGCTGAAATTGTAGGGCCCCGGCACCGGATCGACGGCATTGTAGCTTGAGATCAGGCCGCACAGCGCGATGCGTGCGTTGTTGTTGATCCGCGCCAGGATCGCATCCATGATCGGCCCGCCGACATTCTCGAAATTCACGTCGATCCCGTTGGGGCACAACTCATCGAGCCGGTCTTCCACGGATTCCGTCTTGTAGTTGATGCAGGCATCGAAACCGAGTTCATCGACCACCCACCGGCATTTGTCGTCCGAACCGGCGATGCCGACCACCCGGCAGCCCTTGATCTTGGCGATCTGGCCCACGATCGAACCGACGGCGCCGCCAGCGGCGGAGACCACGACGGTCTCGCCGGGCTTCGGCTGGCCAACGTCCAGAAGGCCGAAATAGGCGGTGGCCCCCGTCATCCCCAGGACACTCATCCAGGCATCAAGGGGAATGCCCAGTCCGGCCGGGACCTTGTTCGCCATATCGCCGGGGACGACGACATAATCCTGCCAGTTCCCGAGCCCCGGCAAGGCGATGTCTCCTTCCTGGAAGCCCTCATGGTTCGATTTCACGACCACGCCCAGGGTGCCGCCGCGCATGACTTCACCGATTTCGACCGGCGGCATATATTGTTCCCGGTCCGACATCCAGATCCGATTGGTCGGGTCGAGGGACAGATAGATGTTCCGTATCAGGATTTCGCCCGCGCCCGGCTCCGGGACGGGGCTCTCGACGAATTTGAGATCATCGGCCTCGATATCCCCGACGGGACGGCGATTGAGTATCCATTGGCGATTCACTGAGGACATGGCCTCCTCCCGGCTTGGTGTCTATATCGTATAGTTGCGCGGGCCCATTCCGTGGAATCTTGCCGCCACATCGTGATGGCCCGTGAAACCGCTTCCGGCTCAAAGGCTGATAAGAGGTGTCGTCAGATCGGCCGGTCCACGCCCGAGCCCATAGGAGAATGCGCTTTGCGTTTGATGTCCATTGTCATGATTGCGTCGACCCTGCTCCTTGCCGGAACCGCCGGGGCCCAGGAGGGCTTCAGCGTGCCGCAATCGGCACCTGATGCGGCGGCGAGTGACGCGGTGGTCACCAACCGGGCAAGCACCGAAGAGGTGGCCGTTGAGCTGGTGGCGGAACATGGCGCTTTGCCTGCGGCGGGCGGGACGCTCTGGGTGGCCCTGCGCCAGGAGATCATCCCAGGCTGGCACACCTACTACAAGAATCCAGGCGACTCTGGAGAGCCGACATTCTTGCGCTGGGATCTCCCCGAGGGTTTCGTGGCCGGGGACATTGCCTGGCCGGTGCCCGAACGGCTCCCCTATGGCCCCTTGATGAATTTCGGCTTCGAGACCGAGGCGGTTCTGTTGACGCGCCTCGATGTCCCGTCGGGACTGCCCGTGGGGACCTCCGTCGACCTCAATCTCCACGCCTATTGGCTCGTATGCGAGGACATCTGCATCCCCCAGGATGCTCCGCTGCGCCTCACCCTGCCCGTTGTGGACGGTGATCTGCCCCTGCGGGCGGAGGATGCGGCCGTGATCCGGCGCGCCCGGGAGGCGCTGCCCCAGGCTTCCCCCTGGCCGGCCCGTTTCCAGGTGAGCGACGGCCAATTCACGCTGGCCGTGGAGGCGCCGGATCTCGCCGACACTTTCGGTCCCGGCCTTGTGGAAGACGTGGCCTTCTTTCCCGATGAAAGCGGGGTGATCGACAACCCCACGCCCCAGACCTTGCGTGCCGGAGCGGCCGGTTTCTCCCTCACCACAAAACCGGGTTTCATGTTCACCGAAGACGGTGAGACCCCGCCGGAGACGGTCACGGGTCTCCTGGTTCTGACCGATCTCAGTTCCGGTGAAACGGTCCATCGGGGCGTGGTGGTGTCGGCAAGCCGGGGCACGATCCCGCCGAGCCTCGTGCCCGCTTCCTCTTCCGGCGGCGGCGGGCAAGGCGTCACGATTTCCGTGGGCCAGGCGGTGCTCTTTGCCGTGTTGGGCGGGCTCATTCTCAATTTGATGCCCTGCGTCTTTCCTATCCTGTTCATGAAGGCCTTCGGTTTTGTCGCCGCCGCGCGGGAAGCGCCCATGGTCGTGCGTGTCCATGGCCTGGCCTTCACGGCTGGCGTGCTGGTTTCCTTTGCGGCGTTGGCCGGTCTTCTGCTGGCCCTGCGGGCCGGGGGCGCCCAGATCGGCTGGGGCTTTCAACTTCAATCCCCCCTGGTCATCGGCGCTTTGCTCTATGTGATGCTCGGGATCGGCCTCAACCTGTCCGGTGTGTTCCAAGTGGGCCAGTCGGTGATGGGGCTGGGGGGTGGCGTCGGCAGCCAGGGCGGCGCCGGGGGCGCTTTTATCACCGGCATCCTGGCCACCATTGTCGCGACGCCGTGCACGGCCCCATTCATGGCGGCGGCGATCGCCGTGGCGCTGAGCCAGCCGGCGCCTTTGGCCATTGGCATTTTCCTCGCGCTCGGCTTCGGCATGGCCTTGCCCTGGCTCCTGCTGAGTTTCCAGCCCGGCCTGCTCCAGCTTCTGCCGCGACCCGGTCCCTGGATGGAAACGGTGCGCCAGGTGCTGGCCTTTCCGATGTATGCGACGGCGGCCTGGCTTCTGTGGGTCCTGACCCAGCAGGTCGGTCCCCAGGGCCTGGCCCTGGTTTTGACCGGAGCCTTGGGCGTGGGTTTCGCCGGTTGGCTTTTCGGTCAGACCCAAGAGCCCCTGTCGACCCAAGGCGCCATGGGCTCTTGGGGCCTGCGTTTCGTTGCCGTTTTGATGCTGGTGGGTGCGGGCGGCCTTGTCTATGCGGCGGCGAGCGACCGCATCACGGCAGGCAACACGCAAGCGGCCCAGTCCACATCCGCCAGCGGCCATGAGATCGTCGCGTTCGACCCCGCAGTCCTCCAGTCCTTGCGAGACGAGGGACGGCCCGTCTTTTTGAACCTCACCGCTGCCTGGTGCATTACCTGTCTCGTGAACGAGCGTGTTGCCTTGAGCCAGCCTGCCGTGGTGGCCCGTTTCAAGGAAGCCGGCATCGTTTACATGAAAGGGGATTGGACCAACCGGGATGCCCGGATCACCGCCGTCCTGGAGGAATTCAAGCGCAGCGGCGTGCCGCTTTATGTGTTCTACCCCCCGGCCAGGGACGGTGTCGCGGCGCAGCCCATGATTCTGCCCCAATTATTGCGTGAATCTCTGGTGCTTGATCTGCTCAAAGATCTTTAGACGGAACGAAATAGGAATGGAGATTTCCATGTTTGGTCTTCAATTGAAAAAAGCGGCGCTGGCGGCCGTAACAGCCGGTGTCGTGGGTTTCGCCGGCCTGGGCTTCGCGGCGGCGGCGCCCCAGGTGAACGCCCCGGCACCGGATTTCACGGGTGTGGACTCGAAAGGCGGCAATTTCACCCTGTCCGATGCCAAGGGCAAAAAGGTCATTCTTGAATGGACCAACCATGACTGCCCCTTCGTGCGCAAGCACTACGAGACCGACAACATGCAGACGCTGCAGCAGGAAGCGGCAGAGCGGGACATTGTCTGGGTCACCGTCATTTCTTCCGCCCCCGGCAAGCAGGGCCATGTCTCCGCCGAGCAGGCCAACGACCTCACCCAATCCCGCAATGCCAGCCCCGACTACGTGATTCTGGATGCGGACGGCGAGATCGGCCGGCTCTATGATGCCAAGACCACGCCCCACATGTTCCTGATCGATGAGGAAGGCGTTGTGCGCTATATGGGCGCGATCGACGACAAGCCGACGGCCCGAAAGGCCAGTGTGGACGACGCGCGCAACTATGTGCGCCTTGCCCTGGCTGAAATCGATGCCGGCGAGCCCGTCTCAGAAGCGGTCACGACGCCCTATGGCTGCTCGGTGAAATACGGCAAATAATCAGCCCAACGACGAAACACCCCGAAGGCGCGACTGAAATGGTCGCGCCTTTTTTACGTCTGGTCTTGGATCTGGGCGGTCGAGGGTGAGAGGAAGGGTCTGTCAACGATCGGCGAGGGCGTCCCGCCGTTCCCGATCGAGCGTCTGTGCGGCCATCAGGCACTGAACGGCATCGCCGATTGCGCCGTTCGCTTCGGCCGCTTCGGCCAATTTTTCAAGCGTGGCGATGCGCTCTTCGGTGCGCGCCACGAAATCATCCGTTGCCGACGACTTGCCGGTGCGTGCCGTGGCCGGAAAGGAAACCGGCCGTCTGGCGGTGGTTTCCTGATTGGGGCGGGCCGTGCGCATGGTGGGGCGCATTTGTGTTGTCCGACTGGCGCTGTTAGGTGCCCCCATGTCCCGTTGCGCCATTTCCAGATGGATCTCGTCGATGCGCTGGCGCAACAGATTGAGGCGGCTTTCCGCATCGGCTTCGTCGATCACAAAACGCCGGCCGCTTTCGATGTCAAAGCATTCCGAAAGGAAACGGTCCCGCATATTGATGAGGTCACTCAGGGGCTGCTGACGGAGAGCGTCGCTTTTGTCGCTGGACTTTTGCCAAGGCTCCGTCTGCTCTTCCTTCGGCGTCGGGCTTTGGCCATCCTTGGCGCCCGGTCGCGCGGTTTGGGGCAGCATTTCCTGGTGAGTCTTGGCCTCGCGCCTTATCGCGTAGTCCCGGCCGGTGGTGCGGTGTGCCAGTTCAGCTTCTTTAAGCCCGTCCCACTCATCCGTCTTCAGCGTCATTACGTACCCCCAAGGTCAGGTCACCTTGAGACCGGATCGCAACGCCGGTCTCACCCATAGCTCCTCCGTCCCGAACGACCCCGCCAATGAATGGCCGTCGGCACGCCTTCGCGTTTTCCCATCGCGGCCGGATCAGCACCAGCCATTCTTCGTATTCATAGTCCGTAGGGAGATTAATAGACAGAACCCCATGCGGAAGCCAGTTGTGTGGTGCAACTGGCTAGTCGCCAATCATCCGGATGCAACTGATCCTACGGGGGGCAAGACATACTCACGACGGCATCGAATAATACGCAACGCACGACGGCCAATCGCGAAATAGAATTGCGCAAATGCCAAGTAACCCGTAATGTCAGTCGCCCCCCAACGATTGGACGCGCAAGCTAGCACCGGCACGCAGGGTCGTCTATCGATTTTGAAACAAGGTGTTGCTTTTTTTCACTTGCCTTTAGAAATGGTCTGTGATCGTGCACAATGTGCAAGACCACGCTATTCGAAAAGCAACCAGTCAAGCCTCCCCCCGACGCATGGCCCTCACAAAAAACCGCGCTGGATGCAGGGAATCCGCTAAATCGCGTTCTAACGGCGAAGGCTCGTCAAAGAGGGTGGAGACGAGCCACTCGGCGAGCAATGGCGCCGTGGTAAAGCCCCGGGATCCAAGGCCTGCGAGCACGTGGAGTCGGGGAAAGTAATCTTTAGACAGATCAAAAAAGGGTGTCGGCTCCGATCCCGTCCTCAAGGCCGAAGACCAGGATTCAAGCCGGTCAAAGCGCGGGGCCGGCCCCGCCAGCGGCAGATGGTCTGGCGTTGTGGCGCGGAGGGCCGCCCGGGCGCGGATCGCTCTGCCCTCCAAGTGTGATTCAAGATCTGGCATGAACCGCCGAGTGTCGTACAAGATCTTCCGTGTATCCCCTGCGCGCGGATCGACTTTGTCTGACAGGCATTCTCGCGAGACGGGCGTGTAGGTCGACCCTAACACAAGACTATGATCCGGACCCGGCGCAACATAGCCGCCAAAGGTCACCGCCCGCTGCAGAAACGGCCGATCCGCCGCCCCTTCGGCGATCAGCAGCTGCCCTCGGGATGCCCTCAGGCCGTAGCGATGGCCCTGGGGCAGATCGCCAAGCCCCAGCCCATGGGCCGCGATGACCAGGTCCGCCTCGAGGGTCGCGCTTTCACCGGAACGCTGCGGCAATCCGTCCGCGTCAAAGACGATCCTGTCGGCGCGCAAGGGGATGTCCGCCAAGGCCCGCTCAATCAGGCTTCGCGGCAGCATGGCGCCCGCGGTCGGGAAATAGAGGCCCGGCCGCTGAACCCTGGTCCC
>CAZFWG010000037.1:7235-12805 GCA_964522525.1 uncultured Alphaproteobacteria bacterium | reverse complement strand
ACGCCCCGACGGCGCAGCGCCATCGCAACGGACGTCCCGGCAATCCCGGCGCCGACGACCAACGCGGTTTTGGGCCCATCCATTGCGCCGCGTTTCTTTCCAGCGTCGCCGCGCGGGTCATAGCGGGCGGTCAGCATCTCTTTCTTGCGGCCGAAGCCGGGGCGGCGGGCGAGGTCAAAGCCCACGTCACTCAATCCGCGGCGCACCGCGCCCGCCACCGTGAACGTGGCCAGCCGGCCCCCCGGCGCCGTCAGTCGGGCAATCTCTGCGAAAACGGCCGGCGTCCACATGGCGGCGTTGCGCGAGGGCGCGAAACCGTCCAGGAACCAAGCGTCGATCGTCGCGTCGAGGGCCGACAGCATGGGCACCACCTCCCCATGCAGCAGGGTCAGATGGACCCGGTCATCATCGAAATGGAAACGATGGAAGCCCGGCAGAGGCGATCCCAGCGTCGCGGTCAGCCGGGCGGACAGCGCCTTCAATTCGGGAAAGGGCTCATGGGCCTTGGCAAGCTGGGCCGGGGCCATGGGAAACCCCTCCACGCTCACATAATGCAGACGACCCCCAGCGGGACCCTTTGCGCGCCACAGCGCCCAACTCGCCAGGAAATTGAGACCCGTGCCGAAGCCGGTCTCGCCGATCGCGAAGCTGCGCCGCCCGGCCCAGGCGTTCTGAAGATCGGTGCCCTCCAGAAAAACATGGCGCGCCTCGGCAAGGCCGTTCTCGAGCGAGAAATAAATGTCCTCGAACCGGCGGGACGCCGGCGCGCCGCCCTGTCGCCACAGAAGATTCGAGGGTCCGATCCCGGTTTCGCTCACCGTCCTAACCCCTTGTTTCGACGATGTAACGTACCGTCACTTGTCGCCCCCCCGACTCACTCAGCAAGTGTTGTCCTGATTTGGCACGGTGATTGAAAGCCGGATCCGTGGGGTGGTGCACGGCCCTGTGAATCGGCGCGGTTGGCCGAGGGTCGTTGAGTGTTGAAGGGACCGATACCATGATGGGCGAACTCGTTCCTGGTGGCGCTTGGGTTTTTGCCAGCGTCATGGCGGTGATGCCGTTGGAGGCTTTGGACCGCGAAGGGGCCAGCTGGCATCATCCCGTGGAAGCATATTGCACGGAATACCGCCTGGACGGTCCCCAGTCCGGGACAGTGACGGAGTGCTCCCGGGGACACGGCGCCCAGCGCGTGGAATTCCAGAAACTGGCGTCCCGCCAAGGCACCGATATGCCGCCTCTCCACCATAAGGTCATCTATGACGGCGGCACGGTGACGGCCGTGGATCTCCTGGGCCGGCGCGCCTTGCGCGTGCGCGACCCCATTCATGCGGAACTGGCCGCCCTGGTCTCGGGCCGCAACGGAACCGAGATTGCCGAGGATTTCGGCCGCGCCCTGGGGGGTGAGCCGACCGGTGAGCGTCAGCAGGTCGCGGGCCATGACTGCGCGGTCTGGGAGACGCGCCAGGGCAGTGTGGATGCGCGGTGGTGCATTTCAGCGGACGGGATCCTGCTGTCCTTCCGCATGCCCCATGTGAAAAAGACGGCGCTGCGCGTCGAGATTGGCGAAGGCGGACCGGACACGCATTACGCCGTGCCTTCGGATGTGCTCGTCGTCGAAAGCGGTGACCCCTCCGCCGTCGATGTCCTGCTCGGCCAGGTGCATTAGAGCGCCTTCATGACTCGAAACAAGTGGAAGGCGCTCTAAGTCCGCCGCCCCTGTAAAGCCTAGGCCCGCACAACCAATTCTCTTGGCGGTTTGGTGCGCGCGAAAAAACGGGAGCCTCGCGGATCCGGGGCACCGAGTGATCCCAAATGAACCCCCGGGGGCTCTAGAAGCCCGGCGTCATGCCGCCCGGGTTTTGCGGTTGGGGGATCGAGGATGGCGGTGTTGGTTCTTCCGCCTCGGCCGCCAGGGACGGATCGTCGTTCAGATAGGCCATCAATACATGGTGGAAGTGACGGATCCGCCGTTCATTGTCCCCCAGATAAAGGCCGGTGCAGCTTCCGCTGCGCAGGCCCAGCTGGACTTCCTTGACCCGTGCCGCGTCCTGGTCGATCACCTCGCCCAGGGAGATATCGCTCTCCCCATGGACCGTGTGCGTCGATCGCTTCTTCGTATTGCCCGGATCCTGGTAGACCAGAATCTGCACATCGCAATAGGACTTGTTCGGATCGCTCTCATGGGGGCGCATCCGCATCATCAACGTGTAGTCGGAAAAGACATTGACGGAGATGTTCGGAAAGATCGTGTAGTGATAATTATCCGTCAGCTGTTCATCGTTCAGATGCCGATAGGGCAGGTGAATGGCCCGGTCCTCCATGGCCCTTTTGGCCTTCTGGATCGCGCGCCGGGCGGCCTGGGGACGGCCCTCGAAGTCCTTGGCCAGGATGCCGAGCGCCGTCAGCTGATTGGCGATATCCGTGGCCAGTGACGACTGGTCCGAGTTGCGCGTTGAGGGCAGATAGAACGGGATCAACATGCGGCTATGACGGCCATAGGTGTCGATCTGGACGTGATAATCCTCCGTCCACCCCAAGAGCTGGGGATGGACCGCCTGGACATGGTAGGTTTCGGCGAAGATATCCATCGCCGTCTTCCAGTTACACTCCCAGGTCACGGTCCGGTCGAGCTGATGGACCAGGCTCTCCCAGCGATAGCAATCAAGGTGCCCGGGCAGATTTTCCAAATAATCCTCGAGGCTTTCCACATGGGGATCGAGGGAGATGAAGACCCACCCGCCCCAGCTGTCGGTGCGGACATTCTTGAGGCTGAGCTTTTCGCAAGGCACGCCCTGTGAGAACGATTCCGGGTCGGGAACCCGCTTCAAGGTGCCGTCGATCGACCATTCCCAATGGTGAAAACCGCACTGGAAACTGCCCGCATGGCAGGTGTTCCGGGTGCCGTCATCGGGCATCAGCCGGCTGCCCCGGTGGCGGCAGACATTATAGAAAGCGCGGATGCTGTCGTCCCACTGGCGCACGACCAGGATGGTCTCGTGGCCGATCCGGAAGGGCACGTAATCACCGGGTTTGGCGATGTCGCTTTCCCGGCAGGCGACGAGCCAGACCTTGGTCCAGACCCGCTCCCATTCCAGATCCATGAAAGGCTTTGAGGTATAGCGCTGGGCGGGGATCAGACCCGTCCCGAAATCCTGATCGGGGGCCTTGTCCGCCGGCGTGCCGCGCCCCACCCGCGGGGTCACCCGATCCGGGGCTGCGGCAAAAAGCTCCGTCGGCGGCATGGGCGTGTTGGGGTTGACCGGTTTGGTCTTGAAACGGGGCCGCGCGAACGCTTCGTTTTCTTCGGGTTTCTGATTGGTCCACGGAAACAGCGCCACCAACTCACTCCCTCAAGCTTCATGAGGGCAGCGTGCCGGCCGGTTGCCTACCGTCCGGGTTCTGCCCGTCACGCCGCGTCAGATCATCCCCCTCTTGGACCCGACAATCTAATCCCTTAAGGCAGAAGGATGACCGGTCGATGGGGGGTTGGGCAAGCCCGAAATCGCGCGGGAATTTATGGCGACAGCGCGTGGGCAGCGTCGCGCAAAATGTGTGTGATATCTAAGGACCCGCTCTGGGAGAGGGGCACCGCCACGCGACGGACCGGCGCCACCAGACGATGGGGCATGGTCTCGGCGATCAGGGCGGAAAGCAGCAGGGTCACATCGCTCTCCTCCTGGTCCAGGACCAAGAGGCGGCCCGTGCGTTCCACGGAATCCAACACCGCTTCCCGGTCGAGGGGCACCAGCGTGCGGGGGTCGAGGACGGCGCAGCTCAACCCCTCCTCATGGTCCAGCTGATCGGCGGCTTCCGCCGCGCTGCCGGCGAGGCCGGACAGGGCCACAACGGTCAGATCCCAGCCCCTTCGCAGGCACGCGGCCTCCCCAAAGGGAATGCGCCGGGACGGGTCGGGAATGCCTTGGTCAAGGGCCGGGACGGCCCCGCGCGGCGCGGGCTCCAGAATGAGCGTGGGCTCGTGACCATGGAGGGCCTGCGCCATGAGGCCGGCGGCATCGCCCGGCGTCGAGGGCAGGGCCAGAGCCATGGCCCGGCTCTGCACCGCCGCCAACGCCATCGCCCTTGCGCCGGGCCCCTCCACGCGCCGGACAGCGCGAATGACGAGCTTTTCGAGGCCCGCATCCGGCAGTGAGGCCGCTCCGCGTTTCAGGATTGGCTCCACAAGGCCATGGGGCTCGGGGACATGGGTCAGATCCAGAAGGACCCGTGACCCCGAAACGGCGGCGCCGAACGCGATATCCATCACGGTGGACGGGGCATAGCCAAGGGTCAGGACCCGATCGGGGCCGAAGCGTTCCCGCAAGGCGCCGAAGGATCCGGCAGGAGCGGCCAAGCGGCTGCCCTTGGTCTCCTGCCGATCAGGCGCCACCAGAAGGAGGCCCGGATCATGGGCCATGGCGTGTTCGATGGCCCGGTCCCCGGCTTCCCGGATCGTTACCGGCCGCTTCGCCAGGGGCGACGGCGGAAGCAGACGTTTCTCGGTCATAGGGCGAGGGTCTCCGGGTTTGCAAAGGTGGCTCTTGGACCCTTGGGCACGGTCTGCGGGGCCATCATGGCCGCGAACGCGTCCTCGACCGCCCGATCGGTGCCATCAAGGCGCGCCGCATCCATCAGGCCCGCATGGATGGTGCGGGAGCGGAAGAGCCGCAACGGATCATCCCCCACATGCACAAGCTCAAGGAGGAGCGGCGAGGCCTGTTTGCGGAGTTGAGTGACGGCTTCCAAGGCCGCGGGCTGAACGGAAAACAGGTCATCGGCCCGGGCGGTCAGGGACTCGATCCCGCAACTGCGTGCCCGCAAGGCAAAGGGAGAGCATGCGTCTTTCCGCTTTTCGCCGGGAACCCATTCGCCCGGTCCCTGGCGCACAGCAACGAAAAGCACCCGCAGGCTCAGATCCCGCGCGGCCTCGACGGCCTCCCACAAGGGTGCGGTCTGATCGGCCTGGGGATCGGCAAAATAGACGGTCACGGCCTCGGGATGCGTCTGCCGCCGGGCCAGCGCCGCGCCCACCATTTGGGCCGGACCGTTGGCCAGCATGGGTCTGTGCGTCTCCGGCGCCGCTCCCCGCGTGACCAGCGCGCGCAAATCGGCGCGCAACGGTGGCGCGACTGGATGACCGAGCAGGTCGGCCAACACATCACTGGCGGGCGCGCCATGGGCGAGGCGAAGAGCGGGATGGTCGCGGCCGGCGCATAGGCCGTCCTGGGTGGTCAAAGACCAGGTCACGCCGACCAGCCCGGCTTCCGACCCCAGATCATTGAGGCTGCGCCGGGGACCGACCGGGGATGGGACAGACCCGTGTCGCGCACGGGCAAGATAGGCGGGCTGATCGCAGATCGCCCGGATCAGACGCATGCGCTCATAGGCCTGCAGCAACTCATCGCGTGTAAAATGCACGTCCCGTGTCCCCCGACATCCCGCGACCCGGTTGGCGTGCAGGCCATGCCCCTCGCCAAACCGTGGCGGCGGCAATCCGCAGCGCCCTCGCTCCTGACCCTCATGATAGGATCAGGCTTCGAGATCGATCAAGGAGACGCCGGTTATCGGCGCTC
>CAZFWG010000037.1:0-7135 GCA_964522525.1 uncultured Alphaproteobacteria bacterium | reverse complement strand
GGCGGTCCGCTGACGGGTCTCGTCAACAACGCGGCCGGCAATTTCATTTCCCGGACCAAGGATCTGAGCCATCGCGGGTTTGACGCCATCGCCAATATCGTGTTCCACGGCACTTTCTACATGACCCATGCGATCGGGCGCCGCTGGATCGAACGCGGCCATCGGGGCAGTGTGATCTCCATCCTGACGACCTGGATCTGGAACGGTGGTCCCTTCACGGTACCGTCGGCCATGTCCAAGGCCGCCGTCAATATCATGACCAAATCCCTGGCCGTCGAATGGGGCCCCTACGGCATCCGCCTCAACGCCATTGCGCCGGGTCCCTTTCCCACCAAGGGCGCCTGGGAACGCCTGAGCCCCGGTCAGTCGACGGACGGCTCCGATACCTCCGTTGAAGGCAATCCCATGGGCCGTGTCGGGGAAATGCATGAGCTCGCCAATCTGGCGACCTTCATGATGGCGCCGGGCTGTGACTATCTGACCGGCCAGACCGTGGCCATCGATGGCGGCTCGCATCTCTCCAGCGGCGGCAATTTCTCCTCCCTGTCAAAGCTCGGGGATGAGGAATGGGAGGCCATCCGGGAAATGATCAAATCGACGAACGAAAAGGACCGGTCCCAGCGCTCCAGCTGACCGGCACCTGTTCGCTCCAACATCCATCAGGACATCGCAAAAAAGAAGCGGCCCCTCGAAAGAGGGGCCGCTTTTCCGTGTGCCGATGAGGCATTCGATTTAGAACCGCTGGGTGATCTCCGCGTAGACGATCCGGCCGCGCGGGTCGTGGACAACGCCGTCGAAGCCGATGTCGGAGAACACGAACGGCGGGGCGTTGTCGGTCGCGTTGATGACGCCGAGCTTGATCAACGGGCTGTCGAATCTGTCGGTGAAACTCGGCAGCTGCACCGTGTAGGCGAAGTCGACGGTGAAGTGATCGTCGATCTCGAAGAACTCGCTGCCCACCGGCTGGTTCTCGTCCTCATATCCGTCCGTCCAACGCAGAACCGCGTTGAAGGTATGGATGTCGTAGTTCCAGGTCAGGACGCTGTTGATCCGCCAGCGCGGCAGGGAGCGGGCAAAGTTGGTGAAGTTCCGCTGGCCCGCCGCGTCGATGATCTCACCCGTGTCCGGATCCTGAAGTTCAAACTCCCGGAAATAGGCGACCGCGGTGTTGATGTCGAAGAAGCCGAAATCGGTATCCCAGGAATAGCCGGCCTCGATATCGATCCCGCTGGCTTCCAGGAAGGCGGCGTTCACGAAGTCAATCTCGATCCGCGAGACCGTGCCCGGGCCGCCGTCGATTCCCTCCGTCCGAATGATGTTCGGGCCGAGGGGGTCGGTGAAGAGCAGGGTCTGGGCGTTCTGCTGAACGATGATGTTCTCGTATTCAACGTCCCAGTAGTCCACGGCGAGGCGCAGGCCTTCGAGGAAGCCTTCGCTCGGTTCCCAGGTGACACCGAAATTGAGGGTGTCGGCTTCCTGGGGCACCAGATCCGGATTGCCCTCGGCGATCACGGGACGGAACACGATATTGCCGGGGTTCAGCGGATCGATCAGGCCCGTGAGCGTTGTGTCCTGGCCGAAGGCCTGGAACAGGGTCGGCACCTGGAACGACTGGGAGAACGACGCCCGCACGGAGATGTCCTGATTGGGCTGCCACAACACGGAGAATTTGGGGTCCGTGGTCGTGGTCGCATCCTCGGTCGCGTCGGAAGTCTCGAAGCGGCCGGCGAGCTGCAGTTCCAGATTATAGGCGAAGGGCTTGTTGGCCAGCAGGGGCACCCGTGCTTCAGCGAAGACCGCGTGGGTCGAACGCTGACCCGCGAAGGGCTGAGCGCCGAACAGGAACAGGAATTCCTCATCCATGTTGTTGTCGTTCACGTCGCCGGAGATCGACTCGAAGCGGAACTGGTAACCGACGGCGAGGCCGACGGCGCCGGCGGGCAGGTCGAACAGCTCCCCGGACACCACCGCATCAATGGTTTGAAGCTCGGACTCGTTGAAGCTCAGCGCCCGGCCACTGATGAAGTCGATAACCTCATCGGAGTTGAATTGCGGGTCGCCAGGAGCCGCCAGGGCGGCGTTACCGAAGGGGTTGAAGAACAGGCAACCTTCCGTCCCCGGTGCGACGCCCGAGGCCTCGCCCGGACAGTCGAAGCCCCCGAAACCGTTGATCGAATTGAAGAAGTTATCGGAAAGCGTATCCGGCACGTTCAGGTCAAAATTGTTCTCACTGAACGTGTAGCTGAGGTCATAGCGCCAGCTGTCGAAGAACTCGCCCCGGACCCCGCCGACGAAACGCCACGTGTCGGAGTCGAAGAAGCCCCGCACGTCGTTTCGGGTCTCGTTGGGCAGACCGCCGAGCGGACGGCCCAACCACACGGCCGGGACGCCGAACACATTGCCCGGGTTTTCCGCCGGCACGATCACCTGATCCGTCACCACGGGGAAGGACGGGGAGTTGCCGCGTTCCGTGCGGATCCGGGTGAAGCCGAACTCGCCGTAGAATTCCGCCGCCCGGTCAACCTCGTGGCGGAAAGTGGAGTAACCTTGGAGGCGCTCCGTACGCGGAACGATCTGGAAGAAGGTCGCGAACTGGAAGCCGCAACCGCCGCCGGTGCCCGCACCGGGAATGCCGCCCGGCACATTGGCACAGTCCGGATCCTCGACGAACTGACCGGCCAATTCGCCTTGCGTCGGGATGAAGGTGCCGGGCTGACCGAAACCGGAGGTGCCGGACCCTGCCGTCGAGAAGTCCCGGGCGAACCGGGGCAGCTCGCTCTGGTCGAAATAGGAGAAGGCCACGGTGATGTGGCTGTTGTCCGTGCCCGTCCCGAAAATACCTTCGATGAGGTGATTGCGTTGGTCGGGCAGGGATTCCACATCCGCCACCAGGCTGTCATTGTCCGGGATCCGGTCGTAGCGATAGGTGAACTCGAAGCCTTCGAAATCATCCCGCGTGATGAAGTTCACCGTACCGGCGACCGCGTCGGAACCGTAGATCGCCGAGCCACCATCTTTCACGATCTCGAGCCGCTCCAGCATGATGCGCGGGATGAGACTATTTGTGTCGACGAAGGTGCTGCCGTCATTGGAGGCCACGGCGGTCAAGGCCTGCCGGCGGCCGTTGAGGAGCACCAGAGTGGCGTTCAGGCCGAGATTGCGAAGGTTGATGTTGGACGTGCCGGTCGTGGCGCCCTGGGTGGTCTCGTCGGCGTTGAATTCCGAGCCGATATTGGACGGCAGGCGGACCAGAAAGTCGGACAGGGTGGTCTGACCCTGGGCCGCCAAGTCCTCGCGACTGAACACGGACAGCGGCGAGGCGGAATCGAAGCCATCCCGGGCAATCAACGAGCCCGTGACCACCATGGTCTCCATGTCCTCTTCCGCTTCGTCGAGAGCGGTTTCTTCCGCCTCCTGAGCGTATACGGTATGAAGCGGCAGGCCCGCCAGACCCATCATCAACGTGAAAATACCCGTTGACCGCAAAAGACGATCTTTCATGATCGGCACTCCCCTTTAGATCGCATCCATTCGTTTTTGACCGTTGGTCGATCGCCGTCTGTTCCGGCGATGGCGCGTCACCGCTGCGCCCCTAGTGCACTCCTCGTGCATTGCCCGAGGCAGCGCCCCCATAACGGGCGGTGACGGGCTTTGACCCTTATTCCCCGATGGCCCGGTTCAAGGTGACAGTCTTACAGATGCGCGCAAAGGATCAAGGCGTTGCGGACCTAATTTGTCCAATTACCGAACAATTTTTTTGTCGAGACTTGAAACATGACCCGGCGGAGTCGGTTCTTGAGCGTGTAGCTGCAAATAATTTGTGCAGCGCGGAGGTTTTGCGGATGGCTGGGAAAATGTCCAGTCTCAAGGCCATTGCGCGCACATCTGCATATGCAAGTATAGAGCGTCCGGACCATCCGCGCCGGGATGATCTCGCGATTGCGAGAGATTTGCTGCGCTGCCGAAGAGGGCGGCGGGCAGTTTTGTCGGTCTTGCTATCCAGGCGTGTCGCATCGCTGCAACGAAAAAGCATCCTGGCTCCGGCGGTTGAAAAAGAACCGCCGCACTTCTCCTTTCACCCCAGCCCGGACCTCAACGGTCCGCGCCATTGGCTCCCGAAAATGGCGCCGAGCCGGCCCGCCGAACGGGGCCCCAAGCGAGGGTCGAGCCAGTGAGACGTGTACGAATCTTTAAGGCGCGGGGCGGCCAGGGTGAGGCGATGGAGATCCCAGAGCGTGGCTAGCGTCCGAGGGCGTGCCGGACCCTCGCCACGACCGCCTGGGCATCGAGGCCGGCGCTGAGGATCTGATCGCCGGGTTTGCCGTGATCGATGAAACGGTCCGGCATCGCCAGGGGCACAAACCGCGCCAAGGCTCCGTTCGGTCCATGGGCGGTCAAGGCGTGCATAACCGCCGTCCCGAAACCGCCGATGGAACCCTCTTCGAGGGTCACGAGCAAGGCATGATCGCGGGCGAGGCGATTGACCAGGTCCTGGTCGATGGGCTTGGCGAAGCGGGCGTCCGCCACGCTCGCCGAAATGCCCTGGTCGGCCAAGAGATCCGCCGCCGCGAGCGCATCCTGGAGGCGGGCACCATAGGAGAGCAGAGCGACATCCGTTCCCTCCCGGACCATTCGTCCCCGCCCGATTTCAAGGGGCGTGCCCTGTTCGGGCAGGTCGACGCCCACGCCCTCGCCCCGGGGAAAGCGAAAGGCGCTGGGCCGGTCGTCGATCTCGACCGCCGTCGCCACCATATGCATCAGTTCGGCCTCGTCGGCCGCCGCCATGAGCACGAAACCGGGCAGGCAGCCCAGATAGGTGATGTCATAGGAGCCCTGATGGGTCACGCCGTCGGCGCCGACCATGCCGGCCCGGTCGATCGCGAAACGCACGGGCAGACTCTGGATCGCGATATCGTGGACGACCTGGTCATAGGCCCGCTGCAGGAATGTCGAATAGATCGCCGCAAAGGGTCGAAAACCCTCGCAGGCCAGACCGCCGCAAAAGGTCACCGCGTGTTGCTCCGCAATGCCCACATCGAAACAGCGGTCGGGGTGCGCGGTCATGAATTTATCAAGACCCGTGCCCGACGGCATCGCCGCTGTGACAGCCACGATCCGCGGGTCCTCGTCCGCATGCGCGATCAGGGCCCTGGCGAAGACATTGGTGTAGGACGGCGCATTGGGCGCGGGCTTGTGCTGTTTGCCGCTGGGCACATCGAATTTGGCAACGCCATGATACGCATCGGAGGCCGCCTCCGCGGGCGGATAGCCCTTGCCCTTGCGGGTGACCACATGGAGGAGGACCGGCCCGTCATGGGCCTTGGCCCGCTCCAGTACCCGGACCATCTCCTCCACGTCATGGCCGTCAAAGGGGCCGGCATAGGTCAGGCCCAGATCATCCCAGAGCGTCTTTTCGGCGATGAAGCGGGGCAGCGGTTCCCGGGCCAGGGCATCCTGCCGGGTCTGCGTGTCGGGCATGCGCGCGCGCAGGTCGTTAAGATAGAAGCTCAGGGCGCCGGCGGGCGGCGCGATCGACATGTTGTTGTCGTTGAGCACGACGATGAGTTTGCGTTTGAGGGCGCCGATATTGTTGAGGCCCTCAAAGGCCATGCCGGCGGTTGCCGCGCCGTCGCCGATCACCGCAATCACACCATGATCCTCCTCCTGATAATCACGGGCGAGGGCGAAGCCGAGGGCGGCGGACAGGGACGTGGAACTGTGGGCGGCGCCGAAACAGTCATAGTCGCTTTCGGTGCGGCAGGTGAAACCCGACAGCCCGCCCCCCTGGCGCAAGGTGCGGATCCGGTCCCGCCGTCCGGTCAGAACCTTGTGGGGATAGCATTGGTGGGAAACATCCCAGACGATGCGCGCCTTCGGTGTCTCGAACACATAGTGGAGGGCCACGGTCAGTTCGACAACGCCGAGGCCCGCGCCCAGATGACCGCCGGTCTCCGAGACCGCCTCAATAACGTCCCGGCGGACATCGTCCGCGACCGCCCGCAAGGAAGTACGGGGAAGTGCGCGAAGATCCGCCGGCGAATGAATGGCATCAAGCGGACGCGGTTGCGCGTTCATGACAAGTCTCCCCCTGTAGCGACGTCGTCGGTCCCGGTTCTTATGACTTCCGGGTGATGATGAAACGGGCCACGTCCCGCAAGGGATCAGCCCGCTCATCGAAGCGCGAAAGCGCGGTGCAGGCATCCTCAACGAGGGCCTGCGCCTTGGACCGGGCCCCGTCGAGACCCAGGATCTTGACGAAAGTGGCCTTGTCCATGGCCTCGTCCTGCCCCGCCGGCTTGCCCAGATCCTCTTCGGTGCCCGTCGCATCCAGGATGTCATCGGCGATCTGAAAGGCAAGGCCGATATTGTCGGTATAGGTCCGCAAGGCCGTCCGGTCCTCGGCCGGTCCGCCGCCCAGAATGCACCCGGCCTGACAGCCGAAGGCGATCAGGGCGCCGGTCTTGAGGCGTTGCAACTCGGAGATGCCGTCAAGGTCAAGGCCGTCCCGTTCAGGCGAAAGGTCGATCATCTGTCCGCCCACCATGCCATCCGCACCCGCTGCAATGGCAAGTTCGCGCACGAGATCGCTGGTCACCAGCGGGTTCCCGTGGGTCTCCGGCGAGGCGATCACTTGAAAGGCGTAAGTGAGCAGGCCGTCTCCCGCCAGAATGGCTGTCGCCTCGTCATAGTGTTTGTGCACGGAGGGCATACCCCGGCGCAGGTCCGCGTCATCCATGGCCGGCAGATCGTCGTGTATCAGGCTGTAGCAATGGATCATTTCGAGGGCCGCGGCGGCGCGGAGTGACTGGGCATCGGGCACGCCATAGAGCCGCGCCGTCATCACCACGAGAAAGGGGCGCAGGCGTTTCCCGCCGCTCAAGGCCGAATAGCGCATGGCGTCGACGACCCGGCCCCGGGGGCCTTGGATCGGCGGCAGCAGGTCATCCAGTGTCTGGGTGACCTCGTCGCCAAGGGCCGCCATCGCCGCATTCAAGTCTTCCATTGCCGTGTTCATCCCATGCTCCACGGGACGGATGGATCCATCCCGTGCGGATTATCGTCCAACCATAACGAATGCCAGGCCGTCTCGGCGCCTTATTCGGCGGCGGTGGCGGCTTCTTTCTGGCGTTCCGCC
>CAZFWG010000036.1:36701-38492 GCA_964522525.1 uncultured Alphaproteobacteria bacterium | reverse complement strand
AAACCGACCAGGCGCGGGCCGTGCTTGAACAGGATCTGCGGACGGAATGGGGACGTCAATTTGACGGCAATCTCGATCTGGCCCGTCGGGCGAGTCGGGCGCTTGCCCCCGATGACGACACCCTCGAAGCGCTCCAGGGCGCCCTTGGCGATGCCCGGGTGATCAAGCTCTTCCATCGAATCGGATCCTTGATGGGCGAGGATCAGACGCTCGGCGACCAGGAAGGAGCACGCGGATTTTCAGCCGCTGGCGCCCAGGCGGAAATCCGGCGCCTCGAGACAAATATCGCTGGCCTTCTCGGTAAAGAGGATTCCGGAAGCCGGCGTGAAAGACTGACCCTTGAGGAACAGCGCCGTCACCTGCTCGCTCAGGCCTTTCCCGACTGAGCAGAGGTCGGTCCGCCGTCCAAGCCCAATCCACCCGAGTGATTGACATCCGTTTTTTGAATTTTGGGGAGAGACCAAAATGTCGAACCAGGTCACGACCGCTTTCGTGGTCGAGTACAAAGCCAATGTTGACATGCTTCTGCAACAGAGAGGATCGGTCCTGCGGGATACTGTGTCCCAGGACACCTATCGCGGCAAGGCCGGCGTGCCGGTCGAACAGATCGGCGCCGTGATGGCGCGCAAGCGGGCGGCTCGCCACGGGGATACGCCTCTCATTGAAACGCCCCATGCGCGGCGCTGGGTTTATCCGTCTGACTACGAATGGGCGGATCTTGTCGACAGTTTCGACAAGCTGAAGGCCGGGATCCGGATCGAAGGTGCCTACGCCCAGAATGGCGCCTACGCCCTCGGCCGGGGCATGGACGACGAAATCATCGCGGCCTTTTTCGGCATCTCCCGCATCGGTGAAGAAGGGGCCGAGACGGAAGGTTTTGATACCACCAATCAGCAGATCAGCGCGGGCACCGATGGCTTGACGGTAGCAAAACTGAAGGAGGCCCAGGAAATCCTCATGGCCAATGAGGTCGATGTTGACAATGATCCGATGACCTGCGTGATCACGGCGAGGCAAAATGCGGATCTGCTGGGGCAGATGGAGATCATGTCGTCCGACTACAACATCCAACCCAAATTGCGCAATGGGCGGATTGTCGAATGGGCAGGCATCCGGTTCAAGCATTCCGAACGTCTCCCCCTCTCGAGCGCCAATCGCCGTGTTCCTCTCTATGTCCGCTCCGGCATGCATCTGGGGATCTGGAACGATGTTGACGTGCGCATCACGGAGCGGCCGGACAAGAGCTATTCCACTCAGATCTATGCCCACGGATCTTTCGGCGCCACGCGGACCAATGGCCGGAAGGTCGTCGATATCCTCTGTGTAGAAGCGTAAACGACGATCCAGAGAAAGGAGGCCTTCCATGACTGTTGAAACGCTTGACGGAACACGGGTGATGACGAGGATCACCCAATCCCCGCCCGCCGTCGTTCCTTCGGGCCTTTATGGCGGGCGGGTCCGGTGCCTGCTCGAGACCGTTGAAATGGATGCGGCCGCCAGTGTCAATTCCACCTACCGCTTGGGCCGGGTGCCGGCCAATGCCTTTCCGCTTCCGCAAAGTCGTCTTTATTGGGATGACCTGTCGAGCAGCGGCGCGCCGCAACTCAAACTGGGTTTGTTCGGCACGAAGATCACCGACGATGACGATGCCTTCCTGACCGGCCTTGATCTTGCCACTGCCGGTGCCGGAACCGGCCTGATCGCCGACATCGCGCATATCGGACGACCCTTCTGGTCCTTTGTCAACGGACAAATGAAGGACCCCGGTGGAGAACTCGATATCGTCGCGAC
>CAZFWG010000036.1:30281-36601 GCA_964522525.1 uncultured Alphaproteobacteria bacterium | reverse complement strand
TTCGTATTTTCGACGGTTCAGGCCTATGTGATCGAACTCGGCCACCGTTATGCCCGCTTCTATATGAACCAGGGGCGCATCGAAACCGATGGCGCGGCCTATGAGATTGAAACACCTTGGGCGGATTTTCAGCTTCGCCACCTGACATGGGTTCAGGAGGCCGACATTCTCTATCTGTTCCATGCCGATGTGCCGCCCCATAGGCTGTCGCGCTTTGGTCATACGGATTGGCGGATCGATGGGGTCAACCCGCAGGATGGTCCTTTCTTGACCGAAAATCTGGATACCACACGTCTTGTGACCGCATCTGCCGTATCCGGAACGCAAGTGACTCTCTCAGCCAGTGGCGGCGATGTTTGGGAGCCAAGCCATGTGGGCGCTCTCTTCCGTTTGAGCGAACCGGAACCTGATGCCATCCAACCCTGGGAATCGTCCCGTCCGTTCAATCCGGGGGACCAGGTTCGCTTTGACGGACGCATTTATGAGGTCGAGCAGCAGGATAGTTTGACTGGCAGTGTGCCGCCCATCCACCGGGAGGGGTTGGCCTGGGACGGGAAGGGTCTTGCAAGTGTCCAATGGCGCTATCTCCACGACGGAAGCGGTGTCGTGCGCATCGACAGCTATGTTGATCCTCGGACGGTCCGTGGCACGGTGCTGTCACGCCTACCGGATAGTGTGGTCGACGGATCAACCTCTCGATGGGCGGAGGGAGCCTGGTCGGAACGCCGCGGATATCCTTCGGCCGCGACCTTTGCGGATCAACGATTGATCACGGCCGCATCCAAAACGCAACCCATGACGTTCTGGGGGTCGGTGGCAGCGGGGAACTATGAAAGGTTCGAGGACGGCATTGAGGAGGATCAGAGCTTCAGCTACACGCTCGCATCCCGCCAGGTCAATATCATCCGCTGGCTCATTAATGCGCCGATCCTGCTCCTGGGATCCTGTGATGTCATATGGCTTGCGACGGGTCCGGATTTCGAAGCGCCCTTGTCCCCGGTCGGCGTCCGCGCCCGTCCGGCCACCGAGGAAGGGGCGGCGCCCGTCCTGCCCGTCGTGATCGGCAATGCCGTGCTCTATCTTTCCCAAACCCAACGCCGGCTCCTGGAACTGACCTTTGATGGCGGACAGGTCAATTACGCCGCACGGGATCTGACCATTCTGGCCGATCACATCGCCATCCCTGAGGCCGATCAAGCCGGAGGCTGAGACAATGGCAAATCAACTCTATCCGTCCGCAAAGCAGGGGTTCCTGCAGGGTGCCGTTGATCTTTCAACGGACACCATCAAGGTGACGCTGATCGACGGGACGGCCTACGCGTTTTCAAGCGCCCATCGGGCCTTGTCCGACATTCCTGTGGGCGCCCGTGTGGCCACCGCCGATCTGTCGGGCATTTCCACCCATAATGGGGTCTTTGATGCGTCCGACGTGACGTTTGGTGCCGTGATGGGCAATACCGTCACGGCCGTGATCATTTGGGTTGATACGGGCCTGGAGGAGACATCCGATCTATTGGCCTATTTTGATACGGGTCTGGGAGGGCTGCCGGTCACACCGTCCGGCGGCGACATTACCTTGGCCTGGGCCCCGGGCGGAGTATTCGCGCTATGAGCATCCTCCTGCCCTTGATCACCCCGACAACCAGTCTGCAGGCGCCGGATGCCTTCGTCTTGGCCTTGCCGAGCGGGTTCACACGCATTGCTTATCAGCGGGAACCGTGGCGGGTGCTGTGGTGTGTCCGCAGTGATGGGGTGCTGTGCGGACTGACCTACCGCCGTGAACAGGATGTCTGGGCCTGGCATCGGCACCCGCGGAAGGGCAAGGTGCGGGACATCGCGGTTATTCCCTCGCCCATGGGGACCCATGATGAAGTCTGGTTGGTGGTTGAACGCGAGATCGGCGGTCAGACCAAACTCCTTATGGAGATCATGACAGTTCCGGACGAAAGTTCAAGCTCATCATCGGTGTGGGGTGAGCCCTATCTCGAGTCCATCCTGACCTATCGGGGACCGCCAGCCACGGTTTTTTCAGGCCTTGATCACCTTGAGGGGGAAACGGTGACCGTCGTGGCCGACGGTATTGAGCTTCCCATGGCAACCATCAGCATGGGGCAACTCTCGATCACGGATGCGGCGTCCGTCGTCCATGTGGGCTTGCCCATCAGGGCCTTGATTGATGTGCGCCCATTGTCCAGGCAGGTCTCGGTGGGTGTCCTTGAGGCGCGGCGACGGGGCACCACCAGGCTTCATGTCCAAGTGCGCAACACCATGGGTGGAAGGGTCGGGCGGAGCGAGTCAAAGACCGATCCCTTGACGGATCGACAAACCGAAGACCGTTTCGATCGGCCGCCCATTCCGAGGACGGGCATGATCGGCGTCGACCTCGATCAGGGATGGGATGTCGAGGGGCGCGTCGTCGTCCTGACCACGCAATCCTATCCGTTGAACATCGAGGCTCTTCTCTTGGAAACCACCGTCCCAAATCGCTGAAGGGCCGACACAGACATACGGAGGTGATCATGTGTGAACCGACGACCATTCTGGCCGCCGCGCAAGTTGCCGCGCGCACAACGGGGACTGTCGTTCAGGCCATCAATCAACGCAATGACGCGCGACGGCAGGCGAACCGTGCCGCCACGGCCGCCCGGAGCACGCGACAGGGTGCCGCCCGGCAGGAAGCCCGGGCCCGTCGCGATGCCCGTGGCCAGTTGGGGAGCCTTGCCTCCCGTCAGTCCGCCAGCGGAACAAGGGCGTCCAGCGGCTCCAATCTACGGCAGGCAGAAGATCTGGCCCGCCGCCTTGAATTTGACATTCTGCAGGACCGAACGGCTGCCATCGGTCAGGCGCAACGGTTTGAGGATCAGGAGCGGCAATCGCGTGCCCGCGCCCGTTCCACTCTCCTGCGCGCCGGCCTGAGCACCGCGACCCAATTGCTGTCCGCAGGCGGAAATGCCCTCGGCGGTGGCTCGTCCCCGTCATCGAACCCTTTCAGCGTACCGGCCTCCTAGTCTGCGGGTCTTCGTGCGTCTTGCGTGAGGATCCATCACGCGTCGTCCTCATCACAATTGTCCCATCAAGGGGAGGGTCCGATGACCGTCGTCGCCCAACCACGCATCGCATCTCATGTGGGAGATGGAATCAGTACGGATTTTCCATTCGGCTTCAAGGTTCTTTCCGCAACCGAACTGCTGGTTGTTCATATTGAGACGGATGGTCGTGAGGTCGTCCAGCAGCTGGGCACGGATTACACCGTTTCCGGAGCAGGAGAGGCGGCGGGCGGACTGATCATCTATCAGGCGCCACCGGCCATGGGGCTGGTCGTGCATCACATCGGGCTCACCACCTTGTCGGCGACATTGGACCTGGAGCCGGGTGGTCCCTTTTCTAGCGCGGCGATCGAGGCCAGTGTCGACAAGTTGACCCGCATTGCCCAGGAGATTTTTGATGCTTTGGGGCGAGTGCCCCGGTTCCCTTATGGTGAAAGCCCGCCGGTCTTTCCCCGAATGGCTGACCGTGGCGGCAAGGTACTGGGCTTTTCAGCGGACGGTACGCTCTTCGCTCTGGGTCCGGACATATCGACTTTGGGAGGAGGCGGGGTCACGTCGCTCAATGGGCAGACGGGCGACCTGGTCATTTCTGCGGCTTCGCTCGGCGCGCTCACCGATGCGCCTTTGGACGGGTCAATCTATGGGCGGCAGGATGGGGCATGGGTCGTTGTCGAGGGTGGCGGGGCGTCGGCCCTCAGTGACTTGACCGATGTTGATCTTACGATCAGCGCTCAGGGGAATGTCCTGGTGCAGAGGGCTGATGGGGGCTTTGAATCCCGTGACGTAGGCTTCCTGACCCTCACGCTTGGGGACATTGACGACGTCGTCACGGTGGGTGGATCACCAGGGGACGTTCTGACGCTTCAGGCCAATAACCTTTATACGCCCCAGGCGCTCTCGGTGACAGTGGCGCAAATCTTGGATTTTCCGACGCTCGCCACGGTAGCCACCAGTGGGGCGTACAGTGATCTTTCGGGGACCCCGTCTCTCGCTACCGTGGCGACGAGCGGGTCTTACAATGACCTGTCCGATCGGCCGACCATTCCGACCACGTTGACCTATGACATTCAGTTCGGGTTCCTGACGCCGCCTGGATCCGATGCTGTTATTCATCGCGTGGTCCTGCCCCGGGCGGTCAATTGGGCGGCGAATTTCGCGCCTTCGGCCGGCGCGGTCGGAACCAATCCTGCGGCTTCTTTCGCCATCGACGTTCAGGATGATGGTGTCAGCATAGGGACGATCACGGTGGCCACGAACGGTACGGTCAGTTTTGCGACCGCAGGCGGCGTGGCGCAATCGGCGGCGGCCGGATCGGTGCTGACCTTCGTGGCGCCCACGGCCGTGGACGCCAGCATCGCCAATGCGACCTTTACCTTGGGAGGGTCCGTTGCTGCTTAATCAAGGCGTCCTGGACCTGTCCCTCCTGGGCACAAATCTCGATATCCAATCGGCGGCCGATCACTACAGCATTCATCCATTCCGGCCCATGGCCTATGACGATGAAGGCGTCTATGTGCCGGGTACGAACCAGACATTGATTTTCTCGACGGCCAATCCGGGCATGGAAACCCTCATGGTTCGGATCTTTAACCACACGACCAAGCTTTGGTCCGGCCCGCATCCGGTTTCCTGGAGCCAGATTTTTGACAATGATCACGGCGGAGCGGCGCCCGTCGTGCTTTCGGATGGCCGGGTGCTGGTCTTCTTCGGGTCGCACTCCACCGACTTCCCGAACCAGCAATGGGCAATCAGCAACGGGACGGATTTCACGGACTGGACCCTGCTCCCCGACATCACCGGCCGTCAGCATACCTATCCCAAGCCGATCAATGTGCCCAACGGCAACGGCGGCGGCACCATCTATCTGTTCTTTCGGCAGACCAATGCCGGTGACATGCCGTTCATGTACTACACGATCACCTACACCGCGAATGGCACACCGACGGTCAATGGCGGCGCCTCTTTCCTGATCGCCGAACTCGACAGGCGGGTCTATGCAGGCTCGCCGTTTGAGTACCAGGAAATCGGTGGCCAGGGGTTCGTCCTGTTCTTTTGGACCACATCCAACCAGAACGACAGTTTCCGTCGACACATTTACGGGGCGCGCTTCAAAATCAGCGACGGCTCCCTGGAAAACATCGCGGGCACGTTCAGCGTGGCGTCCGGCTCCCTGCCGATCAGCGAGGCAACGGCCAACGCACAGTTCCGCATTGTGGATCAGGGCACAGATCAAACCCAGATCCCGAGCTGGGCAGTGGACAGTTCAGGTACCATTCATCTCGTCTACAGCACCTCGGCGGGGACGGCGGACGGCGAGACGATTACCTTTCAGTATATCAACAATAGCGGTGGTCAGTCGGCGACCTGGTCAACGCCGGAAGCGCTGGGCACGGGCATCGACCTGGATGCCACAGGGAACTTCTCGGGCTTCAAGACCCAAAGCATCAACATTCACAGTTCGACCCAGGGCGGCCAGGACTTCCAAGAGGTCTATTACCATCAAGGCCTGACCCATGGGGACATTGTGGGTGGGGACAAGATCGTCCGCCGCCGCCGCATTGGAGGCGTATGGCTGGCACCGGAGGACCTGGTGGAGCGCGAGGGCGACGCGGCCCTGATCGGGATCGGCACGGTCAAGGACGGGCTCAATGAGCTGCGCTTTATGTTTGCGGAAGGCAGCCTTAGCGACCTGACCCACAGCGCCCGCGCCTTGTACCGGCAGTATTTCGTCGGCGTGAATTTGCCGTCCATTCCGGACCCGGAAAACCGGCAGTATCTGGTAGAGCATGTGGACTATGTCCAAGGCCTCAAGGACCTGTCCCAGGGGGCCACGCCCTGGTCGTTGATCGGCAATGCCGCCATTGTCGGCGGGCGCCTTGAGACGGACGGCAATGGCGACCGGGTTCAGGCATGGGTTGGCATTGGTGATGCGAACTGGCGCTTCCGTCAAAACCGGAAATATAATCTCGATGCCAATTTTCCCTTCACCCTCGATATCTATGGGCTGCAACTCGACACGCTGTCCCAGCAAGGCCATGTCTGGGGCAATATGGGCAACAACGGATCACGGGGCTACGCCCTCGTCGTCAACCCCAGTGCCTCGCAATTGGCTCTCCAGCTCGCAACTTCGCAGTTCGCTGTCACGACTTTCACCGCATCCGGGATCTCATACGCAACGGGCACAGATTATTTCATCCGCGTATGCCGAACCGCGAGCGGCGATCTGCGCTTTTTCCTGGCGGCGGGCAGCGGGCAGGCCGTCATGGAGTTCAA
>CAZFWG010000036.1:0-30181 GCA_964522525.1 uncultured Alphaproteobacteria bacterium | reverse complement strand
CGGGAAAAGGTCGCCGCCATCATGGAGCATTGCAAGGCCGTCGACGGCCGGCTCGACGAAATGTCGAAGCGGATTGATACGAAGGCGGATGCCTCCTTGTGTCAGTTGAAACACGGACAGATCAATAGGGAGTAAGCGGAGAGGAATGGACGGATTGATCCTTGGTGTAGTCACGGAGCAGGAAAGGAGAGGACAATGAAAGGGATTTTCAAGGGACTGATCAAGACGGTGGGTCTTGACTATGTGATGCGGATTGCGCTCGTGTCCGCGCTTCAGGCCCTCGCCGAACTCGTGGCCGATACGGACAGTCAATGGGATGACAAAGTGGCCCTGCCGATCATCCAGGCTATCATCGCGCGGCTCCAGGGCGAGGATCCGTTGCCGGTCCTTGAAGCGGCGAAGCCGGAACTCGAGCGTTTTGCCGGCATTGCACCGTCCGTGAACCTGCCGGCATAGAGGTCTGAGCCAACGAAAGGGAAAAGGCGGCGGACGTCCTTGCTTTTTCCCTCCATCTGAACGGGATGTAGAGTGCGATGCCGGCGGGCTTCAGGACGTTTCGATATCCACTTTTTCCGAAAGCCACCAGAAAACACCACCTGTGACGGCGGCTGCCGCAAGAAGCCCCATCCACCAGGGTACCCCCCAACCAATGGGCAACAGGCCGAACAGGACACAGGCCACGCCCGTCAGCATGGCATAGGGAAGCTGGGTGCGCACATGCTCCGCATGGTCACAACCAGCCGCGATCGAGGACATCACTGTGGTATCCGAGATGGGAGAGCAGTGATCCCCCCAGACGGCGCCGCCCAGGACCGATGCGACCGCGGCGGAGAAGATCGCGGCGCCCGCCGGTTCGCCGGCCGTGACGGTCCAGGCGAGGGGCAGGACGAGGGGCGTCATGATGCCCATCACGCCCCAACTTGTTCCCGTGGTGAAGGCCATGCCGGCAGAGAGCAGGAAAACGGCGGCGGGCAACAGGGCAGGGGGCAGGCTGTTGCCCAGGAGCGTGATCAGATATTCGTCCGTCTGGATTGTATCATTGACCGTTGCCAGGCTCCACGCCAGGGTCAACACGACAACGGGCAACATCATGGACCGGGCGCCCACGAGCCAACTGTCCATGGCCCCGCCGAGACGTTGCGATCCGGTCACGAGGCTGAGCATCGCGGCGGTCACGGCGGCGCCGAGGGACGCCCACATCATGGCCGTGAAGGAGTTTCCGGCGCCGAAAATGTCCCTCAGGCCCCGGGCATCCGGTGAGGCCTCAAGGCCGGTGGTGATGATGCCGGCCAGCGTCCCGAACACGAGCACGCAAAGGGGAATGACGCCGGCCCAACCGGGCGCCTGTTTGGCCGCGAGCGCGCCATTGGGTTCGCTCTCGCCGGAAAGGTCGCTTGCTGATTGTCCCACGCCGTCTGAAACGCCGTCGGCACGGGCCCGCCGTTCCGCCTGCAGCATGGGCCCGAAATCCCGACCGCTGAGCGCCACAAGCCAGACAAGGCCGATTGCCACCAAGGGATAGAAACCGTAAGGAAGGCTGTCGAGAAACACGCTGTAGGCGCTGGCGGTCCAGCCCTCGATGTTCCTTGCCCCTTCGTCGATCACGCTGACCATGAATCCGATCCATGTGGTGATGATCGCGATGGTGGCCACCGGGGCGGCGGTCGAATCCACAATGAAGGCGAGCTTTTCACGGGATATGCGCAAGTGATCCGTAATTGGACGCATGGTGTTGCCGACGACCAGGGTGTTGGCATAGTCGTCGAAGAAGATCACAAGGCCGAGGGAACTGGTCGCGGCCTGGCCGCCCCGGGGCGATTTGGCGAAGCGGGCGATCGTTTCGGCGATCGCGAACATGGATCCGTTGTGAGTCAGGATCCCGATCATGCCGCCAATGGTCACGGAAAAGACGAGGATCGATACCCGGTCCGTATCCCCCAGGGCTTTGAGCACATAGACCGGGAAAACATCAAGGAATCCCGACCAAACGCCATGGGGGGCAAGGCCGTAGGCAAGCGCGGCGCCGCACCAGATCCCGATGAACAGCGCAGGCACCACCTGGCGCACGAGAACCACACAGATGATGGCGATCAACGCGGGGAGGACGGACAACCAGCCGGGCACCGTCGTGACGTTGGTGACCGCCGCCGCCTGGCCATTGGGTGTGTACAGAGTAAGTTCCGCGCTGCCGTCCCGGATGATGACCTTCTCAAAGGTCAGGGAGGGGCCGTCCCCGCGCGCGGTCACCGTTTCCGCGCCGCCTTCAAGGCGCCAATCGCCGTCGCCGGCGTCTACACCATCCAAGTCGCTGACGGTCACCGTGACCGGTACCCCGTTGAGGATCAGGGCCGGTGCCGAAAGAGCGGGCTGAGGCGCCTTCGCTGAAGGCTCGTCCACGGTTTGCGCCTGGGCGGGCCCGCCGATCAGGATCAGCAACACAAAAACTGCGGCCGTCCAGTTCACAACCATCCGTTCGATCAATCCCGCATCTCCTCCGGGAGCCCGGCCGATTGAGGAACCATCGGCCAGCTCTAACCACCAAAGGCCAAGCATAGCGCGCGTTCCGGCCGAAACGGAAGATGGGGGCGCCGGCGTTGATGGGGGTGATGGGGCGGTGGGGACGCCGGGGATCAGTCCGCTGCGGACCAGGGGCGGTCTTCGGAGTGTGTTTCGACGTCCCGGGCGTTGAGGTCGCTGGTTTCGGAAGCGGCGACCAGGTCGAGGCGTTCCGATGGGGCCGCCTCGGCCGTCATTTCTTCGTCAAGGGACGCAATGGCCATCCGCAGCAGCCATTGCGTCAGGGTGAGACGG
This sequence comes from uncultured Alphaproteobacteria bacterium, assembly GCA_964522525.1. Classification (GTDB taxonomy): domain Bacteria; phylum Pseudomonadota; class Alphaproteobacteria; order JAJFIK01; family JAJFIK01; genus CAYUYV01. The sequence goes on along the minus strand of CAZFWG010000036.1, from coordinate 27,370 downwards.
TGAGATTTTGCTTCCTGGGAGAGAAACTCCAGGCAGTTTCGCATACCGATCAGCGTGTCCTGTCGACCGTGCGGGGCACCTGTATGGCGTGTCGCCGTCATCCTATCCTCATGGTCCTCCAGCGGGGTGGAGGGTCAAATTGCTCGGTGCGAACCGTTGCAGGCAATGGGTCAACGGGAGTATCTCGTTCGCCCCTGTTTTCTGCCACACACACTCGGGTTCTTGAGTCTGTGTAACATCAGGATATGCACCAATGAAATAGTCATCCCTTACAAGATAGAAAGGTATTCCCTTTTGGCGAGCATATGCAAGCGTTTCGAGACTGCTTTCCTCAGATATCAGCGATAGAAAGAGAACGATTTGGGGTTGCAGGTCCAAAAAGCGGTCGGTGAAGTGCCTGCTGGCGAAGGGCGTTTTGCCGTGACTGACAAAACTCATCTCGTTGCGGGTCGGTTCGAACCCTGAGACCGGACGCCACCCATCATCCTCGGGATCGAAATGGGCGCCAAATGGCCGGCGCATGACATGGGCCACGGGCCAGTCAGAGAGCCGGGCCACCCGCAACATGGCGTGGGCAGGGGCGAGGTCGACGGGGTCTTTGTCCTCCATGAAGCGGGACTGGAAGGCATCGAGAACAAGATGCGGGCGCGCGTCCGGATAGGCGAACACGCCCCGGGGTGTGGGCCAAGCGTTCATCGAGTTGATCCTTCAGGCGTAATTGGGATTCGTGGCTTCACGGGCGGCCGAATATTCCAGAACACCCATCTCATCCCATCGACCTTCAGGCCGGATCAGCATCATGGGATCCGATTCCATCGTCACGGCTTCGGGGTGTTCCTGCAGGTGGCAGGCGATTTCCGCATACTCATGGTCTGAGAAGACGAAGCGCGGACGGTTCGTGCGTTCCTCGAAACCGAAGGAGCGCCAGAATCTCAGGAGCCGGACCTGGGCATGGCCGTAGACGACCCGATATCCCTTTCGCTGGCATATGTTCAGGCCGAAATGGACCATCTTCCGGGCGACATCGGATTGTCGGTATTCCTTGCGCAAGGCCACGCGCTCAAGCTTGGCGAAATCCGCAAAGAAACGCAGTCGGAGGGTTCCCACGGGCTCCGATCCGATGCGGGCCAGCACATGCATGCCGACAAAGTCGTTACCGTCGAATTCTTCCTCAAACGGACATTCCTGGTCCGCCATATAGACGAGGGAGCGGACGGTCACGACCTGCATCATGTGTTCCATGTTCGACACGACCTGCAGACTCAATGCCGGTGCATTGGTATGCGGACGGCTCGTGCCGATCGGTTTTGTCGGACGGCGGAGGCGGGGTGTTGCTGGGCACTGGGGCGTTTTGTAGGCGGCGGCGGTCGGCATGGTTCATCTCCTTTGACGCAAGACTCATGGTCAGTTCGAAGCAACGCCGGGACTTTCATGGGATGTCATCCGTACCCAAAAGGTTTCCGGGCTGCCCGGTCGGAGGCGCGCCAGGGGGCAGTACCCCCTGACCCGCATAAGCGCCACGCCCCGCTCGGTGGCAGGACGGGCAAAATGGGGAAGCTCAGGATAGACATTCTGTTCGAGGTAACGGGCGAGCCCCCAAATATGCGCCCGGGCCCGGGCGGTCTTGGCGCCCACACCCCAGACATAAACACCATGCGGTTTTTCCCGAGGCGTCACGATCCAACGTGTCTCGACGGCCAGGGCGTCAAAACTGCCGTCCCAAAGGGCATCAACACCGGCTTTGGTCAGCGGCAGGAGGGCTAGAAAACCCGTGACACCGTCGGAGCGGTTGCTCTGCGGGGGATGGGTAACAAAAAGCGTTATCGGGTTGTGCTGGCGAATGGTTTCGAGCAGACTCATGGGGGCAATACGCACGTCGAGGAGGTCCGTTGCCAAGTGGTGCACGCTGGCGATATCTTCGGCCCGCGCGAGGGCAACCCCCTTCGCCCTAAGTCGTTCCGCCGACAGCAGAAATTCGGTGTCTATGGTCACCGTGCTCAACTTTCCCTAAAATTGCTAAGATACGAAACCATTTGCATGGAGGCGCCGCTTCCTACTCTGGGGCGAGTCGACCCGTGATACATCGTCCGGCGATTCATAGAGGGGTATGCGGAAATGGGGGCAGGCGAGAGAGGGACGACCATGGATAACGATCGATTACCCATGCCCCAAGTGGCGGGGCCCCAAACAGATGTTGCCGTCGTACCCGATGTGCCCGGTCCCAACTGGGACGATCTGAAAATCTTCTATGCCGTATGTCTGAGTGGATCCTTCTCCAAGGCGGCCGAGAGCCTCGGCCTTACCCAGCCCACCGTCAGCCGGCGTATCGACGGCCTTGAACGTATGCTCGGCACCCAGCTCCTGAGCCGTTCCCCTGTTGGGGTAACGCCTACGGATTATGGTCGTCTCGTGCTCGAACACGCCCAGATGATGCAAACTTCCGTCAAGGAATTAACCCGGAAGGTGCGGCGCAGCGACGAGGCCATCGAGGGCTCTGTGCGCCTGGGCGTTCCCGACGGTCTTCTAACCTTCTGGCTGATGCCCCGTTTGTGTGCCTTCCACCGGGCCTATCCGACGCTAACACTGGAGTTCATTTGTGGTCTCGACGACGTGGATGTGGGCGAGTCGCCTGCGCACATGTCGATCCAGTTTACCGACCGCGTGCCGCCCAACTATATGGCGCTGCCCCTGGGTGCGATGCATCATCTTCCCTATGCGTCGCGGGAATATATCAGTGTGTTCGGGAAGCCGGCGACCATCAGCGATCTCGTTCAGCACAGATATGTTTATCACACCTCCCAGAAGCACCAGACCGATCGCTGGGACAAGGAGGTCCTGGCCATCAGTCAGCTTATGCCCATCGCGGCCGTGACCAATTCAAGCGGGGCTCTCGTGGAGGCCGTGCGGGCCGGGGTCGGGATCGGGATGCTGCCGTCCTATTTCTCGACCTTCAATGACCCTGAGCTCGTCCTCCTTGATTTCGAATACAAAGCGCAAGCCCATTTCTGGCTGGTCTATGAGCGCCGGCTCGCCCATCTCGCCCGCATCCGCGCGGTCATCGATTGGGTCCAGGACGTGGTCGACAAACACCGCATGCCCTGGTTTGCGGAGGCGTTCATCCATCCCCGGGATTATCCGCCCGGGGTCTGACCGCCGTTGCTCTCAGGAAAGCGCATTCAAAGATCAGCTATCCACAGGCGGGCTGTGGAAAAAATGTTGATGACTCACCGGTGGGGATATTCATTTGTATAAGAGCCCAGTTATCCCCATATCGAAAAATGCGCCAACTCGCGCGCGTCCGTCCTATTTTTTCCACAATTGTTTTTCCACAGGCTGGTGTGGATAACTGTGCGGTACACCGGAAATGACACAATGACAGACAGTTTTTTGAGATTGGGACTCGTCTTTGGCGCCAAGCTCAAATATTTGCGGCAGCGCCATGGTCTGACCCGGGAGAGTGTTGCGGCCCGTCTGGGGCTCAGCGTGGCGGAACTCTCCGGCATTGAGGACGGCCAGCGGGTCGCGTCCGCCAATACCCTGCACCGCGCCGCGACGCTCTTTTCCTGTCAGCTGAGTGACCTGTTCCATTGGCCCGGAGGGGATCCCGTTACGGACGAGTTCCATGACGAAGGCGATCTCTATGCGGATGAGCATGACATGGCGAGCGACACGGAAATCGCCCGCGACGGGGCGGCGCTGGTGGACGCGTTCGTGAAAATCCCGAACCAGGCTTTGCGGGCAGAAGTCCTCAAGATCGTGACCTTCCTGTCCCAGCACCGGTGAAGTGAGGGACGCCGGATTCAGACATCCGGATCAGGTGGCCAGATCACTCGGCCAAATCAAACATCTTGTGTGAAGCGGGAGCCCGGGGCCGGCGGGTCTTCCGGCGGTCCGGCGAAACACTGGGCCATCCCCATCCAGCGCCGCGCCGTTTCCCCGGTCACTTGCAGCTTCGTGTCCGCGACGTTGCGCACCTGGGTCACCACCTGACAGAATTCAGTGGCCTCCCCCTCGACCCTGTTCTCCGTGTTCGGCTTGTTCCATTCCCAGACGTCGCCCGAAGGCGCGGTCAGGCGGACGTAAGGCACATCCGCCGGAACATCGAGGCCGCGGACCGCGAAGGTCCAACCGAAGGTGTTCATCCCCAGATGGGCAATGTTCCGGATACGGTCGGTATTGACCCGCTCGACGCCCAGCGTGTCATAGACCTCCTGCCCGTGGGCCCAGGTCTCCATGAGCCGGGCCGTGATGCTGGAGCGCACGCTCATGTCCGGCCCCGCCCATTTGACCCGGGCCTTGGGATCGGCCTGGGCAAAATGATCGGCCATGCTCTGGTAGAATTGATGCCAGGCGCGCAGAAGAGGGCGGCCCTTCAGCCCTTCAAGACGCGTCGTCTCGATGTGCCGCAGACTGGCGCCGCCGGACATCGCTTCATTGACGTCCGCCATCAGGGCCTGGAAGCCGCTCTCGTCCGTCAAGGACAGATCCGCCGCCCAGTTCCAGAAATGCAGATGGGCCAGAACATCGTTGATGGTCCAGCCCTTGAATTGGGTGCCCTGATCGAAGGCGCTGTCGGTCAGGGGATTGAGAAGGGTGTGGAGCGCGTCGGATTCATCACGGAAATCAATGGCCTGTTGCAACATGGACATTCCCTTCGGTTTCCGCTCAGTCAGCCGCTAGTCGACTTTCAAATAGGTCGAGAGGCGCTCATAAGCGGCCAGGAAGTCTTCCATGAACTCAACCATCACGCCACGGACGGATTGTTGTGTATTCATAAGACCAACCCCCTGGCCGACCCAATAGGTCGCCAACTCCTTCGCGCCTTCGTGGCCCCCGTCCGCAAGCTTGTCAACCTTGGCGAGCGCAGGCTCGCTCACCATGGACTGGAGCGGCATGGGCAGGGGCTCTGGACTGCCCGGAGCTTCCCAGGCATCCGTCCAGGGAGATCTCAATTGGCGTGAGAATTTCCCCGTCCGGCTCTTAGAGCGTACCGTGTCGGCGGAACTGGCCGCCACCATCTTATCCTTAACGGCTGGTAATGTTTCGGCCTCGGCCGTGGTCAGCCACATGCTTGCGGTCCAGGCACCGGCCGCGCCCATGGCCATGCAGGCCGCCATCTGCCGGCCCGTGACGATGCCGCCCGCCGCGAGGATCGGTGTGTCCCGATAAGCCTGGATCGCCTGGTGGACTTCCGGCACGAGCACCATGGTCGACACGCTGCCGCAATGGCCGCCGCCTTCCGTACCCGACACAATCAGGACATCCACCCCGGCCTGAACCTGACGGATGGCGTGTTCCTTGGCCCCGACAAGCGCCCCCGTTTTGACGCCACGCTCCCGGGCCATGTCGAGCATGATTTGCGGCGGCACGCCCAGGGCATTCACGATGAACTTGATAGGGAAGGAAAAGGCCACATCCAGCAGCTTCTTGGCGCCACTTTCCTGGATGTTCTCTCCGATCTGGGCGGATTTCAGCAGCGTATCGTCAGTGATATCGCTCGCATCGACGCCATGTTTGCCGAGGATCTGGACGGCGAACTGGCGGTGCTCCTCCGGCACCATGGCCAGAATTTGTTCAGGCGTCGGACGGGTATCCTGTATCGCGGATTTCGTGGGAATGAGCAGGTCGACGCCATAGGGCATGCCGTCGATGTTCTCGTCGATCCATTGGAGTTCCGTGGCCAGTTGTTCCGGGCGGATGCCGCCGGCGCCGAAGACGCCCAGCCCGCCGGCCTTGGAGACTTCCGTCACCACATTGCGGCAATGGCTGAAAGCGACCAGCGGAAAATCGATACCGAACATTTCGCAAATCGGTGAACGCATTTTTTCCTCCCTTTTCGGATCAATCTTGTCTCTGGGGTCCCAAGCCCCGTGGTCAGGCCGTCTCTGCGATTTCCATCTCTTCGATGTCGATGAGGACGTCGTCCGCCGCCACCTGGGTGCCAGCCTGGGCGAAGACTTCCCTGACCGTACCATCGACTTCCGCAAGAATCTCATGCTGCATCTTCATGGCTTCAAGCACTGCCAATCGTTCCCCCTTGGCGATTGCCTGTCCAGGCGCCACGAAAACCGTCAGGAGCTTGCCATGCATGGGCGCGACAACCCGTCCGCCTGCGGTCATTTCCTCCGCCATGCCGGCGAATGCCAATTGGTTGCGGAAATGCCAGGCATGTCCTTCGCTTTGCAGGCTGCAACCGTCTCCCGCCCGATGGTGAAACAGGACCTCGAAGCGCCGTCCATCGACGTTCAGCACGGCGGCGGGTGCAGCGAAGGACTGCAGGGTCACCTCCAGGTTCCCGCCGGCGCCATCGACCCGGTAATGTCGGGGGGCGATCGGGCTGACGGCGAGGTCGAAGTCTTCCCCCTCCACCTGATAATGATAGCGGGCAAAAACCCGGCCGGCGCTGCACCAGTCGAGGAGCGCCGTTGATACACCCACGCTCTTGGCCAGGCTGTCCGCCTGCTCGCGGACGAATTGGAGCACGGCGGCCATGGCGGCGTGGGTCACTGAGGGGGCCTGCGCCGCGATAGTGTCACCGAAGGTCTCGGCAATGAACGCCGTTGTGGCGGCACCCCGCGCAAAGTCTTCCGCCTTGAGACAGTCGAGCAGGAAGCTCTTGTTGGTCCGCAGACCGAACAGGGCCGTGCTTTCGAGGGCCTCGATCAGACGCCGGCGGGCCGTCTCCCGGGTCGGGCCATGGGCCATGAGTTTCGCGATCATGGGATCATAGAAGGGTGAAATCTCCTGCCCCGACAGGAGCCCGGTATCGATCCGAATGCCGTCTCCCGCTGCGGCGTGCCACAGATCGACGGTTCCCGTGACCGGAAGGAACCCCTCCGTCGGGTCTTCCGCATAAAGACGCACTTCGATGGCATGGCCGAAAAGGGAAATGTCCTCCTGGGCAAGGCCCAAGGGACGGCCCTCGGCGACCTGGATCTGGAGGGCCACGAGATCAAGCCCCGTAATCAGTTCCGTGACGGGATGTTCCACCTGAAGGCGGGTGTTCATCTCCAGGAAATAGAAGGCCCCGTCATCCGCCAGCAGAAACTCGACGGTTCCGGCGCCGCGATAGGCAATGCTGCGGGCGGCTTCCACGGCGGCCGCGCCCATGCGCGCGCGCAACTCAGGGGTCATGACGGGGCAGGGAGCTTCCTCGATGACTTTCTGGTGGCGGCGCTGTACGGAACAATCCCGCTCGCCCATATGGATGATATGGCCATGGGCATCGCCGAGTACCTGGATTTCCACATGGCGGGGGCGGAGGATCGCCTTTTCCAGGATCAGTTCCCCGGAGCCGAAAGCGTTTTCCGCTTCCGAGCGGGCGAGCGCCAGGGCCTGGGACAAGTCCTCCGCCCGGTGAACAAGGCGCATGCCCCGGCCCCCACCCCCGGCCGCCGCCTTGACCATCAACGGGAAGCCTATGGTTTCGGCGGCCGCCAGAAAGGTACCATCGCTTTGATCATGGCCCTCATAGCCGGGCACGCACGGAACGCCCGCCGCGATCATGCGCCGCTTGGCTTCGGCCTTGTTGCCCATCACCCGGATCGCCTCCGGGGAGGGACCGATAAAGACCAAGCCCGCATTTTCGCAGGCCTGGGCAAATGCCGCATTCTCAGACAGGAAACCATAGCCCGGGTGAATGGCGTCGGCGCCGCTCCGGCGGGCGGCGTCCAGAAGGGCGTCCATATTGAGATAGGACTCCGCGACCGGTGCCGGGCCGATCCGCACCGCATCATCGGCAAGGCGCACATGGGCGGCCTCGGCGTCCGCGTCGGAGTAAACAGCGATGGTACGGTATCCGAGTCCCTTGGCGGTCCGGATGACCCGGACAGCGATTTCTCCGCGATTGGCGATCAGAATGGTTTTGATATTCACCATGTCTCCGGTCCCCGGTCCCTCAGTTGTCCTGTGCCCATGCGGGTTTGCGTTTTTCCAGAAAGGCGGCCACACCCTCCCGGCCTTCTTCGCTCAACATGCATCGGGCAAAACCCTCCGCCGCCAGATCAAGCATGGCGTCCCGCTCGAGATGGGGCGCGGCCAGGACGATATGTTTGGTCCAGGCATTGGCGCCCGGCGCGCAGCGCAGCACTTGCGCCTTGATCTCGGCCTCCACCGCTTCAAGTCCGTCCGCGTCCTCCACCACATGGTCGGCCAGGCCCAGGCGGTGCGCTTCCTCGCCCTTGAAGCGGGCACCGGTCAACATGATCCGGCGGGCGGCGGCGAGACCGATCCGGGCCACGACAAAGGGCGCGATCTGGGCGGGCGGAATGCCGAGACTGGTTTCGGTCAAGGCAAAACGCGCGTCTTTCGTCACGACGACCACGTCGCCTGCGCAGGCAATGCCCAAGCCTCCGGCCATGGCGGCGCCTTCGACGAGCATCACCACGGGTTGGGGCATGGTGTCGAGAAAGCCGAACAATTCCCCGGCCTGACGACTGGTGCGCGCCACATTCTCAAGGGATTGTTCTCCCCCCTGAAAGCCTGAGCGGAACCCCTTGAGATCGCCGCCGGCGCAGAAAACGCCGCCCTTGCCCCGCAACGTGATCCCCCGCACGCTCAGATCCTCCCGCACGGCCCGAAGGGTGGCCCAAAGATCCGCGGTCAGTTCTTCCGACAGCGCATTGCGCGCCTCGGGCCGGTTGAACCAGATCGTCAGCCAACCCTTGTCGAGCTCCAGAATAAGGTGTTCCGTCTGGGGAAGCATCACCATGGGGCTTCTCCTCCTTTACAGGCGCGCGACGCCGAAACTGTTCGGGTGCAGGGTGCGGTTGCGGGCCTCCCAGATGGTCTCCAAGGCAAAGCCCAGAACCTTTCGCGTGTCGCGCGGATCAATGACCCCGTGATCGAGATTGCGGCCCGAGGTAAAGAAGGCATCGGCCTGGGCATCGAACAGGTTGATGATGCGTTCCTCCTGGGCCTTGAGACCCTCCGTGTCGATTTCCTGTCCCCGCCTTTGGGCGGCAAGGCTCATGACCTGGGTCATGGTGCGGGCGGCCTGTTCGCCACCCATCACGCCCGTCATGGCATTGGGCCAGGCAAACAGGAAATCCGGATCATAGGCATAGCCGCACATGCCGTAATTGCCGGCGCCGAAACTCGCGCCGATATAGAGCGTGATCCGCGGCACCCGGACATTGGAGACCGCCTGGATCATCTTGGCGCCGTGCTTGATCATGCCGCCCTGCTCATATTCCGTCCCCACCATATAGCCTGTGGTGTTGTTGAGAAAAATGATGGGCAGATTGGACTGGTCACAGAGCTGAAAGAACTGGGCGGCCTTGGTGGCCCCGGCCGGATCGAACGGTCCGTTATTGCCGATAAGCCCACAGGCGCGCCCGAAAATACGGGCCTGCATGCAGACCGTGGAGACGCCGTAGCGGGGCTTGAATTCCTCGAAATCCGATCCGTCCACGATGCGCGCGACCACTTCGCGCACGTCATAGGGCTTGCGGTAGTCGACCGGCACGACGCCCGCGATGTCGTCCGGGTCATAGACCGGCTCCCTGAAGGCCCGGCGCTCGGGGCGGGGCAGCGCCGCGTTCCAGTCGAGCCGGTCCAGAAGATCGCGCAGGATGAGCAGGCCATGGGCATCATCCTCGGCCAGATATTCCACAAGGCCCGAGACCGAGGCGTGCATTTCGGACCCGCCCAGCTGTTGTTCGTCGGCGACCTCCCCCGTCGCGGCCCGGACGAGCGCGGCCCCGCCCAGGGCCGCCATGCCGTTCTTCTTGACACCGATCACATAGTCGCTCAGGCCCGGCATATAGGCGCCACCCGCCGTGGACGGACCATGGAGCACGACAAAGGTGGGGATGCCCGCCGCGCTGAGCTTCGCCAGCTTGTTGAACATGCCCCCGCCATCGGCCCATAGCTCCACCTTGTATTCGACCAGATTGGCCCCGGCGCTTTCCACCAGATGAAGGAAGGGCAGTTTGAACCGCAGGGCCATGTCGAGGACATTGAGGTTCTTGCTGAGCCCGCCCGTGGTGGCAGCCCCGGCGCGAATGCCGCTGTCATCGACAAGCACCATGGAGCGCACGCCATTGACAAAGCCAATGCCGGCGATGTTGCTCGCGCCCGGCACGCTTGTCTCCGGGTTCGGATCATCCACCATATAATTGGACAGGGTATGAAGCTCGAGAAAGGGCATGCCCGGATCGAGGAGTCGGCACAGCCGGTCCCGAGGGGTCAATTGTCCGCGTTCCTCGAAGCGCGGCCGGCGCTTCTCCGAAAGGGCCACGGCGCGGCCTTCAAGCGCGCGCAGCTTGTCGATCAGCGCCAGCATGTCCGTGCGGTTTTCAGCGAAGGCCGGGGATTGCTTGTTGATCTTTGAGGAGAACACACTCATGGCAAGGCCTCCGCCAGGGCTGCTGGAACGGGGATGGGATGATCGAGCAGGATCTGGGCATACCCCTTGCCTTGCGGATCATTCCGCAGGCTGGCCACGCCGCCGCCGCCCAGCACATTTTCAAGAAGCAGGTTCACGGCCGGCGGTCCGGGCATATAGAAGCGATGGACGCGGGTGACGTCGAAATGACGGAAGGCCGTCGCTACCGTCTCTTCTGTCAGGGCCTGCCAGATGTAAGGCATGAAATCGGGAGTGCGTGCGATGATGCCGATATTGGCGTGGTTGCCCTTGTCGCCGCTGCGCCCCCAGGCGAGCCTGATCAGCGGTACCGGGATCATGTCCCCATCACCTTGCGGCGCGTCGGGCGGCGCGGGGCGCGCGAGCACAGACGGATCAAAGGACCGACCCGGCGCGACCGGCACACGGCCGGTGCCGCTTTCCCCATCGACGTCAACCGTGACGGCGGCTTTCGGGATCAGGAAGGAAAAGAGCCGAATGACCGGGGAGGGGGTGGGCCGGCCTCCCTGGAAGGCGGAGAGGCCCGGCGGTGTCGCCAGGCCAAGGCCCGTGATCTCCCGCAAAAGCACGCCGATGCCCCTTTGATCCGGGTGTTTCGCGGCGATCTTGACCGCCACTTCGCGAGCGCCCGAAACCCGCTTCGATGTCCCGTACTGACTTTCCGCGCCGATGATCTCCACACTGGTCTCGGTGAAGTCGCCGAGATTGGACTGGCGCAAAAAGGCCTCGGCCCGGGTGATCGCCGCCTGCGCAAAAGCCTGCGCCTTGCGGTCCGCGTCGATGCCGTAAAAGCTCATGACGGTGCCGCCGCGGAAACCGTCCGCATAGGTTGCGCAGACCTTGTAGCTATCCGTGGCGGGCGTGCCCCGGGCCCCTTCGACGCCCACGCGGTCGGGGCCCTGTTGCGTCAATCGAACACCGGAAAAATCGCACACCACATCAGGCACGATATAGGCCTGGGGGTCACCGATTTCGTAAAGCATCTGTTCACCGACCGTCCCGATGGAGACTTTGCCCCCCGTGCCGGCGGGTTTGGTCAGGGTGAAGGCGCCATCGGCCGTGATTTCGGCAATGGGGTAGCCGATATCGTGGATCGTGTCCGCCACTTCTTCCCAGTCCGTGAAATTGCCGCCCGTCACCTGGGGTCCGCATTCGAGCAGATGACCCGCGAGGGTCCCGGCCGCCAGCCGGTCCCAGTCTTCCGCGTGCCAGCCGAATTCGTGAATGCAGGCCCCGAGCGTCACGGCGCTGTCGACGCAGCGGCCGGTAATGACAATATCCGCCCCCTGCCCAAGGGCCTGGGCGATGGGGAAGGCGCCGAGATAGGCATTGATGCTGGCCACCCGGTCGGCGGGCGGGAAGGGCGCGCCGGAAAACATTTCCGTATACGCCTCACGGGCGAGGTCGTCGGCACGGTCCAGAAGGTCGTCGCCCGTGACCACGGCGACTTTCAGGTCAAGCCCTGCGTCCCGGATCAGGGCACGGGCCGCCGCGCCGCAGGCTTGCGGATTGACGCCGCCCGCATTGGCAATGAGTTTCACGCCCTGGCGGGCGATCTCCTGGAGATTCGATTTAAGAACCACGCTGATGAAATCACCGGCAAAGCCCTGGCCTGGATCCTTGGCCCGGGCGCGCGCCATGATCGACATGGTGATTTCGGCCAAATAGTCATAGACGAGATAATCCAGCGCGCCTGCCTTGAGCAGCTGCGGCGTGGCCATGGCTGCCTCGCCCCAATAGCCGCTCGCGCCGCCGATCCGAATGGTGCGTGTCACCGAAACGTCCCTCCACCTGGGCGCGCCGATCCCCTTTGCGCGGAAGAAGCGGCGGCGCATCCGTGATCTTCTTGCGGATCCCGAGAAGGGAGCGTAGCGTAAAACAGAACGCTTGTCCGGTTTTTTTCAAACAAACCGGATCTGAGGGGGCGCAAAGGTTTTCCGCGCGGAAAACGGTCATGGCGAGGACAGGAACGTGACGGTGTCAACGGAAGCGGACCCCTGGCGCGGGGCCGGGCGGGGTCCGAAAGGCGAAACGGCCCGCCAGGCGATCTGCGACGCGGTCATCGCGTGCCTCGACACCCATGGCTATGGGGAAACCACGATCAGCCGGGTGGTCGAGGCAGCCGGGATTTCAAGGGGCGCGTTGACCCATCATTTTCCGACCAAGGAAGATCTGATCGTCGAGACCACCGACCGGTTGCTGCATCGGACGACACGGGTCAGACCGCCGAGCGAACGGACGGGCGAGGCGACCGCGCCACCCGGCGCCGATCAGGGTTTTGAAAGCGATTTCGTCTGGCTCTGGGAACGTCTTGTGAATACGCCGGAAGGACGTGCCCTGATTGAAATCCTGACCGCCGCCCGGACGGATGATGCCCTGCGCCGGAAAATCGGTCATCGGCTTCGCTTCTGGAACGAGGCGATGAACGACCGCATGGCGGAGGTTTATGAATCCGTTGACGGGTCGCCGGAGGATGTCCGCATCCTCTGGACGATCTGCCGGGTGTTCCTCCGGGGACTCATCGTTCAAGGCATGTTCGGGGGTGAAAAAGAAGAAAGGGGACGTCTGGCCACGCGCTTTGCCGAAATCATGGCGCCCCATCTGAACCGCCGATCCTAAAGCGCCCGCCAACGAGTCAGGGATAGGGAAGGGGCCTCGAATCGGGGGAGACAAAGACAAACGCAAAGCACCCAGGGGGTCATTAAAGAATTGCCCTTAAAGTCCGTGTGGTCATCTGAAAGGGCACTTACTCAAGCCTGCGTGACAGGCTTGTTCGGGCATCATGCTTGCCCTAGGGTCAGGCCACCGTTCCTTGCGTTATGGCATTGTGCCAACAAGATGAAGCGGAAATCGGATTGGGCCCGGGAAACCGGGTTGGTGGGGCTCCCGTCGTGGATTTCTTCCGCGGATCGATACGGGTTGAATTGAGTAAGGGAGAAGGGGTTGCGTTCCATTGGATTTGGATTGGAACGCCTTGGCCTCATCGCCGTGGCGCGCCCCGGGGCGACACTGGCTGTGGTCCTGGTATGCATTGTTTTGGCCGCCATTGGCGCGTCGAAAACGCGCTTCGCCGATGACATGGCGTCCATCTTCCGCTCCGACAGTGTGGCCTACTCAATCTATGAGGATTTTCGCCACCGCTTTGTCGATGGATCGGACGCGGCCATTCTCCTGATCGAAGGCGATTTCCAGACCCCCGGCCATTGGGCGGCCCTGCAGAATCTCGAGCAGGAAGTGAACGATCTGCAGGCCGTGTCCGACGTCGTCTCCATCTTGTCTCTCCACGACCTCAATCAGGCGGCCGGCAGCCCCAGTGAAGATGCGTTCGACAGCGCTCTGTTCGATGAAGACTTCGAAGACCCGGAAGCCGTCGAGGTCGTCGAGGATCCCATCGATGCCGTGGCGCCCCTTCCCGACGGGCTGGAGGCTGACCCGGAAGTGCTGGTCGGCCATCCGCTCAATGGCGGGCGCCTTCTCTCCGATGACTTTTCAACCGCGACCATGGTCATGGCTTTTACGTCGGGTGCGGATCGCCTGACTCAGGCGCGGGCCGTGGAGCAGGGGCTTGAACCCATCCTGGCCAAACTGCCCAAGGACATGTCCGCTCAGGTCAGCGGACTGCCGATCGTCCGTGCGGAAATCGTACGCCACCTGGTGGATGAGCATCCGTTGCTTCTGGCGGGCGGTCTGATCATCGGGTTCAGTCTTGGCGTTCTGCTGCTTGGGGTTCTGGTGGACGCGGTGATCGTCGCGATCATGCCGATCTTGAGCATTCTATTCGTCTATGGCGCCTTTGGCTGGCTCGGCATTCCCATGACCGTGCTGCTCAATGATCTCCCGCTTCTGGTGCTGGCGCTTTCTTTTGCGGCCAATATGCATCTGGTCTATGCCGCCCGGCGGGACCTCTTTGCCGCCGATTATGATTTCCAGGCCATCACCAAGACCGTCTCCCATGTGGGCCCCGCTTGCGCCCTGGCCTCGCTGACGACCGTCATCGCATTTCTCTCTTTTTACTTTTCGGGCTCCGAGGCAATTGTCGAATTCGGCATCATCGGGGCCGTCTCCGTGATCGGTGTGTTCGTTGTCGCCATGGTGAGCTTTCCGCTGACCGTTTGGGTGGCCTTGAAGCTCGGCTGGCGGCCCTGTCCGGCCTTGCGCGGAAACGGTCGCATCGCCCAGCGCATCGAAGGCGTCGCGGTGTGGGCATCCGGGGTCTTGGACAAGAACCGCATTCCGATCACGGCCGTGGCCGTGCTCATCGCGATTGCGGCCGGGGTCAGCTATACGCGCATCGTGCCGAGCTATACCTATTTGGAAGAGATCCCCAAGCGATCGACCACCTATGACGTCATGCAACGCCTGGAGACCGAACTGGGCGGCGCGCACACCATTCATTTGCCCTTGCCGATCGAACTCGATCCGGACAATCCCGATCTCACCAATGTGCTGACCTTGCGGGATGCCCATAAGGCCGCGGAAGCGGCCCTGCCCGGGCGCCGGGTCTATTCGGCCTGGACCATCGTCCAATGGCTGACCGATACGGATCGGACCGCGTCCGCTCCCCGGCTCGAGGCGGTGTTCGATGCCGCGCCGGCCGGCTTGCGCGGTCTGCTCCTGTCGGAGGACGGCACGACGCCGGCTTTGGTGGTCAATGTGGCCGATGAGGGCAACATGGCGCTCTCGGCCATGGCGGCCAAAGTGGAACAGGCCGTCGGCGCGGCCCTCGAGACCGATGTCTCGGGCAAGTCGACGGGGATCGTGGTCCTGGCCTCCCGGGTCAGCAGCGACATTATCGGGCGTTTGGGTTTTTCCCTTCTGGTGGCGGCGATCGGCACGTCCATTCTTGTGGGCATCGGCTTTCGCTCGCCCCTTGTCGCGATCATCACGCTCATCCCCAATATTTTGCCCGTGCTCGCGGTTGGCGGCATGCTCTATCTCCTGGATAAGCCGCTCCAGATCGCGAGCGCGCTGGCCATGACCATTGCGCTCGGCATCGCAGTGGATGATACAGTCCACATGATCAACGGTTATTGGGCTCATCGATGCGTGCGTTCGCCCCGGGCGGCGCTGGCACGCACCATGCGGGACGTGGGACCCGTTCTGGTGATGACGAGCCTGGTTCTGATGCTCGGCCTGTCGCCGGCTCTGTTGAGCTGGTCACCGGGGATCGGGACATTCGCCGCCTTCGCGATTGTGACGATCGGGATTGCTCTCGTGACGTGCGTCATCGCCTTGCCGGCTTTGCTGGCTCTCTGGGCCCGGCGCATTCACGCGACCCCCAAAGTCTCGCGATAGGGGGTCACGATCGCGCCAACATGACTGCGCGCCCGGCGCAAAGGGTTCCATCTGTGACAGGTGGATGGCATGACCCTTCCAACATCACGAAAGTTTGAGAGAAGACAACTCAATGCTCCAGGAATACCACTCTGCGGGGGCGCTTGCCGGCGATGAGCTGAAGCCGCTGCGCGCCCTCCAAGCCAATGTTCGACTCTTGGGTCTGGGCACCGCCGTGCCGCCCCATGTCCTCCATCAGGACATCGTCGAAGTGATTGCCGGCCGCATCCTCGGTCCCCGCTTTCCCGATTTCCAGCGTTTGGCAAAGACCTTCACCTCCTCCGGGGTCAAGACCCGCTATTCCGTTTGTCCCCTGGAGTGGTTTCAGACGCCCCAGAACTGGCCCGAGCGCACGGCGCGCTACCTGGAGGGCGCGACGGCCATGTTCGTCGATGCCGCCAATCGGGCGCTCAACGCCGCGGGCTTGCGCGCGGATCAGATCGACACGGTGGTGACCGTATCGTCCACGGGCATCGCGACCCCGACCCTTGAGGCGCGCGCCTTCGGCATGATGGGCTTCCGCCATGACATCACCCGCGTGCCGGTGTTCGGCCTGGGCTGCGCCGGCGGGGTCAGTGGCCTGTCCATTGCCCAGCGCATGGCCGCATCCCAGCCGGGCTCCAATGTCCTTTTGGTCTGTGTCGAAACCTGCACGCTCGCCTTCCGGGACGATCGTCTGCGCAAGGCGGATATCATCGCCACGGTCCTGTTCGGGGACGGCGCGGCGGCGGCCGTGCTCTCCGCCGGTGGCGACCGGGGCCCGCGCTTCGGGGAAGGGGTGCAGCATATCTGGACCGACAGTCTGAACATCATGGGCTGGGACGTGGACCCGAACGGCTTCGGCGTGATCTTCGACCGCTCCATTCCGCCCTTTGTCGAGGACCAGTTCAGTTACGCCGTCGATTTCTGCCTGGAACGGATGGATCTGACCCGGGACCAGATCACCCGCTATGTCTGCCATCCGGGGGGCATGAAAGTGCTCGAGGCGATCGAGGGGACCATGAAGCTTCCCCACGGTGTCCTCGACCATGAGCGCACGATCCTGCGCGATTACGGCAACATGTCCGCGCCCACCGTTCTGTTCGTGCTCGAACGGTTCATGGAAACCGCGCCCAAGGGCCAGATGCTGCTGACGGGCCTTGGCCCCGGCTTCACGGCCTCGATGATCCCTTTGTCCTTTGACGGAGGAACGGCGCGATGATCGACCAGGTGGGTTGGGGAGCCGCCCTTCTCGGTGTCGTGACGGCCCAGCGCCTGATTGAACTGCGCATCGCCAAACACAATACGGAGCGCCTGCTTGCGAAGGGCGCCCGGGAAATCGGCGCGGACCACTATCCCCTCATGGTCGGCTTCCATGCGAGTTGGCTCATTCTCATGTGGGTCCTGGGCTGGAACCGGGATCTCGTGCCCGTCTTTGTCGGCGTCTATATCCTGCTCCAGGCCTTCCGGATCTGGATCCTGACCAGTCTCGGTCCCCGCTGGACCACGCGGATCATCATCATCGACGAGCCGCTTGTCGCCCGGGGCCCTTACAAATTCATCCGCCACCCGAATTACTGGCTGGTGGTGGCCGAAATCGCCGCCGTACCCCTGGCATTGGGCCTGCCCTGGGTGGCGCTGATCGTGTCGATCCTCCATGCGGGCGTGCTCTATATCCGTATTCGGACGGAAAACAGGGGCCTGAGCGAGATCGCCCATTTGTGAGGACGAGGATGGGGCGAAGCCGAGGCTTGCCCCCCCCGGAGTGCGCCCCATTAAGCCACGTCACCGCGTTTCTCAACCCTCGCGCATGGGCTCGCCGCGCGGCACGATCCAGGTCGAGGCAACCCGTGCCTCGAAAGGCTTGGATGTGACATCCGTCACGGCAATCATCTCCGCCCGGGCCTCGTCGGCCGTCAGGGTCAGGAGGATGTAACCCCGGTCATCCACATTATTGTACCGGACATGGTCGTTGGCCGCGACGAAGAGGTCGCCGAAGCCCCGCTCCGTGATACGGAAGAAGTCGATCACGCTGGGCGAGGAAATGGAGGTCACGCCGAACTCGACGCCCGCGCGCGCGCCGCCCGGTGCGTTCAGATCATTCGCCCAGAAACTATGGGTGTCGCCGGTCAGCACCACGACATCGCTGGCCGAGGCGGCGAAGGCCTCCAGGAGACGGTCGCGTTGGGCCGAATAGCCGTCCCAGGCGTCCAGGTTCCAGGGGATCCCCAGTTTCGACAAGGCGAAATAGCGGGCGAGGACGGGCAGGGCCTCGATCGCCGCGGCCTTGGTCTCCGCGCTCAGGCTCTCGTCCAGATCCGGCGCGGTCACCGGGGCCATGATCACCTGATTGGCGATCACGGACCAGGGCGCGCCCCGGGTGTCGGCCTGCGCCAATTCTTGCGACACAAAGCTCTCCTGCACCGGCGGCATCATCATGCGTGCCTCATCGGCCAGAAGCTCATCCACGAATTTCTTCGTGTTGGGCAGGAAGGTGATGTTGTCCGGCATGTTGGCCGGGTCCAATTCGATGATCCGCTTATAGTCGAGGATCGGCACGGGCGTGCCGCTGGTCATGTCGAAAGGGGTCGGCAGGGTCCGGACATTCGCCG
Organism: uncultured Alphaproteobacteria bacterium; assembly: GCA_964522525.1. Taxonomy (GTDB): domain Bacteria; phylum Pseudomonadota; class Alphaproteobacteria; order JAJFIK01; family JAJFIK01; genus CAYUYV01. The sequence continues at coordinate 9,079 of CAZFWG010000036.1, read as the reverse complement.
GATCGATTCCGGCCAGGGCCGCCGGGTCGAGGATGGGCTTGGGGTCCTGGGGATCCGTGAAATCGAAAGGCGTTTCGATCAGCGGCAGATCCTCCGCATAGGACAGTTGCTCGGAGCGGCCCGTCAGCCGGGTTTCCAGGGCCACGAGCTGGGCGAGATCACCAAAGGCGAAGGCGCGCCAGATTTCCGGTTTCGACCGGCCCTCACCGGGCTCGCGCACGGGCATCCATTCATACCAGGCGCGCACGGCCACTGCCTTACGGGTCGCCCAATCGCCTTCGCCCTCATCGTGGTTTTGCGCACCGTCCTTCCAGGAATCATTGGCGCTTTCATGGTCGTCCCAGATGGGAATCCATGGCGCGGCCGCATGGGCCGCCTGGAGGTCGGGATCGGAACGGTACTGCGCGTACCGGGTCCGGTAGTCCTCCAGGGTGAGGATTTCCTTTTGCGGCTCCGGCACACGGCCGATCCGTTTGCCCGTCTCGCCGGCGTACCCGTCGGGCCCATATTCATAAAGATAGTCCCCCAGATGGAGCACCACATCGAGGTCGCCCTGCTCGGCCAGGTGCCGATAGGCGTGGAAATAGCCGGCCGGAAAATTGGAGCAGGAGGCAGCCGCAATGCGCAGCTGGTCGACCGCCCCCACGGGGAGGGTGCGCAGGCGACCGGCAGGGGAAAGCGTGTCCCCGGAACGGAAGCGGTAGAAATAGGTCTGCCCCGGCTCAAGCCCGTCCACCGTGACCTTGACCGTGAAGTCGATGCTGGCGTCGGTCTTGAATGCGCCGGATTTGACGATGTCACTGAAGCCCTGATCCCGGGCCACGTCCCAGGCAATCACCGGTGTGTCGTTGCCGGCACTCTCCTCAGGCGTAGCCCGGGTCCAAATCACGCAACCATCCGATGACGGATCACCACTCGCCACGCCATGGAGGAAGCGGGCCTCCGCAACGCTTGTCTCCGCCGTCGTCGTCTGTTCGCTGCAGGCGGCCGTCGCCGAGGCGGCGCCCATGAGGCCGGCCAAGGTCTGCCGGCGTGTCCAGATCAAATAGCCCATGTGAAATCCCCTCCGCTTGTCGTCCGTTTTGGCGTCCAAACTGGGGATAACTCTTAAGGGGTCCATGGCCCCCCTGTCCAGGGGCCGGACAGGGACGGCAGGACACGCGCATCCTTATTGTGTGTGCGGTGTTTCTGCTGTACCTTTTGCGGATAGGTGCAACAACAGAAAGGAGGTGATCCAATGTCGAGTGAGACGCGATTGATTTTCGGGGCGATCCCGCGCGTGTGCTGGACAGGGGAGCAGCCTTCGCTGTTCCAGGCTGGGCGGCGGGCCTAAAAGCCAGATCGTTTCGAGACATCCGCTCACGGAAGGGCCGCTCATCCAGCGGCCCTTCTTTTTTGCCCTCCGCTACCGGAGCAAAAAGCGCTTCGGTTCTGTCCCTACAGGGATTTCAGGGTCGGCGGCGTCCGACCGGCCCAGGCCCGATCGAATTGCCGGAAGATGCGGTCGGCCACGGCGGTCTTGCCCATGCGCTCATAGGTCTGGCCCAGGCCAAACAGGGCCCAGCCATTCCCCGGAACGTTGATCAGGGCCCGGCGGAAGGCCTGCTCCGCCTCTTCGAGCTGGCCGGCGTCGAGATAGATGGCCCCGAGGGTCTGGCGTACCGGATAATACCAATAGGGCGGCTCCGTGTAGGGAAGACCATCCTGTGCAGTGGCGGCCCGCTCGAAATGGCCGACGGCGCCCTCATAGTCGCCTTCCGACCAGGCAATCCGGCCGCGCAAGGACGCCTCGGCGATGGTCACCATGGCCGTAGCGGGCAGGAACTGCTCATCGAGTTCGCGCAGGCGCGGATCCACCGCGATGGCGGCAATGGCGTCGGCTTCGGCACGGGCCGCCGTCGGATCATTCTTGATCAGCCGGGCCCGGCCCCGTGCATAGTGCCAATGGGCCGTGAGCAGAGGGAAGCGCTCCGGCGGGGCGGCGGTCAGCAGGATCGGGTCGGCGTCCCCGAACTGGGCCTGGGCGAGGAGCGGAGCCGCAGCGATGGGCTGGGTCCAGAGGGCTTCCTCCATGATGCGCGTGCTCAACAGGCTGGAGAGCTTGCGCGCCGTCGAAATGGCCGTGGGGCCGTCGCCCAGCATCTGGGCGGAGGTCATCGCGAAATGGACATTATGCGGATAATACCCATAGCGGTAGATCCCTTGATCCTGGGACGCGGCCAGGAAGCGCTCGTCCGCCAGGATCGCGCTGATATTCGCAGATAGGGAGTCCTTGTACAGACCAAGCCGGAAATAGATATGGCTCGGCATGTGCACCAGATGGCCGGAGGTGGGCGCCAGGGCCCCGAGGCGACGGGCATAGGGCAGGGCCGCACTGGCCCGGGGGCCGGCTTCCATCAGGTGGATATAGAGATGGACGGCGCCGATATGGTCGCGATTACGCTCCAGCACCGTTTCCAGAAGGGCCATCACCTGATCGGCGTCTCCCTTGGGCGTGCGCTCCGGCGTCCAATAATCCCAGGGCTGTGTGTTCATGACCGCCTCGGCGGCGAGGGTCAGGATGTCGTCATCATTGGGATAGAGCCGGGCGAGGGTGAGCATGGCGTCGGCATAGGCCTTGTCCAGCTCGGCGCGATCACTTTCCGGATCCGGACTGTAGCGGGTGGCCAGCGCCGTGATCAGGGCCCGTTCGTTTCCCTCCGCATCACTCGCCAGCGCCCGTGCCCGGGCAATCGCCGAGAAGGCGGGTTCCACGGCCTCTTGGGCCATGGGCGCGTTGATGTTGGGGCCCAGGACCAGGGCCACGCCCCAGGCACAAATGGCGCAGCGGGGATCGAGTTTCTCCGCCGCGCGGAAGGCACGCTCCGCCTCCCGATGATTGAAGCCATAGGCCAGTTTCAGACCCTGGTCGAAATAGGCCTGGGCGGCTTCATTCCGGGTAGAGATCTTATAGCCCGTGGGCCCGAGCCCGTCGATCAGGATCGGCAGGTCGAGTTCGCGCCCATCGTCCTTCGTGATGACCGCCGTATCCGACGGCACGACCGGCACCGCCGGCGACCCCGACGTAGCGGCCAGGGACTGGCTTTCAAGGGCATCCGGTTCAAGGGGTTGCGGCTGAGCCGCCAGGGCAGCGGCAAAGCGCAGCGCCCAGCGCGTGCGGTCCCCTCCGCGATCCGTGGCGCGCCGCCGGCCACTGCACACCCCGTCCGGGCTCAGCCACGGCAGCGGTTGCGCCTCCAACGAGGCCTCACGGGCCGGGGCCATCGGGTCAAGAGACGGCCAGGGCGCGCCGGCGATCACCACGCCGCCGGCAACGGCAAGAACACCGACAAGCACGCCGGTTCCCACGGTCAGCTTCGCCATTCCTATCTCCTTGGGGCAGAACAACAAATCGACGCTCCCGCCAGCCGGCCGCCCGCGAACGGCACTGTGCCGCAAAGGGGGCAAGCGGAGCAACGCATCAAGCGTTAAGGATTTGTTCTAGTTTTGTCCGAACTGCGTCAGAAATACCATCGAACGGGTCAAGGGTCGATAGGGGTGCCGTCCCAGGCGAAAACCCGGCCGCTATCGGAGGCCGTCAGGCCGTCGACCACGCGCAGGAGATGATCCGCCGACAGCTCAGGGGTGAACAGTTTCTCCGTCGGCACACCGCTTTGGAACGGTTTCGAGAGATCCGTGTCGACCGTGCCCGGGTGAAGCCCGACGCAAACCGCCTCCTTGCGCCGCCGCGCCACCTCGATCGCCAGATTCTTGATGATCATGTTGAGGGCGGCCTTGGACGCCCGATAAGCATACCAACCGCCCAGACGATTGTCGCCGATGCTGCCGACCCGGGCCGACAGGGCCGCGATCACGGACTTGCCGCTGCGCGGCAGTTTCGCCACCAGGTGTTTGGCGACGAGGGCCGGCCCCACCGTATTGATCCGGAAGACCTGTTCCAGGGACTGCGCCGTCACCGCCGCGATGTTCTTTTCCGGCATCAGGCCCGTGTCGTCGTGGAGGACGCCGCTTGCGATCAACACGAGGTGTACGGCGTCGACATCGCCGAGTTGCTCGAGTGCGGCCTCAATGTCCCGTTCCTCGGTGATGTCCACGCGCATCGCCGTGAGCTTGGGCGATGAGGGCGCCACGGGCCGGCGCGACCAGGCAATGCAGCGGGCAACCGCCGGGTCATCTTCGAGTGCCCTCAACAGGGCCTGACCAATGCCGCCCGAGGCTCCGACGACAAGAACCGTCAGATTGGATCCGAAAGAAGTGAGATGAGCCATGGCGTTCCCCATTGTCCCGTGCGCCTCTAGACTTAGTCCCAAACGCGCCCGCGGCCAGTCGATGCGGGAACGGGGCCTTCAGGGGCCCTCAGGCAAACATACCGGCCAGGATGCAGTGATCCCCCCCAAGACCTTTCTTGAAGCGGGTGACGCCCTCCGCCATTTTGGGATGGACGCCCCCTAAATCGAGGGCCGTGTAGCCGTCCTCCTTGAGCGCCATGATTGCGGCCCACAGGAGCCTGTGATGGGCATTCAGCATGCGGCCTTTCGGCGTGGTCCATCCCGCCTGATAGGTTGCCGAGGCGCCGTGGCGCAGGACCAGAATGCCGGCGACCGGGTCCCGACCTTCCATCGCACGCAGGATCCAGCAGTCGCCGGATGCCATCGCCTCGCCCATGAGGATCCGCAGGAACGCGGGGGACGCCGCCCGATATCCGCGGGCGCCCCGATCCCGGCCATAGCCGGCCAGAAACCAGTCCGCCCGGCGGCCGACCCGGTCGAGGTCGACGTCCAGGCCGCTGCGTTCCGCCTTGCCGAGCGCATGCCGCCATTTCTGGTGCAGATCGGCGCGCAGGCGATCGCGGGAAGGCGTCAGGTCGAGCCAGATGGTCTCATAGGCCGTGCCCTTGGGGCGGAAACCGAACCCGGCCATCACCTCATGGGTCTCCGGTCCGTGGGGCCGGTCCGGCATGACCCGGCGCAAGCGCCCCAGCCTTGCGGGAAAGCGGGCATTGAAAAGGCTCAGAAAGTCATGCCAGTCGGCGGCGGCCGGCTTGGCATCAAACCAGACGGGCCCGCGATGGAGATGGACGATGTGCACCGGCCCGAGCCCCACTTCCTGAACCTGGAACAGGCCCATGATCTCCCGTCCCCGCCGGATGGTCGCGGGCCGGGTCATCACCTGGTTCTTCATCCGCATGGCGCGGGCATAGGGCCAGGATTGGAGCAGGTTGGAACGCGGCGCTTGCGCCATGAGCGCCTGCCAGTCTTTCAGGGGCAGGGGAGACCAGTCGAAATCCATCCACGGCTCGTCGCAAGGTTGAGGACGAGCCGACAGGACAGCGTGATCCGCTTTACGACTTGGTTAATGCGGACCTTTCGCGCGGGGCGAAGGTGTCGGATGTCTCGGCTTCCGTCTCGTCATGCGCCGTGAAATCGAAGGAGAGTTGCTCATCCTCCGTACGCGGATCAAGAACGGCGGCCACGGGCGTCGTGCGGGGCACGGCCAGATAATCGTTCCCCAATTCGCTCGGCATCGGTCCCCCGGCGATCTGACGCCAGCCGCAGAAAGGCACCATGATCGCCCCCAGAAGCGCGAAGTGAACGAAGAGCCCGCCCGGACCCAGCGTTTGTACAAGGGCCGATCCGACAATCGGGCCCGCGGTCGCGCCAAGGGAATAGGCGAGGACGGCCGCACCGGCAGCCGACACGCTGTTCTCGTTTGAGACAAAGTCGAGAATATGGGCAAGGCCCAGGGGATAAAGCGTGAAGGTCAGGCCGCCAATCAAGGTCATGAGCACGGCAATCCGAATGAAATCGCCCTCGACGGAGATCATGCAGGCGGCGGTGCCGATCAGGGTCAGCATACCGAACAGAAACAGCAGCATGATCCGACGATCGATCAGGTCGGAAAACCGGCCGAGCGGAAACTGAAGGACCAGTCCGCCGAGGATCAGGACGGCCATGAAGATCCCGACTTGGGCGCCATTCATGCCGATGTCTTCCGCGAGCACCGGGCCAAGAACGAAAAAGGCCCCGACCAATGTGCCGGAGACGAAGGTGGTCGCGACCCCCAAGGGGGAAGCGGCCAGCATCGCCTTGAGGGACAATACATGGACGTCCGGGAGCTGGGGCTCGCGCGTTCGGGTCAGGGCGACGGGTGCGACCGCGAACACCGTGGCCATGGTCGCCATGATCATGATCCGATCACTTTGGGCAGGCGCGACCATCAACAACAACTGTCCGACGCCAAAGCCCAGATAGGTCACCGTGGTGTAGGAGGCGAGGACAAAGCCCAGGCGTTCGCCCTTGCCGATCTGACCGAGCCAGCTCTCGACGCACATCAAGATCCCGGCGACACAGAAGCCTTGCGCCAAACGCAGTCCGGCCCAGAGCGGGCCTTCCGGAACAATGCTCAGGGTCAGGGCGAAGCCTGCATAGAGAGCGGCAAAGGCCGCATAGGAGCGGATATGACCCACGGCGCGCACCACGGCGGCAGCATGAAACGCACCAATCGTCAGGCCCGCGAAGTAGCTTGCCTGGATGAGGCCGAGGGCGAGAGGGAAGGGCAACGCGTCATTGAGGCGCACGCTGATGACCGTGCCGAGGAGGCCGTGGCCGCTCATGAAGAAGGCCACTGACGACATCAAAAGAAGAAGGGCGCGCAGCAGCACCATCGCCGATGGACCTTGGGCGAGCGAATGACGATACGTCACCCTGCCTCAAGCGTGCATGGCGGTAAAGGAAAGAACGCGCGCGGGCCCAGTTTTGCCAATGATGGGAACAAACCGTCAGAGCGCTAGAGGATCTTCAGGATATTCCTGTCCATGAAGATGCTCTCGTCTCTTTCGTTTGAGCGCATTCCGGGCGCAAAGCCAGGCTCCGTTCGGTTTCACCTCACTCCCGAATACGGTCCAGGAAAGCGACTGATTAGCGATAGAGCTTGCCCGAACTCATCAGGCCATTGCTGCGGGCATAGCGGGCGCGGGCAAAAGCGCGGTCCAGATTGCGGGACGACGATCGTTTCTGGCTTCGTATGCCGAGAATAATCACGATGCCGCTGAAAATGAGGCCCCCCAAAATCCATGACGTGAGCATGATCAACGCTCCTATACCTAAAGCCGCCCCTACGGCCCCTTGCCAACCAGGGTCATCCGGCCCGCGTCGCACACCCGCAGGAGGAAGACTTACCCTGTACCCGGCCATACAATAATCCAACAACCCGCGAGACTGCAACGCGCTGATATCGCGTTGCAATCGGAGTTGGAAAAGAAATCTTACGATCGGTAATCGAAAATACGTTTGCCGAAGTCAATTTAAATTGAGGAAAGCCTAGAGCATTGATTCAGTGTGCCAAATTGGTCTTCATCTCATAGCGATTGCCCCGAAAGGCCCCGAAGACCTCCTTCACGTCCGGGTGGCCCACGGGCTGGCCGGAGCCGTCGGGCAGCAGATTCTGCTCCGAAACATAGGCCTCATAGTACACCGTGTCGTTTTCCGCGAAGAGATGGTAGTAGGGCTGGTCTTTCCGGGGCCGGATTTCCTCGGGAATGGCGAGCCACCACTCTTCCGTGTTGGCGAACTGGGGATCCACGTCATAGATGACACCGCGGAAGGGAAAAAGGCGGTGTCGGACGATCTCGCCGATCGCGAATTTGGCCCTTGCCTGATCCATGATCCGGTCTCCTGTTCCCCGTCCCGTAAAAGGCACCCGTCCTTGTGATGCGCCATGATCATAGGCACAACCCATGACCGCGCAATGGCGTGAGCATGGCATGGGGAAGGTTGGCACGGACTTTACGCCGATGGTGAACAACAGCTGAAGGGGGCTTCCCAAACAAAAACACCCTCCCGGACGGGAAGGTGTTTTGTGCCTTGAGGGGCGATCCAAGCGACCTGCAGGAGGCCCTTGGCGATGGATCACGCGGCTTTGCGCGTCATGTAGTCTTCGACCGCGTTCAGCAGCGAATGCAGCAGGCCGGAGATCTCGGCGCTGTAGCGCGCCTGATCGTCGAGCTGCGTTTGCAGGTCGGTGACACGCGGAGCCTCGAGCGCATCCTCAATCCGGTTCACGCGATCACGGAGTTCTTCGATATAGGACATGGGTCGGTTCCCTCGATTGTCGGCTTGGTGCCGGGAGCGGTTACAACAACATGGGGTGAGGACGGTTAGCGTTCCGTATTCATCCACACCGCGCGGCATCGACATGCCGCCATCAAACGTGATCCTTGGCCTTCAGCACCCAGTCGGCGACCGTATCCTCGTCGACCAGAGGCCCCAGTTTCTTGGCCAGGGCTTCGGTGTTCATGCCGCAAAGCTGACTTGCGGACGTGATGCCGAGGGTCGCAATCCGATGGGCAAGGGCCGGCCCGATGCCGAGAACGTCAGCGAGGCTGTCGGCGCTCTTGTCCCCATCCGCGGCCGCTGGTTCCAAACCCTGATCGAGGATCGTCTCGAGGGCGGGCAGCGGAAGCGGAGCGGGCGTGTCGTCGGCAGACAGAGTGTCAATGACGGCCGACACCCGTGCCGCCAGAGCGCTCAGCTCGCTTCGCGGCTCCGCCACGGGATCGGCCTCGTCTCTGGTCGGTTCGGACATCACAGGCGCTTCACGATCACCCAGTAGCGATCCGGCTGATTGTTCGCCTTTTTCAGATGCACATTCACCCGCGTGGGCTTCATGTTGTAATCGAAGGTGTACTGAAAAAGCGTGTTCAGATTGCCGGCCTGGACGCCCTCGTCGAACTTGCCCTTGAAGCCGCGGGTGTTCGTGCAAGGAGCAACTTCGGTAAAGAAATTGCGACCGATCATTTCCTTCGGATCACGGTTGCAGATCTCGCCCTCGGTTTGGTTGTACTTGATGATGTTGCCTTGGCCGTCGAGCTGGATGGCACCGTAGGGGAGCTTGTCCAGATCGGCCGATTCCATCGCTGCCAAGGTGTTGTCGATATCCTTGGTGCCGAATGCAACGATTTCCATGTGATTGAATCCTTCGGTCAGGGGGGCGGTCAGGCCGCCCGAGGTTCGCCGCTGGCCGTACCCTTGCCCGAGATTGTTTGCCGTCCCGTTAATGGCGCCGCGGGTCGGCGCTCCGT
>CAZFWG010000035.1:26583-39096 GCA_964522525.1 uncultured Alphaproteobacteria bacterium | reverse complement strand
TGTTTCGGCAACCGGCTTGAATTCATGCAGGTCGAATGAAGGGGGGTGCGGATGGCCCCCTGGTCATGCCAACGGGCCATCCGCCATTTGCTTATTTCGCGTGCAGACGGACGGGCAGGGTGGTGTATCCCTTGACGAAAGAGGAATAGGTCCTCTTGGGCTCGCCCACCACTTCGACGAAGCTGAAGCGCTTCATGATCTCTTCCCAAACGATGCGCAGCTGAAGCTCCGCCAGGCGGTTGCCGACGCAGCGATGGATGCCGAAACCGAAAGACAGGTGGGAGCGGGCCCGCTCCCGGTCGATCAGGAACTGATCCGCATTGGGAATGGCTTCCTCGTCCCGGTTGCCCGAGACATACCACATGACGACCCGGTCGCCTTTCTTGATCTTCTTGCCGCGCAGCTCCGTGTCCTCAAGGGCCGTGCGGCGCATATGGGCAAGCGGCGTCTGCCAACGGATGATCTCGGAGACCATATTGGGAATGATGTCGAGGTTCGCCCGCAGCTTGTCATATTCAGCCGGGTTCTGATTGAGCGCCAGGACCCCGCCGGAGATTGAGTTCCGGGTCGTGTCATTGCCACCAACGGTCAGCAGAATGACATTCCCCAGAAACTCCTCCGGGCTCATATTGCGGGTCGCTTCGCCATGGGCCAGCATGGAAATGAGGTCGCCTTTGGGCTCCGCATTGACGCGCTCGTTCCAAAGCCGGGTGAAATATTCACCGCATTCGATCAGTTCCAGATGACGCTGCTCGGGCGAGTCGATGATGCCGGAGCGTTCATCCGCCGTCGCCACATCGGACCAACGGGTCAGTTTGCGCCGGTCCTCGAAGGGAAAATCGAACAGGGTGGCAAGCATCTGACTGGTCAGCTCGATTGAGACCCGGTCCACCCAGTCAAAGGTCTCATCGATCGGCAGATGATCGAAAATATCGGCAATGCGGGACCGGATGAGGGGCTCGAACGCCGCCAGATTGGGGCCGGAAACGATCGGCTGCACGACCTTGCGCTGTTCATCGTGCTTTGGCGGATCCATGGCGATGAACATGGGCAGCGGGAAATCCGCCTCATCGTCCTGGATCGCGATCCCGCCTAGCTTCTGATCCGACGAGAAGATCTGGTGGTTCGTCTCCACATGGAGAATGTCTTGGTACTTGGTGATGGACCAATAGGGCCCATACATGCTGTCCGGGCAGTAATGGACGGGGTCTTCGCTGCGCAAGCGCTCGAAAAAGCCCCACATGGTATCCGCCCAGAAAAGAACCGGATGGCTCACATCCATCTTTTCAAGAGGAATGTCATAGGGGTCGATGTGAGGATCAATGCCGTGGTCAATGGTCGTGTCCATGGGCGCTGTCTCCCTTTATTTTGGATCCGTATTCTATCCCGGTCGGTAGAGCGCTGGGTGTCTAGCCTATCCGCCCACATCTTGGAGAAGGGTGAAGACCCCGCGCGCAACACGCAATAAGTGACACCCGCGTCATTTTTCGAGTACACCCCAACGGGACCATGACCGCAAGTCTCCAAAGATACCGGGGGTCAGGGCGTCTTAAGGGCGGCCTTGGCATAATGCAGCTGGGCGGTCAGGCACAATGTCAGTTCTGAGACAAAGTCCGTTTTTAGCACCTTGAACTGCGGATAGTCGGTAATGAGGTCCATGACCACGGGCGCGGGCGATGCCAATTGCGCAATGCCCTGGGTCAGGACATGGGCGCGCTTGAGAAAGGCCGCGCCTTCGCCCGCAGGGAGCTCTACGGCGATTTCAATCCGTCCGCCGAGCTGGGCCATGCCGCTGACGAGAAACTGTTGGAAGGCCATGACCTCTTCGACATTGGCGTTGGCCTCAAGCCGGTCATGGAGCGCACCCATCAGCCGCAAAAGAACGGGCCGGTGCGCCAGACTGGACGCAATCAAGGCCGCGATCGGTTCCACCGCAACAGGACCGGTCTGGGGCAGTTCGGTCAGCATGTGATCGAACCATTCGCTGAGTTCCGTTTGAAGCACACCCAAAAAGAGCGCTTCCTTGGTCGAGAAATACCGATAGGCGGTCCCCTTGGCGAGGCCCGCCGCCTCCGCAATATCCGCGATGCGGACGGCCTCAAAGCCCGTATCGGCCAGGATCCGGCGCCCGGCACCAATCAGCGTGGTCCGGCGCAGCGTTTTTTCATCCGGGGTGCGCGCCCGTTGTTTGGTAAGCCCAAGTGTCACGTGTCGGCGTCCTTGCGAGCGTGTCGGGAGTGTCCGCGAAAGAACCTAGCCCAAGCGGGAGCGACGATCCAAGGTTCCTTATGGCGCAGCCTTGGTGGAACCGGATGCCGGGGAGCAGGACCGCCCCCCTTTAGCGACGGGTTCGGAACAAATCCCTCAAGGTGATTTTGAGGGCGTCGGCCTGCTCGGCGGTGACTGTGCCATGGACCACGATAACCACGACGCGGGTTTCTTTGCTGCAAATCAACAGGGCGGAAACATCCGCGCCATTGATGCGTGTCAGGTGAAGCGTGGTGTCGGTTTCATGGGCCTCGATGAATGTGTTCTCCGCGTTGCGGAACGAGCGCATCGTATAACGCAGGCGGGTCATGCATTGCCGATGGCTGGTGATGCCTTCGGCATCGAAGGACGTCGTATGCCACGACCAGCCGGGCAGAATATCTTCAGGCAGCGGAATGAAGGCCTGGGCGCCCGGGACACCAACAAGGCAGCCCATCAGCCCCAATACCAGGGCGCGTATCGTCCATCGCCGGATCGGCCGGCCGCCCAATGCCCTTGGTTTCACCATGTCTGCCCCCGGATGTGTCCCAGATGACGGGGCACCGGCCCGCGCACCATGGTTCCCCTTGTAAGGTGCCAGGCGGGGGGCTGCAAGATGGGGTCATTCGTCCGTGGGCGGGGCTGCCTAGATGTCGACGATGCTGTCGCTGATCCGTCGGGCACGGGCTTCGAACGCCTCTTTGGTGTCGCCGTCATCCGTGGCGCATACGAGATAGCCGCCGCCATCCTCGATCTTCCGGGCAATATGCGGCCACATGAGGTCCGGTGCCTTCGCTTCCCGCCAGGGCGTGGAGATCGCCGGATCCATGCGACGCACGCCGCCGAAACGGTCCGGCCGGGCGCGCGCGCCATCCCATATATTGGTATTGAGCAAGCCGGGACACAGAATGGTGACACCAATACCGTCCACGGACAATTCCGCCTGCAGGGCCTCGGCAACGGCAAAAGTGCCGTGTTTGGTGGCGGCATAGAGGGGAAAGGGGCCGCTTGGCGCGCGCAAGGCGGCCGATGACGCGGTGATGCCGACATGGCGCGGCGGCGCACCATCTTCCATCAAGGGGCGAAAGGCCTGGGCCGTCCAGATGATGCCCAGCACATTGACCCCGAAGGCCCAGTCGATGGCGTTCGCCTTGCCCGAAATCACGCCCGAGCCGACGCCAACGCCGGCGTTGAGCCACAAGACACTCAGGCGCTCGCCCTGGGCCTCAAGCTGTCCGGCGGCGGTGAGGGCCGCCTCGCGGTCGCTCGCATCGAAGACCAGGGGAAAGGCTGGCGGACCGATCTCCTCACAGATCGCCTGCGCGGCGTCTGCCCGAATGTCCTGGACGCAGACTCGCATGCCCGCCTCGGCAAATCCCCTGGCCAGCATGGCGCCGATGCCGTCCCCGGCACCGGTGACGAGGGCGGTTTTCCCGCGATAGGCCTCAAGGACAGTCATGGAATCCTCACCAGATCATGGGCGCCCCGCATCACGGGTTGGGTGATGCCCTGCGCCTCGAGCTTGCCAGCGTCATCGATGGAGAAGAAATCGACAAATCCTCGTTTGCGGTCCGCGCCCTTGCGCCGGTGAAACACCGCGACCGCCAGATGCCGTCCCGTTTCATCAAAGATGACGTCTTCGGGCAATATGCCGGCGGCAAAGATCTGGTCGAGGGGGGCGAGCGTCCCGGTCTCGGGGTCGAGGGCCAGCAGGCTGACGGAATAGCGCCGACGACCCTGCCAAATGGCCAATGGCGGCATTTCGGGCAGATAGGTCCGTTCCATATTGATGGCCGCGACGCGGGTTCCGTCCGCGCTGATGCCGAAGCCTTCGGGCGAACGGCCCACTTCCGTCCGGGTCATGACGGCCGGCGCGCTATTGATGGTCTCCGGGGGAGCGAGCACGGTCAGCGCTCCGGGCCCCTGGGTCAGCATATAGAGGGTACCGTCCGCCCAATTGGTATCGGTGATCAGGAAGTGCTTTCCGTTGGGCGTCCATTTGCCGATCGACAGGCGCTTGCCGAGATCGGGGGACGGGCTGCCGAACGCCACCACGCCGGTCGGCAGCCCGGTCGCATCCACCGTCAGCCTGTAGAATTGCACGCGCCGATTGGCCGTGTTGACGGCGAGGGTAAGGCCATCAGGCGCAAGATGGACCGAGCGGATTCGTTTTTCCGCGTCATCGTCCCGGTAGGGCGGGGCGAGGGGAAAGGTCCGTACATCACGCAGGCGCCCGGCATCGGTGAGCGTGACGACCACCAGTTCGGCGCCGGCCTCCTCGCTGCCGATGACCAGAAACCGTCCGTCCGGGCTGTATTCGACCGATTGCGGATTCCTGCCGACACCGTCGCGGCCCTCGACGAGGGACAGGTTGTCCCCATCAATGGCGTAGAGGCCCAAACGGGAGCCTTGCGGAAAATCCGTATAGACATTGTTGTAAGTTTCAATGTCGGCCGCGGCGGGGCCCCGCGTTTCGATCACGGCGGCGAAACGGCCATCGGGCGACACATCGACGACTTGCGGCCATGAAATGACGGAGTTCGAGGCCTCAATTGTCGAAGTGGCGATCCCGTCCGAGAACAATGTCAACATGTCCCGCGCACCATCAAAAGGCTCGAGCCCGCCATTGGCATAGGCCGTCGCCGCCATATCCGCATCGGACAGGGCGAGAAAGCGCCCTTCGAAACGGCCCGCCTTTTCAGAGAATCCCGGATCATCATCAGCGAACTCCCCCATGAAAAGGGCAAAGGCCACAATGATCCCGACAAACCCGGCAAGGATCCACAGAACGGCGCGCATGGTTCAATCTCCTGGCAGAAACATCGATATGCCCAATCTAAAATGAATGTTTTCGTTTACAAGATCAAACATGACGGGAGACGGTGAGGCATGCCCCTGGAGGAGTTTCGACAAAGCCGCGCCGTCGCCAAGAGGACGGCTGTTCTCGACGCGGCCCAGGATTTATTTCAGCGAAATGGCTTCGCGCGCACCGCCATGGAGGAAGTGGCCCGGGCCGCCCAGGTCTCCACGGCGACGCTCTACCGCCATTTCCCGTCCAAGGCCGTTCTTTTCGAGGCGGTCGCCATGCGCAGCATCGAAGGCCTGCAGACCATGTCGCAGAAGGCCCAAGGCCCCGCACTGGCGCGGCTCACCGACATGGCCCGCGGCTATGCGCAGCTCTTGTCCCGGCCCGAAACACGCGGCCTGTTGCGCATGCTGATCGGCGAAACGGGAAGCGGCGGGGAAATCGCCGAGCGGTTCTATGGCGGGGTCAAATCAAAGATTGCGGACAGTTTCGCCCGCACAGTGTCAGCGGGAATCGACGACGGTGTGTTCCGGCGCCATGACGATGTGAATCTGATGGCGGGCCAGCTTGCCGGCATGATCGAACACGCCACCATCATGCGCGGACTGCTTCTCGGGGATCATGCGCCGCCGGTCCGGGCCCCCGAAGAGATTGCCGCCGACGCGGTGGAGACTTGGATGGCCCGTTGGGCTAGGGATGGCGGCCCCCGGCGAACGGGGGCAACAAATGAGCCCAATAAGACTGGCTGATTATGGTCCTAGGGATCATGGACTGCGTAGCATGAAGTGGGTGCGGGGAGAGGGACCGAACCGAATGACCGATCAGCAGGGGAGCGGCGTGATGGGCGATGCCATGCCGACCAGTCGCGCCGTCCTGGCCCACCACGGCAAGAGCTTCAACTGGGCGGGCCGCTTTCTGTCGGCGGCGAGCCTTGATCGCGCGGCCCGGCTCTATGCTTTCTGCCGTTATCTGGACGACTTGGCCGATGAGAGCGAGGATTTGAACGAAGCCTCGCGGACCCTCAAGGCCGTGCGAGATGATCTGGCCCGGGGCGAAACGGACCGGCCCGACGTGGTGGATTTTTTCGATCTGTGCGCGGGCGATTCCCGCGCTCTCGCCGGCGCGCTTCTTCTGACCGACACGGTGCGCACCGATCTTGTGCCGATGCGCGTGGAGAATGCCGATGCGCTTCTGACTTATGCGCTGGGCGTTGCGGGCTCGGTCGGAATCATGATGTGCGCCATCCTGGACGCCGAGGACCTGGACCGCGCGCTGCCTTTTGCCATCGATCTCGGCATTGCGATGCAGCTCACCAATATCGCCCGGGATGTGCTCGAGGATGCCGCCAGGGGCCGCATCTACCTGCCGCCGGAATGGACGGACGGGCCCCTGCCGCCGGATGCCCTGGTCGGCAAGGCGCCCCAGATCCGGGAGCGGGCCTGGCCCGGCGTGCTGCGTGTCCTGTCGGAGGCCGATGCCTATTATGAGAGCGCGCGGGCGGGCCTGTGCTTTCTGCCCTTTCGCGCCCGAACCGCGATCCATGTTGCCTCCCACGTCTATCGGGGAATTGGCGGCGTTATTCGCGGCGGGAACGCCGAGCGCTACTGGCAAGGGAGGGCCTTCACAACGGCCGCGCGAAAGGTCATGCTGACCACGGGCGCCTTGGGCGGCCTTGCGGCCCTGCCGGGGCGCCGCCAGGCCCGGCATGATCGCCGCCTCCACAAGGCCATCAACCCGACCCTGCGCAGCTATGGGTTTGTTCCGGGTCCGGATGGCATCTCCATGCCTGAAAGCGCCGAACTGACATGATAGGCGAGCTGACATGACTGATGGCGCCCGACAGGACACGGTGGAATTGGCGATCATCGGCGGTGGTCTCGCCGGTTTGAGTCTGGCGCTTGCCCTTGCGGAACAGGGGGAACGGTGCCCGCGCACCCTGATCCTCGAAGCCCGCCCCCATTACAAGCGCGATCGCACCTGGTCCTATTGGCGGGTCCATGGCCATGCCTTTGAAAGCGCGGTCCGCGCCAGCTGGACGCGCTGCCTTGTGCGCGGCGACGGCCGTTCCATTCACCTGGATGCGGGCGACACGCCCTACGAAACTGTGGACGCGGATCATGTTTACGCGCTGGCCCAGGAGAAACTCCGGGGCCACCCGCGTATCACCTTGCAGCTTGGAACGCCGATCGAGGCGCTTCAGGAAACGTCGGACGGCGTCGACATCATCCTTGCCGACCGGACCGTCACGGCAAAGCTCTGTGTGGACACAAGGCCCCCCCGCTGGCCCGCCGCGCAAGCAGCGGGTCATCTGCCTGAAGGCCTTGTGCAGGCCTTTGCCGGCTATGAAATCGAAACGGAAAAACCCTGTTTCGACCCGGGCGAAGTCGTCATCATGGATTTTCATCCCGTGACCCATGCGGATGAAATGCGCTTCATGTATGTCTTGCCGTATACACCCCACCGGGCCCTGGTGGAGGACACGCGCTTCACGCCGGTGGCCGACGTGAAACCGCCCTTGGATGATCTTTCCACGGTCATCGAGGACTATGTGGGCAGCCCCTTCACCGTTCACTATACGGAGGTTGGCTGTCTGCCGATGATCTCGGATCTGGGCAAGCAGCCGGCAAGACCGAGCGGGAACATCCTGCGCGCCGGCACGGCCGGAGGGGCCCTGCGACCCTCTTCCGGCTACGGTTTTCTGGCCATTCAGCGTCAGACGCGACGGCTGGCGGGGGCGATGGCCCAGCACGGCCTTGTGCCCGGCGCCTTGCAGGCGGCCCTGGCGCCTCGGCCGGGATGGCTCACCTATCTGGATCGGATTTTTCTACGCGTCCTGCAGCGGGACATTTCACTCGCGCCCCATCTTTTCACCCGGCTCTTTCACCGCGCGGATACGGCGCAAGCGATTCGTTTTCTCGCGGATACGGGCTCGCCGGCCGATGCCCTCGCCGTGGTGCGCAGCATGCCCAAACCGCCATTCCTGGTGGCGGCCGCCCTGTTGGCGAGCGAAATGGGCCGCAAGTGAAGGCACCCCATTCCGATGCCGCCTGATCTCAAGGACCTTTTTGACCGGGTGTGGGATCGCCTCGAGGCTGCCCTGGACGATTCTGACGACCCGTTCCGTTTCGCCGGTTTGGCGAGCGCCCGCGAGGATGGTCTCCCGACAGCCCGCATGGTCGTGATCCGCCGGATCGAGCGGAGCAGGCACCTGCTTCGCATCTATACGGATCAACGCTCCGGCAAATGCGCGGACATTCTCCGTGAGCCCCGGGTTTCCCTCCTGTTCTGGGATCCTGGCCATCAGCATCAGGTCCGGATCGAAGCGACGGCCGGCATCGAACAGGACGCTGCGATCATCGAAGCCGCCTGGCAGGCGTTACCCGACCATGGCCGCAAGGCCTATCATCTGCTGCACAAGCCTGGCATGCCCATGCCCAATGCTGAGGCTGCCCGCGCCGCGGCCCGCCCCAGGGACGGTGAGGGCCGGGGCCAGTTTCTGATCCTCAATTTCATGGTCGACGGGATCGACAGTTTGATCCTGAATCGGAATGGCCATGAGCGTGCGGCCTTCCGCCGTGTGGACAGCCACTGGACCGGCCAATGGATCGCACCGTGAGCCCGCTTTCGCCCCTCACGCTTTCTTAACCACCCATCTTGTAAAAAGCCTTCGTACTGAGATGGCCTCGGTACAGTCGTCGCTCCGCGGGTATGGTCCTTCGCCGGATCCTTAACGAACCCATGCCTGCGCGGGGTGGTGTGAATGTGGGTGACCTTGTTCCGGTCCGCCCGGCATATCAATTTGGAGATCATCCCCATGCAGAACACCGTCACAGCAGTTTTTGCGGCGGCGATCTTCGCTCTGGCCCCCCTGGCGGCTAATGCGGAGGAAAAGACGCCAACGGTCCCCGCACCGAACGAAATTCCGGAAGAAGCCGTGCTGCAATCCGGCGGCGCCGCCGGTGCCGAAGCCGCCGCGGTGGCTGCGGGCCTCACCGCCGCTCAGGTCGGCGCTGCCGCTGCCGCCACCGTCGTCGTGACGGCGCTGACGGTTGTTGCCGCGAACGGCAATGATGATTCGACGGCTTCCACGTCGACAGCGTCCACGTCCTCGACCAGCACGACGGGCACGAACTAAGCATTTTCGACGAGGCTCTTGCGATTGACGGAACCAGCGGTGCTTGGGGCATCGCTGGTTCTTTTGTGCGTCGAGCGCGGAGTGGGGCTTGGGCTGCGAATCCGATAAAGTGACCTTTCTGTTCCACAGGGATCGGCGTGGGAGCCTATGGGGACCCTTGGACTGACGGTTTCACGTCTCCAATGGTCGTGGTTTAATGGGTCCCCGCTCACTGTTTGCACATGCCCTGTGCGTTCTCATGCTGATCAGCCTCTGGGATGTTGTCCGGGCCGACGAACCCGAAGACGATATTCTGGTGCCGAATATCTGGCGGCCCACGGTCAATTATCGTGGGGTCACGGGCCTCATTGACATGCCCACCGCCCGGTTCCAGCGCGATGGTGATATCGTTCTTGCCGGGTCCAGCAAACAGCCGGACCAGCGCGTCTCCTTTCTGTTCCAGGCCACGCCCTGGCTCCAGGGCGCGTTCCGCTACACCCACATTAATGGTTTCCTAACGGATCAGCCCAATTTCTTTGATCGGAGCTTCGCCTTGAAACTCCGGTTGAAGAAGGAAGGACGCTACTTGCCCGCGATTGCCGTGGGGGCGGGAGATCTTCTGGGCACGGGCGTCTATGGCGGCGAGTATATTGTCGGCTCCAAGCGTTTCGGCAATGTGGATACCAGTTTTGGCCTCGGGTTCGGACGATTGGGCAGCTCACAGACCTTGAACAATCCTCTCATCCAGCTGAGTGATTCCTTTGCGACCCGCACGGTCGTGAGTTCGATTGAGGAAACCGGGCGTTTCAGTTTCGGGTCCTATTTCAGCGGCGCCGATGTCGGTCTGTTCGGCGGCATCGAATATACCCCGCCGCTCAGGGCGCTTGAGGGCCTCAAGCTTCAACTGGAATATTCCTCGGACCGATATCTCGCCGAAGCGGAGGCGCCTCTCGTGCAGTTCAATGTGCGCGCGCCCGTGAATTTCGGTGTCACCTATCAGCCGACCGACTACCTTGAAATGGGAGGGCACTATCTCTACGGATCGACCTTCGGTTTCCGCCTGGCCCTGAAGACTAATCCCAAGAAACGGCTCAAGATTTTCAAGACCGGACCGAGGCCGGAAAATTTCCGTGTTCGGGATGATCAAGCCCGGCAACCCTCGAGCCGTCCCCCCGTGACGCCTGAGGCGTTTGAGCTTCAGCGGCACGACTTCCTGGCGGCTGATCAGCCGACGGTGACTGCGGGCGCCGCCACCCTTCAGCCATGGCACGGTCCGGGATCTCAAGACCCATCCGTCCACCCCGTTTCACTCCGGGTCAGCCGGCAGTATTTGGCAAAGGACTTTCAGCTTGCCGCGTCCCAAGCCCTGTGTCTGAAACGGGCCACCCGCGATCAACTGGCCGCCTGCACTGCCCGGCGGGCTGGGGAAGCTAAGGCGCGGCGTCTGGCCATGGCGGCCGAGCCGTCCACAGAGCCTACCCAAGGCAAAGTTCTGGAGACCGTTCTCACCGCAAGTGGCCGGGCCATTGACGAAGGCGCGCGGCCGTTGCCGACAATGCCCGCGAACGAACTGTACCAGAAAATCACGGATGAAGCCGCCCGCATCTATCTCCAGGTCCAGGCCATCAAGCGGGATGGACGGACCTTGGCCGTGACATTCCGGAACCGGCGTTACGACCGCAGTGCCGAAGCCCTGGGCCGCATGACGCGCATCCTGACCCGTCTTGCGCCGGATGATGTCGAAATTTTCGATCTCATCCTGGCGTCCGGTTTCCTGCCCGTGACCCGCGCTTCGCTGCCGCGTGGTGAGTTGGAACGCATCCTGAAAGCCGGGGGCGGCAGCGATGAAATTCTCGCCACGGCGGATTTCGAGCCGGCGCCGGTTCGTCGCGCGGCCGTCGATTGGCGCCCGCCGGGTCTCCATCCCAGTCTTGACTACTCCATTCGTCCCGGGTTTCGCCAAAGCCTGTTCGATCCGGATGGTCCGATCCGCTACCAGTTTTTCCTGCGTCTTGGTCTCGTTGTCGGCCTCGGGCGGGGGTTCTCCCTCAACAGCGCCGTTGCCATCGATCTCGTCAACAATTTCGACGAGATTACACGGGAATCGGACAGTCAGCTGCCCCGCGTGCGCAGCGATTTCGCGGAATTTCTCCAACAAGGGGCGACCGGCATCGACCGGCTCACCCTGGACTACACATTCAAACTCGCCCCGACCGTCTTTGCCCGGACCTCCATCGGCTATCTTGAGGAGATGTTCGGCGGCGCGGGCGGGGAAATCCTCTACAAGCCCGTCGATGCCCCCTGGGCCCTGGGTCTCAATTTCTATGCGGCGCGTCAACGGGCCTTTGACAAACGCTTCGGTTTTCAGGATCTGGATGCCCTCACGGGTCATGCCAGTGTCTATTGGCAGACCCCCTTCCACGACCTCAATCTCGCGGTCCATGCGGGGCGCTATCTCGCCGGTGACTACGGGGCGACCTTTGAGATCAAGCGCCGGTTCGACACGGGCGTTGAAGTCGGTGCCTTTTCCACGTTCACGAATGTTCCGTTTGAGGAGTTTGGCGAAGGCAGTTTCGACAAGGGCCTCTTGATCAAGATCCCCTTCGGCTGGTTCTCACCCTATCCCACACGTGAAAGCTACGGCATCGACTTGCGGCCCCTCACACGCGACGGCGGCCAGCGGCTCAATGGCAGTACGGTTCTCTTCGATGCCATTCTGGAGGACACGCGCCAGGAACTGGAAAGGAATTTTGATGGCTTCCTGGATTGATCACAGGCGAATCCGGCCCATGGTGATGGGGGCTATCCTGCTCACGGCCGGGTGTCAGAGTGACGGCACCTTCAGTCTGTTTGGCAATTATCTGAAGCACAATCTTCTGCCCAAACAGACCGAAACCTACAGTCGGCAGCAGGTTGCGGATATTCCGTATGCCTCTATCGGTATGAGTATCGGATCGTCGAGGAAACTCCTCGTTCTCCTGGAAAGCGTCACGGACCGTGATCACCGCTGGTTGACGGCCGATCCCATCGCCATTGTCACGCGGGGCGGGCGCATCCGTTCGACGGCGGGCTTTGACCGGGACCTGGGCGCGACGCGTCTGATGGGTGACGATCCCGTGGACGGGCAGCTCCAGACGGTCAACGAAAATGGCCAATCGGTCCGTCTGGTGGATTTTGTCGATGACCGGGTGTTCGACGTGCGTGTTGCCTGTCGCTACCGAAGGGGGGACCCCACGACCATTACGATCCTTGGACGGGATCGTTCCGTCCACGTGGTCAAGGAACGGTGCCGGGCGCCCCTGGTCCATTGGTCGTTCACGAATGTCTTCTGGATCGATCAAGGGGA
>CAZFWG010000035.1:20739-26483 GCA_964522525.1 uncultured Alphaproteobacteria bacterium | reverse complement strand
GCGCCGGCAGTTCTGGCCCAATCGGAACTGGTGGGTGAATTCCTCCGGGAAGAGCAGATCGATCGCCTCCGGAACCGATCGACGGCGCCGGAGCCTTCCATCGACATTGATGGGGCGATCGCGGTTCGCGTTCCCGAGCAGGAGGAAGAGCCCCAGTCCCGAACGGAGGAATTGTTCTCCGAACGGGCGGGCGAGGAGCTGACTCAGATCGGCTATGATACCTTCCGGGCCCAGGGCATGGTCCTTCTCAATCAGGCGGGGGGCATTCAGGACGGCTATGTTCTGGGGGCGGGGGATGAAGTCGTGATCGCCCTGCGCGGCCAGGAAAATGCCGAATACCGCCGCCGTGTCGATCGCAGCGGCCAGATCCTTCTGCCCGGACTGGGTCCAGTTTCCGCAAGCGGACGATCCCTTGCCGATTTCCGAAGCGATCTCCAGGCCCTGGTGGCCAAGACCTTCATCGCCACGGATGCCTTCGTCTCCGTGGGCGAGATCCGACAACTGAGAGTCCTTGTCTCAGGCAATGTCGCGCAACCGGGGCCCCAGATCATGACCGGGCTTTCCACGGTGACGGATGCGCTCCTTCTTGCGGGCGGTGCGCGCAAATCCGGATCGCTGCGCCGTGTCCAGATCGTCCGGGGGGACCGAAAGCTCGATATTGATCTTTATCGGGTCTTGTTCGGTGTCAGCGGCGATCCCATCCGCCATCTTCAGGAAGGCGACACGGTCATCGTGCCGCCCTTGGGGGACACGGTCGCGGTTGTCGGCGCGGTTCGCCGGCCCGGCATTTACGAAACCGCGCCGCGGGGCCGGCAACGGGCGGATCAGCTGCTTGACTTCGCCGGCGGTGTCGAGATCCGAGGCACCTATCGTTATTCGGTCCTGAAAACACGGGCCGATGGCGTGCGCGAGTTCTCCGATGTCACCAACCTGTCCGCGACGACGCTGGCGGATGGGGATATTCTGTTCGTGTACCGCACGGTGGATGAAGCGGTCGGGCAGGTGACCTTGGGCGGCCATGCCCGTTCGCCCGGTACGTTCTCCTTGAGCCAGACGCGTCAGTTGCAGGGGCTCATCTCAGGCCCGGCCATTTTCGACGCGGCCCCCTATCTCCTGTTCGGCGTTGTCAGCCGACGGGATCCGGCGACCTTCTCCCGCCAGCTCATGGCCTTTTCCCCGATCCGCATGATCCGCAATGAAGGCCGTTTTCAGCTCCGGGAGGATGACATTGTCTGGATCCTCGGCGAAGCGGACGCCCGCGCCCTGGCGGCCGAGGCCCGCAACATGGAAATCGAAACATCCGTACGGGATCGAGAGCGGTTTATCGAAGAACAACGGGCGGTGAGGGCCAACGCGGGCACGACGGACGCTATATCGTCCCGCATCCGACTGGAAAGCACGCAACAGCGATCCGCGAGCCGGCGAGAGCGTGATTCCCTCTCCGGGACCGATGAATCGATTGATGCTCTTCCTCCGGAAGATGTGGATCCGCGCAGTCTGGCCCTCTTGAGTGGCTCCCGGAACGCATCACGCCGGGAGAGAATTCCGGCGGAACGCGACGTTCGGCAACGGCGAGAGCGCTCCTTGGATCGTGAGCGTGAGGTCACGGAAGATGACCTCAAGGAGGCGGAAGAAGAAGAGTTTGGTATTCCGGATCTGGCGGAAGAGTTGAAAGTCGACGGAGATGCCTTGGCGGTCTTCCTGACCGAATATCTCTCGACCGTCCGGGGGGCCGTCCGTGTGCCCGGTGACTATCTGATTGCGCCGGGCAGCCGGCTTGACGATCTGGCTTCCGCCGCCGGCGGCTTGAAGCGTACGGCGGATCTGGCTTCCGTGGAGATCACCGCAACCACCTATGATGCCGAACGGGGACGTTCCCAGACGATCCGGCAGAATGTGGCGCTTACCAATGGTGATCTAAGCCGTGTCTCCATCGAACCTCACGATTCGGTCGTGTTCCGGGATGTCTTCTCTGACCGGTCGGCAGGCCGTGTCAGCATTTTTGGTGAAGTCCGTTTTCCCGGGACCTTTGAAATCGTTCGTGGGGAAACCCTGGCGGCCCTGCTGGAGCGAGCTGGAGGCCTGACCGATCAGGCCTTTGCCTTTGGGGCCATCTTTTCGCGCCGATCCGTCGCCCGCATTGAGCGGGAGGCGAATGTCCGCAAGGCGGAGGATTTGCAGAATCTGATCATCGCGCAAACCTCGCGGCGCAGCCTCAATGAGGAACAGATCCGTTTCCTGAGTTCCATTGTCCAGGCATTGAGGGAAAGTGAACCGATCGGCCGGATTGCGGTGGAAGTGGATCCCGGCGTCCTTGCCGCGCGGCCGGAACTCGATACCAATCTGGAGCCTGGTGATGCGCTCTACATTCCCGCGCGTCCCACGACGGTCACCGTGACCGGTCAGGTTCTCAATCCGGGATCTTTCCAATATGTGCCGAAAAAGAAGGTGAAACACTATCTCCGTCTTGCTGGTGATGTTGCGCGGCTTGCGGATGAGGGCAGCGCCTATGCGATCTACCCGGATGGCACATCGGAGCGGTTAAAGCTGGGGCTTTGGGTCTTGCGTCCGACCCGGATCATTCCGGGAACGGTCATTGTCGTACCCTATGACGTGACGCCGTTCTTCCTGTCGGATTTCATCCGGGACTCGATCCGCATCACCAGTCAACTTGCCATCACCGGCGCCTCCGTTGCTGCGGTCCTGCAGGACTGATCCGCAAGCGCACCTCGGTCTAAGGAACCACGGTGCGGTGCTGTCGTGAAGCGTGCGGAAAGATGGCAATGTCCTTGAGACACAGGAACAAGAGCACGCTCTGCACGACCAGGATGACGAGGCCATCAAGATTCATCGCCAGGATCATCTGGAACCACGCCTGGACAATCTGAGCAAAGATGATGCCCGTAAAGCGCATGGTCAGGCTGAGGGTTTGGGGTTCCAGAACGGCCCGCATCATGCGCAGCCACAAACCGGCAACCAAGCCCTGGTGGAAGCCCCATAGGACAGCGCCGGGAAAGCCGTAGCTGACATATCCCCAGACAATAGGGGGCAGACGGAACCCTCCGCTCACGGCTGTCGACTCTGCGCCAATGACATGCTTGGTCACGACCGCAGGTTTCCATTCATAGTGGAAAGGTACAAGCCCGCCAAAGATGGTTCGCCCAAGGCTGTGCTCGGCATTGCCATCCATCCAGGCTTGCCAGAACCAAAGCAGGTCCGCCATATCCGGTGCGCCCGCCACGATCGAAAGCAAATTGAGATCGTCCTTGATGCCCAGCAGGTAGTAGGCAATGTCATTGACGGCTGAGCCGAAAGCGAAAACGAAAAGATACAGGATCGCCGCCGGCATGGTGTAACGTCCGCCCCGGAAATGGACCGCAAGAATCAACAGTGTCGAGAGAATGGGAAAGGCGATCAAGGAGCGCCGCAGGGTGAAAAGGGTCAAGACCATCAAGGGAATGACGACCAGTAGCAGGAGAAAACGGCGAGGGTTGCGTGAACTGAACAGAAGAATGATGAGAAAGGGGAAGGTCACCAGATAGAGGGCCATGGCGAGCCGGTAGGGAGCCGCATAGGCCTTGTACCGATCAAAATACTCACCAGCGAGATATTTCGCGGCAATCGGGTCCTCGGCAAAGGCCGGAATGAAGCCCATCCCCCGATAGGCATAGAGATAGAGGGCGATGGACAGGAGGCACATGAACGTGACCGCCAGCCACACCATGGGGGCGATACCGGTCGTCTTCTCAAAGACATTCTTTTGTAAGTGAGAAAGGAAAAGCGGGATCACCGTTCTTTCCTTGGCCGCCAAGTGAAAGCCCAGGAACAGGGGCACGACGCCGATCATCATGGCCAAGGTCAAGGAGCGGACATGTTCCTCGGTCACCGCGCGCAGCTTGATCGCCGGTTCGACCAGAAAGATCGATCCCGCAATGAAAGCGATCAGAGTGATCGGCAGGCGTTCAATGACGACGAGATTGCGCCAACTGGGCCAATAGATGAAGTACAGAAAGACCTGCGCCGACAGTGTCACGATGAGCGTGATCTGCAGAAAAAGGACAGAGGTGTCTGTGGCCGGCATGATGGGTCTCGCGGGGGAGGGTCGAACACTCTCGCATTGAGGAATATGACGTGTCTTTATCGTCTAATGACGACATTCTTGCCTTCAACGTGCAGAGACGGCGGCCGTTTGGCCATGGCCGCCGGCGCGGGCCCGCGCGTGGACGTTCGTTTGGACGAACTCCGCCGGGGCCGGCGGATGGGCGCGGCGCCGATCAGCATCTCCGTCGTCAATACGCAGAGAATACCAATGATGCCACCGCCAAAAGCGAAGAGAAACAGAGTCGAGAGGGGCCGTGGCGAGGTCGGAAGGTCAGAGACCTGGGGCAGGTCAACGAGTTCCACCGCATAAGGAAGATCCTCGGCAAGGAGCATCTCCTGTTTTTCAACTTCCGCCATCAGGTCGATCAGCACCGTGCGCAGTTCCGACAGGGAGGTGCGACCAAGGCGGCGGGAAATGAAATCCCGTTTGATGCGGGCCTGCGCCGCGCCGTCCATTCGCATCAGGCCCTCCGCCTCCCGATAGACCCGCAGGAGGAAGTCAAGCGCAAAAGCCCGGTCGCGATGGGAAAAGGAAATGGCCAGTGTTGACGTGCCGCCTTCCTTTGTGGTCTCAAGTTTGCGGATCAACCGCTCGGACAGGCGCTTGGCATTGGGCGGGGCCCAGCCGCCAACGCCAAAGATGGATTTGGGAATTTGCCGGAGTGTATAGCTCCAACCGGACGGCGGTTGCCAGGCTTGCGTCTTTGCATTCCATTCGGCGCCGAACAGGGTGTGGGCAATATGGGGATCCGCCATCAAGACATCGGCCAGACGAACACTGGTCAAAAGCTCCTGGAACCGCGTGAAGGCGGGATCGCCCTGGGCGTTCAGACCGGGGAGGAATGCGGCCACGCTGGGGAGGCCACCACTCGACGACCGCGACCGATTGAGGCCGCTGAATTCCGATTCGTCGATGGGCGGCGCCACTTTAATGGTCGCCGTATACAGAATGGGGGCTTGCCACAAGCCAATGACAGCCAACAGCGTCATGACAAGGACGGGCAACAGAAGAATCCGTTGCCGGCGGATGAACATCCGGACAATGTCCATGAGCACCAGATCCGACGACACACCTTCCGGGACAGGCGCGGTTCCCCTTTCAGACGATCCGACGCTCATAGGCCCGCCTTGGATCGTCGCGGAACAAGATCCGGATGGGTGTCGAACAATGCCTGCATCGTGGCCTCAAACGTGAATTGGCGGGCAAAGGCCACGCGTTGTTCCATGGCCGGGGTGTCACAGGCATCCAAGGCGCTGTGAA
The DNA here is from genome assembly GCA_964522525.1 of uncultured Alphaproteobacteria bacterium. Taxonomy (GTDB): domain Bacteria; phylum Pseudomonadota; class Alphaproteobacteria; order JAJFIK01; family JAJFIK01; genus CAYUYV01. The sequence goes on along the minus strand of CAZFWG010000035.1, from coordinate 21,121 downwards.
CGCCATTGAGGAAGTCTTCGGGCCCTTCGGCCAAAAAGATGGGGGCGGATGACCCCACCGCGCGAAGACCGGGTGTGGCCGTGGCCACCACGGGCAAACCCATGGCGAGATACTGATACAGTTTGAGGGGATTCGCATAGGACGCACAGGGATTGTCGTGATCCTGGACAAAGGGAATGAGCGCCACATCGCAAGCGGCGAGAACGGAGGGAAGCGCTTCATAGGGTTGAAACCCCGGAAAATGAACATTGGCGTACGGTCTTAACTCGGCGAGGGCCTGCGCCTGATGGGCCTGACCATAATATCCCGCAAGAATAATGCTGCCATGCGGATAGGTTTGGGCGAGGGACTTCACCAGAGCCACATCCAGGCGGGGCGCCAA
>CAZFWG010000035.1:12032-20639 GCA_964522525.1 uncultured Alphaproteobacteria bacterium | reverse complement strand
GGATAATCCGTATAGAACAGGTCAACGGCTCGGCCAAGACCGGAGGGGTCGAGGCGGCGCAGGGAAGGCCAAGCCGAGTGGACCCATGTCGTGATCCATTCCACTTTCGAGGAGAACGCCTTGGCGGGAACCAACGCAGCCGGAACGTGCGACCACAAATGGGGGCCTTCGCGCCGGGGGCCGGAAACAATACCTCTCAAGGCCTGGGCCATGCGTTTCCGGGAATCATCCGCCCAGGATCCAGCCAGATGGAGCGGCGAGACGGGTGCGGACAGGAAGACCACGTCATATCCCTGGGAGGTCAGCCAGCGGGCCCAATAGTGGCTGCCCACGGGTGGATGGGCATAGGTCACGGATGCGGCAACCACGGCCAGGGGGCGGGCGCGCGCGGAAGGGGCCGTGCGATCGATCGGGCCGGGCAAGGGGGCGGGGTGGTTCATGCGGCGGCCTTCAGGGTTTCATAGGTGCGCTGGGCCGTGGCGGTCCATTGAAAATGGGTCGCGCGGCGTAGACCCCTGCGCCGCAAATCCTCTCGCCCCTGTTCATCGGCAAGAAGGGTCACGAGGGCCTCCGCAATCTCCTCCTCCCGAGTCGGATCAACGGAGAGACCGGCGTCTCCCACGACTTCATCAAGGCTTGTCTCCCGGCTGACAATAACGGGAACGCCGCAGGCCATGGCTTCGAGGGCAGGCAGACCAAACCCCTCATAGAGGGAAACCGACACCATGATCTGAGCGCCGGCCACAAGACACGGCAGATCCGCGTCATCGACATGTCCGGTGAAGTGTACGGACGAGGGCAGGCGCCCCAGATTGAGGGCCGCGAAATGGCCCGGGTTTCCTTGCGCGCCCGCAAGCACGAGCGTCGCCTTTGGGCCGTCGGCACTCTCCATTTTTTCCCAGGCCCGGATGAGCCGGGGGATGTTCTTGTAGGGTTGAAGCGATGAGAGGCTCAAGACGTAGGGCCCGTCAGGCAACCCCAAACGCCTGCGCATCGCTTCGACGTCTTGTTGGCTATGGGGCCTGAAACGGGGAGAGACCCCATTCGGGATCACACTGATCTTATCTTCTGCCGTCGGAAAATAGCGCAGGATTCGCTCTTTGGTGAACGCGGATATGGTGATCACATGGCGCAGCCGGGGCATGAGCCTTGGCAGCAAGAAGCGATAGAACTGGACGGCCCGGGCATTCAGCGCTTCTGCCCTATCGAAATAGGCCATGTCGTGGATGGTCAGGACCTGCCGGCTCACTCCCAAGGGACCGGAATTGCTGGGTGACCACAACAGGCCTTTGACTTTCCGGGGCAGAACCATCTGTTCCCAGGCATGGGCCGCCAGACCTTGAAGGTCACGACGTGGGCGGATGGCTTCGACCGCGTCGCGGGGCCAGGCATCGAGAATCTCGCGCGTGTAGCGTTGCACGCCGGTGGTCGGACGCAGGAGAATCCGCGCATTGACGGTCAGGCTCATGGCTGACGACCTTCCAAGAAGACATGTCCGGCATTGGGCTCAACGGTATGGCCAATGCGCCTGTACGCCCCGCTCGCCGCATATGAGCTCATGGATGGGCCCCTGTTCGTTAAAGAATGGTCAAGGCCGCACACGGAAGCTTGGCCCGTCGTTTGGTCCTGATTAACGCCTCTGGCGTATTGGCTCCGTGACGGGACGCCCCTTGCCGCACCAGTTTAGGGCAGGGAACGCGTCCATGGCCCCGCCGACAAACCCGTGGAAGACACCATGTCTTGTGAAAAAGAACCGCAACAGATCGACCTGTTTGAAGAGGTTACGCCCCGCGTGGGCCTGTTTATTCCCACCCTGAACGCAAGCCGTCATCTTGATCGCCTGCTTCCCGCTCTCAAGGCGCAATCCCTGGAATGGGACCGGTTCCTGGTCATCGATTCGGCGTCAACGGACGATACGGTTGAGCGTCTCGAAGCGGCGGGCGCCGAGGTCCTGACCATTTCGCGGGCCGAGTTCAATCATGGGGGCACGCGCCGTGCCGCGATCGACTATCTCGACGACGTGGATATCGTGATCATGATCACCCAGGACGCGATTCCCGCCCACCCGCATACCTTCACCCGGCTGATCGGCGCTTTGGACAAGCCGCAGATCGGCATGGCCTACGGGCGCCAGTTGCCGCGGGAAAACGCGCGCGGCATCGAACGTCACGCCCGGCTGTTCAACTATCCGGATCAGCGGGCCCTGCGCCGTTTGCAGGACCGCAAACGCCATGGAATCAAGACCGTTTTCTGTTCCAATTCCTGTGCCGCCTATCGTCGCGAGGCCCTGATGGAAATCGGCAACTTTCCCCGCGATGCGATCTTTGCCGAGGATCAGATCGTTTCAGGACGGATGATCATGCGTGGCTGGTCGGTGGCCTATCGGGAAGACGCCCCGGTTATTCATTCCCATGACTACTCGATCGGCCAGGAATTCCAACGGTATTTCGACGTGGGCACCTTTCATGCGCGCCACGCCTGGCTCCTTGACGCCTTTGGCAAGGCCGAAGGCGAGGGCATGCGCTTCCTCCGTTCGGAACTTGGCTATCTGTGGCAACACGAACGGGGTTCCATTCCGGAAGCGATGATTCGGACGGTGGCGAAATATGTCGGCTACATGCTCGGCCGCAAGGAGAAACTGTTCTCCAACGAGATCAAGGCGCATTTGAGCATGGCATCCTTCTATTGGCGCCGCCGCGCCGCGGCCCGGCGGGCGCTCCCGCGTGGATTGTAGATCGTCTCCCGTCATCGGGTTCCCGCTGTCCTCCTGACACGGTCCCTGGGATTGCTCCCGGACCGGCCATGGGTATAGTGCCGCGATCCGCGCTGATCGCCGCCTTCGGCGGTTGCCGGATGCATGGTGACATTTTCAGCGGCGAGGGGTTTCATGACGGCGCGAAAGGCATTGATTACAGGCATTTTTGGCCAGGACGCCGCCTATCTCGCGCAATTCCTGCTCCAATCCGGCTATGAGGTCTATGGCAGCCATCGGCGGGGTGCCAGCCGCGGAGCCTGGCGCCTTGAGGAACTGGGCATCGCCAATGACATCCGTTTCGTCGAGCTGGAACTGCTTGAACTCGGCAATATTTTTCGTGTTCTGAGGGATGTGGAGCCGGACGAAATCTACAATCTCGCGGCGCAGAGTTATGTCGGCGTCTCCTTCAAGCAACCGCTTTACACGTCCGAAGTTGACGGGATGGCCGTGACGCGTCTTCTCGAAGCGGTGCAGGAAATCAATCCGCAAATCCGCTTCTATCAGGCCTCCACGTCCGAGATGTTCGGCCTTGCCCAGGAAACGCCCCAGACGGAAAGCACGCCTTTTGCTCCGCGCAGCCCCTACGGCATCGCCAAGCTCTATGCTCACTGGATGGTGCGCAACTACCGCGAGGCCCACGGAATCCACGCCACGTCGGGGATTCTTTTCAATCATGAATCGCCTCTGCGGGGGCGGGAATTTGTCACCCGGAAGATCACTACGGCCCTGGCGCAGATTCGGCGGGGGGCATTGGACTGCCTCGATCTGGGGAATCTGGATGCCAAACGGGATTGGGGCCACGCCCGCGATTACGTCGTCGGCATGCACAAAATGGTTCAACAACCCCTTGCCCGGGACTATGTCCTGGCGACGGGCCGGGCCCATTCCGTCGAGGATTTCGTGAATACGGCCGCCGAAGTGGCGGGCTTCGCCTTGGCGTGGGAAGGCGACGGCGTGGCGCGAAAGGCTTTCGACCGCCACAACGGCCGTGTGATCATCCGCGTCAATCCAGATCTATTCCGACCGGCGGAAATCCATCATCTGGTGGGGGATGCCTCGCACGCCCATGCAGCGCTGCACTGGCGGGCGGAAACCAGCTTCCAGGATCTGGTGATCGAAATGATGGAACGCGATCTGGCCCGCGTCTCGGAAGGCCGCGGCCTGCTTTGATCCGCATCGGGATGGGCGTGGTCACCTGCCTAGCTGGCAGCCAGCGCGCCCGTCACGGCACCAAGCATTTCCCTTACGACCTTTAAGCCCCCGTTAACGGTTCCCAGACCATCAGAATAGGTGGGGTTCAGCCTCGCATGGTCCGTTTGACGCCATGCGCGGCAGGTCGAGAGGTGAGCAATGGATGATCCGATAGAAGAAGATCGCTCCAGGCGATTCAGTGGCCCCGTGTCCCGGCCAAAAGATCCGGGCGCCGGTGGGTCACACCCTTAGTCCGCGCCGGCCACGGCCGCGTGGGCCTGCACGATCATGGCCCCATCGCCCAGTGACATCGCGTACGGACGGCTTCTCCGTCTGGAACTGTTTCCCTTTGTGCTTTATCGGATTTGGAAAACCATGACACGGTCGGAATTTCTTGTTTTTGGCGCGCCTCAGATCAAGCAGGCCGAAATCGACGAGGTCATCGCAACCCTTGAGTCCGGCTGGTTGGGCACCGGCCCGCGCACGGCCCGCTTCGAGGAGAGCTTCGCCCAATATAAATCATCTCCCGTATCCGACGGCGATCTCGAGACGGATGAAACGGATGAGCCACCGGCAAGTGGCGACCCTCTGGAGGCAATTGCCGTGAATTCCTGCACCGCGGCTCTTCATCTCTCCTTGATCTGTGCCGGGATCGGACCGGGCGACGAAGTGATCACCACGGCCCTCACATTCTGCAGCACGGTCAACACCATTCTCCATGTGGGGGCGACCCCTGTCCTGGCCGACGTGGATCCGGACACCCAGAACATCGATCCCGATGACATCGCTCGGAAAATCACGGATCGTACGAAAGCGATCATCCCCGTCCATTTCGCAGGTCGCATGTGCGATATGGATCGCATCATGGCCCTGGCGGGGCGCCACAATCTCAAGGTGATCGAGGATTGTGCCCATGCCATCGAAACCTATGACCACCATGGACGCCGCGCGGGCACGATCGGCGACTTTGGTTGCTTCAGCTTCTATGTCACGAAAAATGTGGTGACCGGCGAAGGCGGAATGGTCCTCACCCGGAACGAGGAAGACGCGGCGCGTATCCGGCGGCTGCGCCTCCATGGCCTGAGCCGTGATGCCTGGAACCGGTTCGGTCAATCGGGTTATCGCCACTATCAGGTGGTCGAATGCGGCTATAAATACAATATGACGGATTTGCAGGCCGCCCTGGGCCTGCATCAGCTCCAACGGGTCGATTTCACCTGGAAGGACCGGCGCAAAATCTGGCGCAGCTACAATGCCCGGCTGGAACATCTTCCCCTGACCCTTCCGGCGCCTTTCGCCCTGAAGGAGCGCCATGCCTTTCATCTCTATACGGTGTTGATCGATCCGGCACGATGCGGAATCGACAGGGACAGTTTCCTGAAACGGATGACAGCAGAACAGATCGGTGTCGGCGTTCACTATCTGAGCATCGCGGATCACCCCTATTATCAGGATGCGTTGGGCATGAAGCCGGAAGACACGCCCCATGCAACCCGGATCGGCCGGCAAACCGTCAGCCTGCCCATTTCGCCCAAAATGAATGCGGACCGGGATGTCGATGACGTGGTCTCAGCCATCACCACTATTCTGGAGACGGATCACGAGCAGATCGCGGTCTGAACCTGAGTGAAGCGGATTTCGAAGAAATTCCGCTTCTCATCACAATGCCTAAAGCCTGGTTCCACGAGTAAAGGGGAGGGGGCAACCACCCAAAGACACCGGATTGATGGAATCACCACGTCATGGCCCATGATTTTCGCAATTGGTTGGTCCACCGCATCCATGATCATGCTCTGTATGAGGCGTGTTCCCGCCTTTTCCGGGGCCGGCTGATTGATATCGGGTGCCGCACCAAACCTTATGCCAAGATGATGCGTCCTTTCGTGGACGAACATGTCGGTGTCGATCATCAGGATTGTCGGCACGCCCCGGATTGCATCGATCTCTATGGCAGCGCGTACCGGATTCCGGCGGAAAATCAGAGTTTCGATTGTGCGCTGTGTACGGCGGTTCTGGAACATCTCGAAGAGCCTGAGGCGGCCCTGGCGGAGTGCTTCCGTGTCCTGAAGCCGGGCGGTACGGCGGTCTATTCCGTGCCCTTCATCTGGCATGTCCACGAGGCGCCCCGGGATTTCTTCCGCTTCAGCCGGTTCGGGCTTCATCATGTCTTTCGGAAGGCGGGGTTTGAGCGCGTCGAGGTCCGTCCCCTGTCGGGCTTTTGGGTCACATTCGGGATCATGCTGTCCTACAGCATCGGGCGGTTCCATCGGGGCCCGTTGCGCTTTGTACCGATCATCCCGGTCCTCGCGTTTCTGATCCAGGTCTTGGCCTATGGCCTTGAGCGCTTGGATCGCCCCACCCAATGGACATGGATGTATCTGGTGGTTGCCCAGAAACCGGAAAGCATCAATAACGCAGGTCGGGACCCGACGCGGCACGCGGCACGCGGCACGCGGCACGCGGCACTGGCGGCCTGACGCGGCCATTAACGTCTGGAGGATCCATGTCCGGCATCGCGGGCTATATTCACCTGGAAGAGGGCCGCATCGACAGCGGCATTCTTTCCGCCATGGGACGATCCCTGACCCATCGGGGCCCGGACGATGAGGGCTTCGCTGTCATTGACTCCGAGGAGGGGCGGGTGCTGTGTCTGCGCGGCCGGGACACGCTTGAGACCCTGGCCTCCCGTCTTCCCCGCCTTGGTCCGGTCGGTGGTCCCCAGGGCCGAATCGGCTTGGCGCACCGGGGATGGGCGCTCACACCCTTGAGCGACAAAGACCATCAGCCCTTCGTCTCATCGGATGGCCGGTTCACTCTTGTGATCGACGGGGATTTGCGCAACGGGGAAGAATTGCGTGTGCAGCTGCGAGCCCTGGGTGTCCTTCTACGGACGAATACGGATGCGGAGCTGATCGCCGAGGCCTATCGGGCGTGGAACACGGATTGTTTTACCCGCCTGAACGGCACCTGGGCGCTCGCCCTCTATGACAGTGCCAGCGACAGCCTCTTACTGAGCCGCGATCGGATCGGGGAAAAACCGCTTTTTTGGGCGCGGGTCGGCGATGTTCTCTATTTCGGGTCCGAGATCAAGACGCTTCTTGCCGTTCCCCAGATCTGCCACCAACGCGCGGTCGATCTTCAGACGGCCCATCATTGGCTCCAATTCGGCGTCAAGGACCACGACACACAGACGTTCCTCACGGGCATTCACAGCCTTGCGCCGGGTCATGTGGTGTTGGCGGATCGGGAGTTTCCGCAACGACGGCGGCGCTATTGGCGGCTTCCTGAAAAACGATTGCAGGAATATGAGATCTCGGTGGAAGAGGCCGCGACCACGATCCGGGAACTTCTGGAAGATGCCGTCAGTCTGCGTCTTGATCCGGGCGTTTCGACGGGTGTCGATCTGGGCGGCGATCTGTCGGCGGCCGCCATCCTCGCTTTCGCTGCCCGGCGGTCGGACAATCCTGTCACGGCCTATGCCATGAACATCGCCGATCGGGGCGCGGATCATGAACGCCATGCCTGTCAAGTCGCGGAGCGTTTGGACACGGATGGGCACATCGTCCAGGCCCGGTCTCTCTCCTTTTGGAGCATGATCGGTGCCTTCACGCGGCTCATGGAGGAGCCCTACGCATCCCCCGATCTGCAAGCCCATCAAGTGATCTGGACACAGATGCGCGCGCGAGGAACCCCCGTCAGTCTCGATGCCCTCGGCGCCGAGCCGGCCCTGGCCGTCCATCCCCACTATTTCGGTTTTGCCCAGATGAGCGCCCTGGCTGAAGGGCGGTTGGGGCAGGGGGTGGGCAATCTTCTGGGCGCGACGGAATTCGAGAAGAGGCACCGGGCCTGGGCGACACTGGCGCGCAGCGCCTTGCGCGGGGCCGTCGTCGGCGTCGGCGGATCCGACCCCTCCGCGCCCCGTGCCGATCCGCGCCTCATCCTGCCCCTGAAAGGCAAGATCGAGAAACTGGGACAGAGCCCGTTTCGGGCGTGGAGCCTGGATCTCGTGCTTAAACAGGATCTCTTGGCCACCAAACTGCCTCAGCTTGTCACCAATGCCGACCGGAACGCTTGGGGGATCCCCATCATCCGGCGCGCGCCGTTCCTCGATCGCCGGGTCCTGGATTTTTGTTTTCAGTTGCCGCCGGGCTATTTGATCCGGGAGGGCTGGCATCAATGGATCCTGCGCAAGGCCCTCGAGACCCTGTTGCCCGATGAGGTGGTGTGGCGCCGCCGGCGCCTGCGCTCCCCCTATCGCTCCCATGCCCATGGCCGCCGTTTCCGCCCCCTGATCGATGTGATCATCGACCAGGCCGACAACCCGCTGCTTGATCTCGCGGACCGGACGCCCGTCTATCGGGACTGGCGGGTGATCAGCTTCCTGCTTTGGTACGAATGGGCCATCAACGGCAATGACCGCTTATTTGAGACCCTGGAGGCACGCGCTGCGGAGATAGAAGGGGACGCGGACAATCCCTTTCCCTCCTTTGCTCCGGCCTATCTCGCCGAGAGCATGGCGGCCCGCCGGGCGGCGTGACTCTGGTCCGACCCCGATGGGCGTTAAGGCTTTGGCAAGGAAGACGCCGCGCAATGGGCGCCGAGTGGAGGGTGATCGCGATAACGATGCCCCGCTCCGGGCGAGACGGCCTCCGGTTCGGAGG
>CAZFWG010000035.1:0-11932 GCA_964522525.1 uncultured Alphaproteobacteria bacterium | reverse complement strand
AAGATGGGGCTGGTTCGGGGCATGCCTTTCGTTGCCCGTGTGGCCTCAAGGGTGAAAGCGGATCTCCTCCATTCCCATTTCGGCAATAATGGCTGGGCCAACCTCCATGCGGCGGCCCGGGCGCGGGTGCCCCATGTGGTCACGTTTTACGGCCATGATGTGGACCAGTTGCCGGCCTGCCATCCAGAGTGGAATGGGCGTTATGCGGAGCTTTTTTCGGCCGTTGATCAGGTGCTGTGTGAAGGGCCGTTCATGGCCCGGCGTATCGCCGCGCGGGGATGTGTGTCGGAACGGGTCCGCGTCCACCATCTGGGTATTGATCTTGCCCGCTTCGACTACCGGCCACGGATCAAGACAAAGGCGGAACCGCTGCGTGTCCTGATCGCCGCCAGTTTTCGGGAAAAGAAAGGCATTCCGGATGCCCTGGCGGCCCTCGGCCGTTTGCGGCAGGATCTGGCCCTGGAAATCACGATCATTGGAGACGCGGTTCAAAGCACGGCGGCCCAGGCCGAAAAAGCCCGGATCCAGGAGACGGTCCTGGAAACGGGATTGAGTGATCGGGTCCGTTTCCTGGGCTTTCAGTCCCATGAGCGCCTGAAGGAGGAGGCCTATCGCCACCACATCTTCATCCAGGCGTCCCGCCAGGCCCGGGATGGCGACAGCGAGGGCGGGGCACCGGTCGCCCTGATCGAGATGGCCGCAACGGGCATGCCCGTCGTTGCCACGACTCATTGTGATATTCCGGAAGTCGTCCGCCACAGCGAGACCGGGTTCCTGGCCCCGGAAGGCGATGTTGAGGGGTTGGCGGAACACATTCGCTGGCTCGCCACCCATCCGGACGAATGGCGGCCCCTTCTCGATGCCTCGCGTCTTCATATCGAACGTGAATTCGATGCGGTGCGTCAGGGGGAACGGCTTGCCCAATTCTATGAACAGCTCCTGGGCCGCGATAAGAAGACGGTTGTCCTGCCCCATGCCGCATAGGCATCGCCATGCCCGATTTCACCCGCTATAGATGACCGGGCCCGCGCGGCCGGGCGAGTCAGCAATGGAGGAATCTCGACCATGAGGTCATCGGAGATGTCGGATGCCGCCGGGACGGCGTCCCCCGCCTTGGCCACGGCGCGCATCCGCGCCTGGCTCGTCGACGATGCCTTGCCGCTCTGGCAGGACCGGGGCGTGGACGACAAGGGGGGCTTTATCGAGCAACTCGATCTCGCCGGCACGCCCGAACCCGACGTGGTCCGGCGGATCCGGGTCCAGGCCCGGCAGATCTATGTCTTTGCCCATGCGACCATGCTCGGCCTCGGCGACCACCGAGACCTGGTGCGGGCCGGTGTCGAGTGGCTCATGGCCCATGGCTGGGATCAGGAGAATGGTGGTTTCTTTCACCGTCTCGACGGCCAAGGCAGCCCCGTAGATGAACGCAAGGACACCTATGATCACGCGTTCATTCTGTTCGGCCTTGCCCATGCCCACCAATTGCTGGCCGAAGCCCCGGTCAAAGAGGCTCTGGAGCAGACCCTCGATTTCGTGGAAAAGACATTCACGGCGCCCGACGGCAGCTATCTCGAAGGTCTGCCCGCCAGTCAGCCCCGCCGCCAGAACCCCCACATGCATCTGCTGGAAGCCTATCTGGCTGTGCACAAGGCAACCGGAGCGCCGGTTCATCTGGAGAAGGCCGACCGGATCGTCGATTTGTTCCGGTCCCATTTCTTCGCCCGGGACACCGAGACCCTGACCGAGTTCTTCACCGATGCCTGGGAACCGGTTGACGGGGACGCGGGCCAGATCGTCGAACCGGGCCACCATTTTGAATGGGTCTATCTGCTCGAGGCCCACGCCCAGGCCCATGTGGCCGCCGGCCGCCATGCGGAGCCCGGCGCCGAAGCCGCACAACTCTTTGAGGTTGCCCGCGCGCGCGGGCTCGATCCGGTGTCGGGCCTCGCCTATGACGAGATCTGGCGGAACGGGGGCATCAAATCGCAAACCAAGCGCTGCTGGGCCCAGACCGAAGCGTTGAGGGCCCACGCCCTGCTGGGCCGGGACTCGCCCGCCTTGGCCAGGAGCGCCGGAGAATGGCTGGACCGGCTGTTTCGCTACTATCTTGATCCCGCACCCAAGGGTACATGGCTTGATGTGATGGGAACGGATAATCAGCCGGTCGCGAAGGCCATTCCGGCAAGCACACTCTATCACATCCTGTCCGCCTTCGCCTTCATCCTCGAAGGCGAGGCGCATACGGATTAAGGGAAACGGAGGGGGCCGTCGGGGGGCACCCAGTCAGGAAACGGGACGGAGCGTGGAAAGATCATGAGTGAATTGGCCGCCGGCAGCGCGACAGACATCCCATCGGGTCGGGGCATGCTTCCGGCCTGGCGGGCGCTCGAGGCCCATGCGGAAGGTCTGCGGCAGACCCGTATCATGGATCTTTTTGAGACCAATCCTCAACGTTATGGAGAGATGAGCGCCTCGGCCTGCGGTATTCTCCTCGATTACTCCAAGACGGTGATGACGGGTGAAACCGTTGATCTTCTGATGACCCTCGCGCGGGATGTGGACGTCGAAGCGCGCCGCACGGCGATGTTCAGGGGGGACCCGATCAATGAGACGGAGGGCCGGGCCGTCCTGCACACGGCCTTGCGCCGCATGGACCGGGCCCCGGTCATGGTGGACGGGCGCAACGTGGTCGAGGATGTGGAACGGGTCGTCAGCCAGATGGCCGCTTTTGTCGAGCGCGTCCATTCCGGTGAATGGCGAGGCCATACGGGCAAGCCGATCCGCGATGTGGTGAATATCGGCATCGGCGGTTCGGACCTGGGGCCCCGTTTTGTCTGTGATGCGCTCCGACCCTATCATATCGGTTCCGTGCGGCCCCATTTCGTGTCCAATGTGGACGGTGTCGATATTCTGGACACGGTTTCGGAGCTTGATCCGGAGACAACGCTTTTCGTAGTAGCCTCAAAGAGCTTCACCACCCAGGAGACCATGGCCAATGCCAACACGGCGCGGGGATGGCTTCTCAATCATCTGAAGGACCGGGAAGCGATCGCTCGGCACTTTGTGGCCGTCTCTACAAATCTCGAAGCCGTCGCTGCCTTCGGCATCGATCCCGTCAACACATTTGAGTTCTGGGATTGGGTCGGCGGGCGTTATTCCCTGTGGTCGGCGATCGGCCTGCCCATCGCGTTGGCGATCGGCATGGAGAATTTCAATGCCCTGCGTCAGGGCGCCCATGCCATGGACCGCCATTTCAGCGATGCCGAGTTGGAGCACAATCTTCCGGTGCTCATGGCCCTTGTGGGCGTATGGCATCGCAATTTCCGCCATCATACGAGCCTGGCGATCCTTCCCTACAGCCAAAGACTGAGGCTCCTGCCGTTCTATCTTCAGCAGGCGGATATGGAGAGCAATGGCAAGCGGGTGAGCTGCCAGGGTGATGCGGTGCCCTATGGCACGGCGCCGGTCCTGTGGGGCGGTGTCGGTACGGATGTCCAGCACTCCTTTTTCCAGATGCTGCACCAGGGCACTCAGATCGTGCCCACGGATTTCATCGGCGTGGCCCTGACCGACAAGGAAACCGAGGAACAGCACCGGCTCTTGATGGCGAATTTCTTTGCCCAGACGGAAGCCTTGATGCGCGGTCAGTCCGGCGCGGAAGCAAGCACGCTTCTGGCCGACAAATACGGTGATACTGCCCAGGCGCGCAGCCTGCTGCCCCACACCACTTTCGAAGGCAACCGGCCGAGCGTCAGCCTCCTGTTGGACCGGCTCACGCCGGAGCGTCTGGGCAGTCTGATCGCGCTCTATGAGCACAAGATCCACGTCCAGGGTGCGATCTGGGGTGTCAATTCCTATGATCAGTTCGGTGTGGAGCTTGGCAAACGGCTGGCCTCCACCATCCTGAGCCAGGATGGCGTGGCCGAGATGAGCCCGTCGACACGGGGTCTTGTCGAGACCTATAACGGCATGTGCCGGGAATGTGATGTGCTCTGAGGAGCGTGCGTTTAGAGTAAGGCTTTCTGTCCGCCGGCCGGGGATTGGCGGAACACTGAACATGATGGATCATGGCCATGACGATTTTTCCAGTAGTTTTGTCCGGCGGCGTGGGGTCGCGCCTGTGGCCGTCCTCCCGGGCGGCTCATCCCAAGCAGCTCCATGCCCTGATATCGGACAAGACCATGTTGCAGGAGACGGTGCTCCGGGCCCGTACCGCGCTCACCGAACTCAGCGCCGCCGCCGACCCGATCATTGTCTGCAACGCCAAACATGTGGCCGCGATCGAAAAACAGCTTGAAGCGATCGACGCGCCCGAACACCTGATGATCACCGAGCCCGAGGGACGCAACACCGCGCCCGCCGCAGCCCTCGCAGCGCTTCTGGCGAGCGATCAGGATCCCGAGGCCGTGCTGATCATTCTGCCCGCCGATCATCATATCCGGGACCAAGGGGCTTTCGCCAATGCCGTGGAGCGGGCCGTGGCCCTGGCGCGCCAGGGACGGGTCGTGACCTACGGGATCGTGCCGGACCGGGCCGAGACGGGTTACGGCTACATCCGCCGTGGCACGGCGATCGAGGCGACAGCCGACAGTTTTGCCGTCGCACAATTCGTCGAAAAACCCAAAAAGGACGTGGCGGAGAGCTATGTCGCCACGGGAGACTATTATTGGAATGGCGGCATCTTCACCGTCCGGAGCGATATTCTGCTCCAGGAAATGACTGCCCATTGCCCGGAAATCGTTGAGGCCTGCAGGGCCGCCATGGCCCAGGCCAAACGCACGAACCGCGTTGTTGCCCCCGACGCCGCGATCTTTCGGGGCTGTCCTTCTGATTCCATCGACTATGCCGTCATGGAACGGACGGACCGCGCCGCGGTCGTTGCGGCGGATATGGGCTGGAGCGATGTGGGCTCCTGGACCGCGCTCCACGAGATTTCGCCCAAGGACGGGGCGGGCAATGTCGTCAGCGGCGACGTGGTGACCGTGGATGCCCAGAACAATCTGATTCGGTCCGAATCCCGCCTGGTGACCGTTGCCGGCGTGCGCGACCTCGTGATCGTCGAGACAGGCGACGCGCTCCTCGTTACGACGCTTGATCAGGCCCAGCAGGTCAAGGAGATCGTCACGGTCCTGAAAGACGGGAAACGCGACGAGTTATAGGAACGACCGGTCTTCCTATCCGGCTTGGGCGAAGACCCGGCCGTCGTCGAAGCGGGCGTCCTTCTTCTCCCAGGCAAAGGCGGAGGCGATGATCTCATTGATGTCGCCGTGGCGCGGACGCCAGCCCAGATCCCGCATCAGCGCCATGCAATCGGCGACGAGCTCCGGGGGGTCGCCCGGCCGGCGGGCATCATAGTGATGGGGGATCCGTGTCCCCGTCGCCGCCTCAAACGCCCGGATGACCTCCAGGACCGAAAATCCGCGACCATAGCCGCAATTGTAGATCGCCGAGCGCCCCCGGTCGCGCAGGTGATTGAGCGCCAGATAGTGGGCCATGACCAGGTCGGCGACATGGACATAATCGCGGATACAGGTGCCGTCCGGTGTCGGATAATCCGTGCCGAAGATCTTAAGCTGCGGACGCAATCCCAGGGCCACCTGCGAGGCAATCTTGATGAGATGGGTGGGAATGTCGCTGGCCTGACCGGTGCGCAGGGCAGGGTCCGCGCCTGCGACATTGAAATAGCGCAGAATCACGGAGCGGATGCCATGGGCGGCTTCCGCATCGGCCAGCATCATTTCGGTCATCAGCTTGGATCGGCCGTAAGGCGAAATCGGACGCAGCGGCGCTTCTTCCGTAACCGGCGCTTTCTCGGGCGAGCCGTAGACGGATGCGGACGAAGAGAAGATGAACTTGTCGATGCCGGCCTTGGTGCAGGCCTCGATCAGGGTCCGGGAAACGGAGGCGTTGCGTTCGTAATAGAGGAGGGGATGGCCGAAGGATTCCGGCACGATGATGAAGCCGGCAAAATGAATGACCGCCTCGATCGGATAGTTCTCAAAAATGGTCGCGAGCAGGCTGGCATCGCCGACACACCCCTTAACCAGGCAGGCGCCCCGCGGCACGAGATCGACCCGGCCCCGGGACAGGTCGTCGAGAACCACGACCTGCTCGCCTTTGTCGGCCAAGAGATAGGCCATGTGGCTGCCGATATAGCCAGCGCCGCCTGTCACCAGTATCGCCATTGATGCGCTCCTGTCCGAGGCCGCCTCCGCCCGGTCGTCGGTAATGGTTTAGTAGCCGCTCCGGGTCCAGAGGACTTCCCGGACGGTGCAAAGAAGAATGATGAAATCAAGCCACAGGGATTGCCGACGCACATAGTCGACATCGAGCCGGACACGCTCGTCATAGGTCATGTTGTTGCGCCCGGATACCTGCCACAAGCCGGTGATTCCCGGTCGGACACTGAGATAAGTGTCCGTATGCGCGCCATACCGCTCCAGTTCCGATTCGATTACGGGGCGGGGGCCGACAATGCTCATTTCGCCCCGCAGGACATTGATCAGCTGAGGCAGCTCATCAAGACTTGTGGTACGGAGAAAACGCCCGACACGGGTCACACGGGGGTCGCGGCGCAGTTTCTGACAGGCCGCCCATTCGGCCGCCGCGTCCCGATCATTCGCCAGCAGATCATCGAGCCGGGCCTGGGCATCCACCACCATGGTGCGGAATTTGAAGCACGGGAACAGATTTCCATGCCGGCCGACCCGGTGCTGCATGAAGAATGCAGGGCCGCCGTCACGGCGAATCAGGAAACCACACACAACAAACAAGGGACTGGTGATCAGGAGAGCCATCAACGCCACGCACACATCGACCAGCCTTTTGACCGGCCGACCCCACTGGCGTTTCAGGCCTTGGCCCCGGAACGGTGCGCGAGGCCTCAACGTGGATTTCCCCGAGTAGTCGTGCGAAAGCGCCATCGCTGCAGCCCCCTTCACGCATGCGTCTCCGCTCAGTCGGAGAAAACTGCGTAAGCCGATCAAGGTCGGTAAGAATACGCCCGACCCGTCCGTGTCCCGCGAACGCGCCGGTGGATAACCGTTGCCAGACCACTCTCGGAGGACACGGTTAAAAAAGGCTTAGGGGGATAGTCGGGGGGCTGAAGGCTGGGGAAAACAGCCCCCGCGTCATGGGGAAGCGGGGGCCGGTCTGTCCGTCTGCGTCGTCTAAAGAGTGGCCGTGGAACCGTTCTGGCGCGCCGGATTGGCGTTGATCTGCAGAAGATTGTTCCGGATCTGCTCTTCGAAATAGGCGACTGTCCGTTCCACGCCCTGGCGCAGATCGATGGTCGGCGCCCAGTCCAGAATGTCCCGCGCCTTGGTGATATCGGGCTGACGCTGGCGGGGATCATCGGCGGGCAGGGGGAGGTATTCGATTCGCGACTTGGCGCCGGTGATGTCCACGACCAGCTCCGCCAATTCCCGAATCGTGAATTCGTTCGGATTGCCCAGATTGATCGGGCCCGTCACGCTCTCCGGCGTATCCATGAGGCGGATCAAGCCGTCGACCAGATCCTCGACAAAGCAGAAGGATCGGGTTTGGCTGCCATCGCCATAGATGGTGATCGGTTGGCCGCGCAGGGCCTGAACGATGAAATTGGAGACGACGCGGCCGTCATTGGCCTGCATGCGTGGCCCATAAGTGTTGAAGATGCGGGCCACCTTGATCGGCAGGCCGAACTGCCGGTGGTAGTCGAAAAACAGCGTCTCGGCGCAGCGTTTGCCTTCGTCGTAACAGGCGCGCACGCCGATCGGATTGACATTGCCCCAATAGTCTTCCGTCTGGGGATGAACCGTGGGATCGCCATAGACTTCACTGGTGGAGGCCTGGAGGATGCGGGCCTTCAGGCGCTTGGCCAGACCCAGCATGTTGATCGCGCCATGCACGCTGGTCTTGGTGGTCTGCACGGGATCGAATTGATAGTGCACCGGCGAGGCAGGGCAGGCGAGATTGAACACCTCGTCCACCTCGACAAAGAGCGGCAGGGTCACGTCGTGGCGCAACAGCTCGAAATTCGGATTGCTCAGGAGCGCGTGGAGATTGCGCCGCGTGCCGGTGAAGAAATTGTCCACACACAAGACTTCATGGCCCGCCGCCAGCAACCGCTCGCACACATATGACCCGATGAAGCCCGCGCCACCGGTCACCATGACCCTTTTGATTTCGTGCATATCGCCCTGATCCCACTTTGCAGACCGTCCATCCGCCAGTTGTGCCACCATGCCATAACTGGCCGTTGACGCGATATCCTGTCCAGAAATACCCAGGATTCGCCATGCCAAGGCCCGGCGCGTCGTCCACTCGACAAAAAGGCAAGGGACCGTTCCGGTTATCGGATGTTGCTTGCCCAGCGCCGAGGGGCGCCACCCCGCTCCGGCTTTCACAATGGGCGGTAGATCGGCAACAACATGTTAAGGCCGCCAGGATTGTGATCGAAGGGGCCGTGAGGTAATCCCGATAGGATGAAAGTTTTTGCACTGCAACATTACGGGAGGCCTTAAGCCATGTGTGGCATCGTTGGCGTCCTTGGCACGGACGCGGCCGCTCCGCGGCTTCTGGCGGCCCTCCGGCATCTCGAATATCGCGGATACGACTCTGCCGGCATCGCGACGCTCCATGACGGCAAGCTTGACCGGCGCCGGGCTGAGGGCAAACTCGCCAATCTGACCAACTTGATTGCCGCCGAACCGCTCAAAGGATCGAGCGGTATTGGTCACACCCGATGGGCAACCCATGGCGCGCCGTCGGTGCGCAACGCCCATCCCCATCAGGCGGGCGGGGTCGCGCTCGTCCACAACGGCATCATCGAGAATTTCCATGAACTGCGCGGGGAGCTTGAGGCCCAGGGCATCCGCTTCGAGACGGATACGGACAGCGAGGTCGTGGCGCATCTGATCGCGTCCCATTGGCGGGGCGGCCTTTCGCCCGCCGCCAGCGTCGAGACATCGCTCGCGAAACTGCAAGGCGCGTTTGCCCTCGCCATTCTGTTCGAGGGCGAAGACGACCTGATGATCGGTGCCCGCCGGGGCAGTCCCCTGGTTGTCGGCCTTGGCGAGGAGGAGATGTTCCTGGGCTCCGATGCCCTCGGACTTGCCTCCATGACCAAGCGCATTGCCTATCTCGACGAGGGGGATTGGGTGGTGCTCAGCCGCTCGGGCTATGAGCTTCGGGACGCCAACGGCCTTGCGGCCAAGCGGGACGTGAAAGTGACGAGCCTGTCGCCGGCCCTGGTCGGCAAGGGCAATCACCGGCATTTCATGGCCAAGGAAATCCATGAACAGCCCGAGGCGATCGCGCATACCATGAGTGTCTATGTCGATCCGGTCACCGACCATATCGTTGAGCCGCCGGGCCTCGATTTCCGCGATCTCCGAACCCTGAGCATCTCGGCCTGCGGGACCGCCTATTATGCCGGCCTGATCGGGCGTTATATGTTCGAACGCCTCGCGCGTCTGCCCGTCGATCTCGATGTGGCCTCGGAGTTCCGCTACCGGGAGCCGCCCCTTGATCCCGCCTCCATGGCGCTTTTCATCTCCCAATCAGGGGAGACGGCCGACACCCTGGCCGCCCTGCGCTATTGCAAGAGCCATGGCGTCAAGACCGTCGGTATCGTGAATGTTCCCGAATCGACGATCGCGCGGGAGGCCGACCATGTGGTGTCCACCTATGCAGGCCCTGAAATCGGCGTGGCCTCGACCAAGGCCTTCAGTTGCCAGCTTTCGGTGCTTGCAGCCCTCGCCATCGGGGCGGGGCGGGACCGGGGGGTCCTGGACCGAGCCCGGGAAATCGATCTGACCCGCCATTTGCTCGAAGTGCCCGGCGCGATCGCCAATGTGCTGCGGGATGAGGCACCTTACGAAACCCTGGGCCATGAACTGTCCCGGGTGCGGGACATCCTGTTCATCGGCCGGGGCATCACCTATCCGATCGCCCTTGAGGGTGCGCTGAAGCTCAAGGAGATCTCCTACATCCACGCCGAGGGCTATGCCGCGGGCGAGCTGAAGCATGGCCCCATCGCGCTGATCGATGAAGAGGTGCCGGTGATCATCCTGGCGCCCTATGACGAGCTTTTCGGCAAGACCATTTCGAACATGCAGGAAGTGGCGGCCCGGGGGGGGCGGGTTGTCCTGGTCTCGGACGCGGAAGGGTTGGAGCGCGCCGGTGCCCAGGCCTGGCGCACGATCGAGGTGCCCAAGGTGGATCCGCTGATCGCGCCGCTCCTTTATGTCGTGCCCGTGCAGCTCATGGCCTATTGGACGGCCGTGGCCAAGGGCACGGATGTGGATCAGCCGCGCAACCTGGCCAAATCGGTCACGGTGGAGTGACGGGCGCGGGGCCTGTGTCTCAAGGAACATAAAATGAAGACAGGACTATTCGGCACCGATGGCATTCGGGGCCGGGCCAACACGGCCCCCATGGACGCCCAGACGGCCCTCAGCGTGGGCATGGCCGCGGGGCGCTATTTCACCCGCGGGGATCACCGGCACCGAGTGGTGATCGGCAAGGACACGCGCCTCTCGGGCTACATGCTCGAACCGGCGCTCACGGCAGGCTTTACGGCCATGGGCATGGATGTCTTCCTGTTCGGGCCGCTGCCCACGCCGGGCGTTGCCATGATGGTGCGCTCCCTGCGGGCCGATATCGGCGTCATGCTGTCCGCCTCCCACAATTCCTATGAAGACAATGGCATCAAGCTGTTCGGACCCGACGGCTACAAGCTCTCCGATGAGGTCGAGAAGGAAATCGAGGCCATGGTGAGCAAGGGCGCCATGGAAGACGGCGCGGCGCCGGAAGATCTGGGGCGGGCCAAACGGGTGGACGACGCCCAGGCCCGCTATATCGAATTCACCAAGGCGACCTTTCCCCGGCAACTCAGCCTTGAGGGGCTCAAGATCGTGCTCGATTGCGCCCATGGCGCGGCCTATAAGGTCGCGCCGGCCGTTTTGTGGGAATTGGGCGCGGAAGTCATCACCCTCGGCAACAAGCCCGACGGGTTCAACATTAATCGGGACTGCGGATCGACCTCGCCCCAGCTCATGTGCGAGACCGTGCGCGAAGTGGGCGCCGATCTGGGCATCGCCCTCGATGGGGACGCGGACCGGGTGATCATCGCCGATGAGACCGGCCGCATCGTCAATGGCGACCAGGTCATGGGCCTCATCGCGGCGTCCTATCATCGGGAGGGCCGCCTGACCGGTTCGGGCATCGTCGCAACCGTGATGTCGAATCTTGGCCTTGAGCATTTCATCCAGGGAATGGGGCTCAATCTGACCCGCACGGCGGTGGGGGACCGCCATGTGATCGAACACATGCGCCGCTTCGGCTTCAATGTCGGCGGCGAGCAGTCGGGCCATATCATCCTGGGAGACTATGCCACCACGGGAGATGGCCTGATCGCCGGGCTCCAGGTGCTGGCCTGCCTCATCGCCCGGGGAAGACCCGCGAGCGAAGTGTGCCGCCTGTTCGATCCCTTTCCCCAGATCCTCAAAAATGTGCCCGTGGCGCGCATGGGCTATGGCCCGCTCCAGGACGATCGGGTGCAAAATGCCATTCGCGACGCGGAGGCCCAGTTGGGGCGCGAGGGACGGATCCTGGTGCGGCCCTCGGGCACGGAACCCTTGATTCGCGTCATGGGCGAGGGCTCGGACGAGACCCTGGTGCGCACGGTCGTCGATGCCATCGCTTCGGAAATCGAGGCCTCGGCCTGAGCGGCCATAACGGAATTGCTATATTCCACAGTTCACTCATGTGATTGTGAGTATTGTCACATGGAAAATGGTAATTAAGTACGTCGCAGTCGCGATCGGCGGGCCGCCGGCCGCGCCGGGACATTCGCCAGGGGGTCTGAGCCACAGATCCGGGCCCTGAGATCGGGGAAAGGAGAGCCATGGACCGCTTGGACCAGCTCGAAAGCCAAAGCATTTTCATC
>CAZFWG010000034.1:32846-40721 GCA_964522525.1 uncultured Alphaproteobacteria bacterium | reverse complement strand
GCCATGTGGAATGGTTCGAAGGCAATTATCAGGACTATGAGGAAGACAAGAAGCGTCGCCTGGGTGCGGAAGCCGACCGGCCGCACCGAGTGAAATTTAAGAAATTCAGCAAGGGGTGAGGGGCGTCAGTTCCTATGCGGCGCGTTTGAGGCCGCCCCATGATTTGCGGTCCGGGTAGGGCGGGCCTCGGCCCGCCAGTACAACGACTCAGACAGAAGGTGCAGCTTCTGTCTGCCCACCTCCCTAGCTGAAGTCTTGTTTGTACAACGACTTTTCCAGATGGGTGTCGACCTTCGACCTCATTATCCGTATGGGCCGTTGCACGAGGCTGATCCGAGGCTGGAACGTGGAGCATGGTCATGGGCCAGGTGCCGGAACTCGTCACAAACCGCCTGATCCTCCGTGGGCCGACGGCAGCCGACATTCCTTCCTATGAGCGCCATTTCGTCGACTGGGAAGTCGTGCGACATCTGTCGAGCGGCGTTCCCTGGCCCTACCCAGAGGGCGGCATAGAAGACTTCATGCTCACGAAGATCATCCCACGACAAGGTCAGGACCGTTGGTTCTGGGGCCTTTTCCTCAAGGACAGGCCGGATGAACTTATCGGCGGCATCGAGCTGTGGAGGGAGGGCAGGCCGGAGCATCGGGGTTTCTGGCTGGGTCACGCCTTTTGGGGGCGCGGGCTCATGACGGAGGCCGCGACGGCCGTTACGGACTGTGCATTTGACGTGCTCGGCTTCGAGATCCTTATCTTCTCCAATGCCCAGGGCAATGTGCGCTCACGTCGGGTCAAGGAGAAGACCGGCGCGCGACTGCTTTACACAGAGCCGGCGGGCTTCCATGACCCGAACTATTGCGAACATGAAATCTGGGAGCTGACGAAAGAAGACTGGCGGGCCTACCGGTCGCAAGGGGACAGACCGGTCTGTTAGGCACTTAGGTGGGCGTGAACATCAATCCGTATGCGGTCGGCCGAGGCCTGCCCTGCCGGTTACGGCCTCCTCGCGCATGGGCTGCGTCATGCGCCCCCCCTTTGGGCACGGTTCGGGTCTGCGATAAACTGGCTGATCTCGATGGGGTCCGTGAATTTTCCATCAGTGCCCATCCGTTCGACGAGACGGTACAGGGTGGAACTCACCATATAGCAGGCAAAGCAATAGCGCAGGAATGCCGTTTTGGTCAGATCGTGGAGCGTGGTTTGAAGCGGGTCGCTGATTTGCCGGATGGTCCATCCGATCAGGGAAACCGTAATGACAAATTTCAGATACGCACCGTAAAGACGGGGCCACAGTCCCCCTTCCTGAAAGGCGCTGGTGCCTTCACCGAGAAATCCCAGGGCGCTGGGAAAAGACAGAAGAAGAGAGTCGAGGGCCACCTCAAAGAACAGGACGGGGATGGCGGATGCGGTCTCTCCGAGGGCGTCCGCGACATAGCCGTCGGGCACGAAGACCAGGAACACTATCGGTACGAGGGTATGGATGCCCGCGCTTGCGGCCCGGGACAGTGCATAGGGCGCGGCATGGCGGGAGATCAAACACGCGCAGAACGCCAGGGCGTAGAAGAGAATAGAGTGCACGAAAATCCAAATGATGGCGGCCCATTGTGCTGCTTCTTTGTGGAGCAGATAGAGGATGAGGAGCGCGCCTGTCTGGAGAGCAAACACCCTGAAAAGATAAAAAACGACCTGCGACAGTCGCAACTTGTCTGATGTCATCAGTATGCGTGTGCGCCAGATATATTTCGTCCCATCTTCGGCAGCGGCCTGTTCTTGGATGTTCCGCGGCCCTTTGAGCCAGATCTCTCTTGTCTGCAGTTTCTGAAACGGATGAGGCGGTTCGGCCAGCGTCATCTCTTCGGGAGCGTCACGATCCATGGGACTTGCCTCTATGGCGAGGTCTAAAAAAGTGGTTTTCTCTTGTGGGAGACTATATCTGTGCCGCGTCGCTTGCAAAAGGCGGGAAGGGGTGAGGAACCGAACCAATTGGTTTGTATGCGGTAGGCCGATGCCTGGCCTACTCGACAACCCGACGCCCAGGGCGGGCCTCGGCCCGCTGTTTTTCCTCCGTCCCGATGCCATAAGGCGCGACCAGTTTCCAGACATGATCCGGGATCATGTTCTTCATCTTGGCCGGTTCCTGGCGGCGCAGGTGAAGGACGGTTTCGGCCGCCTTCATCTCAAGCCGGGTGCGGGCGAATTCGAGCCCCCGGGGGCCGAGCTTGGGCATGAGCCAGCCCATGAGCGGGCGCAGCCAGTTGGGCATGCCCCGCACCGGCAGGCCGCCGGCCGCCCGTTCCGTATTCTGAATGAAGGCCTTCACATGGGCCGCGCGCTTGCCCGCACTGCCCGGCGCGCTCAAGGAGACTTCGTCCCCAAGCAGATCAACCAGTTCTTCGCCGCGCTCGTTGCGGATGAGCAGCCATTGCTCCCCTTCGCCGCCCATATAGCCCACGGTGATGTCCGCCAGCACATTGGTGTAGTCCACGCAGGTGCGGCAGGTGAGGGGGAAGAAATCCGGCGGCAGTTTCGAGATGGGCAGTTGCAGGAACGGGATCAGCTTCTGCCGCCCGTCGTCGAAGCGCAGCTCCACATGATAGTCGGCCCGGAACTCCAGATAGGAGATCGTCTCCGGCCGGTCCGACAACAGGGCCAGGAACTCGTGGAAGCGTTCTGTCGTTGTATTATCCGAACACGGCGTGCCGATGACATAAAGCCGCTCGAAGCCGAACTGTTCCTCGAGCGCGCGCAGGGCATAAACCTGACAGGGGATGCCGATGATCCCGAGGCGTTTGAACCCTTGCTCCCGCGCGGGCTCGAGCAGGGCCAGGAGCGGCGCATAGCCCATGCGCATGCCCCGGCAGCGGGCCATGTCCTCGGCCCGCGTCACGATGACCGGCACGGGCTTCCAGCGATCCTCCGGATCCGGCGCGACGGTGAGTACGGCATCGACGGCGCCGGTTTCCAGGAGTTTCGCGCCCAATCGGCTGGCGATGCCGGTCCATTGGGCGCCTTCCAAGGGCGCGGTCAACCGGGCCCGGGCCATGCGCCGGAAGGGGCCGAAATGGAGTTCATCGGGGCGGCTTTCGTCCCGCACCCGTCCGTGGACCGCTTTTTCGAGCCTGGCATAGTCAGGTTGGATGAATTGGCAGGCCTGGCCGCATTGCTTGGCGTCCTCCATCCGGGAAACGCCACAATCCGTGCACAGGCCGCGCGGTTCGGGTGCCCGCAAATTTGGGACCGTCAGACCATCAAGGGAGGATGGTCCTGCCTTGGAACTCCTATCCGTTGTCGGAGTGCTCACCGGTTTCCCCTCATTCCAGATCGGGCGTCAGCCGTTCCGTGTCGACCGTGGCGGCCGCGACGGCTTCCTCCGAAAAATTGACCGTCCGCATGCCGCCTTCAGACAGAAGCACGAGCTGGTCCTTCACCCAGTCGGGGCGCTTCTCGAAATTGCCGTAGGGAAGGATCGCCTTGGCCCGAACCTCATCGCCGAATTCCGTGACGGCCACATAGGTGGTGCCGCCCGTGAGCGTGTATTTGCCATTCGCCTTCTTCGTCCAGTTTCCGACCTTGAACGCGCCAAGCCCGCCAATGCCAAGATCGACGGGCAGATCCGCTCCCTGATAATCGATGCGGTAGACCCTTTTCCAGGGCACGCCGAGGGCGCGGAATTCCGTCTTGAGACGCGCCGCCGCCGCTTTCAAGGCGGTGATCGCCTCTTCCGGCCGGGCAAGGCCCGTCGGCCAGGTGGCGGGCGTCTCGAAGGACCAGGGCGTCTCATAAGGCTGGCCCCCTTCCAGATAAAGCTCCATGAAGGTATCGAACAGGACCGCGCCCCGGCTGTCGGCCCGGGCGGTCCGGTCCCAGTTCTCGAGCACGTCGACGGCTTCCGCAAGCAGGCTGCTGCCGGTTTCGGTCGCGAACAGGCGCGCCAGTTTCAAAAGATCCGGCAGCAGATTGTCCGCCGACACCAGCCGGGTCGACCCGCTATAGGTGACGGCTTCATCGAAACTGATGCTCTTGTCGCTCAAAAGTAGGCTCAAGGAGCTCTGGGGGCGGGCGCGCATCAAGGGCGGGACCAGATCGGCGGGATAGGCCGCCGGGTCGAGCACAGGCGGAAGCGTCGCCGTCCAGGGCGTTTCATTGGCGTTCTGAACAAAGCCAGAAGGCGCGTTCTTGATCTTGGGCAGGGCATCATAGCTGTGATAGTCCGTCCAGATCATGGCCGGATCGCTGCCATCGACCACGCCACTCCACAGCCTTGCGTTGCCACGGGCGCGTTTGGGGGCCAGGGCATTGAACAGATAAAAGATGTCGCCATGGCGGTCCGCATAGACCGTATTGAACATGGGCGATTGGAGCTTGGCCATGGCGGCCTCGAATTCATCGAGGGTGGTGGCGCCCGCCATGTCCCAATATTGTTCTGCCAACCGGGCCCGGCTCGGATCCGCGAATCCGGCGATCCGCATGGCATAGGCCTTGTCGTCGGTCCGGGCGATCACGGGCCCGGCATCGGTGCGGGCGATGGTCAGGGGGCGGTCGGTCAGGGTCCCGTCCGGCTCGCGCAGTGTGAGAGCCACCGTTTGGGTCTCGAAGGCTTTCGTTTCTCCGCCGATGCGATAGCCGCCTTCCGCAAGATCAAAGGCAAAGACATCCGCCCCGTCATAGGTGTTGACCGTATGGGTCCAGCCCACATGCTCGTTGAAGGCGATCGCCACCATGGGCACGCCGATCAGCGTGACGCCATAGGCATTCATGTCGGGCGCGGTGACATGGGCCTCGTAGAACAGGAAAAGATCCCGCCACGGAAGATGAGGGTTCGAGAGCAGCAATGCCTTGCCGCTCTGGGAACGGGATGGGCCGATGGCCCAGGCGTTGGAGCCTCTCTCCTCCGCGTCGCCAGTTTGATCCGACTGTGCCTTGGTCTGTGCGTTTAGAAAGGCCTGGAACCGGGCATAGGGGCCCTGGGCCACGAACACCAGATAGAAGACCCGGTTCACATGACCGAGCACGTCCTTGCCGGTGATGGGGAGTGCCCGCTCCATGGCATCGTCGATGCGCTCCGGATGGGCGGCCGCATAGTCGTTGATGCCTTTAGCGAAAGCCTCAAGGCGGGCCGCGAAAACGGGACCTTGGGCGTCATAAAGCGCATCCAGGCTCTGGGGCAGGCCCAGGGTCCAGAGCTGGGTGTCGCTTTCGAGGAAATCTTCGCCCCAATATTCCGCCGCCCGGCCGCGTCCCTGACCCAACAGCTTGAGCACGAGATCGGGCCGCCCGCGCATCTGGGCCCAGCCCATGGCGTAGAACGCGTCTTCCGCCGACGCGCCCTTGATATGGGGCACGCCCCACTGGTCCCAGCGGATTTCCGCGCCCGCTTCGGGCAGGGCCGGCTCAGCGGCGCGCGCTTTTCCGAGGCCGCCCGCGTTCAACAGCGTACAAAGACAAAGGGCCGCGAACAGGCTGCGCGCCGTGGCGTGAGAAAAGCTTCGGGACATGGACGTTTCCCCTGGTTGGCATGTTCTTATGGCCCAAGCCTAGCCCCAGAACCGTTCCCGAAAAACCTTGCTTTCCTTGTGGTTACTGGCCCGTCCGGAAGCGCGCGCCCGGCAGGAGCGCCCCCACAAGAAAAGGGCCGGGATGAAACCCGGCCCTTGCAAGCATCTGAACGGATAGCGCGGGTGGGATCACTCGCTGATCGATCCGGGGGCCACGTCCTGACTGGCCGCGCCTTTGCGCAAATGGGCGATCAGCTTGTTGGTGTCGCGTCCATTGGCCCGCAGGATCCGCGTGAATTCGTCCCGCTGGGTCTTCAAGAGGGAAAAGGACCCGCTCTCGCTCGGGGTCCGCACGACGATGTCAAAAATCCGGTAATCGTCATCGCGGTTGATCAGGACCCATTGGATCTTGGCGACGAGGCGGCGGCTCTCTTCGCGCAAATCCGTGGTTACGACCACATAACGGCTGCTGCGGCCTTCCTTGACCTGGGATCCCGCCACGTCGATCTCGTGATCGGCGAACAGGGAAAACCGTGCACTGAGGATCGCCACCGCATAGTCCTCGAGCGCGTCCAGATATTCGGCAAATTCGATATCGCTGGGTACGCGGCTGTAGCGGCCGAGGGCGCTGCGTCCGAAACGACGCATATCCGTATTGGCGACGAGCAAGCGGCGGAACACGCCCTGCTTCTCCGCTTCCGTGATGTCCGGATTGGAAATCAGGGTCAGTGTTTCCTCACCCAGATTCTGGATAAAGGCTTCCGCGCTCAGATCCGTCGCCTTGGCGCCGACCGTGGTCATGGGCAGCACGAGCAGGGCGAGGGCAAGACCAAGGGCCGCCGATGAAAGCTGACGGCACAGCCGCGCCACGCCGTTCGCGGTCAATGGGGAAAGAACCGGGAGGCTGGATGACATCATGGGAAATCCTGATCTGTTCAGCATGTCGAAGACGGGCGAGAACGCGTCAGTCACGGGCCCCCGCTGACGAAAAGGTAATTCTTGATGAGAGATCAAAGGCCCTTTGGCGCCAATTCCCTCCCATTGGACAACCAACATACGCAACAAATGCCACAGCCGTGACAAAACAAGGGCAATCCGAGCCCATTCAGTGAGACGGGACCCCTAAAATGTCCCTAAGAGTGCTCACTCTTCCTCGTCGAATTCGTCCAGTTCCGGCAATTCGTTGAAGTCGATCCGGCCATTCTTGATGGCCCCTTCCCGGGACTGTCGATAGAGGCTGCGCTGGGTGGCGTAGAAATCAACCGAGGACCGCTCCAGCTCATCGAGTTGGTCGAGGAGTTGGGCCCGCGTGTCGATAATGTTGATGCCAAAACGGATCGGGCCCACGTCTTCCCATTCCAGGCCGACAGCGCCGCTGGTGACGACTTCGCCGCCGATCCAGTTGGTGGGATCGAACAGGACATCGACGAAGCCTCCGATGGCATCGCGCGGGTTACTGGGGCCGAGCAGGGGCAGATAGAGAAACGGTCCATCGGGCACGCCATAGACGGCCAGGGTCTGACCGAAATCTTCCCGGTGCCGTTTCAGGCCGAGTGCGCCGGCCACGTCCGCGGCGCCGAAAAAGCCGAAGGTCGAATTGATGACCAGGCGTCCGAGGGTGACGCCCGCGCGCTTGAATTCCGCCTGGAGAAGATCGTTCGCGAGGATCGCCGGCGAGTCGAGATTGTTGACGACATTGCGGGCCGTGGTCTGGAGGGGCCGCGGCACGACGGTGCGGTATCCCCGCGCGATCGGTTTGAAGAAATAGCGATCGAGGGTGTTGTTCACCTTGAAGAAGAACCGATTGACGTTCTCAAACGGATCATTGAGGTCATCCTCGGCGAAGAAATCCTCATCCTCGAAGGTCTCGATGTCGTCCTCGTTCGCCAGTTCCGCTTCCGCCGCATCGAACGGATCTTCGTTCTGGGCCTGGGCGGGCGGGGCGATCCATAATCCCAACAAGAGAGCAAAGGCGGTCGTCAAACAGCGGATCCGTGCACCGACATCGTGCTTTTGGTCAATCATCCCAGCCCGTTCCATATGCCCCGTTTGCCCTTTGCTCGCATACCCGCGACAGCATCGTGTATCGCGACTCGCTAAAAAGCCCGAGCCGGCCCAAATCAGGCCAGCCGAGCGCGAAACTCTAACACCTGTGCCGTTAACCGGCATCCGCTGATTGGCGGTTTGGCCGCTCTCTCGCCATCCTGTGACCTGCGGTCGCGGGTTGCTTCTGAACGGGGGAGACCCGCCCGAGCCGACCCCTGTCTCCTATCACAGCTTCGCACAACGACGCGACGCTTCAGGAGGGCCGTCGCGCATTTTCTTGCGTCGCCCATGCGTCGGTCAAACCTGGATCCTGGTCCTTATGGGGCGTGGAGCTTG
>CAZFWG010000034.1:12624-32746 GCA_964522525.1 uncultured Alphaproteobacteria bacterium | reverse complement strand
GGTAGGAAGGATCGCGGATGGAGCAGGTTTTAACGGCGTTGCGCGCCGCCGGAGAGCCCACACGATTGAGGCTTCTGGCGTTGCTGGCGCGCAGCGAACTGACGGTGAGCGAGATCACCCAGATCCTTGGCCAAAGCCAACCCCGCGTGTCCCGTCATCTCAAATTGCTGGCCGATGCGGGGCTCGTGGACCGCTGCCGGGAAGGCAACTGGGCGTTCTACCGCTTGGCGCAAGGTCAGTCGGGGCCCCAGGGCCTGCGCGGCATGGCGACATTGGCCGCTCAGCTCGTTGGGTTCTTGCCGGACCAGGACCCGGTTCTGCTCGGCGATCTGGATCGCCTTGAAGCGGTGCGGCGGGGGCGCGCGGAAGCCGCGGCGGCTTATTTCCGCGCTAATGCCGACCAATGGGGGCGCATCCAGGCCCTTCATCTGCCCGAAGAAGCCATCGAAAAAGCCCTGATCCAGTTGATCGGCCAGGATCCGGTGAACCGCCACGTCGATTTTGGGACCGGGACGGGCCGCATGCTGGAACTGCTCGCCGCCCAGACCGATGACGCGCTCGGCATCGATCTCAGCCACGACATGCTGGCGCTGGCCCGGGCCAATCTGGACCGGGCCGGTCTGACCCGGGCCCAGGTGCGCCACGGCGACATTTTCGCCCTCAGCCTGCTGCCCAACAGCGTGGATCTCGTCACCATTCATCAGGTCCTGCATTTTCTCGCCGATCCAGGGCGGGCGGTAGAAGAGGCCGCGCGCATCCTCGTGCCGGGAGGCCGCCTCGCCATCATCGATTTCGCGCCCCACCGGCTCGAATTCCTCCGTGAAGAACACAGCCATCGTCGCCTGGGATTTGCCGATGACGAGGTTATAGGGTGGTTCGAGGCCTGCGGCCTGACGCTCGACACCATGCGCACCTTGCCCGACCACACCACAAGCGAAGGCGCGGGGCAGGGGGGCGCAGAAAACCCGACACTGACGGTCTGTATCTGGCTCGCACGTAAAGCCACGGCCCTGCATATTGTTCAAGAAAAGGAGGCATCCTGATGACCGGCATGACACGGTCGGGGCGGCCGGCGCCCCGCTGTTCCTTCGAGTTTTTTCCCCCGAAGACGGAGGAGATGGAACAGACCCTCTGGCAATCGATCGCCAAGCTGGCCTGTCTGGAGCCGGAATTCGTGTCCGTCACCTATGGTGCCGGGGGCTCGACGCGGGAGCGCACCCACCGGACCGTGAAACGGATCGTTCAGGAAACCGGCTTGAAGCCGGCGGCCCATCTCACATGCGTCAGCGCCACCCGGGAGGAAGTTGATGCGGTCATCCAGGACTATTGGGATGCGGGCGTGCGCCACATCGTGGCCCTGCGCGGCGACCCGCCGGAAGGCATGGGGGAGGCCTATGTGCCGACGCCGGGCGGATACGGCAATGCCGCGGACCTCGCCGCGGGGATCCGCCGGATCGGCGATTTCGAGATCTCCGTGGGCTGCTATCCGGAGCAGCATCCCGAAAGCGCGTCGATTGATGCCGATATCGATCTGCTCAAGGAGAAAATCGATAACGGCGCGACCCGCGCCATCACCCAGTTCTTCTATGACGTCGATGCCTATGCCCGCTTCGTCGACCGGGCCCGGGTGGCGGGGATCACCATTCCCATCGTCCCCGGCATCATGCCCGTGACCTCCTTCAAGGGCCTGGCGCGCATGGCCGGCAAGGTGGGCACGTCCATCCCCCGTCAGATCGCCGATCTGTTCGAGACCCTGGATGATGATCCAGATACCCGCAAACTGGTGGCGGCGACCGTGGCGGTCGAGTTGTGCGAGGCCCTGTGCGGCCTGGGCGTTGAGCAGTTCCATTTCTATACGCTCAATCGTGCCGAGCTGACCTATGCCATCTGTCACATGCTGGGCATCCGTCCGAGGCCCGAACAGGTTGCCGCCTGATCACATTTTGATCCTTGTAAAGAGAAAGTTGCTTGAGCCATGTTGACACGTGCCGACCGTATCGCGCGCCTGCCTGACCTCCTGAAGGAGCGGATTCTCGTGCTCGATGGCGCGATGGGGACAGCGATCCAGGACCGCAAACTGGAAGAGGCGGATTATCGCGGCAGTCGCTTCTCCAATTATCATACCGATCTGAAGGGCAACAACGACCTGCTGGTCCTGACCCAGCCGGAGATCATCCGGGACATCCACCGGGCCTATTTGGATGCGGGTGCGGACATTATCGAAACCAACACTTTCAACTCCAACGCCATCAGCCAGGCCGACTACGATATGTCTCATATCGTGGCGGAGCTGAACGAGGAGGCCGCCCGCCTGGCCCGCACCGTGGCCGACGAGGTCGAGGCGGCGCAGCCGGGGCGGGTTTGCTATGTGGCGGGAACCCTGGGGCCGACCAACCGGACAGCGTCCCTGTCTCCGGATGTGAACGACCCTGGTTTTCGCAACATCACGTTCGACGAGCTGCGCGAGGACTACCGGGCGGCGACGGTTCATCTGATCAGGGGCGGCGCCGATCTCATCCTGGTCGAGACCATTTTTGACACCTTGAACGCCAAAGCGGCCCTGGCCGCCGTCCTTGATGCCTTTGACGAAACGGGCGCCACCTTGCCTGTCATGATCTCCGGCACCATCACCGACCTATCGGGCCGCACCCTATCGGGCCAGACTGCGGAGGCCTTCTGGAACTCCGTGCGCCACGTCAAACCCTTCAGTATCGGTCTTAATTGTGCCCTGGGTGCCAAGGAGTTGCGGCCCCACGTCAAGGAACTGTCCCGCATCGCCGATACCTATGTCAGTGCCCATCCCAATGCGGGCTTGCCCAACGAGTTCGGCGGGTATGACGAGACGGCCCCGGAGACGGCGGGTTTCGTCGATGAATGGATGGAGCAGGGCTTTGTCAATATTGTCGGTGGCTGCTGCGGCACCACGCCGGAGCATATCGCCGCCATCGCGCGGGCCGCAAACGGCAAGCCGCCCCGCCAGATTCCGGAGCGTCCCCGTCTCATGCGTCTGTCCGGGCTCGAACCCTTCACACTCACCGAGGACATCCGCTTCGTGAATGTAGGCGAGCGCACCAATGTGACCGGCTCGGCGCGTTTCCGTAAGCTGATCAAGGAAGGGGATTTCGAGACGGCCCTCGAGGTGGCCCGCCAGCAGGTCGAGAACGGCGCCCAGATCATCGATATCAACATGGATGAGGGGATGCTCGATTCCGAGGCCGCGATGACCCGCTTCCTCAATCTGATCGCGACGGAACCGGACATCAGCCGGGTACCGATCATGATCGACAGCTCCAAATGGCACGTGATCGAGGCCGGCCTCAAATGCGTTCAGGGCAAGGGCGTCGTCAATTCCATCAGTCTCAAGGAGGGAGAAGAGCTCTTCATCGAACAGGCCCGGACTATCCGGCGCTATGGTGCGGCGGTCGTGGTGATGGCCTTCGACGAAGTGGGCCAGGCGGATACCGCGGATCGCAAATATGAAATCTGCGCGCGGGCCTACCGGATCCTGACCGAGACGGTGGGCATGGATCCGGAAGATATCATCTTTGATCCGAACATCTTCGCGGTGGCGACGGGAATCGAGGAGCACAACAACTATGCCCTCGATTTCATCGAGGCGACGGACCGCATCCGCCGCAATCTTCCCCACGCCCATATTTCGGGCGGCGTGTCCAATATTTCCTTTTCCTTCCGGGGCAATGACGTCGTGCGGGAGGCCATGCATTCCGCCTTCCTCTACCACGCCATTAATCGGGGCATGGATATGGGGATCGTCAATGCCGGCCAATTGACCGTCTATGAGGATATTGAGCCGGAGCTGAAGGAGCGGGTCGAGGACGTACTCCTCAACCGCCGCGACGATGCGACGGACCGGCTCCTGGAAATCGCCGAGCGCTTCAAGGGGGAAGCGGGCGTCAAGCGGGAAGAGGACCTGACCTGGCGGGAGTGGTCCGTCAATAAACGGTTGGAGCACGCCCTCGTCAAGGGCATCACGGATTATGTTGACGAGGATGTGGAGGAAGCGAGAACGGCTGCGGCGCGTCCCCTTGAGGTCATTGAGGGCCCGCTGATGGACGGCATGAATGTGGTGGGGGACCTGTTCGGGTCAGGCAAAATGTTCCTGCCCCAGGTCGTCAAGAGTGCCCGGGTCATGAAAAAGGCCGTGGCCTATCTCCTGCCCTTCATGGAAGAGGAAAAGGCCCGTCTGCAGGCGGAGGGCCAGAACGATGCGCGGGAGAACGCCGGCAAGGTCCTGATGGCTACGGTCAAGGGGGATGTCCACGATATCGGCAAGAACATTGTCGGCGTCGTGCTCCAATGCAACAATTTCGAGGTCATCGATCTCGGCGTGATGGTGCCGACCCAGACGATTTTGGAAGAGGCCCGCAAACATGAGGTCGACATTATTGGGCTGTCCGGCCTGATCACGCCCAGTCTCGACGAGATGGTGGGCGTGGCCCAGGAAATGGAACGTCAGGGTTTTGATATTCCGCTCCTGATCGGGGGGGCCACCACGAGCCAAGTGCACACGGCGGTCAAGATCAATCCGCATTACAAGAAGGGACAGACGGTCTATGTCACCGATGCGTCCCGGGCCGTGGGCGTGGCGAGCGCCCTTCTGTCTGCGGATGAAGGGGACGCCTACTGCCAGAAGATCCGCCAGGACTACGAGGACATGGCAGAGCGGCACGCGCGCAGCGATCGGGCGAAAAAACGCCATCCCCTGGCCGCTGCCCGTGACAACCGTTTTCCCGTTGACTGGTCAGGCTATGTGCCGCCGAAACCGGCCTTCCTGGGGCTGAAGACTTTTGAGACCTACGATCTGGCGGAGCTTGCGCGCTATATCGACTGGACGCCCTTCTTCCAGTCCTGGGACCTCCACGGCGCTTTCCCGCGTATTCTCGATGACGCCACCGTGGGGGAGGCGGCCCGTTCCGTCTATAGTGATGCCCAGGTCATGTTGGAGCGGATCATCCGAGAGGACTGGTTCAATCCCAAGGCCGTCATTGGCTTCTGGCCCGCGAACAGCGTGGGTTATGATGACTGGGAGGTCTATACGGATGAAAGCCGGACGGAAATCCGCACCGTGATGCACTCCCTGCGTCAACAGATGGAGCGGACCGGTGATCGCGCCAATTTCGCGCTCGCCGATTTCCTGGCGCCGAAGGAGACGGGCCTTCCCGATTATATCGGCGGCTTCGTGGTGACGTCGGGGGATGCGGAGGAGGCAATTGCCCGGACCTATGAAGAGGCCGGCGATGACTATAGCGCCATCATGGTCAAGGCGCTCGCGGACCGCTTCGCCGAGGCCTTTGCCGAGCGCATGCATGAACGGGTGCGTACGGAGTTTTGGGCCTATGTGCCCGATGAGCGCCTCGACAATACCGATCTGATCGCGGAAGCCTATCGGGGAATCCGCCCGGCGCCGGGTTACCCGGCCTGTCCGGACCATACGGAAAAGACAACCCTGTTCGCCCTTCTGGAGGCGGAGACCCGCACCGGCGTGCGCCTGACGGAGAATTTCGCCATGTATCCAGGGGCGTCGGTCAGCGGGCTCTATTTCGCCCATCCGGACGCCCAATATTTCGGTGTGGGGAAAATCGAACGGGACCAGGTTGAGGATTATGCCCGGCGCAAGGGGATGAGTATCGCGGAAGCGGAGAAATGGCTTGGACCCAACCTGAACTACACGCCCGCGGCCGAAACGGAAGCGGCCTGAAAACCCAGGCCCGCCGCCATGCGGACAAAAAGAAGGCCGGGAGGGGGTCGGCCTCCCGGCAACATGTGTGGGACACGGGCATCAGGCAGGCCCGATTTCAGGGGTATCACGGCAACGGAACGTTGCCTTTCCTTCTTGTTTGTTCTTGACAGCATGCTCCCCTGAAAACAGGAGGGGAAGGGGAATTCGATGCTGCAACGCGACATTGTCATGCGGTGCACACAACCAATGTTCTAATTCATCTGGCCATTGACGGCAGCGGGCGGGTATGCGCTTTCCGCGCGGCCGCCGATTCCGGTCCCTGTACGGATTGTCCGCTTTCCCATAGCCTGCGGCAGTGCAGCGGGAGGGGCCTGCTCGCACGCGGCGCGGACCCTTGATCCGAACTTCCGATCCACGACACGGGCGCTGACGGATTCGGGATCCGGTGCCCGCGGGAATCGGACTAGGGTTTGCGAGACTTTCCGGCCTGAAAACGCGGCGGGGCGATGATGGACAAAAGTGAGCGGGGCGGCACGACCGGGAGGCGGTTCAACGGCCCCCGCCTGCGAATCACGCCCTTGTCGGGTCCGGTCCGCCCTGTTAATTTCGGCGGCTGTGAGCGGTCGGAGGCGCCGGTATCCGCTTCGCTTGTCGAGGGGCGTTTCCGCGAAGATTTCCATTTCAAATCGGGTTTCACGGGTCACCTTGCCGTGTGACGCAAGAGGAATGCTGAACCATGCCGGGCGTCGCAAACAAATTGGCCAAGAAAAAGCGTGTGACGCGCGCGGCCCAGAAATCCGGCAAGGCCCAGGAGCACAAGCGCCCAATCTCGGCCGACAATATTCTGCGGCTCAACGGCGCCAAGCAGCTCAATCTTTACGGAGACCTGGGCAGCTTTCACGCGGGCAAATTCGGCAACGACATTGCCTCCCAGAGATATGACGCCCTCGACGCGGCCTGCATCGAACATGCCCACACGCTCATACAAGGCAAGAAGCCGAAATATATCGCCGTCGATCTGGGCTGCGGCCGGGGCATTCAAGGGCTCCGATTGGCGTTGATGGGCTTCACCGCCTATCTCTACGACATCCTGCCGGTGCCCCAGCTCGTGTCCCGGGTCAATCAGGTCATGCCCGTTTGCGATCTCAAAAGCGTGCAATGCGATTTGAGAAATGTGTCGACGTCCAATCTCCCCTCCACCATCGACCTTTGTTACAGCCAGCGATTTATCCACTATATGAAATGGCAGGAGGCGCTTCGCCTGCTGAGCGGGATCTGGCGCAAGATGTCGAAGGGCGGCCGCGTCTACGTGTCGGCGTCGGGCCTTCATTCGGAAATCGGCGAGGCCCATCCCCATGCCGGTCTCGACGTCCGGGAGCGCTTCGCCAGGCTCGATCCCGCCATGGCGGAGAAGCACAACATCAAGGTGCCGATCTGTCTGTATTCGGAAGAAGAGTTGAGAGCCCTGCTGAAGGAAGCCGGGTTCTCGACCATCAATACGATGACGTCGGAATTCGGCAATGTGAAAGGAGTATTCGAGAAATAAGGCGCGGCTGGAAGTGACGACAAGGGTTGGGGGACAGAATGAAAGCGCTTGTAGCCGGATCGGTGCTGCTCGACATCATTGCGACATTCGATGAACAGGCGGATCCGGATATTCTGGATCAGACGGGCACGCTCGATCACTACCGCATCGGCGGCACGGCCTACAATATCGCCCGCAATCTCCAGGAACTCGGCATTCCCGTTGAGTTCTTCACCTATCTCAAGGCCAATACGTTCTCCACGGTCTTTTTCAGCCGCAAACTAGAGAAATATGGCCTTCTCGGTTCCCATGTTCATTTCGACGAAAACCTGCCCGAGGGTGCCTTTGTCGCCCACCGCCGCGGCAAGGAAATCACCAATTCCGTCACCTCGACCCTGATCGAGCATGCCGACATCAAGCCCGAGATCATCGCTGCCGCGATGAAAGGCGTCGACATGCTGGTGATGGACGCGAGCTTTTCGGAAACCCAGATGCGCGCCTTCATCGATGTCGCGCGCAGCAAGGGCAAGCCCATCATCGTCGGCGCCACCTCCGACAGCAAGGTGCTCCGTCTGCGCGGACTTCCCTATACGGATTTTCCGATCGATGCCGTCTTGATGAACCGGATGGAGTTCAATTCCCTGGCAAGGCAGAATGCCATCGAGGGCCTGTCCGAAGACGCGATCGACCTCACGCCGGAACTCATCAGGCGGATCTGCTGCACGGTTCAGTCGAAATATATCGTCGTCACACTGAGCGAGCACGGCATGGCCGTTCTGGACAGGGAAGGGACGTTCCAGCACTTCCCCGCCCATCCGAAATCCTTCGAGGTCACGGCCTCGGTCGGCGCGGGCGATGCGGTGACGGCCGTGATCGCCGCCCACCGCCTGAAGCACAGATCATTTGATTGGGAACAGATCAATCGGGAGCTGAAGCCCCAGGTGTTGGCCGTCCTGCGCCTGCCCGGCGCGACGAGCGGGTCCGAGGCCCTTCAGGACGACATGAATGTGGAACATGTCGATAAGCTCGGCGATTTGTTCAGGAAGCGTCTTGATCTGCGTGAGACCATTCTGCTCGCGACCGCCGTTTTGAGCCTGGTCGGCAGCATTCTCTTCGAATGGGGATTCAAGCCCTGGTAGCAGGGAACCCATGACGGTCCCGTTCTGAAAATCAGCCCGACAAACACGCCCACAGGTCTAAGCAGGACCTCTGAGATCCCTCCAGAGACGTGTGCCATAGCGGCCCGGTTGGCCGTTGCCCCAACTCCGCCTTTCCCTTGCCAAAACTTTAGGATGAATTGTTCAGAATGCCCGGTTAGGTGAAGATATGTGTCCCTCTAAAAATGGGGGGCACAAACGGAGGATGATGGTGACAGTCTGGGAGATTATGCGGCGTGTGTTGGGCGCTGCGCAGGCTACCTTCGACTCACTGATGGGCGCCGTGACCAAGCTTGCGAGCGGCGAGCGCCCCTGGGAGGCCTCCGACGACGAGGATCCCCGCATCCTGCGCAGTTTGGCCCAGCAGGTGGCCTTCACCATTGGCATCATCGGTCTCAGCGCCAAGATGGCCAAGGCCGATGGCATGGTTAGCCAGGCCGAGGTCGACGCCTTTTACGAGATCGTCCATGTCCCCCCTGGCGAGGAACGGAATGTTCAGCGGGTCTTCGACCTGGCGCGTCAGGATGTCGCGGGCTTTGACGGCTATGCCCGCCAGATCTACAAGCTGTTTCGGGGCCGGCCGGGCGTGCTGGAGGACCTGCTTGACGGGCTCTTTCACATTGCCAAGGCGGATGGGGGCATGCATCCCCTGGAAACGGAATTCCTGCGCAACGTCGCGGACATTTTCGGTTTTGCGCCCGGGGAGTTCGAGCGCATCCGGTGCAGCCATGTGGGCTGTCCGGATTCGGACCCTTACGCCATTCTGGGCGTGGCCGCCGATATCGGAAATGACGAGTTGAAGCGGACCTATCGCCGCCTCGTGAAGGAAAATCATCCCGACGCGTTGATTGCGCGGGGTGTGCCGGAAGAGTTTGTGGGCCTTGCCACGGCGAAGATGGCCATCATCACCACGGCCTACCAGCGCATCGAGCGCCAGCGCGCCCGCGAACCCGTCCCGGCGTGACGATCTTTTCCTCATGACTGACTTCGCCTTCTGAGGGGCCCTGTGGCGTCTTGCACAGGGCGCCCGGCGCCCGATACCGTGAAGGGGCATTTCCAATCATCTTCCGGTCCCTCAGGGGCGCCGGCCCACGAGAACACCCATGGCGCCCCATCATTTTGCCCTCATGGTCCTGGTCTGTCTGGTCTGGGGCTTCAATTTCGTCGCGGGCAAGGCGGGGGTGGCCCATTTCCCGCCGCTTCTGTTCACCGCCTTGCGCTTTGTCATGGTAGGCCTCCTGCTGGCGCCCCTGCTGCGCTTCTATCCGGGCCGGATGAGCACCATACTGATGATCGGCGTGCTGGCCGGTTTTCTCCATTTCGGCTTGATGTTCATTGCCCTGACCGTGGCCGATGTCTCGGTCATGGCCATCGTCACCCAGCTCAATGTGCCCTTTGTGACGCTTCTGTCGATTTTTCTGTTGGGGGAGCATGTGCGCTGGAAGCGGGGCCTCGGGATTACCTTGTCCTTTTTCGGCGTCATGGTCATCAGCTTCGATCCGGCCGTGCTGGATCAGTGGCTCGGCGTGGTCCTGACGGCCAGCGGCGCCCTGTGCATGGCCTTCGCGATGATTTTGATGCGCCAGATCCAGGGCGTGAGCCCCTTGGGTCTCCAGGCCTGGATCGCCCTTATCAGCGCGCCGACCCTTCTTCTGGGGTCCTTCGCCTTCGAGACCGGCCATTGGGAAAGCCTGACCAGCGCCGGGCTCCTGGAATGGAGCGCTGTCACCTACACGGCGCTCGGCGCAAGCCTGATCGGCCACGGGGGCATGTATTATCTGCTGCAACGCTATGAGGCGAGCCTGACCGGCCCCTTGACCGTCATGGCGCCGATCTTCTCGATCTTTTTCGGCGTGACATTGCTCGGCGAACCGATCACGGCGCGGCTCCTGATCGGCGGTGCCATCACGCTGCTCGGCGTCGTGGTCGTGGCGTTCCGGGAAGCCCAGGC
Source organism: uncultured Alphaproteobacteria bacterium (assembly GCA_964522525.1). Classification (GTDB taxonomy): domain Bacteria; phylum Pseudomonadota; class Alphaproteobacteria; order JAJFIK01; family JAJFIK01; genus CAYUYV01. Next base: position 22,412 of record CAZFWG010000034.1, on the reverse strand, counting down.
CACGGGCCACGGCGTGGGCTCGGCCCAGGGCGAGGCGCTGGCCCCGGATCTCTCCCTCGACCAGGAGACGCCCAAGGAACCTGCGCCATGAGCGTCCCCCATTTCGCCTTTCTCGTGCTCATCACCTTTGTCTGGGCGCTGTCCCTGGTCGCGGTCTCGATCGGCATGCAGGACATGCCCCCGCTTTTGTTTACGGGCCTGCGCTTTTTGTTCCTGTCCCTGATCCTGTTGCCCGTGTTGCGCTGGCATGGGGGGCAGATGCGCAATATCGCGATTGTGGCCATGGGCGCGGGCGCCGTTCAGTTCGGTTTCTTCGTCACGGGCATCTATGTCGCGGACGATCTTTCCTCCGTGGCCATTGCCTCCCAGCTCGGCGTGCCGTTCACGACGCTTTTGTCCGTGTTCTTCCTGGGCGAAGTGGTGGGCTGGCGGCGCTGGTTGGGGATCGCGCTCTCCTTCACCGGCGTGATGGTGATCAGTTTCGATCCCCGCGTGCTCGCCTATATCGACGGCATGGCCTTCGGGGTGGCGGCCGCTTTGATCGGCGCCGTCTCGGTGATTGTCATGCGCATGCTGAAGAATGTGGGCGTCTTTGCGCTCCAGGCCTGGATCGCGCTGTTGTCCTGGCCTCTGCTTCTCCCTGCGTCCTGGCTCATCGAGGGGGATCCGTGGCCGACCATGGTGGCGGCGCCCAACCAGACCTGGATCGCCATTGCCTTCACGGCCCTGATCTCCAATCTGATCGCCCACGCGGGGATCTACTATCTGATCCAGCGCTATGAGGTGAGCACGATCTCGCCCCTGACCCTGATGACGCCCATCTTCACGGTCATCCTGGGCGTGACGATCCTCAATGACCAGTTGACGGAACGCATGATCCTCGGCGGCGTGATCACCTTGATCGGTGTCTTGATCATTTCCCTGCGTCAGCCGGAAACCGCGCTCGACACCAAGGAAGCCGCCACATGATCGAGGCCCCGTCGCCCAATCACGACGCCCGGCCCGGGCCCGTGACGCTCCTGCTTCTCCACTATACGGGCATGGTAAGCGGCGCGGCGGCGCTCGAGCGGTTGCGGGACCCGTCGGCAAAGGTGAGCGCCCATTATCTGGTAGAAGAGGACGGCCGGGTCTTTCATCTGGTGCCGGAGGACCGGCGGGCCTGGCATGCGGGGCTGTCCCTTTGGGCGGGGGAAGAGACCCTCAATGGCTGTTCCATCGGGATCGAGATCGTCAATCCGGGCCATGAATGGGGGTATCGGGACTTTCCCCAAACGCAGATCGCCGCCGTGACCGCCTTATGTCGGGATATTCTGACCCGGCACCGGATCGCGCCCGCGCGCGTCCTGGGTCATTCCGATGTGGCGCCGGCGCGCAAGGAGGACCCGGGGGAACGGTTTCCCTGGGAGCAGCTTGCCGCGCAACGCGTCGGTCTGTTCCCGCCTTCGGATCTGGCCGTCGGGGAGGACGCGCCGGAATTGGCTCACTGGCAGGCGGATCTGGCGGCGTTCGGCTACGGGATCGCACCCACGGGGCTCCTGGACCGGCAGACCCAGATCGTCACCCGGGCGTTTCAGCGCCATTTCGAGCCGGAGGTCTTCCAAAACGGCGTGCCGGGTGTGGCCACGGCCCGCGGCCATGCCCGTCTGACGTGGCTGTTGCGCGAGATCACCGCAAAGACTTGACGCAAATCCTGAAAAGCGCCCCATATAAGCCTTGCCAGATGGCCGGATGGCCGCTTCCGACTTCGGTCGGGGGAGGAAAGTCCGGGCTCCACGGAAACACGGTGCCGGGTAACGCCCGGCGGGGGTGACCCCAGGGACAGTGCCACAGAGAGCAGACCGCCGATCCGCCGCCACGGCGGAGGTAAGGGTGAAAGGGTGCGGTAAGAGCGCACCGCGGACCTGGCAACAGGGACGGCACGGTAAACCCCACCGGGAGCAAGACCAAATAGGGACGGCAGGTATGCGGGCAACCGGATACGGATCGTGTTTTCCGGATCGCCGTCCGGGTCGGTCGCTAGAGGTGTTCAGCAATGGGCATCCCAGATGAATGGTCATCCCTGGCCCCTGGCCAGGACAGAACCCGGCTTACAGGCCATCTGGCATTTGATTTCTTGACCAACGCCGCGCCCGGCGGTGACGGTCCTCCGTCCTGCGCGACCATAAGAGGACGGACTATCCGTGGTCGGCGTCAAGGGCGCGGGCCATCAGAGTGGCGGCGCGTGCCGCTTGCTCGGAGACGTCCCGGGGCTTGATGGGGTGGCCGGGTTCCACCAGGGCCCGGTTCCAGAACTTGCCCTGCAACAGGCCCAGATAGTGCTGGGCGAGGGCGGGGGCCTCCTTACGCGGAACATGGGCGCAAAGGAAGCTCTCGATTTCCTTCAGGATGGGCGCCGTGACATGGGTCGTGAAGGCGAGGCCGAGATCGGGCATCTCCTCTGCCGTGCCGACCACGAAACGGTAGAAGGACAATCCGTCCGCCCGCGTCGCCATGGCCAGATACCATTGGCCCAGACGCCGCAGACCCGCCTCCAGTGTTTCATCCTTCGGTGCCTGGGGACAGGACGCGATCTGACTGTCCGCAAACCGTTTCAGGACCGCGATGAAAAGCCCCGTGCGATCCGTGAAATGTCGGTACAGGGTTTCCTTCGAGGCCTGGGCGCGGGCGGCAACGGCGCCCATGGTGACGCCTCGCGCCCCGATCTCCGCGATCAGCAGGGTCGCGGCATCCAGGATGGCCTCCCGGCGCGCATCCCCACGGGAAGGCGAGGGGGATGATCCGGATTTTGACGACTCAGAAGACATGAATGATTTATCGCGCGCCACCCGAAACCCTTGCAAAGGTAAAAAGTGTACTGTACGTTACGGTACGGTTTATGCGAATGGGGGTATGGTGGAGCAGAATAAAAATCGGCGCCACCCGTGTGGCCCCGCCTTGACCCCTCTCTTCCGTCTCTGGTGAAGCCACTATACGCAGGGTGCTCCAGAACCACCTCAAGCCGAAAGGATCCACCCGATGAGTGACGCCGTTGATTTCGATGCCGCCACCGCGAAGGCCATTGATGCCACCTATCGCACGCCCGATGTCGTTCACCAGCGTTTGAGGGTCCTGGAGGGGCTTGCCCTGCGCCAGGGGGAACAGGTCCTTGATATCGGGGCGGGCACGGGCCTGATGGCCCATGAGATGGGCCGGATCGTCGGCGCCCAGGGCGGCGTTGTGGGTGTGGATCGATCGGCGGCCATGCTCGCGGTGGCGGCCGAGCGCTGCGCCGAGCTGCCCCAGGTGCGTTTTGAGGTCGGCGATGCCTGCGCCCTGCCTTTGCCAGACGGCAGTGTGGACGTTGCCGTCTCCATGCAGGTCCATGAATATGTGCCCGATACGGCGGCGGCGATTGAGGACATCTACCGGGTGCTCAAGCCCGGCGGGCGGGTGAGCATCCTGGATACCGCCTGGGACAGCGTTGTATGGCATACGGATGACTCGGAGATGACCGCCCGTGTCCTCAAGACCTGGGAGCGCCACTGTCCCCACCCGAACCTGCCACGGATTTTGGCGCCGGCCCTGCGCGCGGCCGGTTTCCGCGTCGGGCGGACGGAGCTGATCCCGATCTTCAATCCAAGCTATACGGAACACAGCTATTCGGCCGCCATGATGATCATGATCGCGACTTATTGTGCGGGCAAGGACGGCTTGACCAAAGAGGATCTCGACACCTGGATCCAAGGCCAACTTGCCGTGGCCGCCCGGGGCGACTGGTTCTTCAGCCTCAACCGATATGTGTTTACGGCCGTGAAGCCGTGAGACAGATCACCAAAGGGAGAGGCCCCGCAACAGGGGGTGCACAACAAGCAAATTGGTTCTGGGTGTGGCCATCCAAGCAGATGGGCAAAGCATGACCACGGACGGCATGAAAGAGTTTCGGTTTCGCGGCCACCGGGTGGCCTATATCGATGAGGGATCAGGGGCGCCGATTGTCTTCTGCCACAATGGCGGCATCAGCCATCGTCTGTTCGACCATCAGATTGCGCATTTTCGTGACGCCCGGCGGGTCATCGCCATGGATTGGCTGGGTTTCGGGGCCTCGGACAAGCCGGACATTGCCTATGATGCCGACCTCTATGTCGCGCAACTCGAAGCCTTGATCGGCCATTTGAAGCTCGAGCGTTTCGATCTTGTCGGCTGTTGCGTGGGGGGATCCATCGGCATATTCTATGCCCTCGCCCATCCCGAGAAGGTGCGTTCCCTGACCGTCATCACGATCGCCACACCGGCCACGACCCGGCCCGGCATTCTGGGCGGTTCGCTGTTCAAGGTCGGCAGTCTGAAATATTGGGTTCAGCGAATTTGTGGCTCAAGTTTTCTCGGGCGCTGGTTCTATTGGCCGGCTTTTCAGAAACGCCAACTCGGCCAGACGGCTTTGCAGGACACGGATTTTCGGGACCATGTGCGGCGCAACTATGCGACTCCCGGCGTGGGCCGGGCCTTCGCGGCCTATGACTACATGTCCCATGAAATTCTCGACACGGTTGATCGGCCGCAGGATTTTCCGCCCCTTCTGGTGATCTGGGGAGAAGACAACACGGTCTTGCACGCCAAAGAGGGCCGTCAATTGGCCGCGCACTGGCGCGCGGATGAGACCCTTTTCGTCCCCGGCTGTGGCTACATGGTCATGCGCGAGGCGCCGGACCTCGTCAACCGGACCATCGAGGACTTTCTTGCCAAGGTCCACGCCTAGATATGTGGCAAATGGCGAGCCGCGACATGTGCACGTCTCAATCGCTTTCCGGACTGTCCATCAGCGCCTGATAGACCAGAGCGCGGAAGGTACGGGAGTAATAACGTGGTTCGTCCGGCTGCTGAGTGAGCCAGATGCCGCACAGTTCCTCTTCCGGGTCCGCCCAGAACGCGGTCCCACCGCCACCCCACCATCCATATTCGCCGGGAGATCCGTAGACGGGCGAGGGGCCCAGCGCCTCGCGCACGAAGACGCCCAGCCCGAAACTGTAGGAGGGGCCCAGATTGAAGCTGGGCTCATCGGCGAGCGCCCCAATCTGATCCGATGTCATCATGGAAATACTCTTAGGGCTGAGGATTGTGGCACCATCGAGGTTTCCGCCATTCAGCATCATCTGGCAGAAGCGCCCATAGTCCTGGGCCGTGCCGGCGAGGCCGCCGCCTCCGGAAAGAAAGCTCCGGCGCTTCGTGAGATCGATCAGTTTGGTGCCGCTTTCAACGACGCGGGACTGCTGGGCTCCGGAGAGATTGAAGCCCGTATCCGGCATGGCCAGGGGACGGAAAATCCGTTCTTCAAAGAACGCCTCGAGCGTCAGGCCGGAAACGACCTCGATCAATCGTCCGAGGACATCCGTTGACCGGCCATAGGCCCAGCGTGTGCCGGGCGGAAAGGCGAGGGGGATCGATGCCATCCGTTTTGAGGCCTCCTCCATGCTCAATCCCTGGAGGGAATCCCGCTCCAATCCCTTGGTCCAGTCCGCGTTAATGACGCCCGCCGCGATGTAGTCCCGCTGATTGTTGGAGCCCCCTTGGCCATAGGTCAGGCCCGATGCATGGCGCAACAGGTCCCAAACCGTCGGTGCCCGTTTGACCGGCACGGCGGTCTGTTCAATGGGGTCTCGGCTCCAGGGCGGTGCCACCGGCTCATAGACCGTGAGATCAGCGAATTCGGGCAGATGGTCGGAAATGGGATCGCTGAGGCGAAGAAGGCCGTTCTCGACGAGGATCATGACGGCCACGGAGGTTATGGGCTTGGTCATGGAATAAAGGCGAAAGATGCCGTCCGTCCGAAGGGGTGTCCGCGCCACCGGATCACGGAAGCCGAAACCCTTGGCATAGATGACCTCACCCTTCCGAATGACGAGGGCCACGGCACCGGGCAAGCGCCCGGCATCGACTTCGTTCTGCACGAAGTGATCGATCCGTGTGAGGCGTTCATCGGAGTGGCCGGAAGGGTGCGCCCCTGTGTCCGGTGACGCATGGGCGGCGCCCAGCAGGGAAAACACCAACACGATCAAAGAGATCGTGATGCGGAACAAGGTCATGCCCATGAGTCCCATTCCACAATTGGAAAAACTCGGCGATCAGCCATAGGTCGCCCTCATATGGACCAGTGACGTGCTGATCAATTCTTCCAGAACATCCAGATCGACATCCGCGAGCTTGTTGACATAGACACAGGCGCGGCCCGTTTTGTGCTTGCCCAGCCGGGAGAGGATTTCGTCGCGCTCGGGAAACACACCCTGGATATAGAGGGAGAGCGATGTCTTGCGCGGCGAGAAGCCGGTCAGGAAAAAGTCGCCCTCCCGTCCGCTTTCATATTTGTAGTGATAGGTGCCGAAGCCGATCAGGCTGTCACCCCACAGGACCGCCTCTTCGCCACTGATCCGGGTCATGAGTTCCTTGAGCCTGATGGCATCCGCCTTGCGCGTCGGATGGTCGACGGTCTCGATGAACGCGTCCACATCGGTTCCGGTCGGTTTGGTCTTGTTTTCCGTCATGGGCTGACTGTCTCCCCGTCACGTCAGTCTGTCGAGGGCCGAGCGCAAATCCGCCATCAGATCATCCACATGCTCCAGGCCCACGGACAGGCGCAGCAGCCCTTCGGGCGCGCGGCTGTCGGGTCCTTCGATGGAGGCCCGGTGTTCGATCAGGCTGTGGGTACCGCCAAGGCTCGTCGCCCGGATGATGAGTTCGAGCGCCGCCGCCACCGCAAACGCGCCCTCCCGGCCGCCCCGCACCACGAAAGACAGCATGCCGCCGAAATCATCCATTTGGCGGGCCGCGATGGCGTGACCGGGATCATGGGCCAGACCGGGATAATGGACCTGGAGCACGGCCGGGTGGGCATTGAGCGTGTCCGCGAGGGCCATGGCATTGCGGCAATGGGCATCCATGCGGACTTTCAGCGACTGGGCCCCGCGCAGGGCCAGCCAGCAATCGAAGGGCGAGGGCACGGCCCCCTTCGTACCCTGATGAAGCCGCAACCGGGTGAGAAGATCGCCCTGTTCCCGGCAGACCGCGACACCCGCCATCAGGTCCGAATGCCCCCCGATATATTTGGTGGCGGAGTGGATGACGCAATCGACGCCAAGGGTGAGGGGACGCTGAAGGGCTGGGCTTGCCCAGGTATTGTCCGCCACCGCGAGCGCGCCGTGGCGATGCGCGATCTCGACAATGGCGGCGATATCCACCACGCTGACCAGCGGGTTCGAGGGCGTCTCGATCCAGACCAGACCCGGGCGGACATCCGCACACAGATCGGCAACTTTTCCGGGATCCGTCATGTCGACGGTCACGAGACGGAGCTTATTGGCCAGATCCGTATCGCGCATCAGGCCCAGATTAGCGTAATACATGTCCTCTGGCATGACCACAACGGGGTTCGCTTCGGGTCCAAGGCATTCGAGCACCGCCGTGATCGAGGCCATGCCGGAGCTGAACGCGACGGCGCCCGCGCCCTCCTCAAGGGCGTTCATGCAGGTTTCAAAGCTTTCCCGGTTCGGGTTCTGGGAGCGGATATAGTCGAACCCCCTGGCATATCCCCCATCCGCGTCCCGCTCATAGGTGGTGGACGGATGGAGAGGCGGGGTCACGGCGCCCGTGGCAGGGTCCACAGGGCGGCCCGCATGCACGGCCAGTGTCTCGAATTTCATGGGTCCTCCGTGTCGGCTTGAGGCATGTCCCAGGCCAGCTTTCCGCAACGACATGAACGCTTGATTTCATGGGTGCGGGTCAGTTCCATTCCGCCTTGATGTCCGCAAGCTCTTCCTTAACAAAAGCCAGGTCCTTCTGGAGCTTGGCGATTTCGGCTTCCAGGGCCTTGAGGCGTGCCTCGAGGGGATCAACCGCTTCATCCAGATCCGACAATCTGGCTTCCTGCCACCCTCGGGGATCGGCCAGGTAAAGGATAAGGGCGAAAACAAAAATGACGATCACCAAAATGATCCAAGGCTCAGATAAGAAATCCTCCATGAACCCGCTCCCCTCGCTCCCGTTTGTCCGGCGTTGGTGGCTGCGCTACCGGTCCCCTTCATAGCACGGCGCGTCCGTGGATACCCCTGCTAAGCGGGAGGCTGGACCTCACCGAGACGTGTAGGCAATGGCACCGCCAGGGTCACCCGCGGACACGCCCTTAGGCTATGGTAGGCCCCGTTGATCCGACCTTTGTGAGGAGATCTGCCATGTCTTTGCGTGTTGCCGCCCTGGCCCTGGGGCTTGCCCTGGCCGTGATGTCTGAAAGTCGCCCCGTCCAGGCGGCGGAACAGTCCGTGGCTGAACCCCGGGAGGTCGCCTCCGGGACATTCACCAACAAGAGCAAGCGCAAGCTGCGCGGTACCTGGATCATCCGTAAGGAGAATGGCGCCCATACCCTGTCGTTCCAGGAGGGATTCAACGCTCCGTGGGGGCCGGATCTGAAGGTCTTTCTCTCGCCGCTGCCTGCCGACGAGGTCACCGGCAAGAACGCGACCGACAGCAGCCTTTCCCTCGGCAATCTCAAGAGCCGGAAGAAACCATCCGCCTACGAAATTCCGAGCGGGACGGATCTGGGCGCCTATCGCTCCGTGGTGATCCACTGCGAGGCGTTCTCCGCCTTGTGGGGCGCGGGGCCGCTCGTTCTGGCAGAGACGGAATAAAGGGCACCTTCAACGCGCGCAAGGCCGTCAACGGAACGATCCTTTTTCCATCCCTCTTGTGGTCCATTTTTTGGCGTCTGGATTCCGGTCACACCATCCGACCGGGGATCACGGCACCCTTCAATTGGGGGCCGCGGGACACCCGGCTTCAGGGCTCATCGCCCAGAAGAAACCGCGGGCCCGCGCCTTTGCGGCCGATCCGATCCTCCGGGTTATAGAGGGCGCAGGTTTTCAGGCTCAGACAGCCGCAGCCAATGCATCCGTCGAGCCGGTCCCGGGTGCGTTCCAGCATGGCGATCCGCGCTTCAAGGTGCCGGCGCATGGCGCGGCTGATCCGGGCCCAGTCTTTCTGGGTGGGGGTGCGTCCCTCCGGAAGGCTGGCGATTGCTGCGCGGATATCCTCGATCGACAGGCCCAGCTGCTGGGCAATCAGCACGAAGGAAAGGCGGCGAATATCCGAGCGCCGGAACCGTCTCTGGCCGCCCGCATTGCGCAAAGGCGCCACCAGACCCTTTTCCTCATAGAAGCGAATGGCGGAGACGGACAGGCCGGTCCGCCTGGCCAGCTCGCCGATGGACAGGACATCGCGCGCCGTTTTCATGGCTTCATTTTCCTCGATTTTTATCCCTTGACCTCAAGTTAGGTTGAGGAATTACGGTGGTCCAGGATGAACCGCAATTGAGGATCATGAAAGGAGAAAACAGTGTCTTCAGGTCTTTTGGAGCATGTGAACATCACTGTGAGCAATTCGGAAGCGACGGCCGAACTGTTGTGCCGTCTTTTCGACTGGCACATCCGCTGGGCGGGGCCGTCGGTCAGCGGGGGGCATACCGTTCATGTGGGAACGGACGATATCTATCTGGCCGTCTTTTCCCCCGACGGCCCGGCGGGCAGCGGTGAGCCCGCGCGGTCGGCGAAGGGCAGGGCCGCCGGTGTTCTCAATCATGTGGGCATTGTGGTCGCCGATCTCGACGACGTGGAACGGCGGGTGAAGCGCGAAGGCTTCGAGACCTTCTCCCACGGGAATTATGAGCCGGGCCGGCGCTTCTACTTTCTCGACGGGGACGGCGTGGAGTTCGAGATCGTCAGTTACGCCTAAGCCCCGCCAGATTCCGGTCGTTGCGATACACGTCTTTT
>CAZFWG010000034.1:3672-12524 GCA_964522525.1 uncultured Alphaproteobacteria bacterium | reverse complement strand
GACGGGATCGCCTGCGAAGCGCTGCGCTGACGTCATTTCATCTGTTTGCTGAAGGAAATGCGCACCTCCATCGCGTGTACCCGCCGCCGATTCGTCCCGTGCATCGCGTTTTTCGGGCACAACTTGACGCGTCCTTTCCGGAGCGGCGTCAGTAAAGCCCAAGGAATTGAGCCTTTATGAACAAGATAAAGCGGCGTTAACCACTTGTTAACCATTGCTTTACACTTCTGAAATCAAGACAAAAACCGCCTTTACGCATTGACGTCCATGTAATCCCATGGTATCCCATGCCATCCCATGGACGTGCAGGCCGTTGCCTTGACGGCTTTTCGGGGGCGAAAGCGCATTTCCCTGGGAATCGTGAATGCTGATTTTGCACGATCACGGTCAATCGCGGCTGTGCTCGGGTCTCGGAAAGCGCGGGCATGGGCCTCTTTCTCTCCACGGTGACCAATCGGGTCGATTCGAAGGGACGGACTTCCGTCCCCGCCCGTTTCCGTGCCGCGCTCGCGGAGGAGGGGGCAACCGGTGTGGTCTGCTTCCCGTCTTTCACCCTCGCCTGTATTGAGGCCATGACCTTTGAGAAGGCCGCCGAGATCGCCGATCGGCTCGACGGGGAGTTCAATCCCTTCGACGATGAGGGCGATGCCTTCGCCCAATCGATCATGGCGTCCTGTGTCGAACTGCCCTTCGACCGGGAGGGGCGGATCATGCTGCCCGATGATTTTTGCGACCATGCCGGCATCGAGACCCAGGTCACCTTTGTCGGTCTCGGCCGCCGTTTTCAGATCTGGGATCCGGAGAGCTACGCGGCCTATGCGGAAAATGCCCGCATGGTGGCGCGCGACCGGCGCTCGCGGTTCGGCGCAAGGCGTCCGGCTGCGGCGGCGCCCGCCGATGGCGCCATGGCGCCCATTCCGTCGGGCCATGACGGACGTGTGCGCGCGGCATCCCCCCGGGACCGGGGCGGGAGGTCGTCATGACGGATGGTGTGCACATCCCCGTCATGCTGGAAGAGGTGCTGAGCGCCCTCTCGCCTCAGGATGGCGGCATCTATGTGGACGGCACCTTCGGCGGCGGCGGCTATGCCCGGGGCATCCTGGGCGAGGCCGATTGCCAGGTGCTGGGCATTGACCGGGACGGCGCGACCATCGCCGCGGCCGCGCCCATGCTCAAAGCCTATGGCGGCCGGCTCGCCCTGATGCATGGCCGCTACAGCGCCATGGAAACACTAGGCCAGGAAGCGGGCATCGAGGGCGTCGATGGTGTGGTCCTCGATCTCGGCGTGTCCTCGATCCAGCTCGATGATCCGGAGCGGGGTTTTTCCTTTCTCCATGACGGGCCCTTGGACATGCGCATGGGCGGCGCGGAGGACGCGGAATGCCAGAGTGCCGCCGATCTCGTGAATGGCGCCAGCGAAGCCAGCCTGAAGCGGATCCTTTCCCGTTACGGCGAGGAAAAGCGGGCGGGCGCGATCGCCAAGGCCATCGTTACCCGGCGCCGGGAGGCACCCTTCATGCGGACCCTGGAACTCGCCGATCTTGTGGAAGGCGTGTTGGGGCGCACACCGCGCGGCGAGGCCCATGCGGCGACGCGCACCTTTCAGGCCCTGCGCGTGGCGGTCAATGGCGAGCTGCGGGATCTGGGCGCCGCGTTGAGCGCGGCTGAACGTTTATTAAAGCCAGGGGGGAGGCTTGTTGTTGTGTCCTTCCATTCCCTTGAGGACCGAATCGTGAAGACGTTCTTAGTGGAACGGTGTGGTCAGGCCCCCCAGGGGTCGCGTCACGCGCCACCCGTTCCCACAAAGGCCAAGCCGTCTTTCGTCCCGGTCGTCAAAGGGGTTCTCAGTCCAAGCGATGCGGAGGTGACGGCCAATCCCCGGGCGCGCTCCGCAAAGCTGCGCGCGGGGGCGCGGACGTCGGCCCCGGCATGGGGGGAAGATTTGGCGGCATTGGGGATCGAGGAGGACGACGGAATATGAGTCATGGGGTCAATCATTTCCTCCTTGGCATGGCGTTGATGATTTGCGCCGTGCTGTACGGAGTGAAACACGAGGCGCGCCTGACGGAGCGCAACGTGTCCCATCTTGCCGGCGACATCGCCCAGGAGCGCGAGCTTTTGCGTCTTCTCGAGGCTGAGTGGGCCTTGCGCACGGAGCCCGACAGGCTGCAGAGGCTGGCCGACCGCCATCTCGACATGGCGCCCGTCAACGCCCGTCAGATCGTGACGCTCGAGACCATTCCCGAGGCCGCCTTGCCGCCCCTCGATCCGGTCCAACTGGCCCGGCCCATCGTCAGTGCGCCCCGACTGGCGCGGGCACCAGGGGCGCCGGAAGGCCGTCGGGTCACGCTGGTCATTGATGCCAATCCGGCGGCGGGGCAAGTGGCGCAGAACATGACGGCGGTTCGGGCGACAGCGCCGGCGGTGGTGCCGACGCCGGTGGCCATGCCGCGGCCTGCCACGCAATAGGGGGAGGCTCTATGACGTCAGGCCGGCGCGGCACGGCGGGCAGACACAGACCACCCCCCGGTGCCTTGCGCAATGTTCTCATCAATCCCGCCCTTGATCCCACGCTCACCTCCATCGATCCGGGCGCCGGCGCGCGCTCCAGACCCCTTGGCGAAAACGAGGCGGTAGAAGCGGGACGCGGCCGCGTCGTGCTCGTGGCCATGGCCTTCCTGATCCTGTTTGGCGCCCTGGGCACCCGGCTGGTCACCTTGGCCTTTTCAGGCGCGCGGGATCTCACCTTCCTGGCGGACCGGCGGGAGCCTGATCGTCCCCGGGCGGACATTCTCGATCGGCGGGGTACGCTGCTGGCGACGGATGTTTCCGTGTTCGCGGCCTATGCCGATCCAAGCCAGATCTGGGATGCGGACGAGGCGGCGAACCAGCTCGCGCGCGTCCTGCCGAGACTTGATCGGGAGCGTCTGCGCGCGCGCCTCGCCCGAAAGGAGTCGCGCTTCGCCTGGATCGAGCGGGAACTCACCCCCCAGGAACGGTATGACGTCCATAATCTTGGCCTGCCGGGCATCGGCTTTCTGGCCGAGCGCAAGCGCTTTTATCCGCACCGGGAAGTGGCCGCCCATGTGCTGGGCTATGTGACGATCGACGGCAAGGGCATCGCGGGGGCCGAAATGGCCTTCGATGACGTCATCGGGGGGCGCATCCATGCCGATGCGCCCGTGCGTCTGTCCATCGATCTGCGCGTTCAGCACACGCTCCATGATGAGCTGGTGGCGGCCATGGAGAAATTCCGCGCCAAGAGCGCAGCGGGCCTCGTGCTCGACGCCGCCACGGGCGAAATCCTGGCCCTGTCCTCCCTGCCGAGTTTCGATCCCAATGATCCGGGATCGGCCGAAAAGAACGCGCGCTTCAACCGGGTGATCAGCGGCGTCTATGAGCTGGGCTCGACGCTCAAGGCCTTCACCATAGCATCGGCCCTCGATTCCCGCACCGTCACTCTCACAGATGGCTATGACGCCACCCATCCCATTCGCGTCGGCCGCCACCGCATCCGCGATTTCCATGCCGAGGGCCGGTATCTTTCTGTGCCCGAGATCTTTCGCTATTCCTCCAATATCGGCACGGCCAAGATGGCCCTCGATATGGGCGTTGAGGTGCAGACGGATTATCTGACGCGCTTTGGTCTCCTGAGCCGGCCCACTTTTGAGCTGCCCGGCACGGCGGCGCCTCTGGTGCCCGAACGTTGGGGCGAGTTGCAGCGCATGACCGTTTCCTTCGGCCATGGTCTCGCCATTTCCCCTTTGCAGCTTGCGGTGGGCGCGGCGGCGCTTGTCAACAAGGGGTGTCTGCCCCGTCCCACCGTTTTGATCCAGGACCGCGCCACCCTGATCGAGTGCGACCGGGCGATATCGCCCGAAACCAGCCAAGTCATGCTGGACCTCATGCGCAACGCCGTGACGGAAGGTACCGGGCAACGCGCCGATGTGGAAGGCTATCCGGTGGCCGGCAAGACCGGCACGGCCGAGAAGGCGAGGGCCGGCGGATATGACCGCAAGGCCATCCTGTCGTCCTTCATGGGCGTTTTCCCCGCCCACGATCCGGCCTATGTGGTGTTTGTGTTTTTGGACGAGCCCAAACCGGCGGCGGATACCTTCAATTTTGCCACGGCGGGCTGGACGGCCGCGCCGTTGGTTGGTCAGATCGTCAAGCGCGTGGCACCGCTTCTCGGGGTGCCGCCGATGCTGGCGCCGGGAGGGGCCGGCCCTGACGGACGCAATCTAAGCGTCCACTCGGCACCCGAGGGCAGACGACGCGCGCAAACACGCTCCCAGGCCCAACGTTTCGCCGCGACGGCGCGATAGGGAACGACGGTCCGGAGCCGGGAAAAGCGGGGCCGGGCCGTCCGGCGCCCGTGAGTGGGCGCGGTGAATCAAGGGACCGAAGGACCATGCGTATACGGGATCTCACGGGGCCAGATGTGGACGTCGCGATTAAGACGCCGTCTGACGATGCGCTCGAGCAAGAGGTCACCGGGCTCAGCGCCGACAGCCGCGAGATCAAGCCCGGCTTCATCTTCGTGGCTTTGGAAGGCACTCGGCAGGACGGTCTCGACTATCTGCCCGCGGCCCTGGCCCAAGGAGCCGCCGCGGTGCTTGTGAAAAAGGGACGGTCCCTGCCAGGCGATCTGGAAGTGCCGGTCCTCCAGGCTGATGTTCCGCGCAAGGCGCTGGCATGGCTTGCGGCACGGCTCATGCCCGGCGCGCCCGAGACCATCGCCGCCGTGACCGGAACGAACGGCAAGACCTCCGTCGCAACCTTCCTGCGTCAGATCTGGTCGGGCTTGGGCCTGCGGGCCGCGAGCATGGGCACCTTGGGCGTGATGTCCCCGGACGGACCGTTGCCCCTCATTCATACGACCCCGGATCCGGTCACCCTTCATCAGGTGCTCAAGGCGCTCCATGACACCGGCACCACCCATCTGGTGTTGGAAGCCTCCAGCCATGGGCTGGCCCAGGACCGGCTCGAAGCCGTTTTCCCCCAGGCCGCCGGTTTCACCAATCTGACCCGGGATCACTTGGACTATCACGGCAGTTTTGAAGCCTATCGGGACGCCAAGGCCCAACTGTTCACGGAGCGGCTGGCGCCGCGCGGGACCGCCGTCATCAATCTGGCCGGCAGCCATGCCCCCTATTTTGTCGAGAAGGCCCTGGAGGCCGGCCGTGCGGTCATGACCGTCGGCACGCCGGACGCCGATCTTGCCTTGCGCGCGGCCGACCCTGTTTCGGAGGGTCTTGAGATCGCCTTAGCCTTTGGCGGCGAAAGATACACAGGCACGGTACCGTTGTTCGGCGCCTTTCAGGCGGAAAATGTCAGCGTGGCCCTCGGTTTGGCTCTGGCGCTCGGCGCGGATTTTGACAAGGCGGCCGCCCTTACGGCAAAGCTTCAAGGGGCGCCCGGTCGCTTGGAGCGGGTCGGACAGAGCAAGGCGGGGGCGCCGATCTTCGTCGATTATGCCCATACGCCCGATGCGCTCGACCATGTGCTGAAAGCGTTGCGGCCCCATGCGGCGCGCCGTCTCCATGTGGTGTTCGGCTGCGGTGGCGACCGGGACCGGGGCAAGCGGCGCGAGATGGGCGCCATCGCGGCGGCGGTCGCGGACGATATTGTGGTCACGGACGACAATCCCCGCAGCGAGGATCCGGCCGCGATCCGCCGGGCGGTCCTTGAGGGATGTCCGGACGCCCGGGAGGTGGGCGATCGTGACAAGGCCATTCGGACGGCGATCCAGGATCTGGGCGCCGGGGATGTCTTGGTGGTGGCCGGTAAGGGCCACGAAACGGGCCAGATCATTGGTGATAGGGTACTGCCGTTTAATGACGGCGACGTCGTGAGGCAAATTCTCCAACAACGGAAGGCTGCACGTGGCTGATCTGAAAGAAGGGGAAGGGGCCGGGGCCGCGCTCTGGACAGCGGAGGATGCCCGCAAGGCCGCTCAGGGGCGCCTGGAGGGCGCCGCCGACTGGACCATTTCCGGGCTGACCATCGACAGCCGCCTGGTCGAACCCGGCGATCTCTTCATTGCCTTGAAGGACAAGCGGGACGGCCATGACTTTGTGGCCGCCGCGCTCAAGGCCGGGGCCAAGGCCGCCCTGGTCTCGCGGCGCCCGGACAATGTGGATGCCGACGCGCCCCTCCTGGTCGTGCCCGATACCCTGGCGGGCCTCGCCGCCCTGGCCCGCGCGCGCCGCGCCGAAACACAGGCCCGGATTGTGGGCGTGACGGGCAGTGTCGGGAAAACGAGCAGCAAGGAAATGCTGCATCTTGCGTTGAGCGAGAGCGGGCCGACCCACGCGCCGGTCAAGAGCTTCAACAACCATATCGGCGTGCCGTTGACGCTGGCGCGGATGCCGGCGGCCTCGGCCTATGGCGTCTTCGAGATCGGCATGAACCACGCGGGCGAGATCACGCCCTTGAGTCAGCTGGTGGCGCCCCATGTGGCGATCGTCACCACCGTGGCGCCGGTCCATATCGAGTTTTTTGCCTCCCTGGACGGCATTGCCGAGGCCAAGGCGGAGATCTTCGCGGGCGTCGTGCCCGGCGGCACGGCCATCATCAACGGCGATATCGAACACAGCGCCCTTTTGGGCGCGCGGGCACGGGACCAGGGCATCCGGGACGTTCAGACCTTCGGGACCCGGGTCGATTGCGATGCCCGTCTTGCCCATTGGTCCGGCGATGACATGACCTCCGACGTGGAGGCGGATCTCGGCGGCGAGCGGCTGCGCTACCGCATCGGCGCGCCGGGCAAGCACCTGGCGATGAACAGCCTGGCCGTGCTCATGGCGGTCAAGGCCTTGGGCGCCGATCTGAAGGCCGCGGCGGACGCGCTCGGCCATTTCCACGCCGGTGCCGGTCGCGGCGCCCGCCATGATCTGACGCTCTCCGATGGCCCGGTCGTGCTGCTGGACGAGAGTTACAACGCCAATCCGGCCTCGGTGGCCGCCGCCCTGGCCACCCTTGGACGGATGCCGGTGGGTCCGGGGGGGCGCCGCATTGCCGTGCTCGGGGACATGTTGGAATTGGGCGATGACGCCGGCCGTTACCATGCCCGTGTCAGCGAGGCCGTGGAGGAAAACGCCATCGATCTCGTGTTCTGCGCCGGTCCGCTGATGCGCCATCTCTGGGATTCCTTGCCAGCGGCGCGGCGCGGCGCCTACGCCGAGCAGTCGGCGGGCCTGATCGGTCCCGTTCTGGACGCGCTGCGGGGCGGAGATGTGATCACGGTGAAAGGTTCGTTAGGCAGCAAGATGCGCCCCGTTGTTGACGAACTCCTGGCAAAGCATCTTAAACAGGGGGAAGAACCGAGCGGGGGCTCGGAACTTCAATCCGGAACGCTGCGTTCACCTGTCCGCGGCCACGAGAAGGGGGCGTGACCGTCAATGCTGTACCATCTGCTTGTGCCGCTCAGTGAAGACTATCAGCTCTTCAATGTCTTCCGTTATCTGACATTCCGTACGGGTGGCGCCATCATCACCGCGCTGGTGATCAGTTTCCTTTATGGGCCGCGCCTCATCCGCTGGCTCAAGGCCAAACAGCGCGAAGGGCAGCCCATCCGCGCCGACGGTCCCCAGTCCCATGTGGTGACCAAGGCGGGAACCCCGACCATGGGCGGTTTTCTCATCCTCACGGCGGTGACCATCTCGACGCTTTTGTGGTCGGACCTGAGCAATGCCTATGTCTGGGCCGTGCTTGTCGTGACCCTTGGTTTCGGCGCCATCGGCTTTCTGGACGACTACCGGAAGGTGACGAAGCGCTCGACCGCCGGCCTGTCGGGACGGGCCAAGCTCGGCCTGCAATTCGCCATCTGCATTGCCATGATCCTGGTCGTCATGCAGGTGAGCCCGCCGGAACTCTACGGGGTCGTGGCCTTTCCCTTTTTCAAGAATGCGCTTTTGCCCCTGGGCTTCGTGTTCATCGCCTTCGCGGCATTTGTGGTGGTCGGTTCGTCGAATGCCGTTAATCTGACCGACGGCCTCGACGGCCTGGCCATCGTGCCCGTGATGATCGCTGCCGGCAGCTTCGGCCTGATCTCCTATCTCGTGGGCCATTCGGAGTTTTCCGAGTATCTCCATCTGCCCGCCGTTGCGGGTGCGGGCGAGCTGTCGATCATCTGCGGCGCGCTTGTGGGCGCCGGGCTTGGTTTCCTTTGGTTCAATGCGCCCCCGGCCATGGTCTTCATGGGCGATACCGGCTCCCTTTCCTTGGGAGGGGCGCTCGGCATGATCGCCGTCGTCACCAAACATGAACTGGTTCTGGCGATCATCGGCGGTCTCTTCGTTCTGGAGGCTGTCTCCGTGATTGTGCAGGTCGTTTCCTTCAAGACCACGGGCAAGCGGGTCTTCCGCATGGCCCCCATCCATCACCATTTCGAGCAATTGGGCTGGTCGGAACCGACCGTGGTGATCCGCTTCTGGATCATTTCCGTTGTTCTCGCCCTGATTGGTTTGTCCACCCTCAAATTGAGGTAGACACGTGATTCCCGTTACTGATTTCGCCGGCAAGGAGGTCGCGGTTTTCGGCCTCGGCCGCACGGGCCTGTCGGCGGCCCAGGCACTCAAAGCCGGCGGCGCCTTTCCCATTGTCGGCGATGACAGCCAGAAGGGGCGGGATGCCGCCCGGGCACTGGGTCTCGTAGCCGTCGACCTGATCGATGTGGATTGGACCCGCTTCATTGCCCTCGTCCTGAGCCCCGGCGTGCCCTTGACCCACCCCAAGCCTCATCCCGTGGTCGAAAAGGCGCTTGAGAACAAGATCCCGGTCATCGGCGATGTGGAACTCTTTTCCATGGCGCTGGGCCCGCGCGGACGGCGCAAGGCCCGGATCATCGC
>CAZFWG010000034.1:0-3572 GCA_964522525.1 uncultured Alphaproteobacteria bacterium | reverse complement strand
GAGGGCGTCACGGTCACGCCGGTCAGCGTCATGCGGCCCCTTGAAAAGGGCCTCTATGTGGAAGACGGCCAGCTCCACGATGCGGGCCAGTCGGGCGCGCCGGTGATCGCCGATCTCAATCCCCTGCCGTCCCTGCCGGGGGTCCACAATTGGCAGAACGCGGCCGTGGCGGCGGCGGCCTTGCGCCGGTTCCTGCCCGATGAGGCGCAATTGTCCGCAGGCCTCATGAGCTTTCCGGGTCTTGCCCATCGCATGGAAAATGTCGCGACCATCGACGGCGTGCGTTTCATCAACGACTCCAAGGCCACCAATGCGGACGCGGCGGCGCGGGCGCTCGCCTGCTATGACCGGATCTACTGGGTTGCAGGCGGGCGCGCCAAGGACGGGGGGATCGAGTCCCTCACGGAACATATGCCGCGCGTGGCCAAGGCCTATCTGATCGGCGAGGCGGCGTCCGCCTTCGAGCACACCCTGCAAGGTCATGCGTCATCCGCATGCGTCGAGACCCTGGACCGTGCCGTCGCCATGGCCTTTGCCGATGCCCGCAAGGACAAGGCCACGAAACCCGTGGTCCTGTTTTCTCCGGCCTGCGCCAGCTTTGATCAGTATGAGAATTTTGAGGCGCGGGGCGACGCCTTTCGCACCCTTGTCCGGGCCCTCGAACAGGCCCTGGGCGGAGGGCGCGCGCAGGTCGAGGCGCCATGATCGCGCCGGCCCGCACCAATCGCAGCCTGTTCAGTGAGTGGTGGTGGACGATTGACCAGATCATGCTGGCGAGCATGCTGGTCCTGGCCCTTGTCGGCGGCGCGCTGTCTCTGGCGGCGGGGCCTGCCATGGCCCAGCGTCTGGGCTATGACACGTTTCACTTCGTTATCCGCCATTTGATCTTTCTGGGCCCGGCGGTGGCCCTCCTGATCCTTGTTTCCATGCTGCCGCCGCGCCATATCCGCCGGCTCGCCTTCGTGATCCTGGGGCTCTCCTTTGCGGGCATGATCCTGGCCCTGATGATCGGTGGTGAGGTCAAGGGCGCCCAACGCTGGATCCAGCTCGGGCCCTTTGCGCTGCAGCCTTCCGAGTTCATGAAACCGGCCTTGATCGTCACCAGCGCCTGGCTTTTTGCCTGGCGGGGCGGTCCCTCGGGACCGGCGCCCGGATCCTTGCTCGCGCTGGTCCTTTATCTGGTGGCGGCCTCCCTTCTGGTGATGCAGCCGGATATCGGTCAGACGATCCTGATCACGGCGGCCTGGGGCACCGTCTTTTTCGTGTCGGGCATCCCATTCCTGTGGGGCGTGGCCATGGGCGTCCTCTCCATCGGTGCCCTGATCATCGGCTATTTCACCGTGCCCCATGTGGCGGCGCGGATCGATGCCTTTCTCAATCCCGGCGCCAACGACACCCATCAGGTGGATACGGCGCTCAACGCCATCATGAATGGCGGCCTGTTCGGCCAGGGGCCGGGCGAGGGACAGATCAAACGTCAGATCCCTGACGCCCACACGGATTTCATCTTCGCCGTCGCGGCCGAGGAATACGGCATCCTGCTGTGTCTCATGATTGTGGTTCTGTTCGGTTTTATCGTCGTGCGCGGTTTCGCCAAGGCCCTGTCGGCGGCCGATCATTTCGTGCAGCTCAGTGTTGCCGGATTGGTGTCTCTCCTCGGCCTTCAAGCGGCCATCAATATTGGCGTCACTCTGAAACTCCTGCCGGCCAAGGGAATGACGCTGCCCTTTATTTCCTATGGCGGATCCTCGATGGTGGCGATTGCCCTGACCTGTGGCATGGTCCTGGCGTTGACCCGAAACCGGGCAAGCCCCCGCCATCTGGGCATCTAGCTTCAGTGGTCGGCGCGGGCGTGAGGAGGGCATGGCGCCATGGCACAGATCGCGATTACACCCTATACGGAAGGTTCAGGCCCGTATCTGGATGCCTTGAAGGGCGCGCCCATCGTCATGGCGGCGGGCGGAACGGGGGGACATTTGTTTCCGGCCCAGGCGCTGGCGGAGGCGCTCACCGCGCAAGGGGCGGAGCTTGTGCTCGTCACCGATCAGCGGGGGCGCACCTATACGGATGCCTTTCCTGACGTCCGGGTCATGATGGTGGATGCGGCGACCTTCGCCGGTAGAGGGCCCGTCGGGAAACTCAGGGCGGGGTTGTCGATCCTGTCGGGCGTCGGCTCGGCCTGGGCGCGGCTCGGGCGCATCAAGCCCGCCGCGGTGATCGGCTTTGGCGGCTATCCGTCCCTTCCCGCCATGGCCGGGGCCGTGCTGCGGGGCATCCCAACGGTCATTCACGAACAGAACGCGGTCCTGGGCCGTGTGAACCGCTTGATGGCCGGTCGGGTCAGTGCCGTCGCCTGCGCTTTTGACGGCCTCAGGGGCGGGGGCGCGGCCTTGGCGAAGCGGGCCATCACCACGGGCAATCCGGTGCGGGAAGTCATCACGGCGCACCGGCGCAGCGGCTATACGCCTCCGCACGCCGATGAGCCCGTCAATCTCCTCGTTTTCGGCGGCAGCCAGGGGGCCCGGGTCATGGGCCAGGTCGTGCCGCCGGCGCTCGCGGCCCTGCCGCAAGACCTGCGCGGCCGGTTGCGGGTGACCCAACAATGTCGCCAGGAGGATCAGGGCACCGTGGAAGCGGCCTATGAGGCGGCGGGCATCCAGGCGGAGCTTGCGCCTTTTTTTGGCGACATGGACCGGCGGCTGGCGGAGGCCCATCTGGTGATCGCGCGCGCCGGCGCCTCGACCGTGACCGAACTCGCCGTTGTCGGTCGGCCGTCGATCCTGGTGCCGCTGCCGGGGGCCATGGACGATCACCAGACCTATAATGCGAATGTCCTGACCCAGGTGGACGGCGCCTGGGCCATGCCCGAAAAAGAGTTCACGCCTGAAGCCCTGGCCCAAAGGCTTGAGGCGCTCTTGGCTGATCCCGATCGGCTTGCGGCGGCGGCCGCCGCCGCCCATGGTGCCGGCCGCCCCGATGCCACGGCCCGCCTGGTCCATATCGTGTCCCAGCTGGCCGCCGCGTCCCGTGCGAAGTCCAAAGGACTTACGGTGCCGCGTCCGGCCGATTGACACCGCCCCTTCACCCTCTCTAGGAAATTCTAATGAAAACCATTCCTTTCGATATCGGTATCCTTCATTTCGTGGGTATCGGCGGCATCGGCATGAGCGGCATCGCCGAGGTCATGCACACCCTGGGCTATCGCATTCAGGGGTCTGACGCGACGGCGGGCGCCAATGTGGTGCGCCTCAGAAGTCTGGGCATACCGATTCATGTGGGCCAGAAAGCCGAGAATCTGGGCGATGCCCGTGTGCTGATCGTCTCGTCCGCCATCAAGCCCGACAATCCGGAACTGGTGGCGGCCCGGGAGCTTCAGATCCCGATCGTGCGCCGGGCGGAGATGCTGGCGGAGTTGATGCGTCTCAAATGGTCCGTGGCCGTCGGCGGAACCCATGGCAAGACCACCACCACCTCCCTCGTGGCCGCCGTGCTGGAGGCCGGTCGCAAGGGGCCGACGGTGATCAATGGCGGCATCATCAATGCCTACGGCACCAATGCGGTCCTGGGCCCCG
>CAZFWG010000033.1:0-44082 GCA_964522525.1 uncultured Alphaproteobacteria bacterium | reverse complement strand
CAGGGTTGAGCTGCGCTGTCCAGGTTCATTGTCACGAACGTCATTGGGGGGCTCAAGACTCGTCATAGCGTGCGAAGGCAATCCGGTTGGACGTGGCAGTCGGACTTGGGGGAATGTCGGATACGCGACGCACGGGGTGAGCATGGGCCCAAAGACGTGGGGACGATTGGCATTCGGTCGCTATTTCGCTGGGATGACCCTGGTCGTCAGCCTTTGCGGCTGCCTGTCGTCGTCCTTTGCAACAGTCCACTACAGCGCCTATATGTGCACGCTGACGCAATACAGTGTCCGGATCTCGACTGGCGTGGATAACAGCTTCTCCGTGAGCGGATGGAAGGCGACCGACGATGCCCGCATCCTCTCCTGCCCGGTCAATGTACCGCCCCGGCGCGACAGGGCGACCCTTGCGGGCCGCACAATTGAAATCTCCGCACGGGTTGATGACCGGAATCCCGGTTCCGCGATGGTCATGGAGCTTTTCGCGCTCAACGCGGGCGGCAAGGTCACGTCCCTTCAAAGGCGGGTCGAAGATGCGGAAGGTCCGACCGGGATTGGCAAGTACACTCTGCACATCAAGGCGACCCTGCAAGAAGGCGTCACATATGTGTATTTCGATCTTCTCCTGCCAACGCGGAGTAGCAAGGGATCGAGCGCCCTGCTGGGCTACCGGGTCGCCATAAACTGATGCAATGAATGCCCCGACCGTGTGTTGGCCGGAATGAAAGCGCAGCCATGAACATCGCCACCTATTTTCGGGCCCAGGCCCATAACAATGCGTGGGCCAATCACCGTCTGCTGACGGCATGTGGAACGTTGAGGCCGGAAGAACTTAGCGCGGTACGGACGAATTTTTTCCCGTCGATCCTGCTGACCCTCAATCACACGGTGATGGTCGATCGTTTCTATGTGGCGGCGCTCGATGGCATGGAGCAGGACGAGGATCCATTCGGGCAGGACATAAGCTATGACGCGTTTCCCGATCTGGACCGGGCCCAGCGTGCCGTGGATCACCGCTTGATTGTGTTTTGCGATGATCTGAAGGACGACATTCTGGCCGACACTGTCACCCTGCCCCGCGACGGCTGGGTCCAGACCGAACGCGTGGACCGGGTGCTCCTTCACCTGTTCCAGCACCAGATCCATCACCGGGGTCAGGTCCACGCCATGCTGGCGGGCACGCCCGTCGCGCCGCCGCAACTCGATGAGTTCTTCTTGAATCACGCCAAGGAACAAGACCTGCGCGCACCGGATTTCAAGGCTCTCGGCTTCGACGAAGAGACGATCTGGCGGCCTTAAGAATCCCCATGCCCCTCACCTAACCACTTTCTTTTGAGCGCCGTTCGACGCCCAGCCCTCCTTTTCCAGACCCTCACAATCCTCGACGAGAGACAATTTGCTTGAAAGCATACCAACCAGTTGGTATAAAAAATTCCAGAGAGAAGGAGACACGAATGCCGCGATCGAAACCGACCGCGCGGAACAAGCTGCTGGAGGCGGCCTTGGCGGTGATCCGGGCACAGGGCTATACCGCGACGACCGTGGACGAGCTTTGTGCGCGGGCTGGCGTCACCAAGGGCGCGTTTTTCCATCATTTCGAGAGCAAGGAGGCGCTTGGGGTCGCCGCCGCCAACCACTGGTCGGAGACAACGGGCGCCCTGTTCGCCAATGCGCCGTATCATGACCATGAAGATCCGCTCGACCGGGTCCTGGCCTATGTGGCGTTCCGCCGGTCGCTCTTGAGCGGAGAGCTGCCCGAATTCACCTGCCTTGTCGGTACCATGGTCCAGGAGGTCTATGGGACCCATGCGGATATTCGGCACGCATGCGCCGGCAGCATATTCGGCCATGCGGCGACGTTGGAGGCCGATATCGCCGAGGCCATGGACATGCATGGCGTCACCGGTGATTGGACCGCCACGAGCCTCGCCTGCCACACCCAGGCCGTGCTGCAGGGGGCCTTCATCCTGGCCAAGGCCAAGGGAGATGAGGCGGTCGCCATTGAGAGCGTCGACCATCTCCAGCGATATATCACCCTTCTTTTCTCCCCAGCCACCAAGCAAAGGACCGCGGCATGACAGACGTCCACATGAGCGATGACGGACGGACCCTGACGATCACCCCCTGATCAATGCGTCAACCAAAGAAAGGAGAAAGACATGACAGACAAAGCGAAAGTGAGAACCTGCCTGTGGTTCGACAAGGAGGGGGAAGACGCGGTCAATTTCTATGTTTCCCTGCTCCCCGACAGCCGCATAGAGACCGCGTCCTATCCGGTTCCGGGCAAGCCTGCGCTGGTCGTGGAGTTCACCCTCGCGGGGGCGCCTTACATGGTGCTCAATGGCGGACCCATGTACAAGCACACGCCCGCCGCGTCGATCTCGGTCCTGACCAAAGACCAGGCGGAGACGGACCGGTTGTGGAACGCGCTTGTCGATGGCGGCGAGGAGAGCATGTGCGGCTGGGTGGTCGACAAATATGGCGTGTCCTGGCAGATCGTGCCGGAGGTTCTGCCCAATATGATGATGGCGGAGGACAAGGCCGCTGCGGGCCGGGCCCGGGAAGCCATGATGAAAATGCGCAAGATCGACATCGCCGCCCTGCAAACGGCGTTCAACGCCCCTTGAGGGAGACGCGTCGTGACGTTGGCGGATCGTTCACGATCACTCTTCCGGACTGTTCATGATGGATGGGAGCGAACGCGCGGCACTTCATCTTCGACCTTGAAGGGAACAACCATTCGCAAACGGAGGGCACCGTCGGGCGGGCGGCAAATCCCGTCCGGCATTTGCAATGTGACACCAATTCATCTATGCCTCTGGCCCGGGTCAGCACGGGACAAGCATTCATGGACAACGCAGAAAACGACGAGGCCAGCGGGACCGGCGCCGATGCACCGGGCACCGTCATCGCCCCGCCCGATGATCGCCGGGTCATGGAGGCCCTGCTCACCATCATGGCCCATCTGCGCGATCCCGACCATGGCTGCGCCTGGGACCGGGAGCAGACCTACGAGACCATTGCTCCTTACACGATCGAGGAAGCCTACGAGGTTGCCGATGCGATCCGTGAGGGCGATGCGGCGGGGCTGAAGGACGAATTGGGTGATCTCCTGCTCCAGGTCGTTTTCCATTCCGCCATCGCGCGTGACCGGGGGGATTTCACCTTCGCCGATGTGGTGGAAGCCATCTGTGACAAGATGATCCGCCGACATCCCCATATTTTCGGCGCCGAGGCGGAACGCGGCAAGGGCATGGTTGACGGGGCCTGGGAGGCCCAGAAAGCCGAGGAGCGGGCCGCCGCAGCCGCGCGCCGGGGTCACAGCCGGGCCAGCGTCCTGGAGGGGGTTCCCCTCGCCCTGCCCGCCCTGATGCGCTCCTTGAAGCTGCAAAAGCGGGCCGTGCGTATCGGTTTTGATTGGGAAACCATGGACGGCATTCTCGACAAGATCACCGAAGAGGCCGGCGAGCTGGCCGAGGAAGTCAATGCCGGCACATCCCAGGCCCGGATCGCCGAGGAATATGGCGATCTGCTTTTTGTCATGGTGAATTTCGGGCGGCGCATCGGCGTGGATCCGGAAAATGCCCTGACGGACGCGAACCACAAATTCGAGCGCCGCTTCCGCCGCATGGAGGACCTGGCCGAGGCCGAGGGGCGCAGCCTTGCGGAGGGGGCGAGCCTTGCTGATCTCACCGTCCTCTGGAACAGGGTTAAGGCGGAGGAAAAGGGCGGCAAAGCCCCCTGACTCCATCCGTTAGCACTCCCTTAGAACGCACCGTTTAGGCTTAAGTCCGATCTTGGCACCGCTGTGGCATGGCCCGGTCCGGTACCGAGTGGTTGATGCCCTGAGGGCGTGGGCAGGTAACGGGGATTGCATGACGGTGCGGGATGACCACTATCTGCGTCGGGAACTCTACGAACGGGTCCGCACCGACGACAGCATCTTCGATTTTCTGCAAGGCGGTTCCCTCGACGGCGTGTGGTACTGGGATCTCGAGAATCCGAACCAGGAATGGCTCAGCCCGCGCTTCAAGTCCTTGTTCGGCTATGAGCCCGACGAGATGGATCATTCGCCGGACTGGTGGCAGGCCAATATCCATCCCGACGACCTCGCGCTTGTGCTTGAGAATTTCGAAAAACATAAAGATGATCTCGAACATCTCTACGACCAGATCGTCCGTTACCGGCACCGGTCCGGTAAGACCATCTGGGTACGCTGCCGGGGCCTGATCATTCGGGATGAGTGCGGACGGCCGATCCGGATGCTGGGCGCCCATACGGACGTGACTTCCCTCAAGGAGGCCGAGGTCCTCTTGGTGGAAAACGACAACCTCTACCGCGAACAGGTGGAGATGCTCCGGGCTGCGGAAGAATTGGCCCTGATCGGTCATTGGCAGTTCACGGTCACTACCGATACCCTCTTCTGGTCCGATCAGGTGTTCCGGATTCACGGTTTGGACCCTGCGGGCCCGGTGCCGAATGTGGGCCGCGCGATCGAGTTCTACCATCCCGATGACCAAGCCATGGTGGCTCAGGCGGTCGAGAACGCGCTGGCCCATGGCGCGAGTTTTGAATTCGAGGCGCGTCTCGTGCGGCCCAACGGGATCGTCAGGGAGGTGGCCTCCCGCGGCCACTGTATCGTGGACGCCCGGGGGAAGACCGAAAAAATGTTCGGTGTTTTCCTGGACATCACGGAACGCAAGGCCACGGAACGTCAGATCGCGTTTCTGGCCTATCACGATGCCTTGACCGGCTTGGCGAACCGGCTGCGCTTTGATGAAAAGTTGGAGGCCGCCAGCAACGCGGCGCATCGAAGAGGCTCTTCAATCGCCATCCTGCTGATTGATTTGGATCGATTCAAGGAAGTGAATGACGTTTACGGGCATCCGGCGGGTGACGCCTATCTCAAGGCCATCGCCCTGCGGCTCACGACAAGTGTGCGGCAGTCGGATCTTGTCGCTCGTCTGGGGGGAGACGAATTCGCGATCCTGCTTTCCGGGCTTGGGCACGAGGCACAGGCAATGGAAATCGCCGACAAGGTTCTCGACGCCATTGCCGAACCCTTGTGCCTGGAGGAATGCGGCCGTCGCGTTCTCAATCCCAGCGGCAGTGTTGGGGTGCGTTATGCCGAACGGGGTTCCGTTCTTTCGGGCGTACAGATCATGTCCGATGCGGATATCGCCCTCTACCAGGCCAAGGGCCGGGGTCGAGGCCAAGCCTGCCTCTATGAACCCGCGATGCGCAAGAGGCTGGATGATGCGCGTTCCCACGGGGATGCCCTGCGTCTGGCCTTGAGCCGGGACCAACTGGCCCTGCATTGGCAACCGATCCTGGATGTGAGACTGGGCCGGTATTGCGGCGCGGAAGCGCTCCTGCGCTGGCAGCACCCCACATCCGGCCTGATCAGTCCACAGACTTTCCTGCTTTCGGCCCAGGATGCCGATCTTATTGAACGGATCGATGTCTGGGTGTTGGACGCGGCCTTGCGGGAAATGCGGGCCCGGTCCCGCGAGGCGGTTTCCGCCGGGCTTGTCGCCGTCAACATTGCCGGCGAGCGCCTCGCCAATGCCGCGACCAGCAAGGCCCTTCTGGACCGGGTGCAGGAAGCCGGTGATATGGCGCACAAGCTCGTTCTGGAAATCAGCGAAGACGTGGTCTTGAGCCGCAATGCCGAGCAGATTTTCGTGACTTTGAGCGAAATGCGCCGCCTGGGCGCACGGATCGCCCTTGATGATTTCGGGACCGGTCATGCCACCCTCGCCCATTTCAAGCGTCTGCCCGTCGATGTCGTGAAGATCGATCGGGAGTTCGTCTCCAATCTTGATCAGCGCTCGGAAAATACCTTGATCTGTCAGGCCATTATCGGACTGGCGAAGGGGCTTGGCATTCAGGTGATCGCCGAAGGCGTGGAGCGCCCCCAGGAAGTTGAGGTGCTCCGCGAAATGGGGTGCAATCTGGTCCAGGGCTACCATGTGGCCCGCCCCATGCCGATCGAGGAACTGGAGGCCCAGGCGTCTTCCCTGACCCTGGCTGCCTGACGCGCGCCTCAGTCATCCGGCCAGAGAATATCCTTGACCATCCCCCAACATGCGCCGTGCGAGACGGCCAGGAGGCCCGTGCGATCGCGCATGTCGGGCCGGTAGTCGGCGCCGTCAAGAAAGGCGACCCGGCCGCCCCCTTCCTCGACGATGAGGGCACCCATGGCGTGGTCCCAGCATTTGGTGCGCCAGAAAAAGGCATGTTCCAGGTCGCCGCGGGCCAGATGCACATAGGTGTGGCCGGCGCAGTAATATTCCTTGTTCGATCGAAAGGCCGCCAGGCGCGGCCGCACCGCCTGCCCCCGTTCCTTCGGCATGAAGCGGGTGTGCACCGAACCGCGCATGCGCATGGGATGGTCCTCAATGGACGGCTTCAGGGGACTGCCGTTCAGTCGGGCACCCCCGCCCTGTT
Source organism: uncultured Alphaproteobacteria bacterium (assembly GCA_964522525.1). GTDB lineage: Bacteria > Pseudomonadota > Alphaproteobacteria > JAJFIK01 > JAJFIK01 > CAYUYV01. The sequence goes on along the minus strand of CAZFWG010000033.1, from coordinate 37,635 downwards.
CGGCAATCACCATCTCATCAGTGACGGGCAGATAGATCCAGCTGGCCACAGTCGCGCCCTGGTGAACCAGCGCGACCATGACACAGAAGACTTCCGTCCCCCGCGCAAAATTGGAGGTGCCATCCACTGGATCGATGATCCAGACGGGCCCCGGTTCGTCCAGGCGGTTGAGGACATCCGGGTCCGCCGCCGTGGCTTCTTCCCCGATCACCAGGGAGTTGGGCAGAAGGCCGCTCAAGGTTTCGGTCAGCCGCCGTTCCGTCGCCAGATCAGCATCCGTGACCTGATCGCCGGGCGCCTTTTCGTGGATTTCGTGGGCCTTGAGATTGCGCCAGCGGGGCATGATTTCCTCCGCCGCGATGTTTCGGATCACATCCGCGATCCGATCCGGTTCGACCCATCGGTCCGTCATCGCCCCATCCCCGTTCGATTGATCAATCGGCCGCCAGACCCAGAAACCGGAAATCCGGGTCCGGCATATCTGCGGCAGCTTCAGCGCGTTTGCGAAGGCGCCCCAGGGCCTGTTCCCCGAGCCCGACCTTCAAACGGATCCGCCCGTCCTCATGGTCCTCACGGTCGAGGATCTCCCCATTGGCATGCAGCCAGGCGAGCTCCGAGCCATTGCCGGCGCCAAGCTCGAGATCGATGACACATCGCCGCTCACTCAGCAACTCGTCGATTGTGGACAGGAGAGCCGGCAGCCCCTCGCCCGTGACCGCCGACAGGGTCAGCTCCACCCGGCGCGACTGGGGATGACCGCGTGCCGTGCGCCTCTGAAGGGCCTCTTTCTGATCTTCCGGAAGGAGATCAATCTTGTTGTGGATGGTGATACGCGGGCGCTCGTCATCCTCTCCGATGCCGAGTTCCGCCAGCACCTCCAGCACGTCATCGGCCTGAGACTGCGACTCCGCACTTGCGGCATCATTGACATGGATGAGCAGATCCGCCTCCAGCACCTCTTCCAGGGTCGCGCGGAACGCGGCCACCAGGGCCGTCGGCAGATCGGAAATGAAGCCCACCGTGTCGGATAGGATCACCGTGCGTCCCGACGGCAGGGTCAAGGCGCGCATGCTCGGATCGAGGGTCGCGAACAGCATGTCCTTGGCCAGAACGTCCGCCTGCGTGATATGGTTGAACAGCGTTGACTTGCCGGCATTGGTGTAGCCGACGAGCGCCACGATCGGATAGGGCACTTTCTTGCGCCCGGCCCTGTGGAGCTGTCGGGTGCGGGTGACCGTTTCGAGCTGCCGGCGGATCTTGGTGATCCGCTCCTGCAGGACGCGACGGTCGGATTCGATCTGGGTTTCCCCGGGCCCGCCCAGGAAGCCCCGGCCCCCGCGCTGGCGTTCCAAGTGGGTCCAGGACCTGACCAGCCGGCTTTTCTGATAGAGCAGATGGGCAAGCTCGACCTGAAGCCGGCCCTCCCGGGTGCGCGCCCGGTCCCCGAAGATTTCAAGAATGAGGCCCGTGCGATCGAGGACCTTGGCCTGCCAGGCGCGCTCCAGATTGCGCTGCTGGGTCGGCGTCACGGCCCAATCGACGATGACGAGGCCGATATTCTCCGCTTGCACCCGTTCTCCAATGGCGGCGAGCTTGCCGCTCCCGAAAAGATGCCCGGAATTGCGTCCCGTCAGGGGCACACTCTCGACGTCCACGAGATCGAGCGCGATGGCCCGGGCAAGCCCGGTGGCCTCCTCCAGCCGTGTCTGGGGATCACGCGTCCTCACGCTGGGATCATTTTTGAGATAGGGAACCAGAACCAGCGCCCGCATGGGGGCCTGATCACGGGCCGCACTGTATTGGTGGGCCCGACGGCGGCTGAAATCAGGTGTGTCTTCCACGCCCGTTGGCGGGGTCTCCCCTGGCCTGTTTGTCACTCTGCCTCTGCTGTTTCGACATCCGCATCAAAAAGCTGCACCGGCTGAGACGGCATCACCGTTGAGATGGCGTGCTTGTAGACGAGCTGGGAATGCCCGTCCCGGCGCAGTAAGACGCAGAAATTGTCAAACCACGTAATCACGCCCTGCAGCTTGACGCCGTTCACGAGAAAGATGGTGAGCGGAACCTTTTGCTTGCGACAATGATTGAGAAAAGTGTCCTGAAGATTTTGCGGCTTGTCCGACGACATGGGTGTGGTCCACCTCTTTGGTTTTCGGTTTTCAGAGTGGCGCCCCTCGACTGAAGCGAACGCCGAGTCCCGCCACCGCCCCCTGGAGGGTCGAGCGCGCGAGACCGTGCACTATCATGAACTATGTTGCATCTGCGAAAAAGACAAGGGAGCCAATTTTTTAAGCTATACCTTAGGTCTGGCGCTGAAGTTCTGCTTCGCTGGCGGCCTTGATGGCCTCTTGATACAGCCGGCGCAGGGTCAAGGAGACCGAACCCGGTTGGCCGTTGCCGATCACCCGGTCGTCAATGCGCACCACGGGCAGGACCATGGCACTGGCGGACGTCATGAACGCCTCGCGGGCCTCCTTCGCTTCCTCGACGGTAAAGGCCCGTTCCTCCACCTGGTAGCCCAGGTTCCGAGCGACATCGGCCAGGGTATGCCGGGTTGTCCCCGGCAAAACATGATTGTCCAGGTACCGGGTGATCAGGGTGCCGTTCTGATCCACGATCCAGGTGTTGGAGCGCGTTCCTTCCGTCACCTCGCCCTTGGCGTCCACCAGCCAGGCATCATCCGCGCCCGCTTCCCTTGCGGTTTGAATGGCGAGAACATTCGCAAGCAGGGAAACCGACTTGATGTCGCAGCGACCCCAGCGAATGTCCTCCAGGGTGACGACACTGACCCCGGCCTGGGCATTGGCTTCAAGCCGTTCAGGCTTGAGCGCGCGGGCGATGACGACGAGTGTCGGGCGGATCGGATGGGACGGAAACGGATGATCCCGGCGCGCCACGCCGCGCGTGATCTGAATATAGACCATGCCATTGGTGAGGCGGTTGCGCCGCACGACCTCCCCCATGATCACCTTCAACGCCCGTTCCGACAGCGGCGCGGTCATCCGCATCTCACGCAAGGAGCGGGCGAGACGCGCCATATGGCGATCCATGTTCATGAAGGCACCGTCCACCACGGCGCAGACCTCATAGATGCCGTCCGCGAACTGAAAGCCCCGGTCCTCGATGTGGACCTGGGCCTCGGCGTGGGTGACGTAGCGTCCATTGACGTAGGATTGCCTGGACATGGGGATATCAGCCTCCAAAACGAAAAACCGTCGTGTTCCTGAACGCAGTATGGGCGGTTTAAGGGGCTCAGCAAGGCCAAAACCTTAAAGCGGCCTCGATCGCCCCTGCGGCGGCCCCCACTGGGCGCCATGGCCCCACCCTCCGCTCTCCATTATCCCTCACAACAAAAAAACGAGCAGGCACCGGGAGGGTACGGTTGCAAATTCCCCATGCTTTCATGGGGTTCCCTGTCTAAGCGTTTCTCCTCACTTGCGGTCCTTTCGTCGATCGGTAAGGAGGCCGCGGGTGCGTCGTCTTGCCATGGATCACCCGCATGGCGTTAACCAAAGGTGGTGGCCCCTGATTCTACCGCTCCCTAACCCTTGTCCCATCAGGCGGTGTGGCGGGAACAGAACGCGGCCTTAAAATCAGTATACCAATGTCACGCTGACGCGCTTTCCCCCAAACCGAACACGGATCCGGCCCAGACCGGCCGGTCGCTCGATTTGGGGACATGGGATGTCGGCGAGTGAGAAGTGGGTGATCGCCGCGCTGCTCGGCGTTTTCGTCTTTTTCGGCTTCATGATTTTTCGAAACGGGCCGGGCGATGACCTGGCGTCGAGCTACATCGCGTGCCGCTTGATCGCCGAGGGCCATGAGGCCAGCGTCTACCGATATCATCCGGTCTGGTTTTCGATGGTGGACGATTTTCGGTGGATCATGACGGCCCAAGCGACGGGGTTCACCAGCAATCTTCACCCGTATGTCCAGATCCCGCTCTGGTCCATGATGCTCGATCCCCTTTGCACGCGGATGAATTTCGCGTCGTTTCATCATCTCTTTGTGTTCTTGGAACTGCTCGCCGTCGTGGGGACGGTTTGGATCACTGTCAGGTTTTTGGTGCCGGGATCGGTTTCGGTCATCCGGACCGCCCTTGCCCTGGTCTTCCTGGCCGCGTCTTTTCCGTTTCTATACGCCATGGTGTTGGCGCAGACTCATCCCTTTGTCGTGGTCGCGGTGGCTGGCGCCCTCATCCTGTCGGAACGGCGGGCCCCGATGGCGGCCGGGATCCTTGTCGCCGGCGCCGCCGCGCTCAAGATCACACCCGGCCTTGTCCTAGTCTATTGGTGTGCGCGGGGCCGGTGGGTTGCCGCCGCTGCGGCAGCAATCACCATGTGCATTTTGGCGGTCTCGACCTGGCTTTTCGCGGGCCCGTTTCTGACCCGGGAATTCGTGGCCACGCTGGAGCGCTTATCAACGCTGCTGTTGCTTTCGGAGAACAACCATTCTCTTCCAGCTGTCCTCGTGGCGCCGTTTCATCCCGACGCATCATTCCAAACACGGGGGCTCGAGACCTTCAGGATCCACGATCTTCCGGCGGAGATCGGCCATGTCTGCATGGCACTCGCCGTGGCTTGCGCGTTGGCGGCGGGTTGGCTCAGGCGTCAAGGGGGCAGTGAGGGATTGAGCGTCTCAGTCATGCTCATCACCATGACCGTCTTCGCCCCCATCGCATGGTCGCATTACTACATTGTCCTGATTGTGCCGCTTCTTTGCTTCTTGCATCAGGACAATCGGCACCTGCGCTTGGCTGCCATTGCCTTTGCTCTTGTCGCAAGCGTCCCTCACCATCATGTGCACGGGGCCCTCATCGGTGGTCTCGGCATGATGGGCCTGTCTTTCGGACTTTTGGTGAAGGGCCAGGACTGGAAGCTTCCCTCCCGGATCATCCCTTGGCCGCAATGGTCCGCGGACCCGGAGCCCGCCACCATCCGACCCCTTTGAACACTGCCATCGCCCACGACCATGAGAGAGGGCGGGACATCCAGGCTGTGCTCTCGATCTATTGGCGCCAATAAGCCGGGTTCAGGAGGCTCAGCAGGGCCAGGACCTCTAGCCGTCCCAGCACCATGCCCACGCACAGGAGGGCGCGCGCGGTTTCGGGAAGATCGGCAAACCGCGTGGCGCCCTTGACCGCCAGATCGAAGGCTGGACCCGTATTGCTCAGTGCAGAGAGACTGGCGGCGATCGCCGTCTCAAAACTCAGACCCTGGGCCGAGACCGCCAGGGTCAACGCGCCGACCGCGACCAGAAAAGCCAAAAAGACCGCGCCGGTCTTGGCAAGGACTGCCTCATCGATCTTGGTGCCGGCAAAGATCACCCGTGCCACGCCATTGGGATGGGACAGACGATAGAGTTCCCGGTCCGCTTCCTTGAACAGCAGGATGACGCGGATGAGCTTGATGCCCCCGGCCGTCGACAGGGCCATGCCGCCGATCGCCGGCAAGCCCAGGATCAGACCGAACGGCAGATGGTGATGACTGGGCATGCCATCCACGGTCCAGCCTGTTGTCGTCACCAGGGACACCGCCAGGAAGGCTGCCGAACCGATCTCGCGCCAAAGACCTGTATCAAGTCCTTTGATCAGAGAGATGCTGATGGTGAACACGCTCACCAGCAAAAGAGCGCCGCCATAAAAGCGAAGCTCCGTATCATGAAGGCACTCGGCCACGCGCCGACGCATCCAATACCAATGGACCATGATGCTGGCGCCGCCCGCGGCCATGGCGATCGTCACGACAACCCCGGCCCAGGCCGAACCAAAGCCCCCAATCCCCGAGCTTGCCGGCATCAGCCCGCCGGTGGACACGGAGGAAAGGGCAAAACACACCGCATCGAAGGCGGGCACGCCACAAAGCAGCAGTCCGAGGAAAACGCCCGCCGTCAGCACCGTATAGATCGGCAGGATCAGCACCATGATCGACGGCAGGCGCTCAAGGAGCGACCCCCTTGTGAAGGGTGTCGGCACGGTCAGCAAGGGCACTCCGGACCACAGCAGAATGGAAAAGACCCCGCCGGCCACCACCAGGACGGCAAGGCCACCGAGCCATTGGAGAATGGCGAGCCAGGCGATGATGGCGCCCGACGTCGTCGCCGGATCGGGCACCAGAGTGGCGCCGGTCGTTGTCACGGCGGAGAGGGCCTCGAAATAGGCATCGAAGGCGGTCAGGAACGGACCGGCAGCATAGAGGGGCAAGGCGGCGAAGATCGGCACCACGAACCAGGCCAGGCCGAAAAACGAAATGGCCAGCCAATTGTGGGAACGGTCGGCCTGCCCTCTCAGACCCAGCACAAGGCCCCCGCCCACGAACAGGGTCAGGAGGGCGCTTGCCACGAAATGAAAGGCGGCTTGGCCGTCATATTCGATTGCTCCCTGGAAGGCGGGGATCAACATCATGGCGGCGAGGATCACGAGCAGCCATCCAATGCGATATGCGACACTGGCCGCCGCCATCGGCGATCCTTTCTTTCTCATCCGGTCCGGCCCGGGTTAAAACATGCTTAGGCGCGAAGCGGAAAGGCTCATTCTTGTGTTCCGCCATGACGCCAGCCGCCGCCTTGCGTGTTTGGCGTCGATTCTGGAAAAACCGATGATCTCCATGACCAAACGTCTTGTTGCCGTGGCCTTCCTTGCCCTGTTTCCCGGCGGTCTCGCCGCGGAACAAGTCGATGTGACCTTTGAGAGCCAGGACGGCCTAGAGATCGCGGGCTCCTGGCGGACGCCCAAATCGGACGACAACGATCCGGAAAGCCCCGGCCCGCGCTGGCCCGCCGTGGTTCTCGTCCAGGGTAGTGGTCCGACGGACCGCAATGGAAACCAGCTTCCGCGGCTCGAGACCAATCTCCTGAGCCGCCTCGCCCGCCTTTTGGCCGAGAACGGTATTGCATCCTTGCGTTTCGATAAACGGGGCATGTATGCGAACGCGGCCCAACGTCCCTCGGACGTGGCCGATTTCGGTTCCTTTTTCAGCTGGGACGGTTTCGTGGGCGATGTCGCGGCTGCCCTTGACCATGTGGCGGGCCGGGAGGACGTCGATCCGGCGCGGATCGCCCTGATCGGCCACAGCCAGGGCGGTACCTATGGGCTGGCGGCGCTCGAGCGGACGTCGGCCGATGTGAAGCTTCTGGCCCTGCTCGCAAGCCCTGCCCGCCCGATCGGGGACGTCATTCGCGATCAGTTGGAAACCCAGTTGGCCGACCACGGTGTCGATGATGCGGCCTCGGCGCGGCTCCTGGAAGAGGACGCGGCCATTCGCGCAGCACTTCTCGAAAATGGTCAGATGCCGGAGGAGGTTTCGGTGGGCCTGCGCGCCCTTTATCCGGCCTATGCCGGTCCGCTCTATCAATCCTGGCTGCGCTTTGATCCGTTGCGTGCCGTTCAGAACCTGCGCCGGCCCGTCCTGGTGATCATTGGCCGGGCGGATCTTCAAGTATCGGCTGAAAAGGATGGCGCCCTATTCGAGGCCGTCCTCGAAGACCGCACCGACGGCAGTCGCTTCTTCTTTCCCGAAGGAGTCAGTCACCATCTCAAACGGGTCGAGGGCAAGAAGAACGGGGTTTCCGGCGCCATCGATTCCCGGGTCCGGGCGACCCTTGTCGGCTGGGTCGGCGAACGGCTCTGACCGGCCGGCGTATCCGTTTCAGAAATGGAAGCGTTCCTTCAGATCCGCCACATCGGCCCGGATCGAGGGATGGTCCTGCTCCATTTGCAAAAGGGACATCTCGATCATCCAGGCAACGAAATAGAGACGATTGCGGACCACTTCCCGGTGGACATATCCCAGATGCCGCACGATGGCGGAAAGGTCGCTTTCGGCGATATGGAGGGTGGGACGATTCATGGCTTTGCGCTCCGAGGCCGTCAGTCCTGGTTGGGTGTTAGGGCGCCTGCAGAATGTTCGAGCACGCCGGGGCGGTCCCAGGCGCCTTCCGGGCGGATCAGCGTATAGCCGTCGGTATCCAGGCCCAGGGCCTGGGGATGGGGCGCCAGATCAATGATCATTTCCTCGTAGTCCGCGCCCGAGAAACGGATGTCCTGGGCATCCGGTTTGGGCCGCGCGCCGAAAAAGCGCCAGAACTTCACGAGGTCGCGCCGGGCATGTCCGTAGACGACGTGATATCCCTTGCGCCGGGCGAGCTCCAATCCCGCACGGACAATCCGAAAGGCCACGCGTGTGCCGCGATACTCCCGGCGCACGGCAAGCCTTTCCAGTTTGACGAATTCCGCGAAATAGCGGACGCGTAAACAGGCCGCCGGTTCGCCGTCGATCCGCGCCAGCAGATGGCCGCCGGCGAAGTCGTTGCCGTCGAATTCCTCCCGATACGGACACGCCTGCTCGCTCATATAGACCGACGCCCGCACCGCCACGACCTGCATGAAGTCTTCAAATCCTGCCGCAAGGGAGATCGTGATTTCAGGCCTTGGTGTTTCCGACGGGACATCTGGCAATCCGGACCGATCTGTCATGGTGGTCGTCTCCCGCATAGTCACAATACCAATCTATGAGTGTATCTAATTCAAAATACCCGTTAATTCAGGCTCTAGCATTGCGGGTTTGCAGTGTCTATACACGTTTAACTCGAACCTTCCGGAACACGACGGTCGGGTCACTAGAATACGGCCGCTATGCACGCGGAGGGAGAGTAAATGTCGAGTAGGGGTGTCACGAAAACTGGACAATCCGTTTTCGAAAGCTGCGGCGATCGGATCGGGTGGGATGATTTGAAATACTTTCTCGCCGTCGCCGAACATGGCAGTCAGCGGGCGGCCGCCGCGGCTTTGGGCACAACCGTCACCACGGTGGGGCGGCGTCTTGAAGAACTCGAAAGCGCGATCGGCGAGGCCCTGGTTGAGCGTTCCCGGCAGGGCGGGAAGCTGACACCCCTGGGCCATGAGATTCTGGAGGAGGTCCGCAAGATCGCCCTTCTGGTGGGCGCCGTGGGCGACAAGGCCGAAAACGCGGGCAAGGCCATTGCCGGCCGGGTCAGCATCGGCGTCACGGAGGGGCTCGCGACCTATTGGATCGGGCCGCGGCTTGTCGAGTTCCAGGAGCGCTTTCCATTGGTCATGGTGGATTTGATCAGCACCATGGGCTTTGTGGATATCGCCCGCCAGGAAGCGGATATGGCGATCCAGCTCAAACCCCCGTCGGACCCGGATTTGACGACCGTCCGTTTGGGGAAGCTTCACCTGTGCTTTTTCATGTCGGAGGCCTATCGGCGGCGCCACGGCACCCCGCAGAGCCTGAAGGATCTGAAAAGCCACAGGCTGATCATTCAGTCTGCGAACCAGCTTGATACTCAGATCCTGCTGGATGCCGCCGGGGTCGACCGGCCGGAAGGCGTCGTGGCCTTTGCCAGCAATACAAGTTCAATCCACTATATGCTGATTGCGAAAGGGGCCGGGATCGGCATCCTGCCGACCTATGCCAATGCTCTGGGGGCAGATCTCATCCCCGTCGATCTTGGTGTCAGACACGCCTATGACATCTGGCTCACCTTTCACAAGGACGCGCGCCGTTTCCGCGCCAAAGGCGAAGTCATCGATTGGCTCAAGGCCTGTTTCGACGCGACGCACTTTCCCTGGTTCGCCGAGAGCTATCAGGACCCCGAAAGCCTCGCCCGGCTGCCCAACGCGGGCTGGCAGATCAATATGCTGCCCCCGCTTCGCTCCAACGATTGAACCCGGCCATCCGGTGTTTTCAGGGACGGACAAAGCACCGGTTGCGGCCGATCCTGGCCGGCGCGCGGACGGCTGCGGCCTTTTACGCGCATGAAGAGGTCTGGGCGGGCGCCGAAATGCCGGTAAGATGGTCACAACCGTCGCACCAGGGAGGGCCGACATGAAACACGACACCGAAAGCGGGCCCATGGGGTCGAAACAGGATTTCCATCTCCGTGGGAATTACGCGCCCATTGCGGATGAGGCGGAGCTGACGGATCTCGCCGTGGAAGGCGCCATTCCGGCCGAGCTGGACGGCCTTTACGTGCGCAACGGCCCCAATCCCAAAAGCGGCACCTCACCCCACTGGTTCCTGGGCGACGGCATGCTCCACGGGTTGCGCCTGCGTCAGGGCAAGGCCCTATGGTATCGCAACCGGTTCATCCGTACCCGTCAGTTGGAAGGGGCCCGCTATATGAGCGAGGACCTGAAAATCGACCATACGGTGGGACCCGCCAACACCCATATCGTGCCCCACCACGGCGAGCTTTTTGCCCTTGTCGAATCGAGCTTTCCGACACGGATCTCGACGGGCCTTGATACCGAGGGGGTCCATGATTTCGCGGGCAAGCTGAAACACGCCTTCACGGCGCATCCGAAGATCTGCCCCCAGACGGGTGAAATGCATGCCTTCGGCTACAGCGTCTTCCCGCCTTTTTGCGTCTATCATCGGGTGGCCCGTGATGGTTCCCTGGCCCAGACCATGGAGATCCCGGTTGCGGCGCCCACCATGATGCATGATTTCGCCCTCACTGCGTCCCATGTGATCTTCATGGATCTGCCGGTGGTGTTCGATCCGGTCCAGGCCGCGGCGGGCACCATGCCGTTCCGCTGGAGCGACGAACACAGCGCGCGGCTCGGGGTTCTGCCGCGCAACGGGACGGCGGCCGATATCCGTTGGTTCGAGGTCGCCCCCTGCTATGTCTTCCACGTGGCCAATGCCTTTGAAGACGAGAACGGCCGCATCGTGATGGATGTTGCGCGTTATGACGAGTTGTGGCGCGCCGGTTCGGGGACGTTCAATGCGGCGAACCTGTATCGCTGGCGCCTCGATCTCACGGCCGGAAGTGTTTCGGAGCAACCGCTCGATGACATGATCGTGGAGTTTCCGCGCGTGGATGATCGGCGCACGGGCGTCTCCCACCGCCATATCTATACCGCCGGGACCACACGCCAGGATCTGGGTGAGTTCAGACAGCTGATCAAATATGACCTGACCAACGGCAATCGGTTCGCCCAGGATTTCGGCGCGGATGCCATCCTCAGCGAGTTCACCTTCGTGCCGGCCCAGGGCAGCACGGAAGACGACGCGGGCTGGCTGATGGGATTTGTCTATTCCGGAAAAACCGGCACGAGCGATTTCCTGATCCTCGATGCCCAGACCCTGGAACGCCCGCCCGTTGCCCGGATTCCCTTGCCTCGGCGGGTTCCCCAAGGCTTCCATGGCAATTGGATGGATCTGACGGGCCGGAACTGAGGGCCGGAGGGCGGGCGTTCCGGCGCCTGCCCCGTCTATCCGGCCGCGTCTCTTGACCGTCCCTCCATCATGGTCAAGAGACAGGCCGCGATGATCACGCCGGCCCCGATCCACAGACCGGGGCCGGGTGTTTCATTGAACAGGGCCCAGCCGAAAATCGCGCTCCAAAGCAGGGAAGAATACTCCAACGGGGCAAGCGTCTGTGCCGGCGCCCTTGCATAGGCGATGGTCATCAGGACCCAGATGCTTGTGCCGAGCACGGCCACGCCGAACAGTTCCGGAAAGTCATCCGCAGACGGCAGCGGCGTCAGGCTGAGAGCGGGGATCGCGAGCCAAAAGGCAGGCCCCACATTAGCGACGACGGCGATGGCAAAGGTTCCATCGGCCTTCGCGCGGGCCCTCAGCATGATGAGGGACAGTGCATAGAAAAGGGCGGCCACGAGACAGGCGGCTCGGCCGGCCAGGAGATGCCCTCCCTCTTCCGCACCCGCCCCTTCGCCGGTCAGGCTAATGATCAGGACCCCGGCAAAACCGGCAAAAGCGGCCCAGATCGCCCTGGGGTGCAGGGGTTGGTCGAGAAAAAGTCGCTCCAGGGGCGCCATCATCAGAACGGCGGTGAAGCCCAGGCTCGTGGCCTCGGCCAGGGGGATCTGGGTCACCCCATAAAAGAAGAGCCCGGCCGTGATCGCGTGGACCAGACCTCGCAGCGCATGGAACCGAATGGCGGGCCACGGGATTCGCGGTTGCCTGGCGATCACATAGGCTGCGCTGACAAACACGGCGGCGATGAGGAAGCGCCAGAACAGGATGGCGAGGACCGAAAGGCCTTCCGTGGCGATGAGCTTGACGACCGCATCAATCAACGCGCCGAGGGTCACGGCGGCAAGGGCCATCAGAATGGCGAAGAGACGCGATGACATGGGGCCACTCCGGCGCGTGCAGATGAAGCCGCGCAGCATAGGCCAAGCCCTTGCCCGATGCACTCCTTCCCGGTCGAGCAATCGACGAAAAAAGGCCTGACGGAAACCGTCAGGCCAATTTGGTGTGATACAGGGGTTCAGGGAGCCGAGAGGCCGTCAGCTTGCCGCAGTGAGGCTGAGCTGGGTCGCACCGCCGGCGACATTGATGCCCGTGGCGCCTTGGACCACGATGGGCTGGAGCTGGATGCTCTTGTTGAGGCCGCCGGTCAGGGCGTCGACGGCAACACCGCCTGCCAGGGTGACCTCGGCGCCGCCACCGACATATTCACCGCTCAGGGCGCCTTCGGAAACGTCTGCCGACGGAGCAAGGACCGCCCAGGCCATGGTGCCGCCGCGCTTCCAGCCCAGATCGACGCCGAACCGGTTCAGATGACCCTCATAGGCCACTTCCGCGCTGCCATCGAGCGGCGCATAGACACAGCTGATCTCGCGGCTCGAGCCGACGCCGTAGCCAAATCCGCCATCGACATCACAGGTGATGACGCCGGCCTTAACGCCCGGAGCCGCGCTGGCCGAGGTCGCTCCAACGAGCGCGGCCACACCGAAGAGAGCAGAAGCCAGAGAAGTTTTCAGAATGGAAGCCATGGGACATCTCCTTTTCGATCTGTGCGCGGACACCGTGCCCGCCGTTGTTCTGGAGATGGGAACCGAATGGTTCCTTACGAGTCATAGGATTGTGAGGTCCGCGTGAGCAGCGTGAAACGCGCGAGATCCTGGGCTTTTTGTGCCGGCGGCGCCTTGGACGCCTGGCCGGCGCGCGCGCTCAAGTGCTTTCAAAGGCCGAAAAAGCGCTTCTTTTTCTCTTGAACCTTCTTTTCCCGGGCGAGCGCTTCTTCGGGTCGCTCTTCCGGCCGGCCCTGGGGCGTGCCGATCAGCTTGCGCCGGGCTTCCGGGTCCAGGACCTCTGCGCCGAGATCCTGCGCGGCCGCTTCGGCGGCCATGTCCTGACGGGCTTCCTCGCCATAGCGGGCCGCAAGGGTCTCCGCCACGATGTTGCGCGCGTAGGTCGCCCGCCGCTTGCCGCCCGGGGGAACGGACCGATGGGCCCGGTCGGGTCGGTTGATGACGAGCACCGCAGGGGGGCGCTTGGCGCCGGTCACGCCGGGACGCCTTTCCGATCCGTCAGCGGTCAGCGCCACACGGGCGGTCAGCGGTTTCAGGGGCCCATCAGGGCGGGAGGGATTGTCCGTCGTCATGGGCGCTCTCTCAGGTTTTGCTGTTCTGAATCCAGCGGAACGATTCATTGGTTAGCAGGGCGACATCAATGTCTCCACCGACGGACTCGACGGTCAGCCCCACATGTTGCTGGAAGGCATTGAGCTTCACCAACATCTCCGCAGTCTGGGCCAGATCGCTCTCCGGCAGGCTCTCCACCGCAAGCAGGATCGGGTGGGTGTGCAGATCATATTGATAGCCGTCGAGGCGGTTCAGAAAATCATTGATCAGGTCGACGATCTCGTCGTCGCTGTAGTTTTCCGAAAAGCGTTGGCGCTGGCTCCGGGTCAGTTGAGGCAGCTGGGCAATGGTCCGGTCCCGCACGCCCACCGCCAGATCGACGATCTGGTCGGACAGGAAATCGTGCAACTCCTCGTCCATCCCGGTCAGGAAGGTGTGGATCATCCGGTCCTGGGCGAAGGGAGCGATGATCACGGGATCATCGGAGCCGATGGATTTCACATTGGACAAGCGGCGGCGCAGCTTGCCGTTGACCGCAAAGCCCACGAGATAGGCCACCATCTGGGGCGTGATCTGTTTCTCCCCATAGCCCGTGAAAACGAGCCCCGTATTGGGATAGAAATCCGGGAAGAAGTCCTTGGTCACGGCCAGGGCCGCCAATTCCCGCAGGCGCCGGATCGTTTCCTTGTCCGGATCCGCTTCCGCGAAGGTCTCATCGATCAGGGCCTGAACCTCCGCCGCATAACGGCGCTGGAGGTCGCGGGCGAAACTGCCGTCGAAACCCGGCAGATCCGGGCGCGCATCATCATCGGGATATTTGATCACATCGTCATAGACGCGGTTCGTGGCCATGCGCATCACTTCGCGCATGTTGCGCGGTCCGTTCTCGGACGGCTCTTCCGTCTCCTGATCGACAATGTGGTTCACATTGTGCCGCACCCAGTCGAAAAGCACGGAGACATAGTGGAGATAGGCGGTCGACTGCACTTCCTCATTGAAGATCTCCTCGTAATTGTCGAGGAAGGTGAGGAAATGCTCCGCATAATGTTGAATGGTCGGGAAGATCTTGTCCCCGTGCTGGCGGCGGTAGCTCACCATGATCGGGCCCCAGGCCATATCCATGATCTCGGCGGAGCCATAGATCATGGCGGAGACCGGCAGGTGCTCGTTGATCTGAAACAGCTTGCGCACGCCCATGCGCACACGGGAGTTGCCATAGCCGTCTTCGACGGTCATGGCGCTGTCCGCCGCAACGGCCGCCGCCTTGTTGTTCATCACCACCACAAGTGAGGTCATGGCGTCCCCCGTCTCATCACGCAATCAATGGTTCAAAATCATGGTAGTCCATCGAGGCGCCCCCTGAACAGGCTTCCCGCGCCGCAAAGCCCGGTGAAACCTTTTGGAGGCGCTCCCGTCTTTTTCAATCGGCGCGCAGCATAGTACAGATCCTATGATTTTCATAGGGCCGCGAAGTCGCCCCTTGCCTCTTCATCATGAAACCGGGTCATGAAGGCCGAAAAACGGCCCTCTTCAAGGGCTGCCCGCATGCGGGCCATCAGGGACTGGTAATAGGCCACGTTGTGCCAGGAGATCAGCATCGAGGCGAGAATCTCGTTTGCTTTCACCAGATGGTGGAGATAGGCGCGGGAATACTGGCTCGAGGCGGGGCAATCGCTCTCCGGGTCCAACGGTCTCGGATCCTCGGCGTGGCGGGCATTGCGCAAATTGACGGTGCCGAAGCGGGTGAAGGCCTGACCATTGCGCCCCGACCGCGTCGGCAGGACGCAATCGAACATGTCGATGCCCCGGGCCACCGCGCCGACGAGATCCGCCGGTTTGCCCACCCCCATCAGATAGCGGGGCCGCTCCAGGGGCAAATGGGGCACGGTGGCCTCAAGGGTCCGGAACATCGTCTCCTGCCCCTCGCCCACGGCCAGACCGCCCACGGCATAGCCGTCAAAGCCGATCTTCTGCAGCGCTTGCGCCGATTGCCGGCGCAGCTCGGGATAGACGCCGCCCTGGACGATCCCGAACAGGGCTTGACCGCTCCGGGTGCCGAATGCCTCCCGGCAGCGCGCCGCCCAGCGCATGGACAGCGCCATCGAGCTTTCGGCCTGGTCCGGGGTTGCCGGAAAAGGCGTGCATTCATCCAGCACCATGACGATGTCCGCGCCCAGAAGACACTGGATCTCGATCGAGCGTTCCGGGGTCAGCATGACCTTGGTCCCGTCGATATGGGACTGGAAGGCGACGCCCTCCTCGGTGAGTTTGCGCAACCCTGCAAGCGACATGACCTGAAAACCGCCGCTGTCCGTCAGGATCGGCCGGTCCCAGCGCATGAAACGGTGAAGCCCGCCGAGGCGAGCGACCCGTTCCGCCCCCGGACGCAGCATCAAGTGATAGGTGTTGCCCAAGAGAATATCGGCGCCCGTGTCCCGCACCGTTTCGGGCATCATGGCCTTGACCGTGCCGGCCGTGCCCACGGGCATGAAGGCCGGCGTGCGGATCTCGCCCCGCGCCAGACGTACGGTACCGGTGCGGGCCGTGCCCTCCTGGGCCTTGATCTCGAAGTGCAGCGCTTGGCTCACGGTGTGCCCCGCAGGAGCAGCGTGCAGTCCCCATAGGAATAGAAGCGGTAGCGCTCGGCGATGGCGTGGGCATAGGCCGCCTGCATGGCCTCGAGACCGCAAAAGGCCGATACCAGCATGAACAGGGTCGATCGCGGCAGGTGGAAATTGGTCAAAAGTCCGCCTGCGGCGCGAAATTTATAGCCCGGCGTGATGAAAATGTCGGTTTCATCCTCAAACAGATGAAGTGTACCGTCCTCGTCCGCGGCGCTCTCGATCAGGCGCAGACTCGTGGTTCCCACACAGATGACGCGCTTGCCCTCGGCCCTTGCGCCATTGATGAGGTCGACGGTTTCCGGGCTCACGCGCCCCCACTCGCTGTGCATCCGGTGATCGGCCGTGTCCTCGGCCTTCACGGGCAGGAAGGTCCCGGCGCCCACATGGAGCGTGACGCGGGCCTGGTGAATCCCCGCCTGATCGAGGGCGGCGAGCAGCTCGTCCGTGAAATGGAGCCCCGCCGTTGGCGCCGCCACGGATCCTTCGTGGACGGCATAAACGGTCTGATAGTCTTCCTTGTCTCGTCCGTCCACGGCGCGCCGGCGCGCGATATAGGGGGGCAAAGGCGTCACGCCGATCCGGGCAATGGCCTGATCGAGGGCGGGCCCCTCCTCCTCGAAGGCGAGCACCACATCGCCTTCCTCGCTCTTGTCCTTGACCTGGGCGCCCAGCGTGCCGCCCAGCGTCAGCCGGTCCCCGATCTGGAGTTTCTTGCCGGGCCTTGCGAAGGCGCGCCAGACATTGGGGCCGAGCCGCTTATGGAGCGTGAAGTCAATTCTTGGTGCGTTGAGGGAGGGTTGATGCCCCACGGCACCGGCCGAGTCTTCTCCCGGACGCGGGCTGCGCAATCCGGTCAATTGGGCATTCAGGACCCTTGTGTCATTGAACACGAGCACATCGCCGGGCGACAGATGGCTCGGCAGCTCACGGACCAGGGCATCGGCCAGATCGGGCTTGCCGGTTGGCGCCGCGGGATCCGCCCGCACCCGAAGCATGCGCGCCGCGTCCCGCGGAACCGCGGGACGCAGGGCAATCAGCTCTTCGGGAAGTTCAAAATCGAAGGCATCAACCTTCATGGTCGGGTCATGCCCTCCGCCTGGGGTGAGAGAGGATCAGCCTTTGGAATCGGCCGCGACTTTCATGGACACGATCTTGTCCGGATTGTTGACGGGCTCGCCCCGCTTGATCCGATCCACATGTTCCATGCCGTCGACGACCTCGCCCCAGACCGTATACTGACCGTCGAGGAAGCGGGCGTCATCGAAACAGATGAAGAATTGACTGTCGGCGGAGTTTTTGTCCTGGGCGCGGGCCATAGAAACGGTGCCGCGCACATGGGGTTCTTTGGAGAACTCGGCGGTGAGTTTCTGACCGGAGCCGCCCGTGCCAGTGCCGGTCGGATCGCCGGTCTGCGCCATGAAGCCGTCGATCACCCGGTGAAACACAACGCCGTCATAGAAGCCGTCCCGCGCCAGTTCCTTGATGCGGGAGACATGTTTTTCCGCCAGATCCGGACGGGTCTTGATGGTCACCCGTCCCCATTCCAGATCGAGATAGATCAGGTCTTCCAAAGCGGCATCGCCCATCGTGTTCTCCTTCGTTTTTGGGAAAGTGCTTCCGCCAGACTGCCCGATTTAGGGCGGCGGAAGCGGGGGTCAATTCGTGCTCGTCTCTTCGGTGGCGTCCTCGGAGCCGTCCCCGTCGGCGGGTGTCGGCGAAGCGGGCGTTTCGGGGGTCCCGGCTGGTGTGCCTTCGGGGGGCGTGGTTTCGTCCGCGACCGTCAGGACCGACGGATCCCGCAGCACGGGGGAGATGATATCGAGATCTTCCGGGATCTCGGTCACATGGCCCATGGCCTCGATCTCCTCATCGCCCATGCCCATGGCCCGCAGGACATCGGCGAGGACCGAGGCCCGCAAGACACCATCGGGAATGACGGGCGGTTGGCCTCTGGCGACCTTGTCGACAAATTCCATCC
This sequence comes from uncultured Alphaproteobacteria bacterium, assembly GCA_964522525.1. Classification (GTDB taxonomy): domain Bacteria; phylum Pseudomonadota; class Alphaproteobacteria; order JAJFIK01; family JAJFIK01; genus CAYUYV01. The sequence continues at coordinate 19,673 of CAZFWG010000033.1, read as the reverse complement.
CGAAGACCACGCGGCCGAAGGCCGTGTACTGTCCATCGAGATGGGGCGCGGCGGCGAACATGATGAAGAACTGGCTGTTGGCGCTGTCGGGATCGCTGGCGCGGGCCATGGAGACGGTGCCCCGCGCATGGGGCGTATCGTTGAACTCCGCCTTGAGATCCGGCAGCGGCGAGCCGCCCCGCCCCGTGCCCGTGGGATCGCCCGTCTGGGCCATGAAATCGTCGATCACCCGGTGAAAGATCAGGCCATTGTAAAAGCCGCGCCGGGTCAGTTCCTTGACCCGTTCCACGTGTTTGGGGGCCTTTTTGGGAAACAGCTCGATCAGGACGGGCCCGTCCTTCAGGTCGATGATGAGAGCGTTTTCCGGATCGAGGCCCGGCGGCAATTGCAGTTGGGGGCGATCGCCTTCCTGGGCCAAGACCGCGCCCGTCATCAAACCCGCGCCTGTCATCAAACCAAGGACCAGAACAATCTGAATGCTGTGACGAAGAGCCTGTCTCACGGGGTAAATCTCACTCATGGGGCCTCACCGGTCCGCCGCCTGGGCCGCGAAACGACGGGTCAATTCCTGGGCGACCGTCGGCGAGGTGAACTGAGTCACATCCCCCCCAAGTCTCGCGATTTCCTTGACCAGCCGCGAGGCCACGGCCTGGTGAGCCGGGTCGGCCATCAGGAAAACGGTCTCAATGCTCGGATTCAAGCGCTGATTCATGGCAACCATTTGGAACTCGTATTCGAAGTCCGAAACGGCCCGCAGACCCCGCACGATGATGGAGGCATTGACCTTTTCGGCAAAATTCATCAACAGCTCATCGAAGGGCTCGACGGAGATGCTGGCGGTCTGGGGCGTGACAAACCACTGGGCTTCGCGGCGCACCATGTCCACCCGCTCTTCCAGGCTGAACAGGGGACCTTTGTCCCGATTGATCGCCACCCCGATGACGAGATGATCCACGAGCTTCACCGCCCGCTTGATGATGTCGAGATGCCCGTTGGTCACGGGATCGAAGGTTCCAGGATAAAGGCCGATCCGAGCCATGTCTGGCGCTCCCTTTTCGCGCTCCTCCACGACCGGGCCCAGGGGGCATCGGCGGCCGGCGCCATTTTGCCTCTTCGGGTTTCGGCGCGGTCATATTTAGAGCATGCCTGACCCGGCCGGACCAGTCCCACCCTTGCGCCATTGCCCTACCATGCCGCACAGCCGGCGACCCGTGACTCGGGGCAGCGCCGGATTCTTGGGGAGCAAGCCTCGCGCGGGAAGCGAAACCGTCAATGCAGTTTGAGGCGGGGCCGCACCACCTGATTGACATGCCCCACGGCGATGAGGAACAGGCCACGCAGCGAGCCGTGGATCGCCATTAGATGCATCCGGTAGAGGGAAATATAGACGAAACGCGCCAGGCGGCCCTCCACGGCCATCCGCCCACCAACGAGATTGCCCATCAGGCTACCGACGGTCGTGAAGCGGGACAGGGAGACAAGCGAGCCATAATCTTTGTATACGAATGGCTTGAGCGGCTTGTCCTTGATCAAGGCCACGATGTTGTGGAAGGCCGTGTCCGCCATCTGGTGCGCGGCCTGGGCGCGCGGCGGAATCGGCCGCTCCGCCCCTTCGGGAACGAATGACGCGCAGTCTCCGATGGCGAAAATGTGCTCGTCCCGCGTGGTCTGGAGCGTCGGCTTGACCACAAGCTGATTGTTGCGCCCGGTTTCAAGTCCACCGATGTCTTTGAGGAAATCCGCGCCCTTCACGCCCGCCGCCCAGACCTTCAGATCCGCCGGGATGAAATCCCCGCCTTTGGTCTTGAAGCCATCCGCGGTCGCCTCGCTTACCTGGGCGCCCGTCATCACGGTGACCCCCAGGGCCTCGAGTTCGGCCCGGGCGGCCTCGGCGAGTTTTTCGGGCAGCGCCGGGAGGATCCGGGGCCCGGCTTCCAGCAAGGTCACCTTGAGACGGCTTTCGTCAAACACTTCGAGCCCGTAATGGCGCAAGGCGGCGGCCGCGTTATAAAGCTCCGCGGCAAGTTCCACGCCCGTGGCACCGCCCCCAACGATTGCCACCCGGACAAATTCATCCGCAGCCGGGGAGACCATCATGGTGCGGGACACCCGCAAACACTGATTGAGCAGTTTCTGGCGAAAAAGATCCGCGTCCTTGCGGCTCTCCAGGAACAGGCAATGGTCCGTCACGCCGGGCACGCCGAAGTCATTGGAAACGGAACCGACTGAAACCACCAGATAGTCGTAGCGAATGCGATGTTCGCCCATGATTTCCGACCCGTCCTCATCCCGGAGTGGCGCGACGACAACATGGCCGTTTTCCCGGTCGATGTCCTTCAGACTGCCGAGGAAGAAGCGGTAGCGGTACCGGTGGCCATGGCTGCGGTAGCCCAATTCGTCGAGATTGGCGTCGAGGGACCCGGCGGCCACTTCATGGAGCAGCGGCTTCCAGATGTGGGTCTGGTTTCTCTCCAGAAGGATGATGTCGTAGTGCTGCCGGCCGAATTTCTTGCCGAGCTTGGCCACAAGCTCCAAGCCGCCGGCGCCGCCGCCGACCACGACGATCTGGGTTTTTTTTCCTGAGGGGTTCTGTTCCATCAATCGGAGACTCTGCCTGAGGTCAATCCCACGCAACGCTAGAGGAATCGCCTGATTCCAACAAGTCAGAGGGGAAAAATGTCGCGTCTTGTTGCTGACAGATATGTCAGCGGCCCGAGGCCTCCGGGGCGAACGGGCTCAAGCCTCGCTCGCACGATCCAAACTGCCATCCAGTTTGAAGATCCGTGTATCGCCGAATCCCCGAATGTCGTGGCGGCCCCGATCGGTCAATCGAAACTCGTTTTGAATCAGTTTCGCCGTGTTCTCGCTCACGAGCACTTCCATCGGTCCACAGATGGGCTCGAGCCGGGCGGCCAGATTCACCCCGGGCCCGAAAATGTCATAGACATATTTCTGGACGCCGACGACCGAGCCAATGACGGGGCTTGAATCGATCCCGATACGACAGCGCCATTCGAACTCGCTCGCGAGATTGCGGCGCTCCAGATAGCGCAAGAAACGCAAGGCCACCCGCGCGATATTGCGCGCATGGTCGGGATTGGGTTCGGGCAGGCCGGATACGGCCATATAGGCATCGCCGATCGTCTTGAGGCGCTCGCAGCCGAACTGTTCGACAATGCGGTCGAAACTCGTGAAAATGTCGTTGAGTTCGGCGATCAGTTTGACCGGCTCATGGGCGATCGACATCTGGGTGAAGCCCACGAAATCCAGCATCAGGACGGTCGCGTTGTCGAACCGCTGGGGCGTGGTGATGCCGAACTCCTTCCACTCCTCATAGACGCTTTGCGGCATGATGTTCAAAAGCAGTTTCTCGACCCGTTCCTTCTCCTTGGAAAGATCCCTGTTCTGGCGCTCGATCATCTTGGAATAGGATTCAATCATGAATTCCATTTCCTTGATCTTGGAAACGTTCTGACACTGAATGATCAGGGCGCCGCTGTCCGTTCCTTCCGCCTTGGCCACGGTAACGGCAAGCGTGATGGGGCGCCGGACAGGCTTGATCTCAATTTCGGCGCGCCAGCTGTCCCCGCTACCGGTCCGTTCAAGGACCGTTTGCGCGTCTGCCTGGGGCACCACATCGCCAAGCCCCAGGCCACTGGAGCCGACGGTGGGAAACCAGCTCGCGAAGGTCGAATTGAAAAGCACGATCTTGAGGTCCGGCGGCTCGAGAACCGCCAACCCGACCCCGGCCGAATCCAGGAGCATGTCCCGGAAAAGGTCCATATTGAGGGACGCGGTGCCTCCTGTTGAGCCGGTCATGACGCTGCTTTCGACACCACATAGACCGATCGGGCTTCGATCTGATCCATCACCGCCTTTACGTCGGCCGACTCGACACCGAATTCCTCCAGCGTCTCGCGAAGCAGGCGTGCCATCTCGTCGAAGGACTGCTGGTCGATGGCGTGTCCGTCATGGACCCTTTTCAACTGTTCGTTCGAGTAGCTGGCCGGACCCCCAAACAGATAAGCGATGAATTTAGTCTGGTGGTCGATGAGCTGGGCCATGTCCGTGTGCTCGAAAAAGGGCCCGATGACCTCCGAGTCGACGGCCTTGTCGTAGAAGGCCATTACAATCTTACTGATTGAGCCAAACCCACCATATTTATCGAAAAGAGTATTGGCCATGACGGCTCCAGAGAAAAAAGGAAAAGGAGCCCTGAGTATAGGGGATGTGGGGGCGGTTAAGCCAACCTCCGAACGATGCGGTCGGAGAGCAGGCCCTCCTCCCGAGCCTGCCCTTCCGAGGAAAGACCCGCCCTGTCAGGCCCGGCGCAGGGGCTGGGTCAGGCAGTGCGGCCCGCCATGCCAATACCACAGGTCCCGGGCCTCGAAGGTGTCGACGGCGATGCCGTCTTCCTCAAGGGCCTTCTTCGTATACGGATTGCCGGCATAGGCGATGACACGCCCCGGAGTCGCCTGGACGACATTGGTGGCCTGACGGCGTTGTTCCGGATAGGTGACGCTCATGAAGTGACGGAAACGATCCTCGTCACTGCCGTCGGGCCTTGCGCCGCCGGTGAAGGTAAGCCGATATCCTTCTTGGCGCAGATAGTCGACGAGCTTCAGGTCTTTCAACGTGTCCATGGCGCCGGTGCCGGCCCGGTAGAGAGTAACCCGCCCGAACCCTTTCAGGATTTTCAGCGCCGCCTCGGCCTCCTCTTCGTCCATCTGGGTGTCGGCGCGCGCGCCCCGGATGAAACGGGCGATCGGGTTATCCTCCGCATGGGCCTTTTCCAACAGATAAGGCACGGCAAGACCATGGCGCGGCCCCACATGGGTGAAATAGGTGTCCAGGTGCAAGAGCAGCACGCGCAAGGGGGCGGCCGGGCCGGAAACCGACCAGGGCCGGGGCCGCAAATGGGTTTTCTCGACCGTCTGGACCGTCAGGACATCCATGTTCAGCCTACGGGCAAGAACGGGCGCAATGCGGGGATCGGTGCGGTTGCCCACGCCCAGAAAGAGGGTCTTTTCGTCCACCACCATGGCGTCCCCGCCCTCGATGACGAGCCCCTCCTCCACGGCGTCAAATGCGACGGGATAGTCCTTCAACAAGGGGGAGTGTTCGTACAGGAAGCGAAGCAGCATGTTTTCCCGGCCCCGGTTCGGCGAAGCCGCGTGGCACATGACCAACCCCTGGGGCGTCATGAAGGCCGAATCCCGCGTCCACATGGTGGAAGTGGACCTGTCGCTGTTGCGGTGATAAGCGCCATCCGGCCCGAGCCGGAAGTGAAGATCGGGATCGCGGCCTAGAATCATCGCGCCCGTGACCTTGTCGGGATCGCCCCCCAGCCGGGGGAAGGCGGCCTCGAGCCAGGCCGAGAAGATGCCGCTTGGGCGCGTGACCTCGATGGCGGCCTCAAGGGCGTCCGCCACTTCGATGACCTGCGCGCCCGCAGCCTTCAGCAAGTCCATCAAGGCAGCCTGCTGGCGCATCATGGCGAGCCGGTCGATCTCGGCATAGGGAACGAGGCCGTCACCAAATTGACCGACCACTTGTTCATGCTGGTTCACGGAATGAACAAGCACGGTTTCGAGCTTGCCGATATCGGACGTGACAAAGGGCGCTGTTCCTTGAGCGTGACCCGGGGCCGCCAAGCCCGTCGCGGTCAGTGCCGCCGCCCCGCCAAGCGCCAGTGTCTCGCGTCTCGTCATGTCGGCCATGATGGTCCCCTTGATCCCCGGAATGAACGTGCCAGCAAGAGTGAACCGGCGCCGGTCACAGGGTCAAGCACCGGCCCGCCCAGACCGCGCAAGGTCTGGGCAGGCACACCCCCATATCCCAACCGAGAAGTGCGGGGTCCGGATTTGCTCTTACGTCTCCGGACAATGGGCGCCGGCGTCGACCCAGGCGGCCGCCAGCGCGCCCATGGTTTCCTGATCCCCTGGTGCCGGGCTGCGCCCCTCGCCCGGATGCCACGCCCAATTCACCAGGTGATCCCGGCCCATATGCTCGACCAGGTCTTCCAGGGTCCGGTTGCCATTGAGCTCGGTATTCTTGATCTGCCCACAGACTTCCGCCGCGGTCGTGCCGCTCCAGCCCATGGAGACCGGCGCCAGAAGCCAGGGTTCCGCACCGGGAACGGAACCCTTCATGCTCGCGAATTCCACATTCTCCGGCCCGTGACAAGTCGCGCATTGCATGCCCACGGCACCCACGCCGTCGCCGCGAACCACGGGCGGATTATGGGGATCCATGGCATCGCCCTGGGTCGGTCCCCCGGAGCGCGGATGGCAATTGGCACAACGGGGGTGGAGAATGACCTTGGCCATCTCATCAAAAAGCGCGGCGGCACGGACCTTGTCGTCGTTCATGGCCGCGAAAGCGACCGGTGTTTTCAACCCGTTGACTTCCGCCACCGCCGCAGTCTGAGGATCCGTGTTGTCATTTTCGGCCGTTTCGCCTGTCTCCGTGTTGCCACAACCGGCGGCGAGCAGCAGGCCCGTGCCCACCAGGGCTTTCAGGAATGATCGCATGGTCGCCTCCTATGCCTGAAACTCGTTCGTCATCGGGAGGCGGCGCGCCGCCTTGCCCGTCAGACGTCGGACCGCATTGGCGACCGCCGGACCGATCGGCGGGACGCCGGGCTCACCCACGCCCGTCGGCGCTTCCGTGGAGGGGATGATCTCCACGTCCACATTGGGCATGTCATTGATGCGCAAGGACGGATAGTCGTGGAAATTGGATTGGGCGACCGCCCCACCCTCTTCCAGGATCAGTTCATTATAAAGGATGGCCCCCAGGCCATAGCCGATGCCGCCTTCCATCTGTGCCCGCACGATTTCGGGATTGACGGCGATCCCGCAATCGACGGCGCACCATACATTGTGAACCTTGGGCATGCCGCCTTCCATGGAGACCTCGGCCACTTGCGCCACATAGGAGCGGAAGGACTCCACGACGGCAACGCCGAGGGCCCGGCCTTCGGCCGGCGTGCGACCCCAGCCCGCCATCTCGGCGGCCTTGCTGAGAACCGTTGCCAGGCGCGGGTGCTCACCCATGAGGGCGAGCCGGCCTTCCACCGGATCCTTGCCCGCCTTTTCCAACAATTCGTCGATGAAGGTTTCGACCGCATAGCCCGTATGGGTATGACCCACCGAACGCCACCAAAGGGTCGTGACCGGACTGTTGATGATATGGGCGGAGGTGTTGAAGTTCGGGATGGCGTAGGGAATGACAGAGGCCCCTTCGACCATCGTCGAGTCGACGCCGTTCTGGATCAGGGCCTCGAAGGGCGAGCCGGCCAGGAACGACTGGGCCGCGATCACCTGTTCCCAGGCCGTGATTTCCCCCTTCTCGTTCAAGGCGCCGCGCAGGCGGTGTGCCGTAAGCGGACGGTAGTAGCCGCCCTGGATATCGTCTTCCCGGGTCCACATGAGCTTCACGGGCGTCTCGCCGCCCGCCGCCATGAAGACCTGCGCCAGCTCCCGTGCCAGATGGGACGTGGGCTGAGCGCGCCGGCCGAAACTGCCGCCGGCAAACATGGTGTGAACCTTGACCAGGGCGGGATCCAATCCGCAGATGCCGGCCACGGTGCCCTGGTCGAGCGTCTGGATCTGACTGCCCATCCAGACCTCGACCCCGCCGTCTTCCGTGCGCGCCATCGCGCCGTCCAGGGGCTCCATGGGCGCGTGGGCCAGATAGGGAAACAGGTAATCCGCTTCGTGAGTGGTGGTGGCCGACGCCAGGGCGTCGTCCACGGAGCCTTTTTCCGCCGCCACCGTGCCCCGGGCCTGCACCACGTCCAGGCGTTCCTGGCCAATCTCGGCGGAGGAGCGTGTCTCGGCGGCGCTTTCGTCCCAGGTGACGGACAGGGCCTTGCGGCCTTTCAAAGCGGCGTAGGTGTTGCGGGCATAGACGGCGACGCCCGTCTCCACTTGTTTGACATCCACCACGCCAGCGACGGCGCGCGTCTCGGTATCATCGAATGACGCGACGGTGGCGCCGAATTTCCGCGGGTGTTCCACCACGACGGTCAGCATGCCGTCGCGATAGATGTCCAGCGTGAACAGGGCCTCGCCGGTGGATTTTGCATCCGTGTCCAGCTTGGAGACCGTCTTGCCGACATAGATGAACTGATCCGGTGTCTTCAGGACCGGGTCCGCCGGCGCGCTCTGGGCCGCCGCCGCGTCGGCTAACGCTCCGAAGGAAGCGCTCTGGCCACTCTCGGCGTGGCTGATGACACCCTTTGAAACCGTGATGGCGCTCGCGGGGACGCCCCAGGTCTCGGCGGCCGCGCCGACCAGCATGGCCCGCGCCGCCGCCCCGGCTTTACGCATCAGTTCAAAGGAGGAGAACACGGCCGTCGAGCCGCCCGTGCCCTGGATCGGGCCCCCGAAAGCGGCATTGGCATAAAGGGTCGCATTGGCGGGGGCGTGTTCGGCCCGGATCTGGGCCCAGTCCGCATCCATTTCATCAGCGACGAGAGTCGCAAGGCCGGTGAGCGGTCCCTGCCCGAATTCGATATGTTTGATCAGTACGGTGACGGTATTGTCCGGGCTGACACGGACGAAGGCGTTGGGCTCGAAAACGACCTCGCCCGTCGTGGGAACGCTGCCCAGGACCATCTCCTCGCCCGATTGCGCACGGCCCTTGACCGGCAAGGCGACGGAGATGATCAGGCCTGCAGCACCGCCCAGAAAGGCCCGCCGGGAGGCCTGAGGCGTTTTAATCTTTGATGTCATGCTGGTCATGGCCTTACCCTTCCAATTTGGCGCCGGCGGCCTTGACGGCCTTCCGAATACGGACATAGGTCGCGCACCGGCAGATATTGCCGGAAAGTGCGTTGTCGATATCCTCGTCGCTGGGCTGGGGTGTTGTTGCAAGCAGGGCCGCCGCGGTCATGATCTGGCCCGACTGGCAGTAGCCGCATTGGGGCGTGTCATATTCCGCCCAGGCCGCCCGGACGGCCTCCGCCGCCGGCCCTTCGAGACCCTCGATGGTGGTGACGTCCTGGCCTGCAACGGTTGAGACCGGTGTCACGCAGGAGCGCCGGGGCTGGCCATTGACATGCACCGTGCACGCGCCGCATTGGGCAATGCCGCAGCCGAATTTCGTCCCGGTGAGTTTCAACTCGTCGCGCAGAACCCACAAGAGCGGGGTATCCTCTTCCACATCGACGTTACGCGCCGTCCCATTGACGGTGAGGGTTACAGTCATGTCGACCTCAATTCCGGTGGTGAGTGACAGTCATGGCGTTGTTGCGACGCCAGCCTGAATTGTCATTGGCATTTGTCAATGTGAAATCCACTTAAGCTCACGAGGTGCAGGCTTACCGACCACTTGTTCATGCTGGTTCACGGAATGAACAATCAAGGTGCCGAGCTCGCCGATAGCGGACGTGACGAAGGGTGGGGTCCATGGAGCGTGGCCCTGGGCAGCCAAGCCTGGCACGCTCAGTGCTGCTGCGCCGATCGGCCCGAACAACCCTTTCGCGGCGTGAGCAAGGACATTCGGGCGGCTTTGTCAATGCGAAAGCCCGTTGAGGGCGGCGGTGTATCGGGTCGGTCGTGACTGATTTGAGGCGGGCGCCCGTTATGGTCATAATCCCACTGCCGCCGGGACCAAGGCGCCCGGCCGATTGAACCATGGAGGCCTCCATTACGGCATCCCGTCAGGATCCCACCCATATCCGCTGGCTGAAACGCTTTCGCCCGCCGATACTCCTTGCGCTCGGCGCCCTTGCCTTCTTTCTGCTGCCGGGCCTGTTGCGCGACAAGATCGTTTTACCGCCCAACATGACCGTCGCGATTCCTGTCTTGGCGCGGATGCTCTTCATACTGGCAATCGGCTGGGCCGTGACAACGATCGTCGACGGGATCATCAAGCGCCGTCTCGGGCGGCTGAGGCTCGATCATGCAGACAATCTCGCCGCCCGCAAAACCGCGACCCGCCTTGATGTGGTGCGGCGGATCTGGATCGTGACCGGAAGCGCTATCACCCTTGCGGGCGCGCTCACCGTGGTGCCGGGGGTCCAGCAGGTTGGGGTCAGTCTGTTCGCCTCGGCGGGGATCGCGGGCCTGGTCCTTGGAATCGCGGCGCGCCCGGTCCTCAGCAATTTGATTGCCGGCCTGCAGATCGCCTTCACCCAACCGATCCGGATCGAAGACGCGGTGGTAGTCGAGGGCGAATGGGGTTGGATCGAGGAGATCAGCCTGTTCTATGTCGTCATCCGGGTCTGGGACTGGCGGCGGCTTGTGGTGCCCCTGTCCCACTTCATCGAAAAGCCGTTCCAGAACTGGACCCGTCAGACAGCGTCCATTATCGGCAGTGTCTTCTGGTCCGTTGACTACACGGCGCCGGTGAAGGCCATGCGAGCCAGACTCGAGGACATCTGCCGTTCCAGCCCCCTTTGGAGTGGCGATGTGGTCAATCTCCAGGTCGTGGAGACGGACGGCCACACGATGCGAATTCGGGCCCTGGCCAGCGCGCGAACCTCGCCCGAAGCCTGGGACCTGCGCTGTTTCATCCGAGAGGAAATGATCTCCTGGCTCCAGGCCGAACACCCCCATGCCCTGCCGCGACTGCGGGCGGAAACAGCGATGAGGACGGACGAAGCTGCACCCCAGGGACTTCATTTCGAGCGTGGAGCGCCGTTCAAACCCGACGAAAGCCTGCGTGCCGGTCCGGAAGATACCTGACCGCGCGCCCCGTGACCACAAGAAGCGGACGCCCGGTCTCTCTCCTTACTGGCGGAACTGGATGCTGGTAAAGACCCGCGTGGTGTCCGGAAAGATGATGCCGTCGATCGGGGTGTCCGTACCATCGAAGAATGCGGCCTTGGCCTGGGCAACCACATTTTCCGTCAAGTGATAGTCGATCACCGCGTCGATTTCCCGGCCGATATCGATGTCTCCCTCCTCGGTCTCGAAGTCATGGACAGCGATCGCCGCCACGACCTGCTCACCGAACGGAAGATCCGGGAATGTTGCTCCCAGCTCCACGAAAATGTCTTCCAAGCCTGCCGCCGGCGTTCCGAGGGCAAAGACATCCGCTGTCCCCTGGAAGGGATGGTTGTCGCCGAGGGGCGTGAAGACCCCGCGCTCGCCGTCACTGCCCAGCATTTCATATCCCAGTTTGATGAAGCCCCCGAACAGGTCGGTCGCCGCCGCCACGCCGCCCGATACCCGAACGTAGTCCAGGCCGAAACTGTCGGGATTGTTGCGGAAGTCGCTCTGGCGGGCATATTCCGCTTCGATGGGAAGATGGGCGTATTCATCCAGGGGCACACGGAAGGTCGCCCGGGCGCCGAGGGTTCTTGTGGTGTTGGCGGGATCCTCATCGAGGTCGAGCCAGAAGCCGTAAACGGCAATCTCCTGTCCCTCTGCCAGGGTCAAGGCCGCGCGGGCCACATGGGAATCGCTTTCAAGCTCGCCCGGAAAGGGCGGTTCCCCGCCTTCGTTGCCGAAAATGGTCTGTACACCTTCGATATAGCTGTAGCTCAAGGTCAGTGGTTCGATGCTGTTGTTGACCACGGTAATGGCGTCATAGGTCTGATGGTTCTGGCGGAACGCGCTGATGCCCAAAAAGCGTTCGTTGTTGAGTTTGAGATATTGACGACCGAAAATAACTTCCGTGTCGGGAAGGCCTGTATAGCTCACCAGAGCCCGGTTCAGTTCCAGGCCCGCCGGGTCAAGGACGAGGGGGAAATCGGTCTGACCGTTCGTGGTACTGTTAAACTGCTCGGAACCGAAATCCGTAACACCCTCGAATTCCACCAACGCGGTAAGGCCCACCTCGGTTTCGGCAACCACGCCCAGTCGACCGCTCAAGGTCACGGCATTGGCGTTCTCGGCGGCGCCATCCTGGTCGACAAACTCGTAGCGCAAACGCAGATCAATCGTCGGTCTGAGCGTTACCGGCCCGAAATCCCATCCCTCTTCGCGGGTGTTCGCATCGTTGGACGCGGCCCCATCGGGAACGGCTTCCTGGGCGTGGACGGCTGATACCGCCCCCCAACAAAGGAAAGCGGCGAGCACCATCCCCGCCGGTCGCAGCCCTGCGGACCATCCTTGGGCGTCCGTGTTGCACTTGCCTTGGACGTTTGATGTCGGGTGATGTGTCTTGGTCATGTTGTCCCCCTGTGGACTTTGTCTCCTTGCAGGCGGCTCCCCTGCTGCCGGTCGTTTCGAACCGGAGAAAATTTGGATGCCCCCCGGATTCGGCGCTCCGTTGGTTTGTGCCTCTTCAGGCGGATTAATGGGGTCGCGACCGGGCCACTGCCGAAGACCGATGGGTCAACGCCCGCGCCGCCAGGGTCATGGTCGCCTGGCGCGGTTGCCGCGCGGGGCTGGGGCTGGCGCAGTAGTAGGCGGCGGCATGCGGCAGGGTCCGAGGACCATCCTGAGCGGCGAGCACCGGCAACGCGTCGCGGCCTGTCGGGACGGTAACCGCCAAGTGCTGCATGACCGGCTTGCCCCGGTGCAGATAGAATTCATGGCCGGGGGCATTCAGGCTGATCGTGAGCATGTGACGCCCGGGTGGCAGAGCCTTCACCATGGCGAGGTTCTGATAGATGGTTTGGGCCTTGACATCATTGACATACAGATGGGCATGTCCACAGAGGATACCGCGCGCATACCTCTCGGGCGGGCACTGGCGGGAAAGCTGGTAACCCGGAATATCCAGATTGACGAGCCATCCCTCCGCGCCGCCGCCAATGAGGGAGGCATTGATGCGCGGCGCCGATTGTCCGGCTGGCAGGTCGATGAACGGTCCTGGGGCGGCGGGCAGATGCTGGGGTGCCAGGGGGATGATCACGGCAGAGGCCGCAACGGTGGTCACGGCGGCGGCGAACGCGCCCTCCCGGATCCATCCCGGTGCCAACCAATGCGGTAGATTCCCCCGCCCCTCGTGGCGCTGATCGGTTTCTGGCCGACTGTGCAGCAGGATCAACGCCACCATGATGGCATAGATGTTGGTATGGAACAGGGGTGTTTCCCCCAAGGCCAGGGCGAGAAACGTCATGGCCCCGATCAGGAAAAGGCTCAAGGGGCGGATCAAAATGCCGAAGCAGATCAGGAGCCCGGCGCTGATCTCGATCATGGTCATCAGATAGGCGAAACACGCCACATTGATGCCGAAGGTCGGAATATTCCCGTGCTCCACAATGGCAACGATCAGTGTGGGCTGCAGAACCTTGAAACGGACCGCCAGATAGACGAATTGCAGGCCGGTCAACACCTGGAGGGCCTTCGTGCCCCATTTGGGCGCGATGCGTTCAAGGCTTGTTTCAAGCGCGGCGAAGCCCGCCAGACGCCATCCGGACGCGGCATATCGGCCGGCGCCCGCCAGCGTCAGATAGACGGCAGGGCCCAGGAAATGCCCGGCATAGGAGGCCATCGGCTCGCCGAACAGGAGAAAACCGGCAAGGACCAGCACACAGATCGCGGCGCCCGCGAGCCGCACCGCCAATCCGGTCACCAACAAAACCGCCAGAACGAATTGGATCTCCGCCAGCCACATCCAGCCCCCGCCGGCGGCCCGGTTCAATTCGAGATCGGGCACCAGAAGCGTGGCCTCCGCGCCGAGCGCGTTGCCGTGGCGGGGCAGCAAGCCGAAGGCCGCCGTGAACAACATGGCGGCAAGGCCCAACCGCAGCACGAGCGGGATCACATCCCCCGGCACAAGGCCGGCCGGAGCGAAAACCCGGTGTTCCAGATCCCGCACCCAGGTAAGACGCCGGGCCGCCACCGCCATGATCAACGCGGCCAAGATGCCTACGGAAAGGTTGAATAGGCACGGTTCACTGAACGGATACGGCGTGGGATCGCTGGCCAGGCCGGCAATCTCCGCTGGCGGAAGAACCCACATCTCATGTGCCATGCCGCTTGCAGGAAACAGCATGTACACGCACATGCTCAGTAGCAAGAAGGCATAGATCTGCTGTGGCGCCGAACCATGCATCATGGCCCACGCTTGCCGTCCACGGAAATGAACCATGGTTTGCCCTGGTTTAAGTGGTAGTGCCCTTCGGTGTCCCTCTTCGCGTTCTCTGGTGCCAGAATGTCGCGGGGAGGGCTACATACGTTTTGGTAAAGGAAATGGATCACTGGCCTCTGATGAATTTTTTCAGGCCCTTATCGTCCGCATTCGCCATGATTGGCGATCGCTTCGGGGCTGAAACATCCCGGTAATTCACTTACTCTTGTTACGTGTCCGGAACAAAAAGCCGGAATGCCCGACCTTTCCTGGGCATGAAAAATCAGTAAAATGATATAATTCAAGGAAATCAGTGTACTGGGAGATGGCGGACGGACTGTGTCGGCGGCCGAGTTTGGCTCCGATCATTTGCTTCACTGGTGAAGCGGTCGGAGCCCTGTCACTGACGAAATATCGGTCCCGATCTTTGGCCCAAGGAAAGGCCCGTTGTTTTCCAAATGCTTGGTGAGGACCGCGATGGACGAGCGGGCCTTTTCGGTGACCATCGGGCCGGTGACCATCGGGTGCCTGACGGCGCGCTCCCGGGACAGATCGGCGACCACGGATCCGGCTCGCGCGCAGCGCATTGTACCCCCTCACCTTGCCTGACTCACATGCCCGTTCTCCGATGGTGGGCGTCTCTGAATCTCCAAGGACGTGTCAACCAACCCGAAAGGCCTATGATGATTGACGGTCCCGTTATTCTCGGCACGATAGCGGATCATGAAGGGCGGGCTTTCGTGCCACGCAGCGTATTTCGTGCGTCACGGGACGGCCCGGTCAGGAACCGGCTCGTTCACTTGCAACGGGTTCAGGGCCAATTTGTTCGGGGAAAGCAAACACCATGACAACGATCACAGAGCTCTGGACCGACCGGACCGATTTTCGCAATACGCGGATCGTCGAGCGCCCGGCAGCGGCCCTTGAACCCGGCCAGCTCCTCCTGGAGATCGAGAAATTCGGTCTGACCGCGAACAATGTCAGCTATGCCTTGAGCGGCGACATGATCGGTTATTGGAACTATTACCCGGCCGAGGATCCGTGGGGGAAAGTGCCGGTCTGGGGCTTTGGCCGGGTCGTCGCGACCGCCCATGATCGGGTGCCGGTGGGCGAGCGGGTCTGGGGCTTCTTTCCCATGGCGACTCATGCGGTCCTCACGGCGGGTGCGGTGAATGAGGATCGGATCACCGACACGGCGGAGCATCGGCGAGAGCTGCCGCCCCTCTACAACAGCTATCAGCGCACGGCCCGGGATCCCAAGTTCCTGGCCGCGCTGGAGGACGAGCGTTGTCTTCTATTTCCCTCCTTCGCGACGTCTTTCATTCTCTACGACTATCTGAAGGATGCGGACATTTTCGGTGCGGGGCAGGTCCTGGTCGGTTCGGCCTCTTCCAAGACCGGTTTCGCGATGGCCCATATGTGCTTTCACGATCCGGACTTCCGGGCCAAGATCGTCGGGCTCACCTCCCCCGCCAATGAGGCTTTCGTCAGGAGCCTGGGCTGTTATGACGAGGTCGTTACCTATGATCGCCTGGGCGACATCGATGCGGGTGTCAAGGTGGCCTTTGTCGATATGTCCGGTAACGGAACAGTGCGATCGGCCATCCACCATCATTTGCGCGACAATCTGGTGGAAAGCTGCATGGTCGGCGCGACCCATTGGGAGGAGGCCGCCGTCAACGCCGCGATCGAAGGGGATGGCGGCGAAGCCCCTCTCCCCGGGGCTCAGCCCGCCTTCTTCTTTGCCCCGGCCCATATGCAAAAGCGCGAGGAAGACTGGGGGCGCGGCACGGTCATGCCCCGCGCCTTCGCCGCCTCCGCCAAAGTGGCGCAGGCCATAAAAGACATCCTTCAAATCCAGCATTTGAAAGGGCCTCAGATCGTCCAGGCGGCCTGGGTCGACCTGGTGGACAATAAGGTCCCGGCCCAGACGGGCCTGATGCTCAGTATGGGCATTTAAGGGGCTCCGGGAGAAACACGAGCCAATGACCCTGCGCCGCCGCCTCGCCAATATCTTCTCAAGGGCAGATGCCGGGACCGACCGGCTGCCCGAAGGGTCCGCCGGGCGCTTTGCCGAAGCGGCGTTGGAACGGCATAAGCGCGAAGGGATGGAGTTGGCGTTCCGGGCCCGTATTGCGGCCCTCGCCGTCTTTGCGGTGATGCTGCCGATGCTCTCCTCACTCCAGGCGGCCCTGTTTGGGGAGGTGATCATCGTGCTTCTGGCCGTCGTTGGTTGGCTCCAGCGACGGGTCGCGAAGGTTGGCCGCTCAAGCTTGGAAATGTTGCTCATCTTCGCCGACATCCTGATCGTGACCTTTGCGGTTCTGGGCCCCGACCCGTTCAATCCCATGGATTGGCCCCTGGCGATGGAATTCCGCAACGGCACCTTCATGTATTTCTATGTCTTCCTCGCTTTCGGCACCCTCGCCTATTCGTGGCGCACCGTGCGGGGCATCGGCACCATCACGGCCATGACCTGGGCAACCGCCATTGCCCTGGTGTGGCTGACCTCGACACCCGATGAGGACCTGACGGCGGCGGCGCAAACCGCCTTCGGGCATATGCCGGTGATGCTCGATTATCTGGACCCGAACAGTCTGCTGTTGTGGGTACGGATTCAGGAAATCGTCGTGTTTGTTGTCATTGCCTGGATATTGGGGACGACCGTGCGGCGCTTTTCCTCCCTCCTGATGCAGCAGGCGGCGTTGGAACGGGAGCGGACCAATCTCGCCCGCTATTTCTCCCCCAATGTGGTGGACGAACTTTCGCGCAATGACGAACCGCTCAAACGCATCCGCAGCCAGGACGTCGCGGTGATGTTCGTGGACATTGTCGGCTTTACGGGCTTTGCGGCGGATCGCCAGGCCGAAGACGTGATCGAGACGCTGCGCGCCTTCCACGCCCGTATGGAGACCCAAGTCTTCGGCCATCGGGGCACGCTCGACAAGTTCCTGGGCGATGGGCTGATGGCCACCTTCGGCACGCCCGCCGCCGGTAAGACGGACGCCCGCGACGCCCTCGACTGCGCCCGCGGCATGGCGGACGCGGTGAGTGCCTGGAACGCGGAGCGCGCGGTGATGGGGGAGCAGCCGATCCGGGTCAGCATCGGGCTCCACTACGGACCGGTGGTGCTCGGTGATATCGGTGCGAACCGTCTGGAATTCGCCGTGATCGGCGACACAGTCAATGTGGCGAGCCGGGTCGAAGGTCTGACCCGGCAGCTCGGCGTGCGTATTGCGGCCACCGACGCGCTCATGGAACGGGCGCGGGCCGAATGTTCAGGCCGAGAGGACCCGACCGACGGTTTCGCGCCCCTCGGCGCCCATCCCATTCGCGGCCAAGCCCGCGATTGCGCCCTTTGGGGCTGGGGCTGAGCCTGGAAGGGTCGGATTACTCCTCCCCGTCATCCCCGTTCTCGCCCGTGTCGCCCAGGTGCTCCACACTGACCACCTGCTCGCCTTCACTGGTGCGGAAGATGGTGACGCCCTGGGTGTTGCGCGCGGCGATGCGCACATCATCGACAGGGCAGCGGATGAGCTGGCCGCCATTGGTCACCAGCATGATCTGGTCGCTGTCCTCCACGGGGAAGGAGGCGATCACGCCGCCATTGCGGGTATTGATAGTGATGGCGACGACGCCCTGCCCGCCCCGGCCCATGGCACGGTATTCGTAAGCCGAAGTCCGCTTGCCGAAGCCGTTTTCCGTCACGGTCAGGAGGAACTGTTCGCGTGCACCGAGTTCCGCATAGCGTTCCGGAGACAGCGTGGTTTCCTCCGCGCCCTCCTCGCCGGTTTCGTCCAGGGCGGGTTCCTCCACCACGCTCGCGTCCTCGCCGGCCGCCGCGCGGCGCATGGCGCTTGCCTGACGGAGATAGGCCCGGGCCTCCGGCGGAGTGACGTCCACATGGCGCAGGATGGCAAGACCGACCACCGTGTCGTCGGCGCCCAGCTTGATGCCGCGCACGCCCGTTGACTCCCGCCCCTTGAAGACCCGCACATCGGTCACGGGGAAGCGGATGGACTTGCCGCCTTGGGCGCTCAAGACCACGTCGTCATCTTCCGTACAAAGCTGAACGCCGACAATGCCGTCGCCCTCGTCGGGTTTCATGGCGATCTTGCCATTGGCATTGATGCGCTCGAAATCCTCGATGGCGTTGCGCCGGACATTGCCGCTCTTGGTGGCAAACATCAGGAACTGCCGGGCCTTGTGCTCCTCCGTGGGCATGGGCAAGACACTGGTGATCGACTCCCCATCATTGAGGGGCAGCAGATTGACCATGGCCTTGCCCCGGGATTGGGGCGTTCCTTCGGGCAGTTTCCAGACCTTCAGGCGATAGACCATGCCGGTGGAAGAGAAGAACAGCACCGGGGTATGGGTGTTGGCCACGAAGACCCGGGTGACGAAATCCTCGTCCTTGGTGGACATGCCGGACCGGCCCTTGCCGCCCCTGCGCTGGGTGCGATAGAGGCTCAAGGGCACCCGCTTGATATAGCCGCCATGGGTGACGGTGACGACCACGTCTTCCTGTTGGATCAGGTCCTCGTCGTCGACGTCGAGGTCGGCGTCCATGATCTCCGAGCGCCGGGGCGTGGCGAACTCTTCACGCACCTCATTGAGCTCATCCCGGATGATCTCCATGAGCTTGATCCGGGAGCGGAGCACTTCCAGATAGTATTCGATCTTGGAGGCTAGTTCCTTCAGCTCTCCGTCGATCTCTTCGCGGCCGAGCGCCGTCAGCCGCTGCAGGCGCAGATCCAGGATCGCCCGGGCCTGGGCCTCGGACAGTTTGATCCGGTCCTCCGCCACCATGATGGAACGGGGATCATCGATCAGGGCGAGGAGCGGCACCACGTCTTCTGCGGGCCAGTCCCGCTCCATTAAGCGTTCGCGTGCCGTGGAGGGATCGGGAGCCGCGCGGATGACCGCGATCACCTCATCGATATTGGCGACGGCAATGGCGAGGCCGACCAGCACATGGGCCCGGTCCCGGGCCTTGTTCAGCTCATGCTTGCTGCGCCTTGTGACGACTTCCTCGCGGAAGGCGATGAAGGCCTGGATCAGGTCCCGGAGATTGAGAAGCTCGGGGCGGCCGCCATTCAGCGCCAGCATGTTGACGCCGAAACTCGATTGCAAAGGCGAGTAGCGGTAGAGCTGGTTCAGGACCACATCGGCCATGGCGTCGCGCTTGATCTCGATGACCACGCGCATGCCCTCCCGGTTCGATTCATCGCGAATGTCGCCGATGCCCTCGATGCGCTTGCTGCGCACGAGATCGGCGATCTTCTCGATCATCGCGGCCTTGTTCACCTGATAGGGGATTTCGGTGACGATCAGCGCTTCGCGGTCCTTGCGGATCTCTTCCGTATGGACCCGGCCGCGCACCACGACGGAACCGCGCCCGCGCAACATGCCCGCGCGCGAACCGCTCCGACCCATGATGATGCCGCCGGTGGGAAAATCCGGCCCCGGCACAAGGGTCAGCAACTCCTCCTCGCTCAGTTCCGGATTCTCGATCAGGGCCACGCAGGCATCGACCACTTCGCCCAGATTGTGGGGCGGCACATTGGTCGCCATGCCGACCGCAATGCCCCCGGCGCCATTGACCAGCAGATTGGGAAAACGGGCCGGCAGGACCTCCGGCTCCTGTTCGGAATTGTCGTAGTTGTCCCGGAAATCGACCGTGTCCTTGTCGATGT
>CAZFWG010000032.1:32044-45765 GCA_964522525.1 uncultured Alphaproteobacteria bacterium | reverse complement strand
CGATTTCGTCATGCCACGATTTCGCCGCATCGGAGCGATCGGGCAAAGCCGCCCGCACAAACCAAGCTCTTTTCTTAATCTTGGCACGACCTTCGCGTTTTCCCAACCAAAAGCGGCTGCTGAGCCGCGATTTGATCCATTTCGGGATGGTTCCTTCCCGAAAAAGATTTCCGGGGCTGGACGCGAAAGTCGCATGTGCCAAGGGGACACGCGGCGGATCGTCGAACGAGGTGCAAAGAAGAATGATGTTGATCCGTCGGGCCTTGATTCAGGATGCGCCCGCCATGGGCGAGCTTTATGTGCGCGTGTGGCAGGACGTCTATCCCGGGGTCGTTCCCAACGATACGCTGCTGGCCATGTGCCCGGATCGGGCCGCCGAGCGCTGGGAAAGCGTCATCCTGTCGGCCGGCGCAAGGCGCGGGGCCGTGGTGGTGGAAACCCCCGAAACCGGGATCACGGCAATCGGCAATTACGGTCCCAATCGGGATCGGGGTCTCACTTTCGATGGCGAAATCTTCACGCTCTACGTGGAGCCCGACCGGGCGGGGGAAGGGATCGGCTCGATCCTGCTCAATGCCATGTTCGAGGCGCTGCTCGACGGCGGAATGGGATCGGCGCTGGTGTGGACCCTTTCCTTGAACCCCCATCGCTTCTTCTATGAGGCCATGGGCGGTCAGCTTGTCGCGCGGAAAATGGACCGCATTGCGGGCATGCCCGTTGAACTTTCGGCCTATGGCTGGCCGGATCTACGCTCGCTGATCGACGGCGATGTGGAAATCCCGCTGGGCGGACTGCCAAGCGGCGATCCGGCGTCCGACCATACGCCGTTCAGGTAACGCATCCCGAAGCCTGAACAGCCGTTTGGCTACTCGTCGCTGCCGGCATCCATCGATTTGGGTGCCGCGAAATCGAGCAGTTCGCCTTCCCCGTCGGCCACGCTTTCCCAATCCGGGACAGAGAAGCGCAACAGGGCCAGACCCGCGGTCGGCAGGGCCTCGGGCACCTGCCGTGTGCTGTGTTCCTCATCCGTCAAGAGGCCCACGCAATCCTCAAGGCCCGGATTATGGGCGATGACCAATGCCGAGCCATAGCCATTGTCGATCTCGTTGATTGTCGAAATCAGCATCCGCGCCGAGGCCAGATAGAGGCCGTCTTCGATTTGTGTGGGGATCGTCAGCCCAAGAAAGGGTTTGATGAGCGACAGGGTCTCCAGGGTCCGGCGGGACGAGGAACACAGGATTACGTCCGGCACATAGCCGTGGTTGGCCATGTAGCCGCCGATAAGAGGCGCGTTGCGTAACCCCCTCGGGTTGAGCGGTCGGTCAAAATCGTTCAATCCCGGATCGTGCCAGGAGGATTTGGCATGGCGCAGCAGCAAGAGCGTCTTCATGGCCGATCCCCGTCATGCCCAATCGGTGCAGAACCCTGGGCCCTAAAAACGCCCTGTTCGGCGGCCCGCGTCAAGAGCGGTCGGGCCGATTGAAGGAACGCGCAAAAGGCAGACCCAGGGTCCAGGCGAAACGGGCGGGCTCTTTTCCCTGATAGGCCTCAAGGCCCAGCGTCATGGCCAGATGGCCCGCCGCGGGCTCCGCGTTATAGGTGCGGAACAGCCGGTCCCAGATCGTCAGGAAAAATCCGAAATTGCTGTCGGTCTCGCGCCGATCGACGGAATGATGCACCCGGTGCATGTCCGGGGTCACAACCACGTGACGCAGGATCCGATCGAGCCAATGGGGTATGCGAAAATTGCCGTGATGGATCATGGCCGAGGCGTTCAGCACGACCTCGAACAGGATGACGACGGCGGGATCAACCCCAAGGGCGATGACCACCGCCACCTTGTAGGCCATGGAAAGCAGGATCTCGGCCGGGTGAAAGCGCAACGCCGTTGTCAGATCCATATCCCGGTCCGTGTGGTGAACCGCATGCATGCGCCACAACACCGGCACATGGTGCATGGCCACGTGCTGGGCGTAGATGGCGAAATCGAGGAGCAGGAAGCCGACCACAACGTGGAGCCAAAGGGGCACGTCCCACAGGGCAAGGAGGCCAATGTTCCGCTCGGCGGCCCAGGCGGCCGCGCCGACGGCGAGGATGGGCGCCAAAAGCCGCAGGGCCAGGGTGCCGGTGACGAGCAGGGCCAGATTGGTCATCCACCGCATGCCGCGCCCTTGGGTCAAAGGGCGCCGGGGGCTGACGAGTTCGAGAACTGCCACGACGGACAGGAAAACAATAAAGGCCGAAAATCGAACCGTCGCCTCATTGGCAACCACAGTATCGAGCAAGGCAGCGGTCCTTTTTGGGCTGACAGATGGTTTCAGACGGGACGTCCCTGCTCTTAAACTAGGCAACTCCCGCCCTTCCGACGAGCCAAAAGCCTGTCACAGTCTCATATGTCGCGCTCGCGCGCTGCGCTCGATGGCGCCGGCATAAAGGCGGTCGATTTCAAGGCTCTGCCGGATAAGCTCCAGGACCCGCAGCACTTCCTGGCCGCAGCAATTATCCGCCGTCGCGATCTCGATGGCGATGGCATAGGCCGTTTCCTTGAGCTTCTCCGGAATGGCTTCCTTGGCGAGGCCCAGCACGGCCTGAAGCCCGCCATTCTCCTCCGACATGATCGCTCCGCACTCCTCGGCGACCTGGACCAGCCGACCACAATCAAAGCCATCGAAAACGGGGAAGCGTTTGACGATCTCGCCGATCGTGCGCATCTCCCGGTCGCTCATATTGGCGTCGGCCGCGGAGACAAGGACCATGAGATAGATGAGGGCGGCGTGATGACTGATCGTTTGGGTCACGGAGCAAACTCCCCTTTCTGAACCACGAAGTTTTGGCTCCGCACGGTAAGGAAAGGATGGAGGCCGGACAAGGGTTGAAGGGGCGAACCCCGATGACCCTTAAGGCGTGTCTTCGGCAAGAAAGGTTCGGGTCTCGGCCACGGCTTCAGCGAGGCCGACACGGTCGACCTTCACGGCTTCCGGAAACGCCGTCAGCAACCGTGAGGGCATGCGCGAATCCAGCAGAACGAAGACACCCCGGTCTTCCGGCCCCCGGATCAGCCGGCCGAAGGCCTGTTTCAGGCGCAGGCGGGTCAGGGCGTCGTCATAGGTCTTGGCCCCGAAATGGGCCCGCCGGGCCTTGTGCAGAATGTCGGGCCGGGGCCACGGCACCCGGTCGAAGACGATCAGCCTCAAGGAGCGGCCGGGCACGTCCACGCCGTCGCGCACCGCGTCGGTTCCCATGAGGCAGGAATTCGTTTCCGCCCGGAAGATGTCGACGAGGGTTCCCACATCCATGGCATCAACATGCTGGGCATAGACATTGAGGCCCTTTTCCTCAAGGCCAGCGGCAATCCGGCCGTGAACGGCCCGCAAGCGGCTGATTGCGGTAAAGAGGCCAAGTGCGCCGCCGCCGGACGCCTCGAACAGGGCACGGGTCGCGCCCGCCACCTGTTCCACCGAACGCGCTGCCAGGTCCCGCACGATCAGGACCCGGGCATGGGCGCCGTAGTCGAAGGGTGAGGGGATGCTCTGCCTGCGGATGCTCGGGCTCGGCAGGTGGCTGGCGCCCGTACGCAAGCTCGCGAAGGACCAGTCCGCCCCTTGAGCCTTCTCGGCGTTTGAAGGCGCTTCGGGCGGGAACCCCGCGTCATCCGCCGGGTGGTCCGTGGCCGGTGCGGTATCGCGCAGGCTGGCCGACGTCATCAGGACACCGTGCAGGGGACGGACAACCGCGTCCGTGAAGGGCTTCATGGGATCGAGATAGCGCCGGTGCATGGCCGCGTTGACGACCCGCCCCGACAGGCGGTCGAGGGCAAACCAGTCGACCATGCCCGCTGTCCCGTCGTCTCGTGCGAGGCTGAGGAGCATGGCCTGCCAGGACGGGATCATCAGGGCGGCCCGGCGATCGAGCCCGCGTGTCACCGCGTCGATGCGGGCCCGGGTCGGGGTGTCGAGATCCTCCGCCTCATCTTCCAGCCGGGCGCGGAGATTCTTGGACAAGGCGCGAAGGGGTGTCCCCAGATGATCGAGGGAGGCGCCCAGCGCCTCCGCCGTGACCAGGATCTCCTCCGCAAGCGCCTCCCGCCCGGCCTCGAGACTGAAATCGGGACCCTCGACCCGGTCGGCCCGGGCCTCCACATGGCGACGAACGGCAGCGAAGAACCGCTCCGCCGCGCCGGAGGGGCTTTGTCCGCCCTCCCCGCCCAGCCGTCCCGCCCAGCCATCCCGGGGCAGGGCGCGGGCGGCCTCAAGGGCCTCGGCCAGATGGTCTTCCCCTTCCGCATCGGCGATGAGGTCGCTGATGCGTTCGGCCAGGCCCCGGCCCCGGCGTCCCGACCGGCTTTCCGGTCCGCGCACCCAGCGGCGCAGTTCGGCACTTTCCTGGGCGCTCAGACAGGCGCCGAAGGCGGCATCGGCGGCGTCGAAAAGATGATGGCTTTCATCGAAGACAAGCCGCACGCGCCGCTCCGTGAGCGGAGAATCCTCGCCGCGTACCATGCTCAGGCCATGGTCGATTGCGCTCTGGTGCAGGACCAGCGCATGGTTGGCGATCACCAGATGGGCATGGCGCGCGCGTCGTATCGCCTTCTCGATCGTGCATTTGCGATAGTGGGCACAGGCTGCATAGACACATTCCCCCCGCCGGTCCGTCAGGCCCGGTGCCCCGTAGGCCCCCTGGATCTGACCCGTCGACATGAGCCAGGCGGGAAAGTCCCCACCGATCATGTCCCCGTCCCGGCTGTGCCGCAGCCACCGGGCCACGAGGGCAAGCGTCACCGGGTCCTCGCCGACGCCGGAGAGGCCCCGCTTGACCGCCTCCTCGTAATTCAGCAGGCAGAGATAATTCTCGCGGCCCTTGCGGATGACGGCCCGGCGCCGTCTCAGATCCCCATCGGGATAGACACTGACCATTTCCTGATCGAGCTGGCGCTGGAGGTTCTTCGTGAAGGTCGAGATCCAGACGCTGGGGCCGTTCTGATCGGCCCATAGGCTGGCGGGCGCCAGATAGCCCATGGTCTTGCCAATGCCGGTCCCGGCCTCCGCCAGCACGATGGTCGGTGCATCCTTTTCCTGGCGGGGCTGGAACGCGGCCGTGGCAGTCTGGACATAATCGTCCTGACCCGGTCGAACGGATCGATCCGGCCCCAACAGGGCCTCAAGCCGCTCCTGCGCCTCTCCGTCCGACACCGGATGGCTTGCGGGGCCACCCTGGGGCGCGCGTTCCTGCCATTCCGGCAGACGCGCCCAGATATCGAGACCGCCCAGGGGCGTGCCCGGCGGGACCACGCCCAGGGCCTTGAGCACCGGCCCGGTCCAGGCCCAGGATGCCCGGCCCATGGTCTGGGCCAGATCCGCAAGGTGGACGGCCTCGTCGCCGTCCACGGTGGTCAGAATGCTGAGGAGGTGATAGGCGGCGGCGGTCAGGGTGACGGCTTCATCTTCGGCCTCGACGGGGGCCGCAAGGTCGAGCACGCCGGCAAGGCCCGCCGCCGTGGGCAGACAGGGCGTTGCCGGGCGCACGAAGGCATAGAGTTCCATCACGTCATGGAGGCTTGCGCGCCGGGGCGGTTTGGACCGGCCCAGGCGCCGGGCGACGAAACCCGCATGGGCGACCATGACCGGCGCCCTTTCCAGCATTCGGACAGCGGAGGGCCGGTCCAGTGTTTCGACCACGCCGTCCGGGCTCACCAAACAACCGCGCCCGCTCCGAATGGTCAGGGCGGGGATGTCGGGCAGAGCGACGGCGCGATCCGGTGCGGGCGACGGGGCGGCGGCGGGTTGAGAATCGATAGCCATGGCCGAACTATAGGATGATCCTGGCTTTCTCGCTTGACCCAAGGTGGGCGACGGCGCGGCTGGCCAGAGCCCGCGATTGGGGATAGACCCGTCACGGTCTAAAAGACACGCCCCGGCTCATTTGAACCCGGCGCACCGATTTCCGACAGTAACGAGGATGCCATGGCCCAGAAAGCCGCTCTCCCTTCCGCCGAAATGATCAAAGGTCTGGCGACCGACGCCAAGGCCTGGCCGTTCGAGGAGGCGCGCAAACTTCTGAAGCGCAAACGGGACGCCGACAAGCCCATACTGTTCGAAACGGGTTATGGGCCGTCGGGTCTTCCCCATATCGGCACCTTCGGCGAGGTCGTGCGCACGACCATGGTGCGCCACGCGTTCCAGGTCCTGGCGCCGGACATACCGACGCGTCTGATCGCGTTCTCCGATGACATGGACGGGCTGCGCAAGGTGCCGCCCAATCTACCCAACCAGGAAATGCTCGAGGCCCATCTGGGGATGCCGCTGACCTCGGTGCCGGATCCGTTCGAGGAATATGAGAGCTTCGCCCATCACAACAATGCGCGCCTGCGGAGCTTCCTCGACCAGTTCGGTTTCGACTATGAATTCGTCAGCTCCACGCTCTGCTACAAGAACGGAGATTTCGATGACGCCTTGATGCGGGTTCTCGCCTGCTATGACGAGATCATGGCGATCATCCTGCCGACCCTGGGCGAGGAACGGCAAAAGACCTATTCCCCCTTCCTGCCCGTCAGTCCCAAGACCGGCCAGGTGCTCCAGGTCAAGGTCGTCGAGCATTCCCACAATGGCGGCACCATCGTCTATGAGGAAGAGGATGGTACGCGGACGGAAGTGCCCGTGACCGGCGGCCACTGCAAATTGCAGTGGAAGGCGGACTGGGCCATGCGCTGGTACGCGCTCGGTGTCGACTATGAGATGGCCGGCAAGGATCTGATCGATTCCGTCAATCTGTCCTCGAAAATCGTCAAGGCGTTGGGCGGCAATCCGCCCGATGGTTTCAACTATGAACTGTTCCTGGATGATCAGGGCCAGAAGATTTCCAAATCCAAGGGCAACGGCATCACCATTGAGGAATGGCTGCGCTACGCCACGCCCGAGAGCCTGGCGCTCTATATGTTCCAGGCACCCAAGCGGGCCAAGCGGCTTTATTTCGATGTCATCCCCAAGGCGGTCGACGAATATCTCACCTTCCTCGGCAAATATCCGGGCCAGGAACCGCCGGAGCAGCTCGGCAATCCGGTCTGGCACATCCATGGCGGGGAGCCTCCGGAAGCCGATCTGCCCTTGAGCTTCTCGTTGCTCCTCAATCTGGTCAGCGCGAGCAACGCCCATGATCGCGCGGTGCTCTGGGGCTTCATCCGTGCCTATCGGGAGGATCTGACACCCGAAGCGGCACCGCTCCTCGACAGCCTCGTCGGCTATGCGATCACCTATTACCATGACTTCGTGAAGCCCACGAAAGTGTTCCGGGCGCCGAGCGATCTTGAGCGCAAGGCCATGGAGGATCTCGCCGCGCGCTTCAAAAAGCTTGCGCCAAATAACCACGACGGCGAAGCGATCCAGAATATTGTTTATGAGGTCGGCAAGGCCCATCCGTTCGAGAACCTGCGGGACTGGTTCAAGGCGCTCTATGAGGTTCTTCTGGGTCAAAGCCAGGGGCCACGCTTCGGGTCTTTCGTGGCGCTTTACGGGGTGGACAAGACCCTTGATCTGATGGCCCGGGCGCTCAAGGGCGAGGATCTGGCGGCGGAGGCTAAGCTATCTGTCTCGTGATGATATGGACGCGAGGTATGAACTGATGCACGGCAGGGAATGTAAGGGCGGAAGGACGATCTGACGAGGCAGGGGCCGTATGACGAAAATCGTGATGATGCTGATTCACGGTGTTATCTATGCGTTTTCTTACTTCGTGCTTGGTGTGTTTACCGATCTCGACCATCAGAATCGCGCCGGCTTGGCCATAGGGCTGTCCCTTTTCCTGGGCTTTGCCATATTCTCGATCTGGATAATCCGTATGTCCATGAAAGAGGATTGGGAGTGAGCGCGTCGCCTGGACGGTGCCGCACGCTTCATCGTTGAAACCGGGTGCATCGTGAGGCGGGCCATGGTGAGCCTGAGCTGACAGCCGGTTTGAGTCAAAAACGTGCTGCGCCGTCACTTTTAATCAATATCTGTCCTCTTAGACTGAGGACGTTGCGTATCCCATTCCCGTGTATCTGGGCGTGCCGTCTCAACATGAGGGTGTGTCCGGCCGTCAACCGCTGGTTGGCGGGTTCCTTCTTTGCGAATTCCGGTCACAATTTGGTCGGTTCTGATCGGGAAACTGGGCTTAAATGTAAAGTCTGGTGGGTTTTGAACGGATCACTCTTGTCACGAAGTCATAGGCGCGAAAGATAGTGGGGTCGGTTATGCACCTGGCTCGGAATATGGGGTTCTCTGACAAAGGCCACTTTGGCGGCCTGTCCCGCCTCGCCTTATGCATTGCCAACATTCTGGCCTTCCTTGCCATTTCGGCGTCCCTCTCGTTTGCCCAACGCGGTGACACGGATCTTATTCCGATCCCCGCGCATCTGTGCACAAAGCAGACATCGGAAGATCCCCTGTCCTATGACGGGGCGATGGCCTTGTTCGTGAATGGGTGTTTTGATGACGCCGTCACCGGGGCGGTGCGCCTGGGGCAGGACGAGACCCTCGACACGACGAGGCGCGCGCAGGCATTGGGCCTGGCCGCGCGGGCGAGCCTTGCACGGTTCACGGTCGCGCCCCTGTCGCCTTCGGCCTCGGCCTGGATCGACGCCGGTCTGACCCACGCCCGAAACGCGGTCGCGCTGGATCCAGCCGCGCTGGAAGCCCATCTGCAGATCGCCATCGGCCTTGGCATGCTGGCGCGGGGTGCCAATCCCGTTGATGTGCTCAAGGAGGATTTCGCGACCGAGGCCCGCTCCCATATCGAGGCGGCCGAGAAACTCGCGCCCGATGACCCGTGGCTCTTGGCCGTCGACGGGGGCTGGCACCTCGAAGTGGTCACGGGGGCCGGCGGGGTCGCGGCCAGCATGCTTTACGGGGCCAGCACGGGCCAAGGCATGAAAAGCATCGAAAGGGCGCGCGCCCAGCCGGATGCCTCCCTGATGATCGATGTTCAGTATGCCGTGGCCCTTCTGGCACTCAATCCGAAACGGTATCGCGACACCGCGGAGACCGTGTTGGCGGAGGCGGAAAAAAAGACCCCCGCCAATGCCCTCGAGCGCTATCATTTGGACTTGGCGAAAAATCTCCGGACACGCCTTGATGCCGGCGTTAGCCGCCGTGAAGTGGCGCTGCTCGTCACGAGCATTCAAGGCCGGGTCGACCGGGCGGCGACCGCGTCCAACTGACGGGTTCTCAAAGGGAAGTGTGCCCGGTCGGCGCCGCCTCACTCCAGAATGCCTTCTGAAACAAGAGATGGCCGGGCCTACTGGCTTGCCCAGACGATCCGGGCGAGCCATGGCAGGGCATCGAGCCGGAACCGGCGGCGCGGTTCCCGGGCCCCGACGGGCACGGTCGTGAAGGTTCGGCTCGAACGCTGCACCACGGATTGGACCAGCAGACCGTCGGAGCGGTCTTGTAGGATGATCCGCTCACCCTCCATAACGTCATTGGCGCGACGGACCACAAGCAGGGTTCCCCGGGGATAGGCCGGCAAAAGATCATCCGTATCGATCCGAAGGCCATAATGGGCCGCGCCATTGTCCGTGGGCCACCGTGTTTCTTGCCAGCCGCTGCCCCGGGGGGTGCCGTGGGCGTCAAAGGGGAGCGTTTGTCGGGCATCGCTCAGCAGGGCCACGGGCAGCGTATCGGCCGCGCTCGCGTCGTGGCCGGCGAAATGTTCGAGTGAGGTGTCCGTGGCGTTGAGGATCTTGGCGATGCTCTCGGTGGAGGGCCAGCGCAGGCGGCCGCTCCGGGTGACCCTTTTGCTGCGATTGAAAACGGTCGGGTCCAGCCCGGCGCGGCGGGCAAGGCCGGACGGGGAGAGACCGTGACGCGCGGCAAGGGCATCGATTGCCTGCCAGATCTGGCTGTGCGACAGCATGGGAGCGCAGGATTTCCGGAAAATCGGTCGTTGGGTGGGGGACTATGCCTCGCGAGGCCGGCTTGGGAAACGTCCTATAAATTGCATGCGGGTTAGCCAAGTCATTGGAACCACGGAGATATCATGGCTGACGGGCGTTCCGTTGTGTTCAAGATCCTCACCCCGGAGCAGCGGGCCCAATGGGCGCGGGAGGGTGTCTTTTCCGGTGCTCCGATCGATCAGGCGGATGGCTACATTCATTTTTCGGCGGCCCATCAGGTCGAGGAGACAGCCGCCAAGCATTTCAAAGACGCCGGAGACCTGGTGCTTGTGGCCGTCGCGGCCGATCGGCTCGGGGCGTCCTTGCGCTGGGAGCCTTCCCGGGGCGGGGATCTGTTTCCCCATCTCTATGGCCCATTGAGCCTTGATGCCGTGCTGTGGGAGGCGCCGATGCCTCGGCAAACGGACGGCACACATCTTTTCCCCGATGGCTGGCGGGATCGGGTGTCATGAGCCTGGTTTTCGACCTTGCGCGACCCGTGCTCCGCGCGCTGTCTCCCGAAACGGCCCACGACCTGACCCTTGTGGGGTTGCGCTTGGGTTTCGGGGGCGCAAAACCGACGGTCCAGGATCCCGCTCTCGCCCAGTCTCTCTGGGGCCTTTCCTTTCCCAATCCCCTGGGCCTCGCGGCGGGTTTCGACAAGAACGCCTTGGTGCCCGATGCCATGCTGGGCCTTGGTCTGGGGTTCGTGGAATGCGGGACGGTGACGCCACGGCCCCAAACGGGCAATCCTCGCCCCCGCATCTTCCGCCTGCCCGAGGATGAGGCCGTGATCAATCGTCTCGGCTTCAACAATCGCGGTTTGGAGGCGATGGTCCGGCGGCTGAAGGCGCGGACCGCCGGCGACGGTGTGGTCGGCATCAATCTGGGGGCCAACAAAGACAGCGCGGACAAGGTCTCGGACTATTGCCGGTGCCTGGAGGCGGTCTACCCCTTTGCCCAATATGTCACGATCAATGTGTCCTCTCCCAACACGCCGGGTTTGCGCGGTCTGCAGGACCGTCCCGCCCTGGAGGCCTTGCTGGGCTCGGTCATGGAGATGCGGGCACGGCTCTCGGCCGATGACCCTGCAAAGCCTGTTCTGTTGAAAGTGGCGCCGGACCTGGCGCCCGGCCAGGCGGAAGACATCGCCGAGGTCGTGCTGCAGGCGGGCATCGACGGGCTGATCGTCTCCAACACGACAACGGCCCGTCCCGACACGTTGCAGGGAAATGCCAGGGAAGAGCAGGGCGGCCTTTCGGGCCGGCCGCTGTTCGAACCGTCCACGGCGCTTCTTGCCCGGTTCTACAGGCTCACGGAAGGGCGTGTGCCTTTGGTCGGCGTGGGCGGCGTCGACAGCGCACGAAGCGCCTACGCCAAGATCCAGGCGGGTGCTTCCCTGGTGCAGCTCTATACGGCGCTCATCTATCGCGGCCCCGCCCTGATTGACAACATCCTCCGGGGTCTGAGCGATCTTCTGGGTCGTGACGGTTTCCCGTCCGTCATGCCCGCGATTGGGACCCGTGCTGATCAATGGACCCCTTGAGGGCCGGGTAGCGCAGGGCCAGCGTCACGCCCCTGATGCCGAAAAAGGCCAGGAACGAAATCCACAGTCCATGATTGTCGAAAGGCCGCAAGGCCCACCACAGCGCCAGATAAAGAACGAAGGACTCAATCATGGCGTTGCGCATGGCGCGGGAGCGCGTCGCACCGATGAAGATGCCATCGAACTGGAAGCACCAGACCCCGATGATCGGGTGGAGCGCGGCATAGGGCAGGAAGGTCATGGCGACGTTCCGGACCAGGTCGATATCCGTCAAGCCGCGAATGGCGTAAGGACCGGCCGCCAGGAAAAGCACGGTGAGGCCCAGACCCGTGGCGACCGCCAGTTCCGTTGAATGGCGCACCGCCGCGTTCAGATCCGTCTGCCGGGCCCGCCCCATGGCCCGCCCGACCAGACCTTCCGCCGCAATCGCCCAGCCGTCGAGGAAAAAGGCGCTGAAGCCCAGGAACTGGAGCAGGACATGGTTGCCGGCAAGTGTGGTCGGCCCGAGCCGCGACCCCATGGCGGTGAACCAGGAGAAGCCCGCGATCAACAACAGGGTACGGATCAAGATGTCCCGGTTGACGGCGAAGGTATGGATCAGCGCGCGGGGCTCCAGCACCTGAGCCCGTGACAGGGGCGCCGTGTCGCGCAGGATCTCGTTACGGCCGAGGGAGCGGCGTAGAATGACGGTGCTGACCGCGAAGGTTAGCCATTCGGCGATCAGCGTGCCGAAGGCCACGCCCGCCACACCCAGATCGAAGACCAGGACCAGAACCAGATTGAGCACGATATTGGTCAGGTTCTGAAACAGCTGAAGGCCAAGGACGGGTCGGCTGTCCTGGGCCCCGATGAACCATCCGAGCACCACATATTGGCCGAGCACCGCCGGCGCGCCCCAGACCCGGATCCCGAAATATTGCCGGGCCATGGCTTCCACATCGCCTTCGGCCGCGAACAGGGGAAAGGCCAGCGCGGCAATGGCCCCTTGCGCCACGAGGATCAGGGCGCCTACCACACCCGCGACCACGAGGGCCCGGGCGAGCGTCGCCTTGAGCGCGGCACCATCCTCCGCGCCATAGGCCTGGGCCACGAGACCCGTGGTACCCATGCGCAAAAAGCCGAAACTCCAATAAAGGAAATTGAACAGGACCGCGCCAAGCGCGATGGCGCCCAGGCTGGCCGTCGTGCCCACATTGCCGATCACGGCCGTGTCCGCGAGGCCCAAAAGGGGTACAGAGACATTGGCGAGCATGATCGGCCACGCGAGGCGCCAGACGGCCCGGCGGGTGATGTCGGAAGTTGCGCTCTGGGTCATTCTGTCCTGCTCCGGCTTTGGGGCGCGCTGGAGCTTGGCGAGGGCCGCCGGGCAAGGCAAGTTTGCGGGATGACCGCGACGCTCCCCATCATCCATCACCCCGCCTATGTGGCCAGTCTGCCGGACGGTCACCGGTTTCCCATGGCGAAATTCGGCCGGCTGCGCGATGTCCTGGTCGAGGAGGGGCTCGTCGCGGCGGACGGCTTCTGGGTGCCCGAGCCCGTGCCGGAGGCGTGGCTCCGCCTGGCCCACAGTCCCGCTTATGTGGACGCCGTGATCGGCGGCACCTTGTCCCGCGACGAAATCCGGCGCATCGGCCTGCCGGTGAGCGAGTCGGTGGCGCGCCGCTCCCGCCTTGCCACGGGGGGCACGATCCTTGCGGCAAGGCTGGCCCTGACCCACGGTCTGGCCTGCAACACGGCGGGCGGTTCCCACCATGCGGCCCATGGCCATGGTGCGGGTTTCAGCGTGTTCAATGATGTGGCCGTGGCCGCGAGCGTGTTGCTGGATGAAGGGCGCGTAGGCCGGGTGCTGGTCGTCGATCTGGATGTCCACCAGGGTGACGGCACGGCCGCGATTTTTGAAAATGACGCGCGGGTTTTCACATTCTCCATGCACGGGGCCAAGAATTTCCCCGTCCGCAAACAGAAGAGTGATCTCGATCTCGACCTGCCCGACGGCATGGGAGATACGGACTATCTCTCAGTTCTGGCGGATCACCTGCCCGATCTCCTGAGCCATGTCCATCCCGATCTTGTCTTCTACAATGCCGGTGTCGATCCCCATGCGGAGGATCAGTTGGGGCGACTTTCCCTCAGTGATGAGGGGCTTGCGCGCCGGGACCGCCTAGTGATCGAGACGACACGGGCCCGGGACGTGCCGCTCGTGGGCGTAATAGGCGGCGGCTATTCAATGGATATCGACGCCCTGGCCCGGCGTCACGCCATCCTGCATCG
>CAZFWG010000032.1:0-31944 GCA_964522525.1 uncultured Alphaproteobacteria bacterium | reverse complement strand
CATGGACGAACCCAAGATCGCCGGAAACGCCCCGATCCCCGTCGATGTGGAGGCCGGCAAGACCTATTTCTGGTGCGCCTGCGGCCTGTCCTCCAATCAGCCCTTCTGTGACGGCTCCCACAAGGGGACCTCGTTCGAGCCCGTCGCCGTCAAGGCCGAGGAAAGCAAGAAGGTGTTTTTCTGCGCCTGCAAGCGCACGAGCAATCCGGGCTTTTGCGACGGTACCCACGCAAAGCTCTGAGGCGGTTCACGCACCGTCGATGGGTATCAGATCGATGACGGCGATTTCCGGTGGGGTCAGGAACCTGGCCGGAAGAATGGCCGTTCCGATCCCTGACGTTACGAAAATCCGGCGTTCTCCTTCCTCATGGAAGCCGCACGCGTAGCGTTTGTGTTCTATCGGCACGATGGGACGGCCGACGAACGGGATATAGACCTGTCCGCAATGGGTATGACCGGACAGGGTCAAGGCCGGTCCCGCCGGGATGCGGGGGAAGATGTCCGGACTGTGCGACAGAACGACAACGGGAGCATTTCCGTCCGTCCTGGCCAGAACGCCTTCAAGGTCCGTTGGTCTCGGAACGGAAATATCATCGAGGCCTGCAATCCATAGAGCTGCACCCGTCTCAGGGTGCTCCGCATAGGCTGTTTCGTCGATCAGGAGGCGGATATGAGACTGCCGGATGAGCCCCGCCACTTCCGGTCCGTTCCACCACCAGTCGTGATTGCCGAGGACGGCATAGGATCCCATGGGTGCGTTGAGTGTTGCCATGGCCTCAATGATCCGTGCCGGTTCCACGAACACGCGGTCGAGGATGCCAAGCCTTTTGTACAATCCGCCGTCATAGGCATAATCCCCCAGCCACAGGACAATATCGGGGTTTTCCTGTCCGGCCCGCTCGAAGGCGCGGGCCAATCTCGGTGCGGACCAGTGGAAAGCCACCGGCTGGGGATCTCCGATGGCGACAACGCGGATGGGCGCGGCAAGGCCTGCCACGGGCACCTGAAGACGATGGATCGTCAGGCTGCGCGGTTCGAACCAGAAGGCCCAGGCCAGAAGCGCGGCCAGGCCGGTGCTCAGCCCCAGAGCCAGGCGAGGCCAGAAACGGAAGATGATGATCAGCGTAAGGACCGCGAGCGCCAACCCGCCGATGAAGAGATTGATCACGTGGTCCCTCTCGCTCCGGCGCAGCGTTTGGAGCAGTATTTGACCTGATCCCACACCCGCGCCCATTTCTTGCGCCACGTGAAAGGGCGGCCGCAAGTCGCGCAAATCTTGGTGGGCAGGTGGGTTTTTTTCATGGCTGCTCATCCTCGGCCGGAAGCGCCAGGGTGAGTTGATCCTTTGCCGGCGCCTTGCGTCGCGCCGCTCGTCTGCGATCGGAGATTTGGGGCATGCCGCTCTTGCGGCTGCCATGTTTCGCCTGGATGGCGTCGGCCTGGGCCCGGAAGGCCTCCCCCCGCCTTGCAGCGTAGATCTTCTCCTTGGCCTGCCGCGCGGCCGCGACCGGATCCACGATCGGCTCGGGATAGTGTTCACCCAGGGTGATTCCACAGGCCTGAAGATCCGCTCTCGGCATTTTCCAGGGTTCGTGGATGTATTTGTCGGGGACGGATTCAAGCTCAGGAATATGGCGGCGGATGAAACGGCCGTCCGGATCGTGGTCCTTGCCCTGTTTCACCGGATTATAGATCCGCACCGTGTTGATGCCCGTCGTGCCCGATTGCATCTGGATCTGGGGATAGTGAATGCCGGGTTCGAAATCCGTAAACTGACGGGCCAGATGCAGGGCCGGCTCACGCCAGTGAAGCCACAGATGATAGGCCGAACAGGACGCCACCATGGCCCGCATACGGAAATTCAGATAGCCCGTCTCATTGAGTGCCCGCATGCACGCATCAAGAAAGGGCAGGCCCGTCTCCCCCATGCACCAGGCGTCGAAACGCATCTTGTCGAAGTTATCTTCCCGCAACCCGTCATAGCCCGGATGCAGATTGCGGAATTCGATGGCGGTCTCGTCCTCCAGTTTCTGCATGAAATGGCAATGCCAATGGAGCCGGCCGACAAAGCTGTCCATGCTCTGCCGCCAGGGCAGGGTTTCGGGGGCGCCTTCCCCGCGCAGGTCATCAAGGCGCGCCCGGGCGGCCTGATAGGCCTCGCGGATCGACACCGTGCCCCAGGCGAAATGGGGACTGAGCCTCGAGCAGGCCTCGAAGGCCGTGTTCGGGCTCGACATCGCCTTGCGGTAGTCACGCCCGCGCGCATGGAGAAAGGTGTAAAGACAGTCGTGGCCGGCCTCGCGGCCGCCAATCTGGCGTCCGGGACACGGGTCCGGTGCAAGACCGAGATCGGCGCCGGAGGGAATGGGCCCGGGCTCGATGCCTTCAAGGGGCGTCAGGTCGGGTGTGGGCGTCGGCGCCCGCGCCATCAGCCGGTCCCAGGCTCCGGCCCAGCCATTGCGCGTTTTCAGCCGGCGGATGACCCCATGTTGAGGGATCTCCCGCCAGGGCAGACCGGTTTCCTTTGCCCAGCGCTTCATCCGCTTGTCCCGCTCATAGGTCCACATCTGGCCCGTTTCCTCATGGGACCACAGGGCCGCGCCACCCTCATCGACCAGTGCCGACAGCACCT
The DNA here is from genome assembly GCA_964522525.1 of uncultured Alphaproteobacteria bacterium. Classification (GTDB taxonomy): domain Bacteria; phylum Pseudomonadota; class Alphaproteobacteria; order JAJFIK01; family JAJFIK01; genus CAYUYV01. Next base: position 29,312 of record CAZFWG010000032.1, on the reverse strand, counting down.
CGACCGCGTCCCCCATCCGGACCACAAGCGGTTGGCCGAGACCCGCGAGATCCCGGCGCAGCTCGTTCAGGCTGTCGGCGATGAAGGCCCACTGGCGTCCCGAATGCTCCGGCTGGCGCCATAGCGCCGGCTCGACAATGTAGAGGGGCAACACGGGCCCCGCCTCGGCCGCCTGCCACAACGGCGCATGGTCGCTGACCCGCAGATCCCGCTTGAACCAGACAATTTGGAACGGCCTTTTCGTGATGCTCGCCTCCCGCTGCAAATCGGCCTATGTCAAAACCATTGTGAACCGCGCTGAACCGTGAAGGAACGTAGGTCGGATGACGTCGGTGGCCATTGTGGGGGCGGGGATCGCCGGGCTTGCTTGTGCGGCCGGACTGGTTGCGGAACCCGGCGTGACCTTGCAGATCTTCGACAAGGGGCGCGGGCCGGGAGGACGCGCGGCAACACGCCGAGGCGATGGCGGGTTCCAGTTCGATCACGGTCTGCGGTATGTCACGGCCGACGATCCGGCCTTCGATCATGTGTTGCGGATCTGGCAGAACGAGGGGCGGGTGGCCCCCTGGCAGGCCCGCTTTGCTGTCGTCTCCGCGAACGGATCCACACCGGATGCGGACGAAACGCCCCGCTTCGTGGGCGTGCCGAAAATGAACGCCCTGATCGCGGCGGAGTCGGAACGCGTTCACTTCAGTGAACAGATCAAGGCAATCGAACGCCGGGACAAGACCTGGTTTCTCGAGACCACGGGCGGCAAAGCGCATGGGCCCTTTGACTGGGTGGTGTTGTCGATCCCGGCGCCCCAGGCCGTGACCCTGCTGGGATCCGCGCCGGAACTTCAGTTGCGCGCCGACAAGGTTGTCTATGCGCCCTGTTGGGCCGCCATGGCGGCTTTCGGAGAAGCAGTCGCTGCGCCCTTCGACGCGGCGCGCGGCGAAGACGGGCCCCTTGCCTGGCTGTCCCGGGAGCGCAGCAAGCCCGGCCGTCCCGACCGGGAAGCCTGGGTGCTCCATGGCAGCGCCGCCTGGAGCCGGAGCCATCTCGAAGAGGACAAGGATCAGGTCGCAGGCCTTCTGCTCGATGCCATGCGGGACACGGTCCAACGGTCCGGCGGGACCTTGCCGGACCCGACCAGCCTTACGGCCCATCGCTGGCGCTATGCGTTTGTGGAACGTCCCCTGGGTCAACCCGCCCTGTTCGATCAGGAAAACCGCATTGGCGCCTGCGGCGACTGGTGTCTCGGTCCCCGGGTCGAGGACGCCTGGATCTCCGGGCGGGCCATGGCCCTGATCATCCGCGCGTCCCGCTAGAGAGACGTCAGGCGCTTTCGCTGAGGGGAACGGGCTCGGCGCGGTATTCGGCCAGGAAATTGATGCAGGCATCCACGGGTAAGGGATGGCTCAGCAAATAGCCCTGCATGCGGCTTGCGCCCAACCGGGCCAGAATATCCCGCTGCCCCAGGGTCTCCACGCCCTCGGCCACGGTTTCCATATCCAGCATGCGCGCCAGACCAATGATCGCCTGGATGATCGCCAGGGAGTTTGGATTGGTATCGCAATCAAAGACGAAACTCTTGTCGATCTTGATCGTGTTGATCGGCAGGGTACGGAGATAGGCGAGGCTCGAGTAGCCGGTCCCGAAATCATCGAGGGCGACGCGGACCCCCAGATGGCCCAATTGCTGGACCACGTGGAAGGTCGCTTCCTGGTTCCACAGCAGGATGCTCTCGGTGACTTCGAGCTCGATGACCGACGGGGGCAGATCCCACCGCCTGAGCTGTTCACTCAAGATGCCAATTAAATTCGTATCTTGAAGATCGTCCCCGGAAACATTGATGGCCAGGCGATCGATCATGCCCGCCTGGAGCCAGGGCGCGGCGTGATCGATGGCGTGTTTGATCACATGTTCCGTCAGTCGGCCGATGAGTTCGTTCTCTTCCGCAAGGCAGATGAAACTGTCGGGCATGAGGAGGCCGAGCTCCGGATGACGCCAGCGGATCAGGGCCTCAAGGCCACGTGGCTTGCCGGTTTTCATGTCGGCTTGGGGTTGAAACCAGATTTCGAGTTGGTCGGTAAAGTCCGGGCCGCGCATGGCGCTCACAAGACTCTGGCGTTCCTCCATGGCCACTTTCATCTCGTGGTCGGCGCGATGCCAGCGATCGCGCCCGGCGCCCTTGGACGCGTAAAGCGCCATATCCGCAAGCCGCATGATGTCTTTCGCGGTTGCTCCGTCCTGCGGCCAAAAGGCAAGTCCCACCGAGACCGTCGGGTAAAGCACTGCGTGGTCGGCCTGGATCGGGGCCCGCATGGCGGAGACTACCCGTTCACCAAAGGCTTCACCGGCGGTTTCGTCCGTGAGCGGCCCTGTGACCAGCGCGAATTCATCGCCGCCCAATCGGGCCGGTATGGAATGGGGGATTTCCGTCGACAGACGGGTCAGCCGCCTTGCGACCGTGTTGAGCAGGTGATCACCGGTCGAGTGACCATAGCTGTCGTTGATCGACTTGAAATGGTCGAGATCGATGAGCAAAAGGGCGAACAGGGTTTCGTCCCCAGCCCCCTCCAGGATGCGCTGTTCGAGGTGACGCGTGAAAACCCGCCGATTGGCAAGCCCTGTCAATTGGTCGCTTTCGGCAAGATCCAAGGCCCGCTGGCGGGCGGCGGAGGCCTCCCTCAGGGCGCGCTCATAAAGGCCGATCAGGGCATGAAAGGCGGTGTGGAGGGCTATGGTCGTGATGATTGCCGCGGCCGCGTGACCGATGCTGTCGAACAGGGTGACCCCGTCAGGCTGGTGAATGAGGCCGTAGTCGGCGAGGACGGGCAATGCCGCGAAAAAGGCGCAGACGACGACAAGGGCGACGGCGGCGCTGCGTTCCGAGATCAGAAACCTGAACAGGATGGGCACGGATGTCAGGATCAGGATATTACGGGAGTAGATCCCAAACAGAAGGAGCGGCCAAGGAGCAAGACCGACGCCGATGATCAAGAGGATGACGAAGCCGCACAAGGATGTGGACTGGGTTTTCCGGAGCACGATCGGCACGGCAAGAAGACAAAGGCCCATTGCCAGGGGCGTAATCACGCTGAGATAACCCGTCATCCCCCGATAGGCCGTGCCGGCGCCGGACAGTTCGCCGTGGATCTGCATGATGCCCATAGTGAAGGCGAAGGCCGCAGCGACCGGCGCCATCATCACGATGGCCCGCGCGCGGAGTACCAGAAAGTGATCCGCATGGGACGGATCAATGCCGGTCAGCCGGTCCACGAGACCGAAAAAACGCGCGTTCAGCGTCAAGGGTTCCTCCCGCGCTCGTCCATCGGGTTCCTGGGAAGTGACCGGCAAGACGATGCACGTCACCGGCGCCGCCATGCCGGTGCCCGAAGGCCATGGGTCCCGCGAACAACACAACCAACAATCTAGGAGGGTGGGCTTTAGAAAGGCCTAATCCGCCGGATAGCGCCCGTGTCAGACCTTCTGGGGCTTTGTTTCCGGCATGCCGGCCAGAAGGAAATGCCCGTGGAGCACCGCAATGGGCTTGGCCCGCGTTTCCTGCCAGGCCTCGCAGCGCACATTCGCCACTCGCCGCCCTTGCTTTGCGACTTGAGCCCGGGCGAACGTATCGGTCGGTTTGCCCGACCGCAGATAGTCGATCGAGATATCGACGGGCTTCGGCATGGTCTCGGATTCGACATCCGCCAGGAGCTGGACCATCGCCGTGGTCTCGAGGAGGGCGCCGATGACGCCGCCATGGAGGGCGGGCAACATCGGATTGCCGATCAACATGTCCTGAAACGGCAGCACGGCCGTCATCTCATCCCCCGCCCGATCGATACGGATGCCCAGAAAGGACGCATAGGGAATGTTATCGATCAGGGCGCGAAGCTGATCGGGGGTCGGTCCGTGTTTGATGGTCTTGAGGTCGAATTTCACCGGCGGCCCCTTGGGATTACTGAAGCATGAAGGCCGCAGTGGCGGCGGCGATGGGGTCGTCCGGGTCGCCGTTATGGGCGCTCGCCCGCACGAAGGCGATGTTTTTCGTTAATTTGTGACAATGGCCATGGGCCACGATCGGGGCTTCCGGCGTGGCCGCGCGCATATAGTCGATGCGCAGATCCAGGGTCGCGATCATGCGGGGTTTTTCAAGACTGCAGAACACGGACATGCCCGATACCTGGTCGAGAATGGTGGTGACCACGCCGCCATGGACCACGCCCGTTGCCGGATTGCCGATCAGGCGTTCGGAAAACGGCACCTCGACCACGGCATTGTCCCGCCAGACTTCCACGACCCGCATGTCCATGGCCTTGGAATGGGGGGTGCCTTCCACCATCAAGAAGGGGGCATCCTCCATAAGGTCGAGCAGGGGCGGCCTTGGTTTGGGATCTGTCGTCGCGTGGTCGGTCATGACGGGGCCGTTCTCATTCGGGGAAACCGCAAACTGGGCTGTTGAGCACTGCCGTTAAGTGGACGGCGACGTCTCTCCCCTGTCAATGGGCCATCGACCGGGCCAGGGCCCCTGTTTTACCCGGACTTGACGCTCGGGCCGGCCAAGCGCCACGCTGGAGGGGTATGCGTTCTTGGGAGGGAGATCACCATGACTGTGACGGCGGGGACTGTGCCATCGAGCCTTGCGGATTTTCGCAGTTGCATCATCGGGGCGGGGTGCAGCGGCTTTACCACCGCGAAAGCACTGAAGGACCGGGGATTGGCCTTCGACTGCTTCGACGTGAGCGATCAGATCGGCGGCAATTGGGTCTTCAAGAACAAGAACGGCATGTCGTCCTGCTATCAGTCCCTGCACATCGACACGTCGAAATACCGGATGGCCTTCGAGGACTATCCCATTCCGGATGAGTTCCCCGACTTTCCCCATCATTCCCAGGTCCTCCGTTACATGAACGACTATGTGGACCATTTCGGCCTGCGGGAGCACATCACCTTCAACACCCGTGTGGAGTGGTGTGAGCGCGATGCCCATGGGGTATGGTGGGTCCGGATCAGCCATAGCGATGGAACGACTGAGACACGGCCCTATGATGCGCTTTTTGTCTGTAACGGGCATCACTGGTCCGCGCGCTGGCCGGACCCGGCCTTTCCGGGGGCGGAGCGCTTCGAGGGCATTCAGATCCACTCCCACGACTATCTGAGCCCCTTCGAGCCCCATGACATGCGCGGCAAGAAGGTCGTGGTCGTCGGCATGGGCAATTCCGCCATGGACATTGCCTCGGAGCTTGGCCAGAAGCCCTTCGCCGACCAGCTCTATCTGTCCGCGCGCCGGGGGGTCTATATCTTCCCGAAATACATCAATGGCGAACCGGCGGACAAGAACCCGGCCCCCGCCTGGATGCCGGCAAGCTGGCAGCGTTGGCTCGCCGCCCGCGTGTTGGAACGCGCCGTCGGCAAGATGGAAAATTACGGCCTTCAGAAACCCGACCACAAACCCCTGGAAGCTCACCCATCCGTATCAGGAGAAATCCTGACACGGCTCGGTTGCGGGGACGTCATCCCCAAGCCGAACATCGCCGAGATCCTGCCCCGGGCCGTGCGCTTCGACGACGGATCCGAAGAGGAGGTGGATGTGATCATCTACGCCACGGGCTACAATGTGCGGTTCCCGTTCCTCGACGAGAAGATCATCGGTCTGGAGAACAATCACATCAAATTGTTCAAACGCATCATGCGCCCGGACATCCCGAACCTCTTCTTCATGGGGCTCGCCCAACCCTTGCCCACGCTGATCAATTTTGCCGAGCAGCAGGCCCGTTTCGTCGCCGCCTATATGGCCGGGGCCTATCACACGCCCGATGGGGCCGAGATGTCGCGGATCATCGAGGCGGACGAGGAGCGTTTCCTCGGTCATTTTTACAAATCCGCAAGACACACCATGCAGGTCACTTTCGATGACTATGTGCGGGACCTGAAGAAGGAATGGGCCCGCGGTCGCAAACGGGCCGCCGTGGCCGGCAATGCTCCGCCCCTCGTGCCACGGGCGTCACGGGCCGCTTCGGACGCCGCCTGACGGCGCAAAGCTTGCATGACTGAGCCGAAGCCTGCTTTCCTGCGTATGACTGATAGAACTGAGGTTTTACGCACCATGACCCAATCGCCGCCCGAGGCTCCGTCAAAAACCAGCCTTCCGGTCTCCGACCGCGTGGGGTTGGAAACGGCTGGGCGCCGTGAACAGAACAAGGCCAATAATCGCCAGGCCATCCTGGATGCGGCTCGGATCGTGTTCAGCGAACAGGGCTATGGCGCCACCACGGTGCGCGACATCATCCGGCGCACGGGCCTCGCGTCGGGCACCTTCTACAACTACTTCAAGTCCAAGGAAGATGTCTTTGAGGCCCTGATGGACCGCAGCGCCTTGGCCGTCCGCCCCCGTCTCAAGGAGGTGCGCGCCCATGCCGGCAGTTTTGCCGAATTCATCGAAGGCATGGTGCGGGTCTATTTCGAGTTCTGCGTGGCCGATCAGGGCGACTATTCCATGATGCGCAGCAATTCCGGCCATCTGCGGGTCCGTATGGATACGGCCGAGGTGCTCGCCGGTTTCGCCGAATTGCAGCAGGACATCGAGGAGGCCGTGGCCTCGGGCCTCGCCCCCGATGTGGATGCGGATTATCTGACAGCCTCCATTGTCGGGATCGCCTTTGAAGTCGCCGAACGGATGCTGGCCCGCGACCCCGTCGATGTGGACGGCGCGACCCGTTTTGCCACCCGCCTGATCCTGAATGGGGTCCTGGGCGCGGCCAATCCCAAATAGATTTAGTCCCACCCCCAACCAATGAGAGCCGGTCATGAAAGCGGTCGTGGTCGAAGCGTTGAGCGAAGACTTCTCGGGCGTCGCGATCAAGGACGTGCCCGAACCAAAACCAGGACCGGGGGAGGTTCAGGTGAAGGTGGGCGCGGCGTCGGTCAATTTCCCCGATGTGCTCATGACCCGTGGCACCTATCAGTTCAAACCCGATCTGCCCTTTATTCCGGGCCTCGAGGCTTCAGGCACCGTGAGTGCTCTGGGAGAGGGTGTGGACGATCTGGCTCTGGGCGCGCCGGTCGTTGTCGGCATGCGCCAGGGCGCCATGGCGGAAACGGCCGTGGCGCCTCGGGAGGCCGTCCGTGTGTTGCCCCAAGGCATGGAGCCGGCCCTGTCCTGTGCCTATCCGGCGGCCTATTTGACCGCTTACGTCGCGTTGGTGCGCCGGGGCGGGCTCGAACGGGGCGAGACTTTGCTTGTGCATGGCGCGGCGGGCGGCGTGGGTCTCGCAGCCGTGGATCTCGGCAAACTATTAGGGGCCACGGTGATCGCGACGGCGGGCAGCGCCGAGAAGCTCGCCTTTCTGGCCGACTATGGCGCCGATCATGTGATCGCCTACACGAAGCCCGACGGATCCCTGGGGGGCTTCCGGGAAGAAGTGAAACGCCTCACGGATGGTCGGGGGGCGGATGTAATTTACGATCCGGTGGGCGGCGATGTGTTCGACGAATCCGTCCGCTGCATTGCCTGGGGGGGGCGGCTACTGGTCATCGGCTTCACAAGCGGGCGCATTCCCTCCGTACCGGTCAATATGCCGCTCATCAAGGGATTTTCCGTGGTCGGCGTGCGGGCCGGTGAGTTCGGCCGCCGCGATCCGGTGAAAGGGGCGGAGAACATCGCCCAGATCGACGCCTGGGCACGGGACGGCAAGATCCGTCCCCACATCCATGCCCGCCTGCCCCTGGAGCAGGCCGTCGAGGCCATGCGCATGCTGACCGACCGCCAGGTGATCGGCAAGGTCGTGGTCATGCCGGAGCTTTAACGCGAATTCGATCCCGCCTCGGGGGCATCCGGTAGGAGCGCCATGAGGCTGTCGAGTGTGTCCGCATCGGTCGGATTCTTGTCCCAGCGCAGACGATGAATGCGGGGAAAGCGCATGGCCACGCCCGATTTGTGGCGGGGGGAGCGCTGCAATCCCTCGAAGGCAATCTCAAGCACAAGCCCCTCACCGGGTTCGTGCACCACTTCCCGCACCGGTCCGAAGCGATTGATCGTATGTTGACGGACGAAGCCGTCAATGCGTTTGAGTTCCGCATCCGTGAACCCGAAATAGGCCTTGCCCACGGGCACGAGGGCACGCTCGTCTCCGGCGCCCCGCCACACCCCGAACGTGTAGTCGGAATAATAGGAGGAGCGCTTGCCATGCCCCCGCTGGGCATAGAGCAACACGGCGTCCACCAGGAACGGGTCGCGCTTCCATTTGAACCAGGGGCCCTTCATGCGGCCAGGAAGATAAGGGCTGTCCCCGCGCTTGAGCATCAGGCCCTCAACCCCTGGGGCCAGATCGCCGGCGCGCAAGGCGGCAAGCTCCTCCCAATCCGTGAACGGCACTTGTTCCGACAGATCGAGCCAGGGGGCGCCGACACGCGCCACCGCGTTTTCAAGGGCCTGGCGGCGTTCGTCGAAGGGTTTTTCGCGCAGGTCTTCCCCGTCCCAGGCCAGGATGTCATAGGCCCGGATGATCACCGGATGGGAGGCGATGATCTTGGGGGTGACGGACTTGCGGTTGAGGCGTTTTTGAAGATCCGAAAAGGGCGCCACCATGCCGTCCCGGGCGACCAGCAATTCCCCGTCCAGACTGCCGGAAAAACGCATGACCTCGCAGAGCTCTGGAAAGGTGTCCGAGATTTCCTCCCCCGTCCGGCTATAGAGGCGGGCAACCTCGCCATCGCCCGCCGCCTGGATGCGGATGCCGTCCCATTTCCATTCGGCCCGATAGGCCGAGGGATCAAGATTGGACCGGTCGGCTTCCTCCAAGGCGGTCGCCAGCATGACAGGGCGAAAGGGCGCGCGGGCCTCGACGGCCGGCACCGGCCCGCGACCTTCGAGCCAGGCGAAAAGATCCGTATAGGGTGGGGTAAGGCCGGGCCAGATCTCCTCGATGGCGTTGACGTCCATAGCACCCAACTGGGCGAGCGCGGTCTTGGTCAATCGCGCCGACACGCCGACCCGCAGGGCACCGGTGATCAGCTTGGCGAGCGCCCAGCGTCCGTCCGCATCCAACATATCGAACCAGTCGGCGAGGAGGCCCGGCGTTTCCGCCTTGCCGGCCCGGGTCAACCGGTCGATGACATCGGTCAGGGACGGGCCGTCCGTTTCACTGCTTGTCTCCCGTTCCGGCCATATCAGGGCGACGGTTTCCGCCAGATCCCCCACATAGTCGTAGGACAGGGCAAACAGGGTCGGGTCCACCCGCTCCATGACCAGACCCCGCAGGAGGGCGGGCTTGGCCCGGGAGAGTTCAAGGCTGCTTGTGAGGGCGGCAAGCGCCCAGCCCCGATCCGGGTCCGGGGTCATGCGGAAATAATCCGTCAAAAGACGGAGCTTGCCGTTGCGTTGGGGTTGGGTGCTGAGCCGGTCGAGGAGCTGGGCGAAGGCCTTCATGGGGCGTCCCCTTCCGTGGCTGCCGGGCGCGTGCTTTCATCGATCGCCTCGTCGTCATCCTCCGCATAGCCCACAAGAGACAAAGGCCGGGCCTCAATGCCCATTTGGGTGGTGGCATGGACGAGGGCCTCCTCCCGGCCGTGGGTGACCCAGAGGGCCTGGGGCGCGACCTCCTTGACCGTGGTGAGGAGACCATCCCAATCCGCGTGATCCGAGATGATCAGGGGGAGTTCGACGCCGCGCTGGCGTGCCCGCGCGCGCACCCGCATCCAGCCCGATCCGAAACAGGTCACCGGATCCTCGAGCCGGCGCGACCATCGATCGGCAAGGGCCGAAGGCGGGCACATCACGATCTGGCCCTTGAAGGCGCCTTTGGCCTGACCCGCGACCGATTCCAGCGGCCCCAGATCGATGCCATGGCGTTGATAGAGATCACAAAGGGCCTTGAGGGCGCCGTGGAGGAAAATGGGCGCCTCGTGGCCGGCTTCCCGGAGCAGACTAATGATCCGCTGTGCCTTGCCGAGGGCATAGGCGCCCACCAGATGGGGGCGATCGGGAAAGGTCTTCAGGGAGGCCAGCAGTTTCGCGACCTCGCGGGTTGCCGGGGGATGACGGAACACGGGCAGGCCGAATGTGGCTTCACTGATGAAGACATCGCAAGGCACCGGCTCAAAGGGCGGGCAGGTGGGGTCGCGCTCCCGCTTGTAGTCGCCGGAAACGACGATGCGCGTTCCCCGATGCTCGATGACGATCTGGGCACTGCCCAGCACATGGCCGGCCGGGCGAAGGGTCACGTCCACGCCATTGATGGTCACGCCCTCGCCATAGGAGACGGCCTGGCAGGAACCCGCATGGTCCGGTCCGAAACGCGCCGCCATGATCGCCAGGGTCTCCGGAGTGGCGAGAACCGCGCCATGGCCCGCCCTGGCGTGATCGGCATGGCCATGGGTGATCACGGCCTTGTCGACAGGCGTGACGGGATCCACATGGAAGGCGCCGGGCGCGCAGTACAGGCCGGATCCCGTCGGGGTCAACAAATCGTGGGCGGAAATCGTCGTCGTGTGCCCCATAGTTTAAGGAACCATCTCGATTGGAAAAGCCTATCATCGGCCCTGTCTGACCGGGAGAGATAGGCGTTTGCACCTGCGTCTTCCAGCACTGGTTTCCCAAGCCAAGGAGGGTCGGCCCCGTGGGGACCGCCGAGGATCACAACGAGGAAGAAAGCCAGGAATCCCGGCTTGTCCTGGCCCAGCGCATCCGTCTGGTCCGCAACTGGACCCGGACCATCCGCCATATGGTGATGCGGATCGGCCAGCAGCCCCCGCCGGGACCGCGCCCCCGGGTCCGCGTCGGCAACTACCGGGTGCCTGTCCCGCGCAGCCGCATCGGACGGACGACTTTGGGCGTCAGCCTGATCGTGATCGGCACCTTGGGCTTTGCCATGCCGGTCATTGGATTGTGGATGTGGGGACCGGGAATGCTGGTTCTGTCCGTCGATTCCCACCGGGTGCGCCGTTTCCGCCGTCGCTTCGAGGTGCGCACCGTGCGCTGGTGGCGCCGTCGCCGTGCCGCGCGGGCGGCGGCCCGCGCCAGGCGGCGCCGTCATGGAAGCTGAAGTCATCAGACAAGCATGATCTGCGCAACGCGGATCATGGGACGGCGCTGACGGGCGTCCGGCGAAGCGGCAGTCCTCGGGCCGGAATTCAAAAATTCGCGTCGGCCCCCTCCCATCATTGCCGGACACCTGTTGCCGGTCGGCCCGGGCCTCTCGATACGCGGGAAACAGGTCTCGCCACTTGCTTGTCCGCTAAGGTTGCGTCGTTATTGACAGTGTTGGTGGAGGTTTCCGGACTGATCAGGACAAAGTGGTCCAACGCCCGGCCCCTCTGGCTGGTTGGCAGGCCTGGGTGTCTCAGGGTGTGGGTAAGACATATAAGCTGAGCAATACGCCCGTTACGGTCAAAAGGGTGGCGATCAGGAAGCCTGCAACGGCGAGTAGCGTATTCTTAACCGTCAGAGAGGCTCGGGCGTCGGAAAGCGCCTTCATCTGTCTCACGGACTCTTTGCTTATGAATATGGAGTGTAGCCTATTAAAATCACTATCTATTTTGCTTTGGCTCTCACGCTGATCCCTTTTTATTTCCTGGAAACCCTCTTTGATATTTTCTTTGATATCTTTAACTGAATTTTGCATACTGAAACTCGTACGCATATTTTCAGTTACTTTTTCATTGAGGTTATTTAAGTCATTCCTCAGAGGTTTCATATTTTCCATGAATCCGGTCAACTCGTTTTTCAGACCACAGACCTCATGGACTATATCCTCAATTTTATTCTCTAGCCTTTCGAATTTCCTTTCAATTTGAATGTTCTTCTCTTGTTGGTGAGAGAACTCTTTTTTAACTAAATCTTGAAGGCCCCGACTGTTTTGCTCAAAAATGGGGTTCTTCGGGGGATCGGCGAAGGGCATCGCGTCTTTTCCATTTCCAGTGCAACTGCCGCATCTCCCAACCAAATGCCGACGACAATCTACCGGTGGATTCGAAATTTTTTCATAAACGCGAGATCGACCGCTTGGATCCAGTTTGGTTGAGTGGTTATTGGCTTCCGGATGCGGCCTTGTGAGACACAATACTTGGCGCCGACGTGCCCTCCGTCCTATCTCTGCCCCATGCCCCGGAAGACCGCACCGCCCGCCCTGCCTTCCCGTTTCGCGACCTGGTTCGCGGATCGTGGCTGGACACCCCGGCCCCATCAGCTTGAGTTGATGGCAACGGTGCAAGGGGGCCAGTCGGCCCTGCTCGTTGCGCCTACGGGGGGCGGCAAGACGCTTGCCGGTTTTCTGCCCACCCTTGTGGATCTCGAAGCCAGACGCGGCGAGGGGCGCCAGGGCCGTCCGCACACGCTTTATATTTCGCCCCTCAAGGCCCTGGCCGTGGACGTCGCGCGGAACCTGGAAACGCCCATCCGGGAAATGGGCCTGCCCGTCACGCTGGAAACGCGCACCGGCGATACGCCCGCCCACCGCCGCCAGCGCCAACGCGCTCAGCCACCGGATATTCTTCTCACCACGCCGGAACAATTGGCCCTGCTCCTCGCCTACAAGGACAGCGCCCGTTTCTTCCGCCATCTGCACAGCGTGATCATCGATGAGTTGCACACGGTCGATAACTCAAAACGCGGGGAGCTTCTGGCCCTGGGGCTTGCCCGCCTGAGCAGGATCGCGCCCACCATGCGCCGCATCGGGCTTTCGGCGACGGTCCATGATCCGGGTCGCCTGCGGACATTTCTGGTCCCTCAGGTCCAGGGTGAGACCCGCCGGGCGGCCCTGGTCCAAGGCAAGGGCGGGGCCACCCCGGACGTTCAGGTCCTGGCGTCCGAGGCCCATATTCCGTGGTCGGGCCATACGGGCCGCCACGCCATGGCGGAAGTCTATGACGCGATCAAATCGGCGGGGGTCAGCCTCGTCTTTGTCAACACGCGGTCCCAGGCGGAACTGTCCTTCCAGACCCTGTGGCGGCTCAATGACGACAATCTGCCCATCGCTCTCCACCATGGCAGCCTCGATGTGGGGCAGCGCCGCAAGGTGGAAGCGGCCATGGCGGAAGGGCGGCTGCGTGCCGTGGTTTGCACCTCGACGCTCGATCTGGGCATTGATTGGGGGGCGGTCGATCTCGTCATTCATCTGGGGGCGCCCAAGGGAGCAAGCCGCCTGCTGCAACGGATCGGCCGGGCCAATCACCGGCTCGATGAACCGAGCCGCGCGCTCCTGGTGCCGTCCAACCGGTTTGAAGTGCTTGAGTGCCGGGCGGCCCAGGAAGCGGCTCAGCGCGGCATTCTCGATGGCGCGCCGCCCCGCGTCGGCGGCCTTGATGTGTTGGCGCAACATGTGCTCGGCATGGCCTGCGCGGAACCCTTTTCCCTCACGGGTCTCTATGAGGAAGTGATCTCCGCCGCTCCCTATGCGGATCTTGACTACGAGACCTATGAGCAGGTCGTGGATTTCGTCGCCACCGGTGGATACGCGTTGCGCCGCTATGACCGGTTCCGCCGCATCGTGAAGGACCAGGATGGTCTGTTCCGCATCACCAATCCGCGCGTGGCGCAGAGCTATCGCATGAATGTCGGTACGATCGTCGAGGCGCCCATGATGAAAGTGCGGCTGACCCGGACGATTCCGGGCAAGGGCGGCAAGCGGGGGCGTCCCGGCGGCCGGGCGGGGCGCATCCTGGGCGAGATCGAGGAATGGATGGTCGATCAACTCACGCCCGGCGATACGTTCCTCTTCGCGGGTGAGGTGCTGCGTTTTGAAGGGCTGCAGGACACGGAAGTTCTGGTGACCCGGGCGACGGGCGCCGACCCCATGGTTCCGTCCTGGCAGGGCGGCAAATTTCCGCTCTCCACCTATCTGGCCGATCGGGTGCGGGAGATGATCTCGGTGCGGGACCAATGGGATGCCCTGCCGGCGCCGGTTCAGGAATGGTTGGGTCTCCAGGACAAGCGGTCGATCCTGCCGGGCCGGGAGCAGATGCTGGTCGAAACCTTCCCCCGCGGCGGCAAACACTATCTGGTGGCCTATCCGTTCGAGGGCCGTCTCGCCCATCAGACCCTCGGCATGCTGCTGACCCGGCGTCTGGAGCGCGCGAATCTCCATCCCCTGGGCTTCGTCGCCAACGACTATGCCCTTGCGGTCTGGTCTCTGCAGAATGCGGACGCCCTCGACATGGACGGCCTGTTCGATGAGGACATGCTGGGCGACGATCTGGAGGCGTGGCTCGCCGAAAGCGCCCTCCTGAAACGGACCTTCCGCCACTGCGCCGTCATTGCCGGTCTCATTGAACGCCGTCATCCGGGTCAGGAGAAAACCGGTCGGCAGGTGACGTTTTCCTCCGATCTCATCTATGACGTGCTGCATGCCCATGAGCCCGACCATGTGCTCATGAAGGCGGCCTGGGCCGATGCGTCGGCGGGTCTCCTGGATATCGGCCGGCTGGGGGATATGCTGAGGCGGGTGAAGGGGCGAATCGTGCATCAGACTTTGCTCCGGGTTTCGCCTTTGGCCGTGCCGGTGATGCTCGAAATCGGCCGGGAGCCTGTCTATGGCGCAGCGAGCGAGGCGTTGCTGGGCGAAGTTGCCGAGGATCTGATCGAGGAGGCCACGCGCCTTGACTGACGTCGCCATGTCCGAAAACACCGGTATCCGGATGCCGGGCGGTCTTGCCGGGGAACGGGCCGTGCTCGATCCGGAAGGGGCGCTTTGGTTGCCCGATCACCGGCTGCTCGTGGTGTCCGACCTCCATCTGGAGAAAGGCTCGGCCTTTGCCGAGCGCGGCATTTATCTTCCGCCCTATGACAGCCGGGCAACGCTCTTGCGCCTGCGCGCGCTGTGCGAGCGGTTGCAGCCCCAGAGCGTGATCGCGCTGGGGGATTCCTTCCATGACGCCCACGCGCCGGGGCGCCTCGACGGCGAGGATGTCGATGTCATTCGCCGGCTGACGGGTGCCCATGATTGGATCTGGATCGCAGGCAATCATGACCCGACGCCGCCCACGTCCTTTGGGGGACGGGTCACTGAAGAAATGATCGTCGGTGCCTTGACCTTCCGCCATGAACCCCTGGCGGGGGCAGCGCGAGGCGAAGTGGCGGGCCATCTCCACCCGGCGGCCAGTGTCCGGGCGCGGGGTCGCAAGGTGCGCCGGCGCTGTTTTGCGAGCGACGGGACGCGCCTCGTGATGCCGGCCTTCGGTGCCTATGCGGGCGGCTTGTGTGTTCTCAATACGGCCTTTCACCCTCTGTTTGCGGAGGGCTTCCAGGCCTTTGTGCTGGGCCGGGGCAAGGTCTATCCCGTGGCGAGCGAGAAGCTCGTGCCGGATCAATCAGCGGGCGGCGGCGGTGGCATGATGCGGCTCTAGCTTTGGGTGATCCGGGATCAGGCGATCGGCAGCGGCGGGCCGGTAACGATCCGGGCGAGAGCCAAGAGCAGTGAAAAGACAACAGCGCCCGTCAAGCGGACGCGCAATCGGGGATACCACGCCGGCGCATGGCCCTGGGCCGTCGCGCGGACATCCGACCAGAACAGCCCCAAAAACGATACCGCCAGAATGAGCAGGGGTACGGCCCATTGGAGATAGGCGCCGAGGGTGTGAATGACGAAGAGCAGAACCACCGCGAGCCACCCAAGGAGAGCCGG
The DNA here is from genome assembly GCA_964522525.1 of uncultured Alphaproteobacteria bacterium. Taxonomy (GTDB): domain Bacteria; phylum Pseudomonadota; class Alphaproteobacteria; order JAJFIK01; family JAJFIK01; genus CAYUYV01. The sequence goes on along the minus strand of CAZFWG010000032.1, from coordinate 13,707 downwards.
CGTGACGCTGACCGTCAGGGGCAGGAGGGTGGGTCCTTGCCGATTGAGCATGGCAAGACCCCAGCGCACCCCACCCATGAAAGACAGAATCACGGCCCCATAGGTCACCAAGCTGAAGAGCACGAGGAACTGATCGTGCATGTCCACAAGCCACGCCGCTCCCGCCAGAAACACGAACGGCACGGCGCCGAAATAACCCAGAAAGGCGGCCGCGGGCGGAATCCTGGTCGGATCGGATTTGGTGGGATCGGGTTCGGACATGGGCGCGCTCTATACGGAAAAACGGAACAATGCGTGAGCGTTTCTCACAACACCAGCCGGGCGACGGCCGCCACCATGGAGGCCACGACAAGGGCCGTCAGGGGCACGCGCAGGCCCGGATACCAGTCCGGCGCCTCGCCCGTGCGGGTGGCCTGGAAGTCCGAGGCCAGAAGAATGAGGAAGGCGGCGATCAGGAGCCCCAACTGACCGGTCATCACGGTCAGATCGTCGGGCCAGATGATGGTCAGCAGAAAGACCACGCCGCCCAACATGGCGGGCGCGATGCTGATGCCCAATGCGGCGAAGGTCGGGCCGTCGCCCATGCGCATGGCAAGGCCCCAGCGCACCCCGCCCATGAAGGCGAGCAGGACCGTGCCCAACGCGATCACCAGATTGATGATCTGCAACCGCATCTCCGTATCGAGGAGCCAGATCGCCGTCGCGCACACCACGAAGGGCAGCGCGCCCAGATAACCCAGCGCCGCCGCCGGTTCCGGAATCCGGTTCGATGGTTTCGTGGTCTCGTCCATGGATCCTCTCCCCAAACCCGACTGGGTGCCGAACCAACAGGCTTCACTCTAACGTTTTTCCCCGTCTCCTGTCCCGTGGCAGATGGCGAGGGCTTCCCGGGTCAATTCAGGGCCCGTCAGGGCCGTCTGAACACGGATGCGGCGGTGAAACCCACGCCCAACGCCGCCATGACGGCGAACAGCCCGTACATCAGCGGGCTCTCATGGGCGAAATCATAGATATAGGTTTCAAGTCCGTCCTTCTGAACGACGAGGGGGATGGTCTGGGCGGCGACCACTTCCCCTTCCCGGATGGCGAGGACGAGGGCGGAATAATCCCCGACCGGCACCTGGGAGGGCAGATCGAGTGCGGCGTGGAACAGGCGCCCGCCCCGCAGGTTCACCGTGCCCGGCATCTCCTGATAGAGGCCCTCATTCAACCGCAGGCGGATCAGCGCCTCCCGGAACAGGCTTTCCCGCTTCTCGTCCTGGCGCCCCTGAAGGGTGCCGGCATAGCGAATACCGAGTTCGTTCCGGTCGAGAAGGGCCTGATCGCCGATCTCATTGAGGGGACGGTTGCTGGCAATGGCCAGGAAGCCCGGGACATCTGCAAAGGTCGCGGCGCTGGCATTGACCCAGATCCCTGCGACCCGCTCCTTGCGCCGAACCGTCATGGCCTGGGGCGGGCCTTTGAGCGCGATGACGATGTCGATCGCCGCGGGCGGCGCCAGCAGATAGCCATCTTCCGAGCGCCGCTCATCCGGATTGAAAAGGCCGAAGGCGTGGATGCGCTTGCCGGCAAAACTCTGATCGATCTTGATGATGTGTTCGGAGAAATCCGCGATCAGCCTGTCGGCCCGGGCCGGATCCGCGCTCAAAATCAGGGCGATGATCACAGTGAGCCCGTGGACCACAAAGGTCCGGCGGCGGGTCATGACCCGTCTCCGTGGGCCAGCGTGAACGGATCGGCGGGTGTCGCGAACAGATCAAAGGCGAGCTTGAGCCCCACGGCGAGGACGATCGCGCCGAGCAGCGCACGGATCTGTTCGCCTTTCAGGTGATGACCGATGCGAATGCCGAGCTGGACGCCGACCACGCCGCCAAGAAGCAGGATGAAGGCCAGGATGAAATCGACCGTCTGATTGTTGACCGCATGGAGGACGGTCACCAATGCCGTGACGAACAGGATCTGGAACAGGGACGTGCCGACCACGACATTGGTGGGCATACGGAGCAGGTAGATCATGGCGGGCACCATGATGAAACCGCCGCCAACGCCCATGATGGCCGACAGGACACCGACGACGAGACCGAGCCCCAGGGGCAGAAGGGCGCTGATGTAAAGGCGCGAGGTCTTGAAGCGCATCTTGAAGGGCAGCGCACTGACCCAATTATGGCGGGTACCGCCCGTCGAAGCGCCTCCCGATCCGCCTTTCTGTTTGCGGATGGTGTTCAAGCCCTCGGTGATCATCATACCGCCGATGATGCTGAGCAGGGCCACATAGGACAGGGAAATCAGGAGCTCGATCTGACCGACCGACGTCAAGAAGGCGAACAGCCATACCCCGAGAACGGATCCGACGATGCCGCCGGCAAGAAGGACCCCCCCCATCTGGAAGTCGACCGCCTTGCGGCGCCAATGGGCGATCACGCCGGCGACCGAAGAGGCGACGATCTGGTTGGCACCGGTGGCGACGGCCACGGTTGGCGGGATGCCATAAAAGATAAGCAGGGGGGTGATCAAGAAACCGCCGCCCACGCCGAAAAGCCCGGAAAGGACGCCCACGCCCGTCCCCATGACCAGGACAATGACCCAGTTCACCGAGAGTTCCGCGATGGGCAAATGCAAGTGCAACATGGTGCGCCAAGGCCCAAGGGACAGTGCCGAAACCGGCAGCCCGATATCTGTTGTTCAGAAACGCCACATGCCCCGCCAGCGCTCTCCCCGACATCGCGGCCGCGTCCCGATGGGCTTAACGGCCGCCAAGGCTGGGCTGGGTTAGGCGTGCAGCTAACACCACATATTTTCGCCGATATCGCAAGTGTGAGCCTTCGCTGCCCGCGCCTGCAACAGATGACCCCTTGGCGCTACCGGCCCCTTTTGGCGGCGTCGGGGCAAGACCGTGGCCAGAATGGCTAGAACTGATCGATGCCAGAGCGTTCCGCCGTCACCCGACGCAGGGACGACAACAGAGGCGAAGAGACGGCGCCCGTGACCGGCAGCCCCAGGTCCCGCTCAAAAGTCCGGATCGCGTCCCGGGTGCGGGGGCCCATGACGCCATCGACGGAGCCGGGCCGGTAGCCAAGACGCTCCAGCAGGGCCTGGGCCTGGATCACATCATCAAGCCCGTTCTCGTCCTGGAACAGACCATTCGCCTCGAGGTCCATGGGCCTCGGGACCCACCGGGCAGAGGCGACGCGGGTCGCCGTTGCCTGGGACCCTAATTCCCGGGCCAATTGATCCCGGTGGCCGGCCGCTTCCGGATCGCCCTGGGACGAAGCGATGAAAAACCAGCGATAGGCCTCAAGGAGATCTTTGGCGACACCCTGTCCCCGCAGATAGAGAACGGCCAAGTTGAATTGGGCATCGGTCACGCCCAGTTCGGCGGATTTCTCGAACCAGTAGGCCGCGCGGCGGTCATCGGCAGGGCCACCATTCCCTCCGGCATAGAGCACGCCGAGATTGTGCATCGCGCGGCGGTTGCCGCCCTGGGCGGCCCGCTCATAGGCGGCCCGGGCGCGCACAAGATCCGTAGGCACACCCTTCCCCTCCTGATAGAGCGTGCCCAGACGATACCACGCGACCGTCAGGCCGGCGCGGGCGGCTTCCTCGAACAGGCTTGCCGCGCGGGCATGGGCGGCGGGGTCCTCACGCTCCCGCAGCAGGGTCAGCGCCTGTTCATAGAGCGCCCGGCCGCTATTGGCATCGCCCGGCGTGACCGGCTCCGCCGACATCAGGTCGGGGACCGATTGGAACGGCGTGACGGAGCCCGGCGGCCTGTCATCTTCGCCGAGTTGCGGCAAGGGGACGGAAGCGACGGGGGTGTCCAGGGCGCCGGGCGGCAAGGCCTGACGTTCGGGCAGGGTCGTTCCCGAGAGCCCGTCATCGGAACGAGAGAGGGGCGCGGTGCCATCCCCGCCGCTTTCGGGGCTGAGCACGGTCACGCCGAGACCCACGGCCGTCAGCACCGCGAGGGCCGCGAGGATATAGACCAGTGTGCCGACCCTGGGGCGCGGTTCTTCGGCACCCAGATCAATGGCCGTGTCCGACAGGGTGCGCCAATCCCGCGCCTGGGTTTCAAAGGGATCACGATCGGGAGCGGCGTGCGCGGTGTGGGATTCCTCACGGGGATCGTCCGAAGGGCGCGTGTCGGCGAGGACATCATCGTCCGTGTCGTGGAGCGCTTGGGGCTCCCGTTGTTCCGGGGGGCGGTCCCCGGCGGCTTCGGCCGCCGCGTCACGGGCCGCCTCCAGAAGATCCGCGCCATCAGGGCCCAATGGGTTTTGGAGGGCGTCCACGGATGAGGGGCGCGGCATGAATTGAAAACTGTTTTCGGCTTGCGGCGTGTCATCGGCCGGACCGGCATCCCGGGACCCCTGGGGTGGGGTCTGGCCACGGCCTTCGACGCTCGCGAGCCGGGTGCTCAGGTCCCGGAGTTCGTTTCTCAACTCATCAAGACCGCGTCCGGTTTCGCGCATGAGAGCCGCAAGGCGTGCATCAAGGTCGGGTGTTGGGGCGTCCTGGGCGCCGGCGGCCTGGATCTCTCCGCTTCGACCAAGGGCCTCGAGGCTTGTCGAAAGGCGGGCCATGTCCTGCTCCAGGGCCTGGATCGCCTCGGCGCTGCGGTCCTCGACCCCTTCCAGGCGCAGGCTGAACTCATCCAAGGTCTTGTCGAGAGCCTTGTCCAAGGCCTTCTCCAGGGCCTGTCCCGCCTTCTCCTCGAACTTGTCCTCGAGTTCTGCAAGGGCGCTCGGCTTGACCGCCTTGTCGGCCTTGGCGGCAATCGCGTCCATCTGCTCGGACAGCTCGAAGATCCGTTCGCGGATGGCGTCCGAGCCATGATTTTCCCGGGTCTGAAGATCCGCGACCTGGCTCGAAAGCCGCGCGAGCGCGCCTTCGATGGCCAGGATCGCATTCGCCGCATCGCCCTGGCGCTCCTCCATATGGACCGTCAGTCGGCGCAAGGAATCCTCAAGCCCGGCGAGGGACTGGAGATCGGCCCCGCCCACATGCTCCATCTTGTCGATGCGGTTGGCGAGGGTCTCGACACGGGTGGTGATCTGACGACCGATTTCGGGCGTCACGCCGGCCTTCGGGCCTTCGCCGTCGCGGGGCAGGCGGCTTGCCATGGCCGAGAGGGCATCGGTGATGCCCGTAAGCGCCAAGGCACTGCGTTCCTCGGCCCGGTCCATCCGGCTCGCCAGCATGTCGATGGCATTGGTCACCGGTGACAGATCGAAAGCGACGGGGCCGCGCCCTTCCTTTTCGCGGGGGCGCGCCGCACGCATGCGATGGAGCGCCTCCTCGATGGCCGCATTCGTATCACCCAGCTTGGGGCGCGGTTTGCCTTTCGCGGCGGCCGGTTTTGCGCTCGCAGTGGGTTTGGGCGCAGGCGGCGCTGGCTTCCCGGGCCCTTCGGCATCCGGGACATCTGATCCGTTTTCAGAAGCTGTCGCGTGTTTCATGGGCCGTCATTCAAGCGCACGGGGCGGGCGACTGGAGGCCGCCTCGTCCTTCCCGGTCCGTCCACCGCTGCGTTCGGACGGGGAATCACCGGAACCGATTCATCTGGCGGAGAAGGTACCGATACATGGATATGGTGTAAAGGACGAGTCCAACCACAAGATGTAGAGATGAGCGTCGAGAGGTGTCTGACAGATGTCGCCGCTTCGCCTTTAAGAAAGTCTTAGGATCGCCCCGTCTTTGGAGCAGGCCTCAGCCGCGACACGCTTGAGGCAAAGCAGGTGATTTGCCGGCCCGTCAATGGCGCGCTTGTCCCGAAACGACAATCCATGCCGGATGAGGTCCTCCCAAGCAGAACCGGGGGGCAGCGCGACAACGCCTGACCCGGATATCCCAGGCACCCAAACGGTCGTAGGCTAACGTTGACGTTAACGTCACCCCCGACTAAGGTCTAGGCACGGCTTTCAGGTTGGATGGGGTCTTCCATGGAATCCGCCTCGCGGATCAGCAACGCACGTCACGCACGCGCCACTCCTGCGGATCGCAAGAGCCGCAAGCGGACGGGAACGGCGCGGACCGGAGCCGACCGGGGACGGGCGGGCCGGCAAGACCATGACCGTCCGTCTCTCCCCCAGGAGAGCTATTCCATTTCCGAACTGGCACGGGCCTTTTCCATCACCCCCCGCACCATTCGCTTCTATGAGTCCAAGGGACTCCTGATGCCCGCGCGTCGCGGACAGGCGCGCATTTATGGCCGCCGGGACCGGGCTCGCCTGTCCTTGATCCTGCGCGGCAAGCGCGTCGGTTTTTCCCTTGATGAGATCAAGGACATGCTGGATCTCTATGACCTGCGGGACGGGCAGGAGACCCAGCTGCGCCATGCCGTCGCGAAATTCGACGAACGCATTGCCGCCCTCGAGGCGCAGCGGCGGGACATTGATCTTGCCATTGACGAATTACGCGACGGGCAAATCACTTTGAAAGAATTGCTCGCCGAAAAACAGGGACGCGGCACGGTGCCTGGCGTCGTCGGTTTCGCGGTCGCCGGGTCGCTCGAGCCCGATGCGAGCGCGGGGCCCGTGGCGGCCGACTTTTCCGCCCCCAATCCCCGGCTGGATGAAGGACTGGATGAAGGATAAGTGATCGGCGCGCGGGGCCACCCGTCGATAGGGTTGGGCAATCTGCCGCAAAGGGTTTGAACCGTTTGACCAAAGACACGCCGGCGCCTTGCGGTACAAGGATCGATAAGGAAACGGCAGCAGTAAAGGGAAGAAGGAACCATGGCGATTTATGAAGCGCCCCTCGGCGACACCCAGTTCGTTCTGAAGGATCTCCTCAATCTGGAACGCTATGACAACGTCCAGGGTTTCGCGGAAGCCACACCCGACCTGATCGATGCCATCCTGACCGAGGCGGCCCGCCTCTCCCAGGAAGTTCTTCTGCCCCTCAACGAAATCGGCGACCGCCAGGGCTGCACCTATGACCCGGAGACCCATGCGGTGAAGACGCCGGATGGTTTTCAGGATGCCTACAAGACCTTTGCCGAAGGCGGTTGGGTCGGGCTTACGTCGGATCCGGATTATGGTGGTCAAGGGCTGCCGGCCGTGATCGGGCTCGCCTTCAATGAGATGGTGTCCTCGGCCAATATGGCGTTCGGCATGTATCCGGGTCTGTCCCATGGCTGCTACTCCGCGATCCATGCCCATGGCACCCAGGAACAAAAGGATCTGTACCTGCCCCGGATCATTTCCGGCGAATGGTCCGGCACCATGAACCTGACCGAACCCCAATGCGGGACCGATCTGGGCCTGATCCGCACCAAGGCCGAACCGCAAGGCGACGGCACCTTCAAGATTTCCGGCACCAAGATCTGGATTTCGGGTGGCGAACAGGACCTGACCGACAACACCATTCACCTGGTTCTGGCAAAGATCCCGGGCGGGCCCGACGGCATCAAGGGCATCTCGCTTTTCATCGTGCCGAAATTCATGGTGAACCCGGACGGTTCCCTGGGCGAGCGCAACAGCGTGTTCTGTGGCGGCCTCGAGAGCAAGATGGGCATCCACGGCAATGCGACCTGCGTGATGAACTATGAAGGCGCCATCGGCTATCTGATCGGCGAGGAACACAAAGGTATGCGCGCCATGTTCACCATGATGAACGAAGCGCGCCTCGGCGTCGGCCTCCAGGGCCTGTCCATGTCCGAAATCGCCTATCAGAACGCCCTGGCCTTCGCCCGGGAACGGGTCCAGGGCCGCGCCCTGACCGGTGTGGTGGAACCGGAAAAGCCCGCTGATTCCATCATCGTCCATCCCGATGTGCGTCGCATGCTGATGGATGTGCGCACCTTCAACGAGGGCGCGCGGGCGCTCCTGCTTTGGGTTGGCCTGTGGGGCGACCTGGAGCACAAATCCGAGGACCCGGAAGTGCGCCAGAAGGGCGGCGACTACATGGCGCTCATGACCCCGGTGCTCAAGGCCTATTTCACCGAAAAAGGCGTCATGAACACGATCTGGGCCCAACAGGTTCTGGGCGGCAGCGGCTTCGTCAAGGACTATCCCCTCGAGCAGTTCGTCCGGGATTCCCGCATCTCCATGATCTATGAAGGGACGAACGGTATCCAGGCGCTCGACCTGGTCGGCCGCAAGCTTCCCATGGAAGGCGGGCGTCCGATCAACACATTCTTCGCGGATATCGAGCACCTGCTGAGCGAGGCAGGGGACGATCCGCGTGTCGAACCGTTCAAGGAAGGCTTGCGCGCCTCTTCCGGGTATTTGCGGGAAGCCACGGAATGGCTGATGGAAAACGGGCTCACCGATTTCAACAACGCCGCCGCAAGCTCCCATGACTATCTCCATGTCATGGCGCTCACGGCCCTGAGTTATATCTGGCTCGACATCGCGCGGCGCTCGGTGGAGCGGTTGAACGAAGGGGTCACCAATCCGGGTTTCTATGAAACCAAGCTCAAATCGGGAACCTATTTCCTCACCCGCGTCCTGCCGGAAGCGGCAGCCCACCTGGCCAAGGTCAAGGCCGGTGCGGCTCCCGTCATGGCGCTTGCCGGCGAGGATTTCTGAGACCGCCAGGGGCCGGTGCCGGGCTGCCCGGCACCGTCTTGGGGGAGATCAAAACAATCGGTACACGTTGACGATCAAGGGAGGACGGCATGTCGGTTCTGCAGGTGGAGCGCCCGGATTGGCGGACGGAGGACATCGAAATCTTTGCGGAAGCCGCGCGCCGTTTCTTCGAGCGTGAATGCGCGCCGTATAATGAGAAATGGATCGAACAGGGCGTCGTCGATCGGGACGCCTGGTACAAGGCCGGCGAGGCAGGGCTCCTCGCCGCGAGCGTGCCCGAGGAATATGGCGGTGCCGGCGGCAATTTCGCCCATGAGGCCATGATTATCGAGGCCCAGGCGGCAACGGGCGTCGACGGTTTCGGCGTGACCCTGCACAACGCCATCGTCATTCCCTATCTGCTCCATTTCGCCTCCGAGGAGCAGCGCCAAAAATGGCTGCCCAAATGCGCCAGAGGGGAACTCGTCACGGCCATCGCCATGACCGAGCCCGGCACCGGATCGGATCTTCAGAACATCCGCACCACGGCCAAACTCGACGGCAATGAATATGTCATCAACGGCCAGAAGACCTTCATCACCAATGGTCAGACGGCGGACTTGATCATTGTCGTGTGCAAGACCGACCCGACGCAAGGCGCGCGGGGCATCTCCCTCGTCGTGGTGGAGACCGACGAGGTCGAGGGTTTCCGGCGCGGTCGCAATCTCAAGAAGATGGGCCAGAAATCCCAGGACACCTCGGAACTGTTTTTCGACAATGTCCGCGTGCCGACGGCCAATCTCCTGGGCCGCGAGGAGGGCCAGGGCTTCATCCAGCTCATGACCGAACTGCCCCAGGAACGGCACATCATCGGCCTTCAGGGTCTGGGCCGGATCGAATCCGCGCTCCAGGTGACGATCGACTATGTCAAGGAGCGCACGGCTTTCGGCCAGCGGATCATCGATTTCCAGAACACCCAGTTCAAGCTCGCGGAATTGAAGACCGAGGCGACCATCGGCAAGGTGTTCATGAATTACTGCACGGATCTTCTGCTCAAGGGCAAGCTCGATGCCGGCACGGCCTCCATGTCCAAATATTGGATGAGCGATCTGGAATGCAAGGTCACGGATGAATGCCTCCAGTTCTTCGGCGGCTACGGTTACATGGATGAATATCCGATCTCGCGCATGTTCCGGGATGCCCGGGTCCAGAAGATCTATGGTGGGTCGAACGAAGTGATGAAACTGCTCATCGCCCGTACCCTCTAGACGCCTCAAAACGGGTCGCCCCATGTATACGCCCAAGGCCTTCGCCATGACGGACCTGGATGATCAGCACGCGATCATACGCGGCTGTGATTTCGGCATCATGGTGTCGGTGGGCGACGGCGGACCGACGGCCACTCATTTGCCGTTTGTGTTGGATGTGGACGGGCCGGGTAACCTTGGCCGTCTCACTGGGCACATGGCCCGCGCCAATCCCCAATGGCAAGCGATCGCCACGACAGGGGAAGAGGTTCTGGTCATTTTCGCGGGCCCCCATGCCTATGTCTCCCCGACCTGGTATGCCGACCCCGAACGCAATGTGCCGACCTGGAACTATGTTACCGTCCACGCCTATGGGCAGGTGCGGATGGTCGACGAGCCCGGGGCCGTACGATCTCTGCTCGACCGGCTGAGTGCGGTTCACGAGGGAAAGGGGGGCTGGAGCATGGATCTCCTGTCGCCTGACCTCGAAGGGCGGTTGCGGGAGGCCATTGTCGCCTTCGAGATCGTCATTACCCGTCTCGAAGGCAAAGAGAAAATCAGCCAGAACAAGCCCGCCGCCGAACAGGCCGGCGTGATCCGGGGCCTTGAGGCCGCCGGCGAAGCGGGCTTGGCAAAGCGCATGCGGGCGCGATTGACGGCATAGCGATGGAATTTTGGGTTCTGAACAGAGAAAACGATCAAGGAGGACGATCATGACGGACGCTTACATTTACGACCATGTCCGCACACCCCGCGGTAAGGGCAAGAAGGACGGCGCGCTCCACGAGGTCACCGCGCTCGAGCTGGCGACGCAGGTGCTCGAGAACCTGCGCGACCGCAACGATCTCGACACGTCCAAGGTCGACGATGTGGTGCTCGGATGCGTCTCGCCCATCAATGAGCAGGGGTCGGACATTGCCCGGGTGGCGGTGCTCAATGCCGATTACGACGAAAGCGTGTCGGGCGTTCAGATCAACCGTTTCTGTGCCTCGGGTCTTGAAGCCGTGAACATGGCGGCCGCCCAGGTCATGGCCGGTCAGCATGATCTCACCATCGGCGGCGGTGTCGAAAGCATGAGCCGCGTGCCGATGGGCAGTGACGGCGGCGCCTGGGCGAGCGACCCGGATATTGCCTTCAAGAGCTATTTTGTTCCCCAAGGGATCGGCGCCGACATGATCGCCACCAAATGGGGCTTCTCCCGTGAAGACGTCGACTCCTATGCGATCGAGTCCCAGAAGCGGGCCGCCAATGCCTGGCAAAATGGCTATTTCTCCAACTCGGTGGTGCCGGTCAAGGATCAACTCGGCCTCACCCTTCTGGACAAGGACGAACATCTGCGTCCCGATTCCAACATGCAATCCCTGGCGGCGCTCAATCCGTCCTTCGCCGGGCAAGGGGACTTCGCCTTCGACGGCGTCATTCTCGACCGCTACCCGGAAATCGAGGCCGTCAATCACGTCCACCACGCTGGCAATTCCTCCGGGATCGTTGACGGTTCCGCTGGGGTTCTTCTGGGTACGAAGGAAATCGGCGATGAGCTGGGCCTGAAGGCCCGCGCGCGGATCCGCGCCTTTGCCTCCATCGGGTCTGAGCCGTCGATCATGCTCACCGGCCCCACCTATGTGACCCAGAAAGTGCTGGAACGGGCCGGCATGGAAGTGGGCGACATCGATCTCTACGAACTCAATGAAGCCTTCGCGGCCGTTGTGCTCCTGATGATGCACAAGCTGAACATTCCCCATGACAAGATGAATGTGAACGGCGGCGCCATCGCCATGGGCCATCCCCTGGGTGCCACCGGCGCCATGATCCTCGGCACCGTGCTCGACGAGCTGGAGCGGCGGGATCTAAACACGGCGCTCGTGACCTTGTGTGTCGGCGCCGGCATGGGCACGGCCACGATCATAGAGCGGGTGTGATCGCCGCCGGCGGCACACGGATCAACACAAGCGCCGCGCGGCACGGGAACGCCAGGTCGCGGCAAGCAAAGAGGACAGATCAATGCAACTCGAAAACATGGCCTATGTGAAAGACGCGGACGGCATCGTCACCCTGACCTGGGACATGCCCGGCCGCTCCATGAATGTGCTGAGCCAGGAATCCATGGCCGATTTCCGTACGGCCATCGAAGCGATCACCGCCGACGACAGCGTCAAGGGCGTGATCATCACCAGCGGCAAGCCCGCGTTCCTGGCCGGGGCCGATCTGGGCGAACTTGGCGATACCGCCGGATCAAGCGCGCCCGCCGATCCGCTGGAGTCCTTGCGCAGACAATTCGAGGGTGCCTATGCCTTCAACAAACTGCTCCGGGAACTGGAGACCTGCGGCAAGCCCGTCGTGGCGGCCATCAACGGCACGGCGCTCGGCGGTGGTCTGGAGATCACTCTGGCCTGTCACCATCGGGTAGTCGTCGATGATCCGCGGACCCAGTTGGGCCTGCCGGAATCGAAGGTCGGGCTCCTGCCCGGCGGAGGCGGCACCCAGCGTCTGCCCCGCCTCATTGGCGCGGCCGCGGCTCTGCCTTTGATTCTGCAAGGGACATCCCTCAATCCGGAAAAGGCCCTGCAGCAGGGCGTTGTCCATAAAGTGGTGCCTGCGGATCAATTGCTGGCCGAGGCGCGGCGTTGGATCCTTGAGGAAGGCGATCCGGTCCAGCCCTGGGACAAGAAGGGCTACAAGGTGCCCGGCGGCAATCCTTACGAGAATGCCGTTACTTTCGTCATGGGCAATGCGCTCCTGCGCAAACAGACCCATGGGAACTACCCGGCCCAGATCAACATCATGAAATGCGTCTATGAGGGGCTCCTTGTGCCCATCGACGCAGGCCTGCGCATCGAATCCCGTTACTTCGTCGATCTGATGCGCCGTCCGGAATCGAAGAACATGATCCGCTCCCTGTTCCTCTCCATGCAGGAGTTGAACAAGCTCGCCCGCCGTCCCGCCGACGTGGCGCCCTATGACGTCAAGAAGCTCGGCATGCTGGGTGCGGGCATGATGGGCGCGGGCATTGCCTATGTCTCGGCCCTTGCCGGCATGCAGGTCATTCTCATCGACCGGGACCAGGAATCGGCTGAAAAGGGCAAGGACTATGCCGTCAAACTCCTGGACAAGCAGATCGCGCGGGGCCGGAAGACGGAAGCCGAGAAGGAAGAAATCCTGGCCCGGATCATCCCGACCACGGATTATGAGCACCTGCGCGGCGCCGACCTCATCATCGAGGCTGTGTTCGAGGACCGGGACCTGAAGGCCGACGTGACCAAGCGGGCCGAGGCCATGCTGGCCGAGACCGCGGTGTTCGGCTCCAACACCTCGACCCTGCCGATCAATGGTCTTGCGGAAGCGAGCATCCGCCCGGACAATTTCATCGGCATCCACTTCTTCTCCCCCGTCGACAAGATGCCTCTGGTCGAAATCATCATGGGCGAGAAGACCTCCCCTGAGGCCCTTGCCAAGGCGATGGACTATGTGAAGAAGATCAAGAAGACGCCCATCGTCGTCAATGACAGCCGGGGCTTCTATACCTCACGCGTGTTCGGCACCTATGTGAGCGAAGGCATCCAGATGCTCTCCGAAGGGGTCAAGCCGGCCTTGATCGAGAATGCCGGCCGCATGACCGGCATGCCCGTGCCGCCCCTGATGCTCAATGACGAGGTGAGCCTGGAACTGGGCTATAAGGTCCGTCAGCAGACCAAAAAGGATCTAGGCGACAAATACAAGGAAGGGCCGGCCGACAAGATTGTCGAGGAAATGGTTGAACGGCATGGCCGCAAAGGGAAGAAGAACGGCAAGGGTTTCTATGACTACCCGACCGAGGGCGGCAAGCGCTTGTGGCCGGGTCTTGCCGATCTCGTGCAGGAAGCCGAAGACCAGCCCGAGGTGGATGAGTTGAAGCTGCGCTTCATGGTGATCCAGGCCCTGGAGACCGCCCGCTGCTTCGAGGAAAATGTGCT
>CAZFWG010000031.1:0-48138 GCA_964522525.1 uncultured Alphaproteobacteria bacterium | reverse complement strand
GTGGGCGATATCGGCCGCATGGTCGATGAATTCTCGTCCTTTGCCCGGATGCCCGAAGCGGTCATGCGCACGGATGATATCGGCGATCTGGTGCGCCAGGCCACCTTCCTGCAACGGGTGGGCAATCCCGATATCGAGTTCGTCCTGGATCTGCCGAAAAACGTTAAGACCGTGGAATGCGACGGCCGCCAGATCAGCCAGGCGATGATCAATGTGCTGAAAAATGCCGTGGAGGCCGTGGCGACCCGGGTCGCCAATGACGGCGCCAATGGTCAACCGGGGCGCATCGCGGTTCAGGTGGTGGTCGAGGACGGCCAGGTCGTGATCACGGTCACGGACAATGGGGTTGGCTTGCCCAAGGATGATCGCCATCGCCTGACCGAACCGTATATGACCACCCGCAGTAAGGGTACCGGGCTTGGTCTTGCGATCGTGAAAAAAATCATGGAAGACCACGGCGGCTCCGTGCGGCTGTCCGATGCCGTGAGGGAGGGCAAACCCTGCGGCGCCGTTATCCGGATGAGCTTCCCGGCGCGCCGCGCGGGCCGCGTCGCCAAGCCCGTTGACAGCAAAGTGTCTGGAGCGGTTGCATGACGGAGAGAAGACCGCTTATCTGGTGAAGGGGGCCGTACCGCTGGCGTGCGCGACGCTCTGATCGCGGCGCCGGTCGGACAATCAGTTTCTTGGGGACGTCTCAAGGTACACAAAGAAAAACGGATTTGGCATGAGTTGGGACGTTCTGATCGTCGATGACGAGGAGGATATCCGGGAGCTGATCTCGGGCATTCTGGAAGACGAAGGCTACGCGACGCGCAACGCCCGCGACGCGGATGAGGCACTGACCGAGATCCGCAACCGCTTGCCCACGCTTCTGGTGCTCGACATCTGGCTGCAAGGCAGCCGCCTCGACGGGATCGAACTCCTTGATGAGGTCAAGGCCGAGCATCCGGACCTGCCCGTCATCATCATTTCGGGCCACGGCAACATCGAGACGGCGGTCGCCGCGATCAAGAAGGGCGCCTATGACTTCGTCGAAAAGCCCTTCAAATCCGACCGGCTTTTGCTCGTGGCTGAAAGGGCCATTGAGACCCGCAAGCTGCGCCGGGAAAACGAGGAACTGAAGGTCAAGGCCGGCTCCGACGTCGATCTGGTGGGCAACTCGCCCATCATGGCCCAGCTGCGCCAGACCATCGAGAAAGTGGCGCCTACCAACAGCCGGATCATGATCACCGGCCCCTCAGGCAGCGGCAAGGAAGTCGCCGCCCGTCACATCCACCGCAAGTCCCGTCGCGCGGCGGGACCTTTCGTCGCGATCAATGCCGCGACCATCCTGCCCGAAAGCATGGAGACCGAGCTTTTCGGCGTCGAGGGCAGCGATGAACAGTCCCACAAGGTCGGTGCTCTCGAACAGGCCCATGGCGGCACGCTCTATATCGACGAAGTCGGTGACATGCCGCTTGAGACGCAGGGAAAGATCCTCCGTGTGCTGGTGGATCAGACCTTCGAGCGCGTGGGCGGCGGACCCAAGGTGACGGTGGATGTCCGGGTCATGAGTTCGTCAAGCAAACAGCTCGACCGGGAAATCGAAGAAGGCCGGATGCGGGAGGATCTCTATCACCGGCTCAATGTGGTGCCGGTGCGCGTGCCGGGTCTTGCCGAGCGGCGGGAGGACATTCCCGTGCTTGTCGAATACTTCATGGACCGTCTGGTGACGACGGCGGGTCTGCCCCGGCGCAATATCGGCGACGACGCCATGGCCGCGCTCCAGGCCCACAATTGGCCCGGCAATGTTCGTGAGTTGCGCAACAATGTCGAGCGCCTCCTTATCCTGGCCAGTGAAGAAGGCGAGGATGTGATCTCGGCGGATCTTCTGCCCTCGGAAGTGGGATCCTCCACGCCCAGCCTGGGCAATGGTACCGGGTCGGAACATATCATCGCGCTGCCTTTGCGGGAGGCGCGTGAGGTGTTCGAGCGGGAATATCTGATTGCCCAGATCAATCGTTTCGGCGGCAACATCTCGCGCACGGCGGCCTTTATCGGCATGGAACGCTCCGCCCTCCACCGGAAGCTCAAATCCCTCGGCGTGGTCAATCCGGCGAGCCGTGCCGGTGCGGACGAATAGGAAAGTAGTCTTACCATGAAGGTGATCATTTGCGGGGCCGGTCGCGTCGGGACCGGGATTGCCCGGCATCTGGCGGCCGAAGGCAACGACGTCACGATCATCGATATTAACGCCACGCTCGTTCAACGCATTCAGGAAACCCTGGACATCCGGGGGATCGTCGGCCACGGCGCCCATCCGGAGGTGTTGCAGCGGGCAGGGGCAGCGGAAGCCGACATGCTTATCGCCGTTACCCTGTCCGACGAAATCAACATGATCGCGACCCAGGTGGGCCATTCCCTGTTCAATGTGCCGCGCAAGATCGCCCGGGTGCGCACCCAGGCCTATCTGGCCGAAGGCTGGCAGAACCTGTTCAGCCGGGATCATATGCCCATCGATGTGATCATCTCCCCGGAAATCGAGGTGGGGCGGGCTGTGCTGCGCCGCCTGCGCGTGCCCGGTGCCTTCGAGACCGTGGACTTCGCCGACGGCAAGGTGCAGGTCGTCGGTGTGCGGATCGCGGATGGGTCGGCAGTCGCCAACACCCAGCTTGATCAGTTGCGTGAGACCTTTCCCGGTCGGCGTTTCGTGGTCATGGCGATCAGCCGGGCAGGCCGGTTTTTCGCCCCCGTCGACAGCGATCTCGTCGAAGCGGGGGATGATGTCTATTTCGTCTGCCCGAGCGAGGAAGTGGAAGACACCTTGCGCCTGTTCGGCCATGAGGAACAGGAAGCGCACAAGGTCATCGTCGTGGGTGGCGGCAATATCGGTGTCTATGTCGCGCGGGAGCTCGAAAACCGCCAGTCCCGGGCCAAGGTCAAGCTGATCGAATACAGCAAGGAACGGGCGGAGGCGGCCGCCGATGCCCTCGGGCGCACGGTTGTGCTTGTCGGCAGCGGGCTCGATCAGGCGATCCTCCGGGAGGCCGGCGCCCAGGATGCCGAGACCGTGGTGACCGTCACCAATGACGACCAGGTCAATATTCTCACCTCACTGATTGCCCGCAAATTGGGGGTCCAGCGAACCATCACCCTGATCAACGATCTCGATTACGGAAGCCTGCTCCAGTCGCTCGATTTGGGGGCCTATCTTGATCCCCGGGCGACGACCGTGTCGACCATCCTCCAGCATGTGCGCCGGGGACGGATCAAAGGCCTCCATACGGTCGGCGGCGGCGCGGGCGAGGTGATCGAGGCGGAGGCCCTTGAAACCTCCACCCTGGTCGGGCGCCCCTTGGGCCAGAGCAAGCTGCCCTCCGGCATTGTCATCGGCGCCATTGTCCGCGACGACAAAGTCTTCATGCCGAATCCCGATTTCGAGATCAAAAGCCGCGACCGGGTCGTGTTGTTCGCGGAACGTGCCACCGTGCGCAAGGTGGAACAGCTGTTCCGGGTCAGTCTCGAATATTTCTAACAGGTGCCCGGCACCCGTCAGGCAGGGACTCAGAAGGGGCAGAAATCGACTCAAAGTTGTTAGCGCCCCCAGGGCGATTGACATTGGCATGGCTCCCTTGGCCAAATGATCTCGACAAAAATCGAGGAACGCCGTGGCCGATCTTTTCATCAGCTATCTCCGTCCCGACTGGTCGGTCGCTGCCCGCATTGCGGACGCGGTGGAAAGGACCGGATATACGGTTTCCTGGGATTTCCCCTCCTGGCATAGCGAATCGCTGATCGACGCCATCGACCGGGAACGGTCGGGCGCAAAGGCCGTGCTCGTGCTCTGGTCCAGGGCCGGCTTGGCTTCGGCGCGGCTGAAGGTGGAGGCCCTGGCGGCTCACCGCGAGGGTCGCCTGATTCAGGCGCGGATCGATCGGGTGGAAGCGCCCGGCCCCTTTCGCGCCCTGCCCATGGCCGATCTCGTCGGCTGGAATGGGGATCTTGAGGCCGATGGGTGGCGCGTCTTGCGCGGTCTGCTTGCCCGAGCCCTTGAGGAACCGGGCAGTCCCAGCGCCTTGGGCCTCGGTTGGAGCGCCTGGCAGTTCCCGGCCCGCGCCCGTGCCCGGCAACTCGCCCTGTGCACCTTGCCTTTCCTGGCACTGCCCATCGCGGTGACGGGGGCCAAGAGCCTTTCGGGCGCCGTGAACGGTTCGGGCATGGTGAGCGCGGCCGCCCGGCTTCCGAAGGCGGAAGAGCCCTTGGACATGGCGACCCTGGTCGACGCCTTGGGGGTGTGTGACGAGGCTCCCGTGGAGCGCGGGGAAGCTGCCCCCAAGACACGGCCCGTGAGCGACCCGCGCAGCCTTTCCGATCTGACCTTCGATGCCATCCGCGGCGACACGGAAGCCCAGTATCACCTGGCCTTGAGGCTGATCCAGGGTGATGGGGTCACGGTGAACGAGACGCGGGGCTTGGCCTGGCTTGAACGGGCGGCGGAAGCGGATCACGCCAAGGCCCAGCTGGAGCTGGGCAGCTTGTATCTGACCGAAAGTGTCATGCCCCCGGACCCGGTGCGCGCCGCCGCCTGGTTCGTCAAAGCAGCCATCCAGGGCGACAAGAATGCCCAATATAATCTTGGCGTGTTGCTGATGCGCGGCGACGGCATCGCCCAGGATCGCGCGGCCGCGCGGGAGTGGTTTGAGAAGGCCGCCGCCCAAGGCGTGCTCGAGGCGGCGTTCAATCTGGGCGTTCTTTATGCCAATGGTTGGGGCGGGGCGCCGGATCATGCCCGGGCGACCGTTCTGTTGGAGCGGGTGGCCCAGACGGGGCGGGCGGATGCGGCCTGGTCCCTTGGCATGCTGCTCTATGAGGGTGATGAAAGCGTGCGGGATAAGGACGCGGCCGTGCGATGGTTCCGGATGGCCGCGCGGGACAACCACGCCAACGCCCAATACATCATGTCCATTCTTCATTTGAAGGGTGAGGGCGTGCCGCAATCCCAGCTGCTCGCGTCTGTCTGGCTCGATCTGGCAATTGCCAATGGCTCGGACCAAAAGGCGCTGCGCGAGGAGCTGCGGGCGGCGATGACCGGATGGGAGGCCGAGGCCGCCTTGGAAGCGTTCTCCCGGGCCGCCGCCTGTTTAGGCGTGGGGGAGGGGGCGCTCGAAGAGCCGGAAGCCCAGGCCGACCTTATCTCCTGACGTGCCGGCCGTTCCCGGCGTTACGGCTTTCGCCTGAAAAGCCCTGCGTTTCAACACCATGATCGTTCCTTGATCGGGAGGTGCCCCCGGTCAGAGTTGCTCAACGCTTTCCGGTTAAAACGGAAGGGCGAGAAGCTGACTCGAGACTGCAACGTCAAAGTGCAGTCTTCCTCTTTTCATTACAGGCCTTGCTCTGTATGGTGCGTCGGCGATGGGTAATCGGGGACATCCGTTGGCAGACGGATCGGACGGCGAGGCGCATCTTCCCTGGGGATTGGATAGACGGGGATGGGTGCGAAAGGGTAGGCAGCCATGACAGGCATGGTCTCGGAACAGCAATCGGACCATCCGAAGGTCAATTATCTGGGCATGCGTTTTGATGCTCTCGATCTCGAGCAGGCCATCGAAGCGATTCTGGATGCCCGGGGCCCGTTCCGTTATGTCGTGACCCCGAATGTCCAGCACATGGTCAACTGGATCGAGAATCCCGACCAGTTCGGCCCCCTCTATGAAGATGCCTGGCTTTCCTTGTGTGATGGCCAGTTCATTCCCCTTCTGGCCCGCTTTTCGAGCTTGCGCCTCAGCCCGGCCTCGGGGTCGGATCTGACGGAGCGCCTTATCCCCCTGGCAGCACGGGAAGGGTTTCCGATCACGGTGATCGGACCGCCAGCCGAAGACATTGAGCTTCTGTGCCAACGCTATCCGGGCCTTGTGGTCAACAGCCACTGCCCGCCCTTCGGTTTCATCAAGCGGGACGCGGAAGTCCAGGCCTGTCTTGATTTCGTGGCCGCCCATCCCGCCCGGCTCGTGTTTCTCGGCGTGGGTACGCCGCGCCAGGAGATCCTCGCCCGCCTGCTGCTCCAGGATGGCCGCGCCGAAGGCGTGGGTTTGTGCATCGGCGCGTCAATCGACTATCTCGTGGGCCGCCAGGCCAGGGCGCCCGTTTGGATGCAAAAGGCCTATCTTGAGTGGCTGCACCGTCTTTCGTCCGATCCAAAGCGGCTTGCAGGGCGCTATCTCGTTCAAGGTCCACGCATTTTTTACCATGCCATGCGTTATGAGATGGCTGGAAAGCGTCGCATGAGGATGCCGGATCGCCCATGAAGAAGATGAACAATTCAAGATTAACGTCGGTTAAGGGTTGTCCTTCGGGCGCGTTCCACGCTATCCATCACTCGGGAAGTGTTGCGTTGCCAGCTCCTTTACCGATCGATGAAGGAGCTGAATAAGAGGGTAAGGAAACCCGACTCAACATTGTGGGGATTACAGTCTCGACCCGAAAATGACGTTGCTGGATGGGTGGTGCCTGGTTCCTGATTGGGTTGGATCAGAAACAAAGATGATCCTGGCTGGGCCGCTTTTCGTTCCACCCGTCGCTTGATCCTTCGCAATGCGGCGGAAAGTGATGAAACGCACAGTCTGAAGCGAGTGGTCACTGATATACAAAATGGCGTTCAAAGGCGGCGACGTGAGCGGCGTCATCGGATCTGTCAGCAGAGCTGAACGGTGTGTGGTCCTAAGGGTTTGACTTTAAAATGCAAAACGCAATTTCACCTTCGATGTTCAACGTTCCCGGCGGCAACCCATATCGGGGAGGCCCCCCCGGCCAATCACCTAAGTCTGACGCCCTCGATCTCCACGCCATATTGCGCGTTTTAAGGCGGCGTCTGCGGCTGATCGGTCTATTTGTCGTGGCCGGTGTTGCCCTCAGTGTGGTGATCGCATTGTCTCTTGTGCCGATGTACAAGGCGACATCCAGTATTCTGGTTGCGGAGTCCCAGGACGATGTCCTTGCGGGTGCCAATGAGACGCCGAATTTTAATCTGCTTAATGACAAATTTATCGAAACCCAGGTCGAAATCATCCGCTCTGATGTTGTCTTCGAGGGCGTGATCAACCGTCTCGGGCTCGATCTTAATCCCGAATTCAATTCGTCCCTGGAGGATGCGCCGTCCGTCAATTATCTCAATCCGCTCTCCTGGATCGGGGCGATCAAGGCCTTAGCGGCAGGTGGCGACGAATCGGAAGTTGTCGAAGGTGATGTTCTCCGGCGTCAGATTCTGGAATCGATCAAAGGCAAGGTCAGCATTGGTCGCGTCGACCTGACCTCAGTGATTGATGTCACGGCCGTTTCCATCAATCCGGCTACGGCACAAGACATCGCAAACGGGGTCGCAGACCAGTATCTGGAAACCCAGCTCAACATCAAATTCGAAGAGACGGACAAGGCCACGTCCTTGCTCAGTGAACGGCTGACCAAGCTGCGCAATGAGCTTGGTGCCAAAGAGCGCGCCGTGGTGGAGTTTGCGTACGAACATAACCTCATCGATGACGCCACGGGGACGACCATCGATGAGCAGACGGTCATCGCACTGAACAATGAATTGGCTCTCATTGATACGGAAATCACCGAAAAGGAATCGCGCCTGCGCCAGGTCGAGGAGCTGATCAAGTCTCGCTCCCTGGACGCCGTTACTACTCGGGAAGATTCTATAGCTGAAGTGCTGGAATCGAGGGTTGTGATCGAGTTGCGTCGGCAGCAGGCCGATGTCATCCGCCGGCGCGCCGAACTGTCGACCCGCTACAAGCCCAATCACCCGCAAATGATCGAAGTCACGCGGGAGCTGGAGGACCTTGAGGCTCAGATTCGCAACGCGGTCGGGTCGATCGTGGACAACCTCGCCAATGAGGTGGACGTCGCCCGCGCTAAGAAGCGGTCCCTGGCCAAGACGCTGAGGGAACGGAACGCGGAACTGGCCGCCAAAGCGCCCTTTATCGCCACCTTGGAAGAATTGAAGCGGGAAGCCGAGTCGACCCGGACCGTCTACGAGACCCTTTTGACGCGCTTCAATGAGCGCGTGCAGCGGCAGGAATGGGACACGGTTGACGCGCGGATCCTGTCATCGGCCACCAAGCCGATCGAACCGTTCCGCCCCAAGCGTACCGTGATCGTGCTTGCGGGCCTTTTCATTTCGGCGCTTATGGGGGTTGCCACTGTCCTGGTTCTGGAGGCCCTCGCACCGGGTATTCGGACACCCGAGGATCTAGAAGGCGAACTTGGTCTCACCCATTTGGCGTCCGTGCCCAAGATCGACGACTCGACCGGCGCGCAGCGGCCCTACCGCTATATGCTGCGTAACCCGTTGGCGAGTTTCTCGGAGGTCTATCGGACCCTGGTGGCGACCGTGACCCTTGCGGACCGGGAATCTTCGCGTCAAGTGGTGCTCTTCACCTCCGCCCTGCCGTCCGAGGGCAAGACCACCAACGCACTGTGTTTTGCGCTCTCCGCGGCGAGGTCGGGCAAGCGCACCGTCCTGGTGGAAGCGGACATGCGGATGCCCAAGGTCACGTGGCACCTGGACATGAATTTCGATATGGGTCTCGCCGAAGTTTTGCGGGGTGAGGCGGATGTTTATGATGTCCTCAAAGTGGAGCCGGAAACGGAACTTGCCGTTCTTGGCCTGCATGAGCCCATCGCCGATCCGAGCCGTCTGTTGTCTGACCGCAGTTTTGAGGAACTGATCACGACATTGCGGGACAATTTCGACATTGTTGTTCTCGACACGGCGCCTATCCTGCCGGTCGGCGATACGCTCCAGATGGCTCATCTGGCGGACCACATCATTTTCGGCGTGCGGGCCCGTTCGACGGCACGCGGCGATGTGGCTGTCGCGCTCAAAGAACTGGCTGCCGCCAAGGCCCGGATTCTGGGCGGTGTCGTGACCTTTGCCGACCCGGCGAACCGTCGGGCCTATGGCTACGGCAATTACGGTTATGCCAAGCCGCCGGGCAGTGATAGCAACAAGGATGCAACGCACTCTGGGCACGCGTGATCACGCCCTTCCCGCGCAATTGGCCGTCGATTGGTAAGCCGACCTGGAATGCACAGCTATTCTCCATATCAGCAAACTCGATTTGAGTGGTACATCCCCAGGTTTTCCCAGACGGCGGCGGTCCTCCTGTGCCTGACATTGCTGCTTGGCCTTCAGGTTTTCTCGCCTAACCTGGCGCCGCCTCAGCCTCCCTCCGCACAGCTGAACGCCTCGGAGATGGCGGGTGAACGCGCTCAATCAAACAAGCTCAATCAGATCTTGCGGCTTGCGTTTGCCGCCATCCTTTTGGTGGTGACCCTGCGGCAATGGCGTCTTGCACTCCGTTTGTGGATGCAGAATTGGCCGATCTTTCTGATCGCGTTCTATGCGTTGCTGAGTACCAACTGGGCGCTGGCCCCCGATATCAGTTTCCGGCGCGCCGTCTTCGCGGTCATTCTGGTGTTCAGTGTCGTCAGCGCGACCGTCCTGGTCAGCCACCCTGCGAGAGTGATGCGCCTGCTTTACTGGGTTTTCGCGTTCTTCGTCGTGGCCTCCGCGTTGACGATCCCCATCCCCGGATCCTTCCATGTGGGTGATGCAGTGTCCGGGAGTTTCAAAGCTTTCCAAGACCACAAGAATGTTTTTGGCGGCATCATCGGCCTTGCTTTGATTATTGGTATCTATGCTCATCGCTTCTTTGAGACGACGAGCATGCGTTTTTTCAATATTTTCTATATGTGTCTTTGCGTACTCATGCTCTATATTTCAAAATCGAAGACACCGATTGGTATGGTGCCCGTCGTTGTCTTGATGATGATGTTCGTGCCCCATGTGTCGCGTCTCCTGCGCGTATCCGTGGGTACCGTGATGGTCCTGACCCTGGGTGGCATAACACTCCTCATTTGGCTGATTATTTCTGGCTTCGGGTTGCCCGGAAATCAGCTGCTCGGCTTTTTCGTTGAGGATGTCAGTTTCACGGAACGGGATCAGATCTGGAAATTTGTTTGGGAGCAGGCGGAACAGCGCTGGCTCCTTGGATATGGTCACCAATCCTTCTGGTCCATTGGAGATCTCTCCGTCAATCTGACGTCGCCCAGCTTCTTTATTACCAAATTGAACAGCGGCCATAATGGTTATCTGGATTTGTGGGTGACCTTGGGGCTTGTGGGCGTACTCCTTTTCATTCCCTATCTCTGGCGTTTTGACAGTGGCATGCGTGTCATCCGGGATACCCACCCGGAGGTTCACAATGCCTGTTGGGCCATCCTGCTCTATTGTCTTCTCATCAACTTGACCGAGAGCACGATCCTGGCCGGCGGTAACCCGATTTGGTGCGCCATGATCATGGTGGCGGCCCTCGTCGAGCGCGCCCGTTTTGACACCATGATCGCTCAGCACCAGGAAGACGCCTATCGCATCACGGGCGGATTGGCCCATGCCGCGGCCATGTCCGGCCGTGTCAACTGATTTTTGAATTACACCTTTGACATGGCGCAGAAGCAATGTTCACGTGTCCGGCGCAGGAACGTGAAAGAACCTGACGTGGATCAGGGATAGACGCCATTTCCCGTCATGTTACGACCATATCTGAATGAGAATCAAAGCACTGATGGCGTTTTCCGGTTCCTTGGGCATGGGAGGCCCTGAACCGGCACCAGGCGCGCCTTTTGTCATGGCGTTCGCCTGCCTCAGATTGGAAGCACGGAGAGGATGATGAAGAGTCTGGATCTGATGAAAAAAGGGGCCTTCGGTGTGCTGGTCCTGGGCGCGTTCTTGGCCGTTGCCGCTTGTGGCGGTGGGGCCGCCCCGCAAGCCGGCTCGGCGGAAGGCAATGCGGCCGGAGCCGCCGGGACGGATCTTGCCCGGAACAAGGGCATCTACAAATTGGGTCCGCGCGACAAGGTGCGCGTGACGGTCTTTGGTGAGGAAGAGATTTCAGGATCCTATGAAGTCGACACGTCGGGGGGCATCGCGCTTCCCCTGGTTGGCCTTGTGGAGGTGGATGAACTCACCCTTCGGGAGGCCGAAAAGAAGGTCTCGGTAGCCCTTGCGGAATTTCTGATCAAGCCCCGGGTGAGCATCGAAGTGGAAGAGAATCGCCCCTTCTACATCTTCGGCGAGGTCCAGGAGGGGGGCGAGTTTCCCTTTGTCTCCAATATGCACGTGTTGAATGCGGTCAGTATGGCCGGCGGATACACCTACCGGGCCAATACGCGCGTCGTTTATGTCACGCGGGCGGGCACGGAGAAAGAGGTTGCGGTTCCGGCCAACTCGGAAACCAAGATCTTTCCGGGCGATATCGTGCGGGTCGGCGAGCGGCGCTTCTGATCACGCGCGGATATTTCGATCCCTGAAGAAAGAAGAGCGCGCCGGTGCAAAATGGCCGGCGCGTTGTTCGTTGGGATGTCTGAAAGGAAACAGCGTGTCGGAACAAACCTTTTCGGATGTCATGGGCGGGATTACGGGGCAGGGGGACCATTGGAAAGCCGCCGTTCCGACCCACTGGCGCCAGGGACGCACGGCCTTCGGGGGCATCATTGCCGCCCTGTCCCTCGAAGCGGCCCGGCGCGCCTTTCAGGAAATGCCGTTGCTGCGTTCAGCCCAGATATCCTTTATCGGGCCCGTGCCGGGTGAGGCTGATTTTCAGTGTACCCTGTTGCGCCAAGGCCGCTCCGCGACCTTCGTTCAGGTCAGCGTGACCGCGGAAGGCACACCCGCGGCCCAGGCGGTCTTCTGTTTCGGCGCCTCCCGACTTTCCGCGCTCCATGATCCGGCACCGGCGCCCGAAACCGTTCCGCCCCCGGAGGAGACCGAGCCCCTCTTTCCCTCAAGCGAGCTGGGCCCCGCCTTTATCAAGAATTTCGATACGGGCTTCGCCGCCGGTTTCCGACCCGTGTCCGCCGTTCCCCATGCCTCCAATCATCTGTGGTTGCGTCATCGGGATGTGCGGGCCCAATCAAGCGAGACCGGCTTCCTGGCCCTGGCGGACGCGCCGCCGCCGGCGGCGATGGCCATGATGCGCGAACCAGGGCCCATCAGCACGGTCAGTTGGCTCATGACCCTGTTTGACCATGATTTTGTCTCCCGCGACGGCTGGTGGCTCATCCGTTCCGTGGCCGACCAGGTGAGTGACGGCTATTCGAGCCAGAGCATGGCCATCTGGAATCGGGATGGCCGTCCGATGGCCCTCGCCCGACAGGCGATCGCCGTGTTCGGCTGACCGGATCGGGACACGTGGCCCTTTCAAGCCGAAAAAATGCTAGGATCAGGGTCAGGAGATGATGCCTGTTCGAGAAAGACGGAACCTGGCCATGGCGCCCCCCAAGCCCCGCCGCCGCGCGCTTACCGCCAATCACCATGCGGTCCTGTCCGCCCTCAAGGCCGAGGGCCGTCCCCTGACGGCCTATGATCTGATCGATGCCCTGCGGGATCAGGGAATTTCCTCGCCGCCGACCGTGTACCGGGCGTTGACCCGCCTCATGGAGGAGGGCCTCGTGCACCGGCTGGAGAGCCTCAACGCGTTCCTGGCCTGCACAAAGGGGGCGGCCCATCAGGGCGGGGCGATCTTCACGATTTGCGACCATTGCGGGGAGACCCAGGAACTGACCGATGGCAAAGCCATCGCCGCCCTGATGCGGTGTGCGGATGAACAAGGCTTCGCGGTGGAGCGCACGACATTCGAGCTCCACGGGCGCTGTGAGGCCTGCCGTTCAGATCAAGCCTCTGCTTAGAACGCGTTCATGACTCGGAATGGATTGAAGCTGCGCTGAGAAGGGGCCCACCTGACGGATCAAATGCGCACCGTCAGGCCATCGGCCAGCGATGTCCGCGACGCGCGCCAGGCAGGCAGGAGCCCGAGGAGGAGTCCCGCTCCGGAAACGCCCGCAATGACGGCCAGGTCGAATGTGGTCGGGCCCAGGCCCACAAGGGCCAGGCCCGTGCGCGTCTCGATCATGGGCGCGGCGAGCCAGAGACCGCCATAGAGCAGGGCCAGACCAAGAAGACTGCCGATCAGGGCCAGGAATGTCGCTTCACTGACAAGCAGCGCACCGATATCGAGGGGCCCCGCGCCCACGGAACGCAGGATGGCCATTTCCCGGCGCCGCTCATTGAGGCTCGTAAGAATGGTGGTCAGGATGCCGGCAAGGCCCACCAGGATGACGAAAAACGCGATGCCCGACAGGGCCGTTTCGGCAATGCCCACCACGCTCCACAATTCGTTCAAGGCGACGGCGGGCATGACGCCCAGCAAAGGCTCCGCCTTGTAGGTGTTGATGTCCCGTTGAAGGCGCAGGACGGCAATCTTCGATTTCAGGCCCAGCATGAAAGCCGTGATTTCCTTGGGCTGAAGATCCATCCGGCGGACCTGTTCGGCGGAGACCAATTGGGCAAGCGGCGTGCGCGCGCCGCCCTCCCAGCCGATATGGATGGCCTCAATGCCGGCAAGGCTGACATGCACGGAGCGGTCGACGGGCGTGCCCGTGCGCTTGAGAATGCCCACGATCCGGAACGGTTTGTCGTCATGTTTGGCGAAACTGACGGGGCCGATGCCGTGTCCCAGCACGATCTCCTGACCGATCCGGTAGTTGAGCTTTTGGGCCACCTCGGCGCCGATCACCGCGTCAAAGACGTCCTCGAACGGTTCTCCGGCCGAAAAGGTCAGTTCCTGAGCGCCGCCATAGCGGTACCGCGTGAAAAACGCGGGCGTCGTCCCGACAACGCGAAAGCCCCGGTGACTGTCGCCCAGGGAAAGGGGCACTGCCCAGGCCACTTCCGGCCGCGCCGTGATGTCCTGATAGGTCGCCCAGGTAATGTTGTTGGTGGCCGCGCCGATCCGAAACACGGAATAGAGCAGCAGATTGATCGGCCCCGAGCGGGCGCCGACAATCAGATCCGTCTGGGAAATCGTGCGTTCAAAACCGCCCCGGGCGCCCATGCGGATCTTCTCCACGCCGACGAACAGCAAGACGCTGATGGCAATGGCGAAGACCGTAAGCCCGGCCGTGACCCGGCGGCTCATCAGGCTGGCGAAGGCGAGACGGAAAACGGGGCTGATATTGATCACGGGGCGGTCTCCCGCGCCTGACGGTTCAGGAACATGAGATCGACGCTGCGGTCGAAATGGGGGGTGAGGCCCGCGTCATGGCTCACGAAAAGGAGGGAGGATCCGCGGGCGTCACATTCGTCGATCAGGAGGCCCAGAAACGCGTCCCGGGTATCCGTGTCGAGGGCGGAGGTCGGTTCGTCGGCAATGAGGAGGGCGGGTCCGCCGATCAAGGCGCGGGCAGCGGCCACCCGCTGCTGTTGCCCCACGCTCAGTTCCCGGACGGTCTTGTCCTTGACGGCCGCCCGATCGAGGCCGAGCGCCGCCAGGAGGCGCTCCGCCTCCGCCTCGACGGACCGGCCGGTCGATTCGATGGCACGGCGGCGCGCCGGCGAGAAACGGCAGGGCAAGGTCACATTGTCCAGGAGGGACAGGAAAGGCAGCAGATTGAACATCTGGAAGATCACGCCCAGATGGGTGGCGCGCAAGGCATCCCGCTTCGGACCGTTCAGCTTACGGAGGTCTTGGCCCAAGACCGTGAGGTGTCCCCCTTGAGGTTCAAGAACACCGCCGATGAGGCCCAGAAGCGTGCTCTTGCCGCTGCCGCTTGGTCCCTTGAGG
This sequence comes from uncultured Alphaproteobacteria bacterium, assembly GCA_964522525.1. GTDB lineage: Bacteria > Pseudomonadota > Alphaproteobacteria > JAJFIK01 > JAJFIK01 > CAYUYV01. The sequence goes on along the minus strand of CAZFWG010000031.1, from coordinate 33,481 downwards.
AAGACTTTTTCTCCCCGCGCGATCGAGAATTCGGGGATATCAAGGACCGGCGTATCCCGTTCCCAGGCAAAAACAAGATCCCTGGCGGCGACAACCATGTCGTCTGCCCGGGGAACAGTCTCGCGCTCAGATGCCATAGGCTTCGAGCTTGTCCAGGATGACGGTGTAGGCGGCATTGCCGGTATCGTTCTTGTGCGTTTCGGTGCGCATGGTGCCTTCGATCCAGAAAGGCTGCCAGATCTCCTCGACCAGCACGGCCGGATCCGCCCGGACATAGACGATTTGATTGGGGGGCGGAGGGGGCAGGTGGAGGCAGGCGCCGAAATAGGGGACCAGAAGAAACTCCGTATACCGGTCGCCGATATCGAAGTTCAGCGGCACGATGTAGCCCGGCAAACGGATGGTCTGTCCATCAAAGGCCTCGACCACATTGTAGGTGCCGAGCTGCGGCATGGTATCGGCAGCACTCCCCTCGGCGATCATGGCGAGGGGGCCGGCGGGATCCAACGGTCCGCCGCTATCTTCCGCCCACTTCTTTTCCAGTTCCTCGTAATATTCAAGGTAAAGCTGCTGGAGGCGCTCCGTTTCTCCTTCCGGAAGCAGATCCATCCAATCCAGGACCCGTGCCCCCTCCGGCGTGTAATCAGAGGCCTCGGCCACGGGTGCATCGGCAATATGGGCCGTCTGCGCCGCTGGATCTTGCGTGGAAGAGGCTGCCTGCGATGGCGGGTCGGTCGTGGGGGAGACGGCCCCCGGCCGTTGGAGGAAAGCGTAGATAGCCCCCCCGACGACCGCGAGCACAACGACCGGAACTATGATTTTCAAACCCTTCATCGCCTCATCTGCAATCTGTTCGCCTTATCTGAGGGTAAAGACGGGCGCCTTGGCGTTCAAGTTGGCCGCAGCCTGAACCTTGTTGCTCAGATAGCTCGCCTTGATCGTCTCCAAACGATCGAAGGCGTCAAATAACGTAATCTCGAAGGCCTTCAGCGCCGCCGGGTTTTCACAGGTGAACGAATAGGTGGCCACCAGGTCCCGGAAATCGGTCTCGCCATGGGCGTGTTTGTGTTCGCCCTCATGGCCCTCATGATCATGGTCATCTGCGTGATGCTCATCATGGTCATGGTGCTCGTCATGATCATGATCATGGTCGTGGTCTTTGTGACCGTCGCCGTCCTTTTCGCCCGTGGCCAGGTTCACTTGAGTCTGAACGCATTCGGCCTCGGCCGTGGGGTGAAACAGCGCGACGCCCTGCTCCAGCGTGGCGCGCGCAGCAGCCCAGGTTTCCTTTTCGACCGCCGTTTCGGGCGTGTGCTCGAAACCGGCCCAGGTCCACATGGCCCCGCGCAGCTCGATCACCAGGGTGGAGCCGTCCAGGGCCGCGGCAAACTCGGACTGGCCATGCACATGGGCATCCGCATGGCGCACGTCTTCATCGGCGCGCGCTTCAAGAAACGGAGCCTGAAGGGAGGTCGCGAAGACCGTCATGAGGGCCGCAACAGCGGTTTGGGTGCATGTTGGTTTCATAGCTTCGCTCCTTTGGCGGCTTCATAAGTCAATATTATGGTCATGGTCATGGTCATGGTCATGGTCATGCTCGTGATCATGGTTATGATCCGCGGCATTCTCATGGTCGTGGTTGTTCTCGCCATCGTGGTGGCCATGGTCATGGGGCGCCAGGATATGGGCACCGAACGCGATCAGGCCGCCGAGCACCAGCCCTGTTGTCTTCTTCACCAAAGGCTCGCGATTCACATGGGGCAGCAGATGACTGGTGCCGATATAGAGCAACACACCGGCGGTGACGGCAAACAGGCCGCCCAGGGTGGCGACGGGCAGATCGGCCAGAAAGAGCTGACCCGCCAGCGCGCCGATCGGGGTTGTCGCGGCGGCGCCGAGAAAGGCGAGGATGAGCGCTTGCCGGTTGGAAAAGCCCGCGAGCTGCAACAGGGTGAAGACGATGATGCCTTCCGGCACTTCATGGAAAATGAGTCCGATGACGGTCAGGAACCCGGTCCGGAAATCGATGGAAAAGGTCACCGCATAGGCGAGGCCATCGATGAAGGAGTGGAAAGCGATGGCGAGGAACGGGATAAGGCCCGCATAGTGGTGGCCGCCATTGGCCGGCGCGAAGGCCAGAACACCGCTGTTCAAGAAATAGGCGCCGGCGAAACCCGCCAGCATGAAGGCCGCCGCGCCCGGTGCCAGCTCCAGGGCTTCGGGCACCAGATGCAACAGGGCGACGGAAACGAGCGCGCCGGCCGCGAAGGCCGCGAACCACCCCGCCTGGCGTCGCGTCGTTTCCTGGGCCACGGCCGCCGCCGCCAGACCCGCCGTCGTGGCGGCTGCCGCTCCGAGCGCAAAGAGCACCGCGTCACTGGTCACCACATGGATCATGGGTTTGGGTCCTGGAGATGGAGCTTTTGGGGGGCGATCATCCCCGTTTCAGCGTTGAAAAAGAAGCGCCGCGCCACCCGTAAAACGAAAAACGCGTGGCCCGACGGCGAAGGCTGGCCTTGAACTGTTATATTATAACGGTTTTCTAGGCGCGCATGCAGGGGCGGGTCAAGCATCGGCTGCCCGGATTGGGGCGCAATGGAAGACAGAAGGCGTCCAGTCTGGTTTTCTGGGGTTCTGGTAATGCGGGGAGGAGGAGACCCATGCGTGGTTTGGTGATCCTGACGGCGGTGGCCGCTCTTATCGGCGGGCTTGTCTATTATTTTGCGACATATGGTCAGAATGAAATCCACGGTCTCAAGGGGCCGTTGTTTGGCCGTGGCGTCTCGGTCGAGCAGATCGGCGCGCTTCCGCTTGGCGCCGATATTCCGGGCCTTGCCGGCTATACGATGCGCGCCCGGTTGATCAATGTGGCGCCCGACGGGATCGTCGCCATGCACTCCCACACGGCCCGGCCCGCCTTTTCCCTCGTGATCGCGGGGGCCATCGAGGAGCATCGCAGCGATGCACCCAAGCCCATCACCCATCAGGCCGAGGCCGTGACCGTCGACAGCAATATCGGGCAGTGGTGGCGCAACAAAGGGCAGGAGACCGTTCCGATCTATGTGGTCGATATTGTCCGCTCGGGCGGCGACGCGGCAACGGCACCGGGCGATGACCCGGCCGCGCCAACGGACGGGACCGATCCCGACCTGGAAGGCCCGACCCGGCCCCAGGGCCTGCGCTTTGAAGTGCACGGCGAAATCGATCTGACAAAAGGTCTGCCCGGCGTCGAGGCCGCCGAGGGCCGTCTGTTCCGTGCCCGGGAACTCGTGATTGAAGCGGGCGGCATTCTGCCGGCCCACCGCCATGAGGGCCGGCCGGCGATCACCCGCGTGATGGCGGGCGAGATCGTCGAATATCGCAGCGATCGGCCGGATCCGGTCCTGCACCAGGCCGGTGACACGACCTTCGATGCGGACGGGCTGGTCCAATGGTGGGAAAACCGGAGCGAGCAACCGGCCCGCTTGTTTGTCGTCGACATTCAGCAGCCCGAAAGCCGCGGCGACGCCCTTTACGTGGATTGACCGACCGACGGACGGGATGACAAAGGATCCATGATCCACGGGGGAGAGGCCCCCATGGTTTGTCTGCGGATGCTTGGCCGGGATCCTTGGCTTTGACCCTTGCCCGACGGGGGATCCAGGCACAGTTACACAGGCATGCCGGTGCCCTAATGTGGTCCCGGTTAGAATTTATGAGCGGCGCCTAAGAGTTCAGGTTTGGGACGCTGCAATGAGGGAAGAGCGGCAAATGGCAAGAATACGCGCGAAACGGCGGGGCACGGCGGGTTTCAGCCTTCTGGAATTGCTGGTGGTGCTGGCCATTCTGGGTTTGCTTGTGGGCGTGGTCGGTCCGCGGGTCATCGGAGCCCTGGGCAAGGCCAAGGGTCAGACGGCGGAAGTCCAGATTTCCAATATCGAGCTGGCGCTTGATACCTTCCTTTTGGATGTGGGCCGGTATCCCACCCAGGAGGAGGGCCTTGAAGCGCTGCTGAACGATCCCGGCGGTGTTGCCGGCTGGGCCGGGCCTTACCTGAATGACGAGTCGTTGCCCATGGATCCCTGGAACCGTCCGTACAAATTCCGCTCCAAGAGCAGTGGTACGGGCGTTGATGTCTACAGTCTCGGCGCCGACAACGCCGAAGGCGGCTCAGGTGAAAACGCCGATATCGGTGTTTGAGCAGGCTTTTTTGTGTGAACCTGACACGGACCCGTCACGGAAGGCTGCTGGTATGCAGGGGGTGCTTGCTGTATAGCTGGCGCCAAGAGCCACCCGACGTGGCGGGTGAAGCGTGAAATTTCCTTGATAGATGAGGGCTTCCATGTCTCTGAGCGTCTGGCAAATCCTGATCGTCGTTCTTCTGATCGTCCTGCTTTTCGGCCGCGGCAAGATCTCCGAGGTCATGGGCGATGTGGCCAAAGGCATCAAGAGCTTCAAAAAGGGCATGGCGGATGATCCGGCACCGGCCCTTGAGGAGGCCAAGGACGAAACCGTGGCCAGCCGTGCCGAGGACAACGCGCGCGCGGCTTCCTGAAGGGACCGTCGCGCTCTGACGCGCCCCTGAACCCTGTCTGACCGTTTGCGCCGGGGCTTTGATCATGCCGTCGATTGGCTGGGTGGAACTGCTGACCATTGGCGTCGTCGCGATCGTCGTGGTGGGCCCCCGGGAGCTGCCTGGCCTTCTGCGCCAGATCGGCAACATCATGGGGTTTGCCCGCCGTCAGGTGCGCGATCTCCAAGTCTCCATCGAGGAATTGGGCAACGACCTGGACCTTGAGGAGACCCGCAAGGCCGTTCAGGAAATCCGCCAGATGCGCAACATGAACCTGGCGGAGGCGCGGAAGAAATTCCTGGAAGATCCCGATAGTTTCCAGGCGAAGGATCTCGTGTCACCGGCTCCCGGGTCCGCGGCCTCCGCTTCCGGGCCCGCTGATGAGACCAGGTCCGCACCGACCCCCGCACCGACCGTTGCCACCAAGCCCATCACGAGACAGACCAAGCCAAAAGCGGCCAAACAGAAGGCCGACAAGACGCCTGCGGATGTCGATCACGATTGATTGATTGACCTTTCCCCAATCTGTTGTTGCGCCGCACACGGACCTTTCCGATCCGTCATGGTTTGTCCGCGCTCCCGACCCCATCGTGGGCGGAAGTCTTGTCCTGCCTTGGTTTTGCGACCGTCTGTCCCAGTCCTTGTTTGATCCGTCTCCTGTGTTTTCAGGCGTCTACAATCCGGTCCCCTGTGCCGGATCTGTGGATAGACATGGAACTGTTATATTTCCGTCTTGGAACTTTCATCGCTGTGAAATGGAGGCGTCTCAAACCTCCGTAAGTAGTAAAGCGCTTGGGGGCGAAGTGTGTTCGCTAGCCTAGGTTCCTTAAACACTTTTCCTTTTCCGGAGGAACGTAATGGATAATGTCCGTGAGACAGAGCGCGGCTTTGAGGCCGATGCGCAAGAGGAAACTCTTGAGCACGCCCAGGAGACCCGCGTAGCGCAAGTCGTCGACACCCTGCGCTCGCAAATCGAAGTTGAAGACGAATCCGATGTCGCTCTGGCGTTCCGTCCGACGGCGGGCACGCCCTTCGGCGCCCTGATGGCCAACAACATCGAACGTCGCGCGTTTCTGCAAGGCGCCGCCGCCGCCGCGCCGGTCATGGTTGCCTCGACGGCCATGCTCAGCACCGATGCGAAGGCCGAAGGCCTGCCGATCCCGGCTGACAGCCTGACCTTCGTTCCCCTCAGCCAGGCCGACCCGCGCCTGTCCGAAGACGAAATGGTCGTGCCGGAAGGCTACGAGTGGTATTCGATCCTGCGTTGGGGCGATTCCATCAGCCCGCTGGTGCCCAGCCTCGACACGACGCTGATCACCAATGATCCGGCCACGTCCTTCCTGAACACGGAAGAATACGCCGCGGCTTCCGCGTTCCAGTTCGGCTACAACTGCGACGCCGTCGAGTTCTTCCCCCTGCCGAGCTTCTCCACGGAAGACGCGACCAAGGCGATCGTCTGCGTGAACCACGAATTCATCACGCAAAACCTGCAATATCCGGGCATCGGTGCGTTCCTGGAAGCGGGCGGCACCTTCCGTGAATATGTCGAGCAGAACCCGAATGCCGGGATCGCCGCGACCAACACGCTCGGCATCACCGTCGCCACGGTTGAGCTGAACGGCGAAGGCCAGTGGGAACTGGTGCAGGACGCGGTCTTCAACCGCCGGATCACGCTCAGCACGCCGATCCGCATCGCCGGTCCGGCCGCAGGCAACAGCTTCCTGCAAACGGCGGCCGATCCGAGCGGCCGCATGGTGCTCGGCACCTACAACAACTGCGCCGGCGGCAACACGGCCTACGGGTCCTATCTGTCTGCGGAAGAAAACATCAACGGCATCTTCGCCAACTATCTCGGCTATCTCGAGCCCCTCGTGAATGCCGAAACCGGCGAGGTGACCACGGATGATCCGGACGAACTGCGTCGTATCGTCTACCACAGCCGTCTCGTGCCCGATGGGTTCGCCGGCGGTGTGTTCTCCTCCGTGAACGGCTTTGAAGCCATCGAGCCCCGTCTCGACGTGGCCCAGGAGCCCAACGAAATCTTCCGCTTCGGTTGGGCCGTTGAGGTCGATCCCTACAGCCCCTCCGTCCGTCCCCGCAAGCGCACGGCCCTGGGTCGCATGAAGCGGGAATGCGCCACGGGCATCCTGGCCGCTTCCGGTCAGCAAGTCCTCTATATGGGTGACGACGCGCGCCACGAATACATCTACAAATTCGTGTCCGAAGAAGCCGTCAACTTCGTGGACCGCAAGGACAACGGCAATCTGTTGAACCGGGGCACGCTCTACGTCGCCAAGTTCAACGAAGACGGCACGGGCGAGTGGCTGCCGATCGACTACGCCACCCAGCCGGCCCTCCAGGAAGCCACGGTCACCAAGCCGATCCTGGGCTCCGTCGGTGTCGTCGAAGACGGCAACCAGGTCGTGATCGGTAACACCTTCACCCCGGGTCTGGGCGTGGAAGTGGTCGGTGTCGGCGAAGAAACCGACATCCCGCTGTTCCGGGATCAGGGCGACGTCCTCGTGGCCACCCGTCTGGCCGCGGACATTCTGGGCGCCACCCCGATGGACCGTCCGGAAGACGTGCAGGCCAACCCGGTCACCCGGAAAGTGTACGCGGCCCTGACCAACGCCACGGCGTCCGGTGGCTCGCGCACCAACGGCCGCACCCTGCAAGTGGACGGCGAAGACATCACCCGCCACGAAGGCGGCCGGACCTTCCCGATCTCCACTTCCGTGGACGGTCCGAACCCGCGTTCGGGCGGCATCACCACCTTCACCACCGCCGTGCCGGAAACGGACGGCAGTGTTGAAACGGCCGTGTTCGACGAAGGCAACATCTGGGGCCACATCCTCGAAATCACGGAAGACGGTGACGACAACGCCGCCACCACCTTCACCTGGACGATCTTCCTGCTGGCCGGTTCGCCTACCACCGATCTGGGCCTGTTCCTGACCAGCGACGAAGATCTGGACGACCTGCCGCTGGACACCAGCGACACCTTCTTCGGCGGCTTCCCGCGCGCCGATCTGGTGGCGTCTTTCGGTTCGCCGGACAACATCGGTTTCGACAACGAAGGCAACATGCTGATCGTGACCGACGGCCGTCAGCCGAAGGGCCTGAACAACGCGGCGTTCCTGGTGCCGACGGAAGGTCCGACCCGTGGCTTCGTGCGTCAGTTGGCAAGCGGTCCCACCGACTGCGAGATCTGCGGCGCCGAATACACCCCGGACAACAAGACGGTGTTCTTGAACATCCAGCATCCGGGTGACGGCGGCGACATCGACGCCCCGACCTCGTCCTTCCCGTTCGAGGAAAACGCCCAGCCTCTGCCGAGCCTGATCGGCGTGCGTCGCCTGGACGGCGGTGTCGTCGGCTCCTAAGAGCGGAACGGCGTTACGTTGTCACAAACACTGGGCGGGGGATCTTCGGGTCCCCCGCTTGTCTTTATGGGCTAGTGTTTCACACCAAAATGGCGTCGTGGGACGCCGATAAGTGACGGGGAGAGTGACCATGAGCATCGGTTTGGCGTTTCCGGAACGGGTTCCGAATGTGGCGCGTTTGGACCATACCGGCCAACCGGTCATGCTCTATGACGTCTCCTGCGGCAACCCGGCTGTTTTGGTGTTCGTCAAGACGGATGCGGAGCTTTCAGGCTTGGCCGAGGCGTTACAGGCGGTGGTGGCGACGCGGGCCGATGCCGTGCCCCTCGTCTATGTCCGGGGCGCGAACCCCGAACAGGCGTCCGCTTTGCGGGAGCGTTTGGGCCTCGACTGCGCCGTGCTCGCGGATGCCGATTCGGCCTTCTCCAATCACGTCATCGGCAAAAGCCATCTGGATCTGGATTTTGTCGGTCTCGTCACAGGTCCGGACTTGCGCATCCGCCAGCGCAGCCACGACCTGGAAGCCTTTCGGAAGGAGGGGGCCGAGGCCATGCCCGAACCCTTCCCGATGGATGCGGGCCTTGCGCCCGTCACGCGGACGGCCCCGGCCCTGATCATCCCCGAGGTCATGACGCCTGCGGAATGCCGCCGGCTGATCGAGGCCTTCGAAGAAGGCGAGCAGACGGAATCGGGCATGAATCGCCTGGTGGACGGCAAGCTCGTCATGGAAGTCGATGCGTCCGCCAAGCTGCGCCGGGACCATCTGGTGAAGGATGAAACCCTCAGCCAGCAGATCATGGATATCGTGGGGCGGCGGATCCTGCCGGAACTTGTTCAGTGTTTTCAGTTCCGCAGCAATACCATGGAGATGTTCAAGATCGTCCGTTATGATACGGGCTACGGTCATTTCCGGGTGCACCGGGACAATACGACGCCCGACGCCGCGCCCCGGCGTTTCGCGCTCACCCTCAATCTCAATACCCATGAATATGAGGGCGGCGGTCTGCGCTTCCCGGAATTCGGCCCGGAGATCTATGCGCCGCCGGCCGGCAGCGCCATTGTCTTTTCCTGCTCCCTGGCCCACGAAGTGCTCGACGTCACCAAGGGCCAACGCTATGCGCTCTTGACCTTTTTCAGTGAAGTGACGGCATCGGCCAATATGATGCGCCAGGCCTCGCTCCAACAGATGGCCAAGTCCATGATGGACAAGCGCGCCAAGCAGGAAACGGCCTAACGCCTGCTCGAGACTTATCCGGCCGACGGGATCCGTCGCCAGTCCACGAGATAAAACGGCCGCTCCAGACCCGGCGTCAGGACGACCTGCGCCTGGAACAACAGGGGCGGGCGGCCGTCCCGGTCGATGGGAATGCGGATGGTCAAGGGGCCTGACACGGCCTGGCCGCTCCCCGCTGGGCGTTCCGGCTGGATGAGGTTTCCGCGCTCTCGCGCCGTCAGTTGATCCAGGACGGAGCGGACCATGGCGGGCGCATGGCGCAGGCTGACCGTCCGTCCGCCTCGGGTCGTGAACACCCGGGCCAGCGTCCGGGCCGTCGCCCGGTCCAGGCCCCATACCTGTTCGACTTCCTCGATGGCAATAAAGGAACGGTTGGCCGGTCTCGTGGTTACACCGGCCACGGCATAGTCCTGGGCTTCCGCGCCGGAGGGGAGGGGGCGGTCATCCGGGTCCCGCCAATCCACGATGCGGGCGGCGAGCATGTCGGCCCGCAGCGGGGAAAGGCCGAGCCCCTTCAAGACCTGGCCGATCACTTCCGCATCCGCATGATTGATGTTGATCTTGCCCGCCTCGTGTTCGAGCGAAACGGTCGTTGTCCGCTCTTCCCATTGGACCCGGTAGCCTGATCCGTCAAGGGGAATCTCCCGGCCCGGTTCCAGGAGCTGCAACAGCGTGGTGTTCAGGATGGCCCGGGCTTCATAGTCGGAGCGGACTTGGTGCTCGGCCGTCGTCACCAGGGCCGTCTCGGTTCGGACGGAACGGGTAACGGCCAGAGCCAACAGCCCCAGAAACGCCGTCACCCATAACACGACCACAAGCGCGAACCCGGTTGGTTTCTTGGCTTTGTCGCAGGTGTCGGAATGGTCGCTCACCGGCTCACTCGGCTTCGGTGGCAGGGCGCGCATCGAGAAGCTTGGAGCGGTGGATCAAAGGCTCAAGCGTGTTCATGCGCTTGCGCAACTCATCGGTCACCGACTGAACATCGGTTTCGTTTGATACCACACGGGGAGTGATCAGCACGAGGAGTTCCGCGCGGTCATTCTCCCGGAGGGTCGTCTTGAAGAGATTGCCGATGAGGGGCAACTGACCCAGAACGGGCAGGCCCGTGTCGGTTTCCGACCGGCTTTCCTGGATCAAGCCTCCCAGGGCGATGGTCTTGCCGCTGCGCACGGCGACCGTGCTTTCAATGCGGCGCTGCTGCACCGTGGGCGCATCAATGCCGGAGGACACCGTGGCGATGGCGTCGGAGACTTCCTGTTCCACGTCGAGCTGAACCATGCCGTTGGAGTTGACTCGCGGCGTCACCCGCAGGATCACGCCCGTTTCGCGGAAATCGATCGAGTTCACGATGGGGGCGGCATCATCGACGATGCTGACGGCGGAGCGCACGGGAAAGGGGACTTCGTCACCGACCCGCAGCAGGGCGGTCTGATTGTTCAGCACCATGAGTTGGGGCGAGGAGAGCACCTCCACATCGGTGACCTCTTCGAGGGCCTCCAGGACGACTTCCCCATTGGCGCCATCGAAGATGAAGTCGAAGCCCACATCGCCGAATGTGCTGGTGGGGCTCAGGACGGTATTCGCGGCATCATTGAAACCAAGGGCGAAGCGGTCCGAATTGGTCCGGAAAAACCAGTTCAGGCCAAAGCGCAGTTCATCCGTCAGGGTCACTTCGGCGATCGTCGCCTCGATCAGGACCTGGAGCGGTTCCACGTCGAGCTGCCGGAGCGACGCAAGGAGACGCTCATAGTCCCGCTGGGTCGCGAGGATCAGGAGCGCGTTGTTGCGCTCATCGGCGATGATGCGGAATTGATCCGTGGCAAAACTGACCTGGACGGCCGAGACCGCCTGGCGGGGCGTGCCGGAAAGGCCGGAATTGAGGCCGCCTGCGCCGGCCCCGCCGCCGCCCAAGCCTTGCGCGCCTGCGGCTCCGCCCCCGGCAAGGGACGACGGGCCCGCATTGTTCTGAGCACCGCCATCGGTGAGGCGTGCCGAGGCCAGACCCGGCGCCAGACCATTGTCGAAACCGCCGGGGAGCGCCTCTTCACGGGCTCCGAAAATGCCGCCCAGAACGGAGGCCAAATCCCGCGCCCGCCCGTTTTGAACCCTGTAGACATGGAGGGTCCGCTCATCGGCTTCAGTGCCATCCGTATCAAGACGGTTGATCCAGCTTTCGGCCCGGCGCAGGGAACGCACATCATTGGCGATGGCCAGGATCGCGTTCAGGCGCTCAACGGGTTGAAAGCGGATCGTTCCCGCGCCGAGGCCTGCGTCGCCCGTGTCGAACACGGTTTGCAGCTCGCGGACCAGTGTCGTGGCCTCCGCCGTTTTCAAAGGGAAGAGGGCGTAGGACAGGCCCGCCATCCAGTCCACGTCGAAGACGGCGATCATGTCGAGAAGAGCGGCGCGTTCCGGGCCCGTGCCGCTCAGAATGATCAGGTTACGATCCGTATCGATCGTAATGCCGCCCCCGTCATCCGGCGCGAAAGGGCGCAGGATCTCGCCGAGGCGCTGGGCCGAGACGTGGCGGAGGGGTACGACCTGAACGCCGAAACCCGCGGTGAGACCTTCGCTGGAAAGATCCGTCGTCGGAAAAGCACTTCGGATCGCGGCGTCGTCCTTGGCGGTTACGATGTAAAGGCCACTGCGCTGGACGAGGGCGATCCCGTTGGCGTCCAAACTGGCCTCGAGCACGGAGAGGAGCGCATCCTGGGGGATGGCGCGATTGGTCTTGAGCGTGAGCGTCGCCTTGACCCTTTCATCGACCGTATAGTCGAGGCCGAGGGCGTCGCCCAGGACGGCGGCCGCGATGTCACGCACAGGCGCATCCTGGAAATTGAGCTTGAGCCCGTCGCCGGTTCCTTCGACCCCATAGGGATCGGACGGGGCTTGGCCGCCGATTCGCTGACCCGTGCCCGGCAGGATGACCCGGCGCGGGGCGGTTGCTTGGGCCGTGGGAACGGGCGTCGTCGGCGGTGTTTCCTCGCCGACGAGAAGGCGGACCACTTCCTGGGTTTCGCTCTCGGTCTGGTTTTGCGCCGAGGTGACGGGGTTTTGCGCCGGCGCACAGGACGTCAAGGCAACGAGTACGCCAAGCGCGGCATCCCGACCGATGCGGCATGGGCCAAAAACCATGAACACAAACCCCAGAAGGCACTCCAGAAAAGGCCCTCACCGCTCCAAACGATGAAGATCCCGAAGACAACTTAAACTATTACTCTTATGTGACAGCCGTCTGACACGGCCCGCGGCTCAATCGATGTCTTCATCATTGGGATTGCCGAAAATCCGGGCTGGCGTGACGGGCTCCTCGACGGCAGGCAGGGAGGACTGGAGGGCGTTGCGCCGACGGGTCGGCCGCTTGGGGGGCGCCTCGATCTCGGCCGCCGACGGGGCAACCGGCTCTTCGGGAAAAGTGAGGGCGGCCTTGGCACGGCCCTGGGAGACCGCCACTTCGCCGTCGCTCACTGCCGTGACCTGCCACACGCCGAGCCGGTCGCCGGCGCGGACCTGGAGGGGCGTCCCCGCTTCTCGATCCTTCACCACCGCCACGGCCTCGTCCGTGCCGATCATGGTGCCGAGGAGCGTGAAGGCGTCGGCGAGGGAGCCGGCGGCCTGGACCGGCGGGGCCTCTTCACGGCGTTTTGATGATGTAACGGGACGGCGGCCCGGCTCGAAAAGGGGACGGGTGAGAACGGTCCGGATGGCCGCGCCATCGTCATGATCGAGCGCCTCGGTCTGGGGGATCGGGACGGCGTCGGCGGAAACCTGCGCCGTGGGCCGCGCGGGCTGCGGCCCGAACAGGATGATCTGTCCACCGATCACCAGCGCGAGGAGGACAATAACAAGGATGAAGCGCATCATGATGCCTCCTCCAGGTCCATGAAGCCGATGACTTCCACGGTCATGGTCAGGGAGCGCGCGGGCGCGTCTTCCGGTTCGGTTTCAGCGCCGCCAGGCGCGCGCCGGGGCGTGTTCATGGTCACGCTACGGACATATCCCGCCGGCGTGCCGCCTTCCAGCTTGCTCAGCGCGCGGGTCAGACTGTCGAGCGTGCCTGAGACAGATGCCCCGATGCGGACCTCCCGCCCCGCGCTGTCGCGGGGCTCATAGGCGGTGACCCGGGAAACGGCGGCGCCGTTACGCTCAAAGGTCTCCAGGACATGGCCCTGGAACGCGGCCGTGGCCAAGGCGTGGTTCTCGGCCTGGATTGTCACCATACGCACCGTATCGGTCGCGCGCAGCGCCTTGAGTTCCGCCTCGAAGGCCGGGCGCTGGGCCGCCATGGCGGCAAGCCGGTCCCGTTGTTCCCGGGCCGCTTCGACGGCGGCGCGGGCTTGTCCGAGGCTATTGATGTACGGAACGACAAGAACCGCGTAGGCCGTGAGCCCCAACGTGATCAGGATCAAGACCGCAACAAACCGGCCTGCGATGCTGGTCGGGCTCAGGGTTCTCACGGCTGCCCTCCGTCGTATCCCGACAGGGTCAAGCCCACTTGCACGGTTTCGGTGCCGCTCTGGGCATCAAGACTGACGGGAGAGGTGAAGCGCACATTGTCAAAGCCCGGCGCTTCGGCCAGGCGGGCGAGAACATCCGCTGCGTCCCGGGCAAAACCCTGGATCCGGATTTCGGGCCCTTCCATCGTGATCTGGGTCAGATAGGCCGTATCGGGAATATGATCGGTCAGATCCGCCAGGATGGCGACCGCAGGCGCTGTCGTGCCCTTGGCGGACACGGCGAGGCTTTGCCCCTGGGTGAGACTGAGAATATCCCGCCGCAGGGCGATGGCCTCGCGGGCGTCGGCCTGGACCTGGGCAATATCAGTGTTCAAGGCCGTCTGCTGACGATCGAGAAGCAGAAAGGGCAGGACCAGCGCCGTGGCCGTGAGGACCGCGCACAGGCCAGCGGCAAGGATCACGCCCATGGCGCCATTCTTTGCTGACCCGAAAGGCACATGCCCGAATGGCACATGGAGAAAACCGCCTGCACCGTCCGGGAGCCCGAGGGCCCTGACTTTCGTTTCAGGCGTCGCGTCGAGACCGTCGCGCCGGATAAGGGCGGCGCGGGCGCGCACCGTGCCGGACACGGGCGTGGGCTCAAGCCGATAGGCCACGAGCACGTCGCTCGCCTGGAAGGGGGTGCGGTTTTCCACTTCGAGCGCCAGGAGATCCTCGACCGTGCCCAGGGCCTCGGCGGGCAGATCAAGGGAAAAGGCAAGACACTGATCAGAGGAGGGGGCGAGCGCGTCATGCCGCTGTTTCCCGAGAAAGGATGGGATGAGCGAGCCCAGGCTCGTGAACCACCAGTGAAGTGCCTGCTGGACGCGCCACCGCCAAACACCGGCAAAGCCCAGCAGGGGGACCTGGGCGGCGATCCGTGCGGCGAGGCCCGCATTGGATGCAAGTCTGACGGCCATGCTCAGAATGTCCCCTCGCGCTCTACAGCTCTCGGTTCGGGATCATGGATAATGAGGGCCGGCTTGACAATGATCACTTGGGGACCCTCGTCCGGATTGGCGGCATGGATCGTGATCCGGATCAAACTCGGCGTCTGGCTCGTGCTCTGCCACTGGGAGGTCCAGGCGGGCAGGCCGTGTTCGGCGTTTCCGGGGGACTGGGCGTTTCCAGGGAATTGGGATTTCCCATAGGAAAAGCTGATCCCGCCAACCGGTCCGCTCAACACCGTGCGGCTCAATGGCCGCTCCTCCGCGCTCAGGCTGAAGGGCAGGACATCGAAAACCAGGTGCTGACCGGTCTGGGTTGGCGCCGCGGCAAAGCGGACACGGTAGAGACCGCCGGGCAGGGCGAGGCTCGGGTTCATGACCGCGGCTTCAAGCCGGGAGGGCTCACCTTGAAAATAGAGCCGGCGAGTCGCGGGACCGGCATCGGCGGGCGCGGGCTGGAGGCGGTTCAACGTCGTGCGAAACACCCGGTCGAGAGCCGCGCGCTCCTCGATCACGGTTGCGAGACGGGCAGTGCGGTCTGATGCCCGCCACCCGGTCTGAAACACCCCGGCGACAAGCGCGAAAATCAGCGCCATGACGCCCAAACCCGCCAGCATTTCCAAAAGGCTGAAGCCTGACCGGGTCAGCGGTTTGCCTGTTGGCTGTTGCCGGGCGTTCATCCTCATGGGGCGGGGCCCCCGCCGGGCTGCGCCAACATCCGGCTTTTGAGCTGCAGGGAGCGCCGGCCATCGTCCCAAAACACCCGCGCGGAAAGGCGCGTGGGCACGAGACCTGTCGGGCCGTGGCGGGTCTCCGGCTCGACCCTCAGTTCCCAGGTGAAGGGCGGTTCGGTGGCTTCATGGACACCGGGGGCAAACGCGCCGTCTTCCGCATAGGCCATCAGATCCTGTGCCTTGGCGAGGGCGGCGAAACGGGTGCCCGCCGCTTCCGCCGTGCGCAAACCATTGCCGAACGTGGCGAGGACACTGCCCAGGACAAGGGCGAGGATCGCCAGGGCGACCAGGGCCTCCAGGAGCGTGAAGCCCTCACTTGTCCCGCGCGACGACACGACCGGTCACCCAATTGATGCCAAGGGCCACGCCGTGATTGTCTTCCTCGAGGACGATCTCTCCCCCCGTGGCGCTGCCATCGGAGTAGAAGACGAAGGCGCCATCGTGCGCTTCGGAGACGAGGGACTGGGCCGTCAGGACACGAATGGTCAGATCGGACGGGATCATGACCAGGGGATCCGCCCCTTGGGAGACCACACCCTGTTCCAGATTGACGGTGACGGTCACCGGCTCGCCCGTGGCGATGGCTTGGTTGCGGGCGTCGAGGAGAACCGTCTGCACTTCCTGGGCCGTGGTGCGCAGCGCGCGCGAGGCCGATCCGGGCCGCAACGTGAACGCGCTGATGGCTACCACGCCTGCAATGATCACCAGGACGACCAGAAGTTCCAGCAGACTGAAGCCCGTCGGACGCTGCTGCGGGGATCTTGATGGTTGCATCGCCGTCCCCCCCTAAATGAGTGTGTTGAGGTTCAAGATGGGCAACATGATCGATAGCACGATCACGGCGACAATGCCCCCCATGACTAGAGTGATGACCGGTGTGAACAGCGCCATGAACCGCTGAATGGCCCGTTCCACCTCCTTTTCGAAAAGATCGGCGAGCTTGGCCAGAACGGGTTCCAGGGCGCCGCTCTCCTCACCGACCTTGACCATTTTGCGAAACTGGGGCGGGAAGTTCGGCGTGGCCTCAAGGCCCACCGAAAAACGCTTGCCGGATTTCAGGGTTTCGAGGGATTGGGAGAGACCGTCACGGAACACCCGATTCGAGATCGTGGGCGCGGTCACTTCGACGGCGCGAGCAAGCGGCATGCCGCTCGCCAGGAGTGTGGACAGCATGCGCGCGATCTGGGCCGTCGCGGCCTTGGCCAGGAAGGGCCCGATAACGGGCATGCCGAGGAGCCGTTGGTCGAGCCAGCGCCGCCGCGCCGGGTCCTGGGCCATGGCCAGACCGGCCAACGCCACCACGCCGAGAACGGCCATCGCCAGCCAACCATGGGCGATCAGGGCGTCACTTGCGCCCCGGACCATCCGTGTCAGGAAGGGAAGATCGGCCCCGGCATTGCGAAAGATGCTTTCAAATTGGGGAACGAGAAACGTCACCAACAGGACGATCGTGCCGATGGCCGTGACCACGAGCATCACCGGATAGGTCAGGCTCGAGACGATCTTGGCGCGCAAGGCGGCGGAAGCCTCGATCTGGGCCGCGAGCCGCGCGCTCATGGTTTCGAGCGTGCCGCTTTCGGAACCCATACGGATCATATTGATGACATAGGGCGGAAAACTACGCCCCTGGGCGGCCATGGCCTCGGCGAGGGGCTCACCGGCGCGCACACGGGTCAGGATATCGGTGCCCAGCACGCCCAGCGTTTCACCGCGATGGGCATCGATCATCAATTCGAGCGCCTGCTCGACCGTGGCGCCCGCTTCGAGAATGGTCGCGAACTCCCGCATGAAAAGCGCAAGCTGGCCCGGGGAAAGCGCGCGGTCGGAAAACAGATCCGTTTGCAGGAGGGAAAGGAGCGAGCCCGTGTCGCGCGAACGCAAGGAAACGGGCATGCGGCCCATGGCCTGGAGCTGGCGCAGGGCATCCTGACGGTCCGCGGCCTCCAAAACGCCTTCGATCCGGCGCCCTGATGTTTCGAGGGCCTTGAAATGGAACTGCGCCATGGGCCTAACCGTCGCCCGCCGCGCGCAAGACGTCGTCCAGGGTGGTCATGCCGGCCAGGGCCTTGTCGAGGCCATCGAGCAGGAGCGGGCGCATGCCGTCGGCAATGGCCTGGGCCTGAATGGCCTGGGCCTCGGCCCGCTTCAGGATCAGTGTCCGGATGCTGTCGGTGACGGTCAAAAGTTCGCTGATGACCGTGCGGCCCCGATAGCCGGAGCCGTTGCAGGCGGGACAGCCGACGGGCTCATAGAGGGTCACGGTGGGGGGATGATCCGGCGGCAGATGACGGGCGAGACTCCCGAGGCTCTCGGTGGATTTCTCGACCGGACGCCGACAGTCCGTGCAAAGCGTGCGGACAAGACGCTGGGCCAGGACCCCGTTGAGCGTCGAGGTGATGAGATAATCCTCGATCCCCATATCGATCAGGCGGGCCACGCTGGCGCCCGCCGAGTTGGTATGGAGGGTCGACAGCACCAGGTGGCCGGTGAGGGAGGCCTGAACGGCGATCTGGGCCGTCTCCGTGTCCCGGATTTCCCCGATCAGAATGATGTTGGGGTTGTGGCGCAGGCTGGCGCGCAGCACCTGGGCAAAATCCAACCCGATCTTCGGCCGCACCTGGACCTGCACGATGCCCTTGAGCCGGTATTCGACCGGATCCTCCGCCGTGATGATCTTGACGTCCGGCTGGTTAAGGTCGGACAGCGCCGTGTAGAGCGTCGTGGTCTTGCCGCTTCCCGTCGGACCGGTGACAAGCACGATGCCGTTGGGGCGATGGATGATCGACTGGAAGGCGGCCCGTTGGCTTTCGGAAAATCCGAGCCGATCGAAATCCAGCACCACGGCACTGCGGTCCAGGATCCGCAGGACGATGCTTTCGCCATGGACGGAAGGCAGGCAGGCAACCCGCAGATCCACTTCCTGACCGCGTACGGACATTTTGATACGCCCGTCCTGGGGCAGCCGGTGATCGGCGATGTTCATCTGGGACAGGAGCTTGAGCCGCGAAATCACGGCGGCCGCCATGGCGGGCGGCGGGCTCTCCCGCTCCTGCAGATGGCCGTCAACACGGTAGCGGACCCGCAGGCCCGTTTCCGTCGGGTCGATGTGAATGTCCGATGCCCGGGCCTCCACCGCCCGGGTGATCAGGGCCGTCACGAACCGGACGACCGGGGCTTCCGACGCCAGGTCCTTGAGGCGCTCCACATCACCGCCGCTCGCGCCCGCCGCCTCCTCGTCGCGGCTCGTGGCATCGAGGGCATTCTGCCCCCCGGCATAAAGGCGCTCGAACTGGCTTTCCATCTCGCCCGGTGTCGCCAGGACGAAGGACAATGGCTTCGGCACCGCCATTTGCAGGGACCGCAGCGCGAATTCATTGGCAGGGTCGGCCAGGGCGAGGGTCAGGCATTCCGGCGTCTCGCGCACCGGAAGGATCTGATTGGCGTGCAGGAAACGTTGGGGCAGCCCCTCGACCTCAACGGCCTCTTCGGGGAAATCCGTTTCCCGGGCGCGGGGCCAACCCGTGAGCGCGGCCAGGGCCGTGCAGCAATCGGCTTCGGAGAGGAGCCCCAGGCGGGTCAGGGCCACGGTGAGGGGCATGCCGCTTTCCGTTGCCGCGCGTTCGGCACGGGAAAGCGACTCGGTGCCCACAAGGTCCCGTTCAACAAGAAAGGACCCAAGCTCCTTCAGAAGGTCTGAGGACGCCAGGAGATCTACAGGCTGGGCCGCGCTGGCACTCATGAACCGGCTTTCTGAATTGGGTCTACTCAGGATGCACGGTCGCCCGAAAAGAAAACAGATTTATGACAGTGGCTGCCGTTCTCCGGCCGACCTTGCATCCTACCAATAGGCAATCAGGATGGCCGCCGTCAGCCCCACCAGCCCCAGGGCCTGGAGCCGATAGTCCAGATACCACGCCCGGCCCGCCAAAGCGGCCACGTCTTCGGCGTAAAGCTTGCGCGTCCAGAGGAAGGGCGCGACCCGGCCCGGATCAGGGGCAGGCGTGATCAGACTGGCGATCACCAGCACGCCGCTCGACAGCACAAACAGGATGGGTCCGACATAGAGGAAATGAACATCCAGGATCCCCCAAACGGCGTTCAGGACAAAGAACACGGCGCCGGCGACGAAACCCAGGATCAGGCACCAGAACGCCCCTTGCGCATTGGCCCGGGACCAGAAGGTGCCAAAGATGAACAGGGCCACGATCGGCCCCACGGTGTAGGACAGCACCTGCTGGAGATATTTGAAGAGCGAATCGAATTTGGCGATCTGGGGCGCCCACAACACGGCCGCCAACATGAAACCGAAGGTTACCACGCGGCCGATTTTCATCAGGGCTTCGCTCGAAAGGTCAGGGCGATAGGGACGGATGAAATCCATGGTCACCAGGGTCGAGGCCGAGTTCAGCGTGGAATCGATCTGGGACATGAGCGCCGCCATGAAGCCCGCCAGCACAAGACCCAGAAGGCCCGCGGGCAAGAGGTCGAACATCAGTGTCGGGAAGACAAGGTCTGGGCGTTCCAGATCCGGATAGATCAGGATGGCCATGGTGCCCGGCAGGACCATGATGAACAGCACCGGCAGCTTGAGCAGCCCGGCGAACAGGGAGCCCCAGCGGGCATGGTCGGTGTTCTTGGCGCTGAGCAGGCGCTGGGCCATGAACTGGTTCGTGCACCAGAAATAAAAGCCGAGCAGGGGCACGCCCACGACAAGACCGAGCCAGGGCACGCCCGGATCGCCGATGGGGCGGATCAGACTGAGTTTATGATCCGGCACCGCCGCCGTGACCGCCGACCAGTCGCCGCCGATCTTCTGAAACGCGAAAATCGTGATCACCACGGACCCGATCAGCAGCAGGATGGCCTGGATCGTGTCCGTGATCATGACGGCCGACAGACCGCCCAGAATGGTGTAGGCGCCGGCCACGAGGGCAAGGGCGGTGATGATCTGCCAGACGGCCAGGTCCGGGAAGATCATCTGGACAATGAGCGATCCGGCATAAAGGCTCGCGGCCGTGTCCACGACGATATTGAGGAACAGGGTGAGCACCGCGAACAGCATGCGCGCCCGCCGGTCGAAGCGCTTTTCCAGATATTCCGGCATGGTGAAAACCTGGCTGCGCAGGACCTGGGGCAGGATGAAAATGGCATAGAAGGCAAGGATGATGCCTGCCATCCATTCATAGTTATAGACCGATATGCCGGTGGAATAGGCATCACCCGCCAGGCCGACCAGGGTCGTGCTGGAGATGTTGGACGCAAACAGAGAAAACCCGATGATCGCCCAGGTCATGCTCCGCCCGGCCAGGAAATAGTCCTCCGCCCCGTGACTTTTGCCGGCCGTCACCAGGCCGATGATCACCATGGCGAGGGCGTATCCGCCCACGACCCAAATGTCTATGGCCTGCAACTGTGCGTCGATCATCGGTTTGTGACTCCTCCCCACACTACGTGTTTTTTTTCCTATCGGTGGCATTGCCCACCGGGCGTCGTCAATGGCGCCCGGTTTGTGTGCGGTGCAACACACCCGTGGAGCGGCTCTGACGCTTGTATCCCCGTTTCCGACGCGCTCGCCACGCAAGCGTCAGAGCCAAAAGCTCCAGGAGAAACGAGACCTTGCTCGTGGTTCTTGGGACCGGGACATTGGCAAAGGAAGGCCCCGCAAGGGGATGCAAGTGTCCCGGCGGAACCGCCAGGGCCTCGTTCTGGGCTCCGTTGCAGCGTCTGCGCCGCTTTGAGCAAAGACGCCCAATTTTGATCGCAATCCCTCTTGCAACCGATTGCAAGATCTGATGCTGTGTGGCCTACAAAGTCAATAAACGCGCCATTGGGGATGGCTCGCGCCTTGTGTTGCGCGGGACAGCGGTTGGGGAGAACACCATGAAGTCCAAGGCTTTGAAGTATCTTTTGCTCGGCACCACCGTGTCGTTTGCGACATCGGTCGCGCTCGCCCAGGATCAGGAGAGCGAAGGGGAACGATTGGAAGACGGACGGCCCGCCGACTCCGTCGGGCTCGAACAATTCGTCGTGACGGCGGTCGCCGGAGGAGACACGACGAAGTTTGAATCCAGCGTCTCCGTCAGTGATCTGACCCTCGATGAAATCCAGAATTTCGCGCCGCGCTCCACAACGGAAATCTTCCGGAACATTCCGGGGATCCGCTCGGAATCATCCGGCGGCGAAGGGAACGCGAATATCGTCGTCCGGGGGCTGCCGCTCGCGGCCGGCGGCTCGCGCTTTGTTCAGTTGCAGGAGGATGGGCTGCCCATCCTGGCCTTCGGCGACATCACTTTCGGCACGGCCGACCAATGGCTGCGGGCGGACACCACGATCTCCCGCGTGGAGGCGGTTCGCGGCGGCTCCGCCTCGACCTTCGCGTCGAACGCGCCGGGCGCGGTCATCAACCTGATCTCCAAGACCGGCGAACAGCAGGGCGGATCGATCGGCATCACCCGAGGTCTCGATTTCGACACGACCCGCGTCGATTTCGAATATGGCTCTCCGCTTCGGGACGATCTCTATTTCCATGTGGGCGGTTTCTACCGGGTGGGCGAAGGCGTCCGGGAGATCGGCTTCAACGGGGAAGAGGGCGGTCAGGTCAAGGCCAACATCACCAAGGAATTCGAAACCGGTTTCGTCCGGCTCTATTTCAAACACCTCAATGATCGGACGTTCCCGTCCTTTCCCCAGCCCTTCGTGATCGAGGGCGGCAATGCCGAACCGATCCCCGGGTTCGACGCGCGGGATCAGGCCCTCGTTTCCAATAATCTTTTGAGCATTCCCCGGCTGAATGTGGGCGGTGCTCCGTCCCGGACGGATCTGACCGATGGCATTCGCGCCGTCGCCACGTCGATTGGCGGGGAATTCGACTTCGACCTGCCGGACAACTGGTCAATCCGCAACAAGATCCGGTTCAACCAGAATGACGGCGGCTTCCTGGGTGTGTTCCCGACCGCGGTCGTCGAGGCGGAGACTTTTGCGGAGACCCTGCCCGGCGGCACCACGCTTCAGTTCCAAGGCGGGGCCCGCGACGGGGAGATCATTACCGATCCGGCGGGTCTGAACGGCAATGGCCTGATCGCCACGCAGCTCGTGTTCGATGTCAACCTGAACGACCTCAGCCATTTCGTGAATGACTTCTCGGCCACCAAGACTTTCGAGAGCGCCTATGGCCGTGTCGATGTGACCTTCGGCTACTACAAGTCGATCCAGCAGATCGAGACGGATTGGTTCTTCACCAATTTCGGCCAGGAAGTGCTGGGGGATGATGCGGCGGTGATCGGCATTCTAGACGATGCCGGCAACGAGCTGACCGCCGGCGGCTTTTTCAATCTGGGCTCGGTCTTCAATCCGCTGTTCGATCTCGAATTCGACCGGGATGTGATCTACGGCTCCGTGGCCTGGACGTTCAACCGTCTGACCTTCGACGGCAGCGTGCGCTACGAGACGGTGGATGCCTTCGGGGAGACCAATCTGGGCGCGCCCGCGGGCTCCACGGCGGGCGGTTTCGTGGCCGTGGACACGGATGTCAACAATGATGGCGTGGTCACGCCGGTTGTCGAGGAAGGCGTGCTCACCGTCGATACGGCCAATCTGTTCGGCATCGATTACGAAGTGAACTACATCGCCTATTCCGTCGGCGCCAACTATCTCGTCACGGATGATCTCGCCGTCTTCGCCCGTTACTCCCGGGGCGGTGTGGTCAATGGTGACCGCCTGATCCTGGGGGCGGCGGCCGCGACCTTCACGGCCGATGGCGACCTCACCGATGAGAGCGCCGGTTTCGATATCGCCCGCCAGGCGGAAATCGGCATCAAATATCAAAGTCCGGACGACTTCTTCATCCCGGGCGCGTTCAGCCTCTTCTTGACCGGCTTCTATTCGGACGTGGATATATCCACCTTCGACATCACCGAAGTCGCGGCCGGCGCCCTGGATCAGGGTTTCGAGAGCTTCGGCATCGAATGGGAGAGCAACTACCGCATCGGCAATTTCAACCTGGCCGGGAGCTTCACCTGGACCGATGCGGAGATCGTTTCCGATCTCACGGAGGATCCGCTCACCGGGGCCCTGGTCGAATCGGGCCTCGTCGGCAACACGCCCCAGCGCCAAGCGGATTTCATCTATCAGATCACGCCCACCTACACCTTCGAGGTGCCCATCCGTTGGGATATCGGCGCCAATCTGGTGGGCACCACCAGTTCACCGGCCCAGGACGACAATGTCATCGTTCAGCCGGGCTTCGTGCAGCTGAACCTGTTCCTGAACGCGGAACTGACGGACGGTCTGATCTTCTCCCTCAATGTCAACAACGCCAACAATGCGTTCGGCATTACCGAGATCAACGACTTCGCGGTGCCCGACAATGGCATTCTGCGCGGCCGGCCCATCCCCGGACGGACGATCAGCGCGTCCCTGCGCTACGAATTCTGACGTCTCAAGATCAAGCGCTGGTTGGGGGCCGATCCGCCGCAGGTCCCCAACCCGTGACCGTGGTCTCATTTTCCCTTAGAAGCCTGACTTTACACGCGATTTTGCGTCAGCTCCGAATTGGGTCAAACTCATTCGGCATCGATGGGCCTTGGCCGGATCGCGCAACGCCCCATCTCGTGAACGGCGTCCCCGAACGCCGGCGCGGATCGTAAGGACAGAGTTTGGACGAGACCATGGCGGACCGAAATACGCCCTCCCAGGCACGCTTGCGCACCATGGCCGAGATCGCCGATCTGGCCGGGGTTTCCAAATCCACCGTCTCCCGCGCCTTGAACGGCAGCCCGCTCATCAGTGAAGAAACCCGCGTGCGCATCCGCGCGATCGCCGAGACCCACAACTATGTCATCAACGAAGGGGCGCGCCAGTTCCGCCGCCAGCGCACCCAGACCCTTTCCGTCGTGGCCAGTTTTGACCCGGATAAGCGTCAGCACGCCTATGATCCGTTTTTCCATGATCTTCTCGGGGCGATTTCCGACGCGGCGGCCCGGGAGGGGTATGACGTCCTTCTCGCGCGGTTGCCCGTGGCCGAACAACGCTGGGAACGGAAGTTCCTCGATGCGAGCCACAGCGACGGTCTGATCCTGATTGGTCAGCAGGGGGAGCGGGACGAACTCAATCTGCTGGCGGAGATGGGAACGCCCTTGGTGGTATGGGGCGCGGCGCTGCCGGGACACGACTATTGCACCGTGGGGAGCGACAACCGGGCGGGAGGCTATCTCGCCGCGCGCCACCTGCTCGACCAGGGCCGTCGGCGCCTCGTCTTTCTGGGCGATCCGGGGCTGCCCGAACTGTCCCTGCGCTATCAGGGCTTCCTGGAAGCCCATAGGGACGTGGGTCTGATCCATGATGAACGCCTGGTCCTTCCCACCGATTTCCTGCTCCAGGATGCGGGCGAGACGATCGAACGATTGATGGGCACGGGCGTGGGGTTCGACGGCGTGTTCGCCAACAGCGACATTATCGGCATCGCGGCGATCAAGGCGTTGAAACGTCAAGGCTTGAGCGTGCCGGAGGATGTCGCCGTTGTCGGTTATGACGATGTTCCGCTTGCGGAGATCTATGAACCTTCGCTCAGCTCCATCCGCCAGAACGTCCATCTGGGGGGGCAGACCCTTGTCGAGTTGGTGCTGGCCCAGCTTGCCGGAGAAGTGCCGGAACGGGTTGTCCTGCCGACGGAACTCGTGGTCCGGGCATCGTCCGCATCGTGAAAATATGCTGCGGGTCCGGTTCGCCGCGGCCCTAAAGCCAGCGCCACAACCACTTCTCTATGAAGAAGCTCAGGAAGGTGCCGGCAACGACAAAGCCCACCAGGAAAACACAGAGCCAATAGACCCGTTGCGCCAGGAGATGGCGGGCCGTCGGGTGGACGATGACCAGAAAGGTCGACATGGCAAGACTGAGGACGATGTACACGGAGAAGGCCAGCGCCGGGATGTTCTTCCTCAGGACTTCATGCATGACGTAGTCATAGAATAAAACAAAGAAGAGAGGCATGGCAAAGAATATAATGGCGATAACAATGAGCTGAAAGCTGAAATATCCGAAAAAGAAAGGGTTATGGTAGCTTCTCCGCTCATATAGATCGACGAAATGGTCGGTGTACAGGACAACGGAAGACTGAAACAGCATAAGAATCAGGAAGACTGCGCTGGCCCGGTTATGACCGGCGATGTTGTATTCAGGCGCCCATTTGATGACGGGAGCGAACAGCCATGCTGTGGCCGTGTCAAAGCCGGAGAACGTCAAGCGTCCGAAGGCGCTCCATGGCAGGTGCTGGCCCAGGAAGGACAACAACGCCAAGGCCGACAGGGCGCCCGAGACCGGGCTGCGCCATATGTCGAGGACGAGTGCACCCAAGTCACGCGGTGAACTGATACTTGCTGAAGAGCCCCAGGCCCTGGCCATTTCCATATTCCCCTTAACCCCGAGGGGACGGTGCCATGCATGTTACCTGGCCGCAATATTTCCGGATTGGTGTGCCAAGCATTATTTTTCGGCTTTGCTAGTATAAGTCTGTGGAAAACGGTTGTTTTTCACACCCAAGCCATTGAAATGCTTCCCGGTTCAATCATTACTATTAATTAATATTTAAGTCGTCTATCGGCGCTCTTTGATTGCACCTTTGCGTTGAGTTGCGTTGCGCACAGCTCTTTTTTCGTGAGCCAGGGCACCGCGTTTTTCCCCGTTCTCTGCATCCCGCGGCCCTTGTGCCGTTGGGCACAGCCCTTCTGGCCCGACCCCTGCACAGTCAGGGCATGTCGCCGCTGCGTCCGTGCAGGGGTGACGGGATCCACCGGACCGTGCCGGTCCGGTGACAAGCATGGAGGTCGTCATGGGCATCCTGACCGAGATCGAATGTCTCTTTGTCAACAATGCGTGCGTGGCCTGTCTGCCGAACTGGTGCTGGCTTGCCTTCGGGATCATCGGCATGGCCATCGGGCTCAGCCGGCTTGTGCACCTGCCGAACCTGGTCCGACGCACGCCCGTGACGGATCCATCGGAGGCCCCCGGGGAGCGGGACAAGGGCAGGGACGGCCCTGCCCATGGTTTGGCCCGCTCCCATGCCTGGCTGCTGTCGCATCTGGGCGACTAGAGCACCTTCATGAGACAGAGGGATGTGAAGGCGCTCTGGACACGCTCCCCTGATGTCTGGAGAGCGTCGGGCTTCAGTAGGTCATCTTGATGCTGATCGAAAGATCGCCGTCGCCAACATCAAAAACAGCATTCTCGAAGGACGGAGGGCCCATGCGGCCCTTCGCATCATTCGAAGCGCCGATCCCTTCCTTCGGTATGCCGATGAAGTTCATGTCAAGCTTGCCGTTGCCATTGGCGTCATGGGCCACGGCGACGGCATAACGGCCCGGCGTCACGTCAGAGAAGACCGCGGTCGCCTGGCCGTCGGCGATCGCGGCTTCGGCAACTTGAAGGGCCTTGTCAAATTTGGTCGGAAACGCTTCGGCATCGTCGAAGAGCCTCATGATCACCTGGCCCTTGCTGTTCTTGATGTCGGTCACCGAAACCGTCAGGTCGGCCGCCGGCGCCGCGCCCGCGAAGCCCAGAAAGCAGATACTCAAACATCCGATAGCCCAGTAGCGCACGATCTGACCTCCTTACTATCTTTATGCTTGCCGCATTAGGCGCCCGAAAGTGCCTGTTCGGCAAGGACGAGGGCGCCGAGGCTGCCGGCCCGGTCGCCAAGGGCCGGCGGCACCAGATAGTCGCTCAAATCCCCGGTGAGCCTGTCGTGGCTCAGATAACCGCCCAGCAGATCGTGGGTGGCGCGCCGGATCCGGTCCAGAAGCCCGGCCCGTTTCATCACCCCGCCGCCCAGGACAATACGGTGGGGCGAGGCCACAAAGGTCAAGATGGTGCAAAGATGGGCAATGGCATCGGCCGTCAGATCGAGGGCCGGATGATCATCGGGCATGTCGCTGAGCCCCATGCCCCAGCGCATTTCGATGGCGCGGCCGCTGGCCAGTCCCTCCAGGCAATCCCCGTGGAAGGGGCAGGCGCCGGCGAAGTTGCCCGCATCCTCCCCCCGGGGCACCCGCATATGACCGATTTCCGGGTGGATCAGGCCATGGAGAGGGCGCCCGTTGACAATGACGCCGCCGCCGATGCCTGTGCCGATGGTGACATAGACACAGACCGGGCAGTCGCGGGCCGCGCCCCACCGGACCTCGCCAAGCCCGGCGCCATTGACGTCCGTGTCAAAGCCGACCGGCACGTCGAGAGCCTGGCTCAGGCGGGGCGCGAAATCGGTGTTCGCCCAACCCGGCTTCGGTGTGGTCGTAATCCAGCCCCAGGTCGGCGACTCCCGGCCCAGATCCAGGGGGCCGAAACTGCCGATGCCCAGGGCCTGGGGGACAAGGCCCCGATCGCGCGCCTCCCTGAAGAAGGCGATGATCGCGGAAAGCGTTTCCTCGGGCTGCGTGGTGGGAATGCGGGTTTCCGCGCGAATGTCATCCGGCCCCGTGCCGATCAGCAGGTTCATCTTGGTGCCGCCGGCCTCGATCGCCCCAAGCAGCGCCTTTGCCTCTGTCATCTCAACCCTCCCGACGAACCGTGCGGCATTGCCTGCCGACCTCGTGCCCAACGCTAAGGCACTAACCCCTTAGGGCGATCCAGACCCGCGCCGTCACAAAACTGAGAAATCACGCTGGTATCAACCGAGTGTTATCCATGACTTGGGGGGCGAATTGCGTCTTGCAGTTCAATTTCCAGCACTGGATTCCGCCTTTTACGTGCAATACGAAACATTGATACTCCCAATAGGCGAGGGGCCGCGAAAATGACGACATTGCAAATTCTCCATGCATCCGATCTCGAGGGTGGCGTAGACGCGATTGCGAATGCGCCGAACTTTGCCGCGATTGTTGATGCGTTGGAGACCGATGCTGCCGAGCAGGGGATCACCTCCATCCTGCTCTCCGCCGGTGACAACTACATTCCCGGCCCCTTCTTCAACGCGGGTGGCGATTTCAGCCTCTCGACCCTGTATGAGGGTTTCTACAACGAGCTTTTCGGCCTCATTGACGTTTCGATTATTCCCGTCGAAGCCGACACTAACGGTGACGGGTTCTTCGATAACAATGAAATCGAAGCGCTGATCAATGCCGGTACGCTGACATTCGATGCGGTCTACACAACGGACGTCAACGGCGACGGTTTTGCAGATTATTTCGAAGAGATCGACACCTTCGAAGGCCGCCTCGACATCGCCATCATGAACCGTCTCGGCTTCGACGCTTCCGCGGTCGGCAACCACGAATTCGACGCGGGCACGGACGCCTTTGAGAACGCCATCAACTACGACAGTGAGGAAGGCAACGGCCTGTCAGGCGGCCGCTTCGGCACGGTCAACTTCCTCCAGGAAGTCGACACTCCCGGCGTTCAGTTCCCCTACCTCGCGGCCAACCTGGATTTCAGCCAGGACTTTGACGTCGGCCCGCTCTTCACCTCCGAGATCCTGCCTTCGAGCGCTTTCGTTTCCGACCTTCTGAGCGCGCGGGTCAATCCGGCCGATCCGGCGGAAACAGGTTCAGATTCGAACGACGCCAAAATCGCGCCCGCAACCATCCTGGAAGTTGACGGCGAGCAGATCGGTGTTCTCGGCGCAACCACGCAGCTCATCGCCCAGATCAGCTCGACCGGCAATATCGACGATTTCTCCAGTCCGGGCACGAACGACATGGCGGCGCTCGCCGCCGTGCTTCAGCCGGTGATCGACGAGCTGGTCGGTCAGGGCATCAACAAGATCGTGCTGGTCAGTCACCTGCAGCAATTCGCCCTCGAGACAGAACTCGCCGGTCTCCTCAGCGGTGTTGACGTGATCGTCGCGGGCGGGTCCGACACAATTCTGGCCGATGAGACCGACCGCTTGCGGCCTGGCGACGTGGCTGACATCAACGAGTTTCCGGTCATTGTCGACAATGCCGATGGGGATCCGACGGCGCTGCTCTCCACGGCCGGTGAATATTCCTATGTCGGACGGCTGGTCGTCGAGTTCGACGACAATGGCGTGATCATTCCGGACTCCATCGATCCGGTCGTCTCCGGTGCCTTCGCGACCGATGATCAAGGCGTCCTTGACGTGACCACGGCCGCAACCGTGACCGAGGCCATCGCCGCTTCCGACAAGGCCACGGACGTTGCCAATCTGGTTGCGGGCGTGACCCAGATCGTGACCGACCTCGACGGTGAAATCGCCGGTGAAAGCGCGGTGTTCCTCAACGGTCTGCGCGAATTCGTCCGCACGGAAGAAACCAATCTCGGCAACCTGACGGCGGACGCCAATCTCGTGGCGGCCAAGGCTTTCGATCCGGAAGTCACCGTGTCCCTCAAGAACGGTGGCGGCATCCGCGCGCCCATCGGTCAGATCATCGGCGAGCCCGATGGCTCCTTCTCCACGGATACGACGGCGGCGAACCCGCTGGCGGGCAAGGAAGCCGGTGAGGTCAGCGAGCTCGACATCGACAACGCCCTGCGTTTCGACAACGGCCTGGTGATCGTCGATCTGACGGCGGAACAACTGAAGATCGTTCTGGAGCACGGGGTTGCGGCCACGACGCCGACCGGCACGCCGGGTCAGTTCCCGCAAGTGGGTGGTCTGCACTTCTCCTTCGATCCCAACGGCACCGCCCAGGTCCTGGGCGAAGGCGGCGAAGTCGTCGTGGCCGGCACGCGGGTCCAGAACATCTCGCTCGTCGACGAAAACGGCGTTCCGACCCAGGCCATCGTGCGCGACGGCGAAGTGGTCGAAGGCGCGCCTAACTCGATCAAGGTCGTCACCCTCGACTTCCTGGCCGGCGGCGGCGACGGTTATCCGTTCGCGGACTTCTCCGATGTCATCGATATCGGTGTGGGCGAGCAGCAAGCCCTTTCGGATTTCCTGACCGAGAACTTCCCCGAAGACGGTCCGGACGCCTTTAACATCGCCGACACGGAGCCGGGTCGCGATGCCCGCATCCAGATCCTGACCGAACGCAGCGACACGGTCGACGCGCCGATCGCCACGCAGGACCTGGTCTTTGAAGTTGTCGCCGAATTCCAAGGCGAAGGCGGCGGCGGTGCCTCCGAAGTGGTGGCCCAAGAGGGCGGCCAGCTCTTCGTCACGAACGGCGAACTGGGCCGGATCGACATCTTCGATATCGCCAGCGGCAGCTTCGTTACCTCGATCGACCTCACCGGTCTTGAAGGTTTCGACGGCGTTCAGTCGGTGGCGGTCGCCAATGGCGTGGTCGCCGCGGCGGTGGCCCGTGGTCCCGAAGACGTCACCATTTTCGGTGAGACCTTCGCCCTCTCCCAGCCGGGTTTCGTGGCCTTCTTTGACGCCGGAACGCAGGAACTGCTGTCCACGGTGGATGTCGGCACGCTGCCCGACTCCATCACCTTCACCGAAGACGGCAGCACGCTGATCGTCGCCGGCGAAGGCGAGAAGAACGAGGACAGCGACAACGACGATGATCCGCTGGGCACCATCGGCCTCGTGGATCTGACCGATGTCACCGCGCCTGTCGTCGAGCTCGTCGACTTCACAGCCTTCAACGGCCTTGAGGACGAAGCCCGGGAAGCCGGCATCCGCATCCTCGAAGATGCCAGCATCGCCGAAGACCTGGAGCCGGAATTCGTGACGGTGACAGCCGACGGCACGGTCTTCGCGTCCCTTCAGGAGAACAACGCCATCGCCGAGATCGACATCGAGACCGGCACGGTGTCCAACATCTTCTCCCTCGGCCTCGTGGACTTCAGCGAGACCGCCCTTGACGCCAACGACAACGGCATCATCGAAATCCAGAACTTCGACAATCTGGTCGGCTTCCGCATGGCGGACGGCATCGACGCCTTCGAAGTGAACGGTGAGACCTTCATTGCCACGGCCAATGAAGGTGACAGCCGGGACTTCGACGAGGCCCGGGTCAGCGACCTGTTCGAAGAAGGGCTTCTCGACGAAGCGCTGGTCGCGGAACTCATCGCCGACGGTTCGATCGACGAAGATCCGGACACGGATATCGGGATCGAACGTCTCGAAGTGTCGACCATCGATGGCGATACGGATGGCGACGGCGACATCGACGTCATTCACGCCTTCAACAGCCGGTCCTTCTCGATCTTCGACACGGCCGGCAACCTGGTGTTCGACTCCGGTTCCGACTTCGAGAAGATCATCGCGGAGATCGCGCCGGAACGCTTCAACGACGACGACGGTGACGACGGCGAAGACCGGTCGGACGCCAAAGGGCCCGAGCCTGAGGCCGTGACGATCGGCGAAGTCGACGGTGAGCTTTATGCCTTCATCGCGCTCGAGCGTGACAGCGGCATCATGATCTACAATGTGTCGGAGCCGGCCGACGCCTTCTTCGTCAACTACATCCCGCCGATCTTCACCGATCTGGCGGCTGACGATGAGATCGCCCGCCAGGGTCCGGAAGTGATCACCTTCATCTCCGCCGATGAGAGCACCACGGGCAACGCCCAGATCGCGGTGGCTTACGAGATCTCCGGCAGCACGGTGGTCTACGACCTGTCCAGCCCGGTGCCGGAAGTGACCATTGCCGAGATCCAAGGTGCCGGCCACATCTCGCCCTTCGTCGGGGCGGACGTGACCACGAGCGGCATCGTCACGGCGGTCGACTTCAACGGCTACTATCTGCAAAGCGCGGTCGGCGATGGCGATGACGCCACCTCCGACGGCATCTTCGTCTTCACCGGAACGGGCAGCGAGTCTCCTGTGGCCGTCGGCGACGAAGTGCAGATCACCGGTACGGTCTCGGAATTCATTCCGGGCGGTGCGGGCACGGGCAACCTGTCCACGACCCAAATCTCCACGGCGGAAGCGGAAATCCTGTCGAGCGGCAACGATCTTCCGGAAGCGGTGGTGATCGGGGCGGCCGGCCGGGCGGCGCCGACCGAAGTGGTGATCTCGGAAGACGAATTGCCGGTCAATCTCCAAGAAGAGCCCGGCGTCTTCAATCCGGAAACGGACGGCATCGACTTCTACGAAAGCCTCGAAGGCATGCGGGTCACGATCGACAACCCGGTTGCCGTTTCGGCTACGAACCAGTTCAACGAGACCTGGGTCGTCACCGATGACGGGGCCCTGGTGACCACGGCGTCGGGCGGCCTCAACGATCGGGGCGGCCTGAACCTCAATGCGAACGCGGACGGCTTCGGCGATCTGAACCCGGAACGGGTCCAGGTGCAGTTCGACGCCTTCTTCGATCTGCTGCCGGAAGGGTTCACCCCCCCGGACATCAATCTGGGTGATGATCTTTCCGACGTGACGGGTGTCGTCGGCTACTCCTTCGGCAATTTCGAGGTTCTGGTCACGGAAGCCTTCGAAATCGAAAGCCCCAGCGAGAACACGCCGGAAGTCACCACTATCGCCGGCGACGAAGACACCCTGACCTTCGCCGCCTACAACATCCTCAATGTCACGGCCAACCCGGCCGATGGCGATGAGGCCCAAATCGCCCTGCTGGCCGAGCAGATCGTCAACAATCTGGGCTCGCCGGACATCCTGGCCCTGCAAGAGGTCCAGGACGACAGCGGCGTGACCGATGATGGCACCCTTGACGCCACCATGACCCTCCAGGCGATCGTCGACGCGATCGAGGCGGCGGGTGGTCCGGCCTATGAGTTCGTCAGCGCCGTGGTTGACGAAGACGGCGAGACCGGCGGTGTCCCGGGCGGCAACATCCGCAACGCCTTCCTCTACAATCCGGAGCGGGTTGACGCCGAGGAGTTCGTCACCCTGGAAGTCGAGGAACTGACGGAACTGGGCGTCACCAATCCCAACGCCTTCGACGGCACGCGGGATCCGCTGCTGGGTGTCTTCACCTTCAACGACACCGAGATCACGCTCATCAACAACCACCTGACCTCGCGCTTCGGTTCCCAGCCGATCTTCGGCGGCCCGCAGCCCTTCTTCCAGGCGGGTGAAGCCGAGCGTGAGCAGGAAACGCTTGCCCTCAACGAGGTTGTTGATGCTCTGCTGGCGGATGATCCGGAAGCCAACATCGTGGTTCTGGGTGATCTGAACACCTTCGAGTTCACCGACGAGCTGACGGAAGACCTGCCGGGCGTCGGGGACGAGCAGGTGCTCACCAATCTCATCGACCAGCTGCCGGGCGACGAGGCCTA
>CAZFWG010000030.1:36379-48236 GCA_964522525.1 uncultured Alphaproteobacteria bacterium | reverse complement strand
CATCATGGCGATGGGCCGGGCGCCCATGGTGAAGACATCCCGCATAATGCCGCCGACGCCCGTGGCCGCCCCCTGATAGGGTTCGATAAAGGAGGGGTGGTTGTGGCTTTCCATCTTGAAGATGATGGCCTGCCCGTCGCCAATATCCACGACGCCCGCATTCTCGCCGGGGCCCTGGATCACCTGGGGGCCGGAGGTGGGCAGGCGCTTGAGCCAGACGCGCGAGGATTTATAGGAACAGTGTTCCGACCACATCACGGAGAAGATGCCCAGTTCCGTGATGTTCGGTTCCCGGTTCATCGCACGCAGGATCCGGGCATATTCATCCGGTGCCAGACCGTGCTCCGCGATGACTTCAGGCGTGATGGGAACGGCGCTCACGATTTTCTCTCCCTGGCGCGAGGTCCGACGAAGGGTCCCCCGTTCGACTGGGCCTCATGGGAGGCTCGACAAAAGGCTCTCGAACAGACCCCGACCGTCTGTCGACGGATGCACTGTCTCGATGGCGCGTTCCGGATGGGGCATCAGGCCCAGGATCCGTCCGGTTTCGTCCGTGATGCCCGCGATATCATCCAGCGATCCGTTGGGATTGGTGTCCTCGTACCGGAACACGATGCGGTTTTCGCCGTGGAGCCGGATGCGCGTCTCCGGATCGACGGTGTAGTTGCCATCGTGATGGGCGATCGGGATCTGGATGATCTGGCCGGGTCCATAGGCCCCCGTGAACAGGGTGTCGGTGCGGGTAACCGAGAGGGGGACGGTCCGTGAAATGAAGGTCAAACCCGCGTTGCGCATCAGGGCGCCGGGCAGGAGCCCCGTTTCGGTCAGCATCTGAAAGCCGTTGCAGATGCCGAGCACCGGCGTGCCGCCCCGCGCCTGGGCCACGACCGCATCCATGACGGGGCTGTGCACGGCGATGGCGCCGCACCGCAGATAGTCGCCATAGGAAAAACCGCCCGGCAAGACAATGAGATCGAGAAAAGGCAGCTCCGTCGCGCCATGCCAGATCATCCGGGGCTCATGGCCGGTGACAAGCGCGAGTGCCCGGGCCACGTCCCGATCGCAATTGGAGCCGGGAAAGACGATGACGCCCGCCTTCATCCCTCGTCCTCGATGTCGATGGCGTAGGTCTCGATCACCGTATTGGCGAGCAGCTGCTCGCACATCGCCCGCACATCGGCCTCGGCCGTGTCGCGATCCGTGTGGTTCAGGGTGATGTCGAAAAACTTGCCCTGGCGGATATCGGCGACATTGGAGAAACCGAGCCTGCCCAAGGCCTGGGCGACGGCCTTGCCTTCCGGGTCAAGCACGCCGTTTTTCAGCGTGACGTGGATCCGTGCCTTCATGGAGGGTCCCCGCATCTTGGGTAACGGTGCAATCCTGCGCTCTGCTTAACCCAATTGGCGGCAATCTCAAAGATGGTGCGGGGTCCGGCTTCCCATCGGCCATTGCCGCGCGCCTGATGCTATTCTGGGTCTGCCATCTGCTGCCCTAAGGCGGGACTCCCATTCCGGGTCCCCCAAGGCGGTCTTCGGCCCTTGTCACCCGCGCGGGAGTCTTTTCATGAAGGAGTTGATCCACCAGGGATCGGTCAAGGATGTCTATCGGTTGAGCCCCACCGAGATCGAATTCGTCTTTTCCGACC
The DNA here is from genome assembly GCA_964522525.1 of uncultured Alphaproteobacteria bacterium. Taxonomy (GTDB): domain Bacteria; phylum Pseudomonadota; class Alphaproteobacteria; order JAJFIK01; family JAJFIK01; genus CAYUYV01. The sequence continues at coordinate 46,591 of CAZFWG010000030.1, read as the reverse complement.
GGATTTCCGTTTATGACAAGCCGATCCCGAACCCCATACCGGGCAAGGGAGGCGCCTTGTGCGCCATGGCGTGCCACTGGTTCTCCGCCCTCGATCGCCTGGGCTTGCCCCATCATTTCCTGGAGCGGACCGGCGAGACAACCATGCGGGTCAAGGCGGTGGAGCCTGTTGCCACTCTGAAAGACAGGCCCAAGCCCTGGCGGCGCCTCTTTATTCCGCTTGAGTGCATTCAACGTCACTATATGGCGGGCAGCCTGTTCGATCGCCTGGGCGCGGGCCGGGTCTCGTCCGAAGCTCTGGGCTTTGCCCCAGGCGCGGCCGTGGGCTACGGCGCCAAACTGCCCCGCGCCTTTTTCGAGATGAGCACCAAATTCGAGGCCTTCGACCGGCTCCTGACCCGCCAGGAAGCAATCGATCTTGCCGGGGTTGACGAGGGCATTATTGACGAAATCCAGACCTTCTGCCTCCGGATCGACGGCATGATTGCGCTGACGCTGGCCGAGGCGTCCTTCTTTCACGTGGACGGAAAAAAGGAGTTCGGCTTCGACGAGGAAGGCCGTCTCATGGTGGTCGATGTCTTCGGGACCCTGGACGAGGACCGGTTCTGGGACCGGGCCGCCTATGAGGAGCGCGGCGAGACCATCGAACTCAGCAAAGAAGCGGTTCGCCAGCATTACAGGGCGATCGGCTACAAGGACGCGCTTTACGGGGCCCGGCAAGCGGGGACAGCTGAGCCGCCGATCCCGCCGCTTCCCGATCCGCTGGTGGCGGACACCGCGGCCCTTTACGCCCGCGTCGCCGGCGAAGTCACCGGGAATCCCTAAGCACTCAGTACACGGAACTGAAGCGGATCACTGTTTGGTGTCGATCCCGCCGACAATCGCCGGTGCGTCACCGCCGAAGGCCGTGGGCGGTTCCAGCACGCCCAGGCGCCGCGCCACTTCCAGGGGATCCATGGGCTGAAAGTCCTGGAGGCTGGAGACGGTCCAGGAATCGCAGGCGAGGCCATCGGTGACGATGATGCGCATGAGATCGCCCTCGAAAATGCGCCCGAACTCGATCCGGAAATCCACAAGGCGCAGTTTCACGCCCAGGAACAATCCGACCAGGAAGTCATTCACCCGCAAGGCCAGGGCCATCATGTCATCAATGTCCTGGGGCGCGGCCCAGTTGAACGCCGTGATGTGTTCCTCACTGACCATCGGATCGTCGAGGTCGTCGCTCTTGTAGTAGAACTCAATGATAGAGCGGGGCAGGGAGGAACCTTCCGGGATGCCGAGCCGCTTCGACAGCGTCCCGCTCGCATAGTTGCGCACCATGACCTCGACGGGAATGACTTCGGTCATGCGAATGAGCTGTTCGCGCATGTTCAGCCGGCGGACAAAATGCGTGGGCACGCCGATCTGGTTGAGCTGCCCCATGATATATTCGGAGATCCGGTTGTTGAGGACGCCCTTGCCCTCATTGAGGGTCTGCTTCTGGCGCGAAGGCGTTGCGCCGTCATCCTTGAAATGGGCAATCAAGGTGCCGGGCTCAGGCCCCTCATACAGGATCTTGGCCTTGCCTTCATAAACCAGACGGCGGCGGTTCATGGGGATGTCTCCATTGATTGGCGGGGAGCCCGTATAGATCTGATTCTGCCTTGGGATTTCGGCATGCTTGGGGCTCGCACCATGCCTGGCTGTTCGGCATGGCACAGGCGCCAGGGCGTCGACCATTCCCAGGGCATCGACCATTCACTGAGTCTTGGCCTGTTCACCATCCCCGCGCCTTGCGCGGAAGAGACACGCATGTCGTGTATCATCGGATGAACCCATGAAAGCGGTCGATCCTGTCGGGAAAAGCGAAAGGCAGGATGCCTTGGATCAAGGTCATGGCGGGCATTCCGCGCCGCGGGGGGCCATAACCGTCGATGTCGGGGCAAGCACCCGTGTCAATGGCCGGCGCCCTGTTCGCGCAGGGGCGCTCATCGCACGAAAGGTCCTCACCGGTCCTGGAAAACGAACATGCTCACGGTGCTCGCTCATCTCGTTTGCCGATCACCCATGGGAGGCGATCGACGCCATGACATCAAAGCCAGAGCTTAGTCGAAGCCCCTGCGGGTTACAAATGGATCGGTCAAAAGCCCTGCGATGCCAAGCATGAACAATGGTCAAGGCGATCAGGCGCCATCTTCTTCAGATTGCTGGAATTTGGCCATGCGCTCAATGCGGGCACCGTCCAGCGCGTCCTCTTCGCCCTGGAACAGCCGGCGAATATTGATCGAGGAACGCACGCCGATATCGTCGAAATGGTTCGACAGCCAGCGGTCCGCCGCGCCGCGTCCTTTGGTGAACAGGACGTCCAGAAAGGCTTTTTCCGCGTTGAGCTTGGAAGAGGCCCCGAGGGAACTGAGGAACGGTTCCTCATCGATCAGATGCATGAGCACGCGGCGATAGCCGGTGCCTTCCATGCGTCCGGCATCCATCAAGCGGCTTACGAAATCCACGGTGCGCAGCTCCCGCAGGAGCGAGGCGTTGAAGGTGATCTCGTTGAGGCGGTTGACGATGTCCCGCGCCGCACGGGGCGCGCCCGGCCGATGAAACGGATTGATCTGAACAATGACGAAATCATCGGCGGGTGAATGGTCGAACAGGGGCCAGAGGGGAGGGTTCCCTGTGAACCCGCCGTCCCAATAGGGGACGCCATCGATCTCGACCGCCTTGTAGATGAGCGGCAGGCACGCCGAGGCAAGGACATGATCGACGGTGATTTCGTCCTGGTTGAAGACCTTGGCCCGGCCGGTTTCCACATTGGTGGCCGAGATGAAGACCTTGAGCTCCTTGCACTGACAGACGGCCTCGAAATCGACGAGTTCTTCAAGGACGTCGCGCAAGGGATTGATGTCGAGGGGATTGAGATCATAGGGGCTGACGACCCGGGACAGGAGGTCGAACCAGATATAGGTGGGGGAGCTGTCCAGGCTCCAGCTGCCCATGAGCTGGTCGATGGGAGAGCGCTTGATCGGGCTTGAGACCGCCTTGTCGGCGATGCCGTTCCAGAAATGGGCGAGCGTCTCGCGGGCACCCTCCCGGTCGCCCTTGGCCAGACCTTCCGCGAGGACCACGGCGTTCATGGCGCCGGCGGAGGCACCCGAAATGGCCTCGATGACGATCCGGTCGTCTTCGAGCAGTCGGTCCAGGACGCCCCAGGTGAAGGCACCATGGGATCCCCCTCCCTGAAGCGCGAGGTTAATGTGCTTCACCATCAGGCCGATGCTCCCTTTGTGTTCTATAGGCAAAGTGCCCGGGCGGCGCCTTGTTAAACGGCCCAATCGGGGGATAAAGCGCTAAGAACGCATCACCCCCCAACTAGACTGCAGGATTATTGAGCCGTCCAGCCGCCATCGACGGGCAGGGCGGCCCCATTGATCTGGGCGCCTTCGGCGGAGGCCAGGAAAACCGCAAGCGCGCCGATCTGCTCCACCGTCACGAATTCTTTTGTGGGTTGGGCGGCCAGCAGGACGTCCCGCTTCACTTCCTCTTCCGTGATGCCCCGGGCCTTGGCGGTGTCGGGAATCTGTTTTTCGACAAGCGGCGTCAGGACATAGCCGGGGCAGATCGAATTGGCGGTCACGCCGAATTCCGCGCCTTCCAGGGCCACGGTCTTGGTCATGCCCAGAATGCCGTGCTTGGCGGCGACATAGGCGGACTTGAAGGGCGAGGCCACCAGTCCGTGGGCGGAGGCAATATTGATGATCCGGCCATATTTCTGGGCTTTCATCTCGGCAAAGACGAGACGCGTCGTGTGGAACGCGGCCGTCAGGTTGAGCTGAATGATGAAATCCCATTTCTCGACCGGGAACTCCTCGATCGGTGAGACATGCTGGACGCCCGCATTGTTGACCACGATATCGACGGCGCCGAAGGCCGCCTTGGCCTCGCCGACCATGGTTTCGATCTGGTCGACCTTAGTGAGATCGGCGCCGGAATAGACGGCCTTGATGCCATGGTCGCTCTCCAGCCCGGACCGGATCGCCTCGATTTCGCCGGCATCGCCGAAGCCGTTCAACATGACGTCGACACCGGATGTGGCGAGGGCCTTGGCGACGCCCAAGCCGATGCCGCTCGTCGACCCTGTCACAATCGCGGCGCGTCTTTCTCTGTTCATGATGTGCTCCTGTTCCCGTGCGCCTCAGGCGCCTTTGAGATTGGGTTGAAGATCAATTCGAGGCATCTGACCTTTTAGTGATGTGGCGAAGGATCCGCGACAGGCAGCCGAACCGTGATCAACACGATCAGGATCAGGCTGGCGGCGACCCCGAAGACACAGCCGATCCAGCCGACTTGGGTGAACGCGATGCCGAGGACATAGCTGCCCGCCAATCCGCCGATGTAATAGGAGGTCAGATAAAGGCCGCTGGCGGAGGCCCTGTCGCCGACGGCCGCGGCGCTGACAAATCCGGTGGTGACGGCCTGGGCGAAGAAGGTGCCGGCCCCGATCAGGGCGAGCCCCACCAGAACGGCCGGGAGAGAGGCGGTCAGGGTCAGCACCAATCCAATCCCGGCCACCGCGATGCCCATCCAGATGCCCGGCCGCACACCGATCCGATTGGCCACGGTGCCGGCCATCAGGGTCGTGACGATCGAGGGCAGAAAGACGAAATACACGAACCCGAGTTCCGATGAACTCAAGGAAAAGGGCGGGGCGGCCAGAACAAAGTTCACATAGGTGAAGACACCCAGAAACGCGAAGAGGATCAGGAAGCCGATCGCGAAGCCGGCCGGCAGCCCCGGCGTCTGGAAATGATTGCGCCAGATGGTCAGTACGGGATCCGCTTTTTCCTCGCTCGTGGTGCGCTTCATGGCCGGATTGATCGTGCAGAAGGCGAGGACCGCGCCACACAGATTGAGGCCCGCGAAGACATAGAAGCTCGTGGCGATGTCGAAATAGTCCACGAGATTGGCGGCGAAGAGTCGGCCGAAGAGATTGCTGGCCACATTGCCGGTGATATAGGCGGCCATGGCGCCCGCCGCCTGGGCCGGTGTGCACTCCTCCGCCAGATAGGCCATGGTCAGGGTGAACGCCGCCGACATGCACATGCCCTGGGCAATCCGAAGCAAGGTGAACGTCGTCAGATCCGTGGTGCTTGCGAGTATGAAAGTGGGGATCGACAGCACCGCCAGGGAGATCCAGATGCCGTGGCGCCGGCTGATGCGCCGGGCGAGAAACGCCACGATCAGGCCGGCCGCCGCCATGCCGAAAGTGCTGGCGTTGGCCGCCGATCCGATGGCGGCCGCGCTGACATTATAGGCCTCGGCCAGCCGAGGCAGGATGGCCTGGGCGGCGAACAGATCGACCAGGGTCAGGAAACTGATCAGCCCAATGATGATGCCGCGTTTGATCTCGCCGCCCTTGTCGGCGGCGCGCAGATCCTCGGTCATGGTGTCGAGTGTATTCAAGGGACGGCGCGCTCCCGATTCTGGGCCGTGGTGTTCGTTACCGCGTCGCGGCGGGCCAGGGCTGCCGTGCTGCCCTGTGCGGCCTCGTCCGCGCCGATGACATCCGTGACGATCAGGACAGCGGGCACAGGCCCCTCGTTGCGCCAGATCAGCGACACGCCGGGCACGAAATCGCTGACATCGTCCTTGCCCAGGGCCAGATCGCTCTGGCGGTCGCTTCGGCTTTCCATGACGGCGCCTTCCAGAACGTAAACATTGCCCGGTCCCAGCGTGAAACGCTCCAGCTGGCTCCTGCCGCCCGGTGCGAGGCTCAGCCGGCGGGTGCGCAGGAAGAAACCCTCTACCCCGAGCGCCTCGCTGGAAAGGTCGATTTGCGCCATGATTTCCTCGTCGAGGCCTGAAGGCATGTGATCCGGCGCGAAAGACCGCAAACGCTCGGGCGCGCGTCGTTTCTTGCCCTTGGAGCGACCGGCATAGATGTCGGTGGCGACCAGGTGGATGGTTTCGGCGGTGTCATTGAGCCAATGGTGCACCAGTCCTTCCGACTCGACGGATATCTGGCCGCCCTGATGGACGACGGGTTCGATGTGGCCGTTGCGGTATTCATAGATCTCGCCATTGACCACATAGATCGTGGCCGGGCGCGCCCGGTGGCTGTGGATGGGCACCACACCGCCGGGATAGATATCCCAATACCGCATGCGGAAGATCCGGTTCTTGAAACCCGGCGCCAGGTCATCCAGGGGAATCTGGGACGCCACCGTGAAGGAGCTGCCCATGCCATTGGCGGGCCCTTCGATGCCTTCGACGACGGTGGTGCGCGGCCCAAGGACATACCAATACGCGAAAGCGATGCCGGCGAGGGCCAACGCGACAGTGCCAACGATCAGCCCCCGACTCATCCTGATCTTCCTTTTCGTTGCGACACTGGCCTAGAGGGAAAGCCGACAGGATACCGCTTCCGGCCACCCGCTTCTTTAAACAGCGGGCAAGGGTACACAGCGGGAAAGGGCGACCGTGGCTGTGCCATGGTCTTGAACGCGCAACGGACACCCCTGACCACCTTCCAAGTCGGCCGGATCCTATGTCCGTTCCAAAAGGGGCACAAGGGTCGCAGGGGCGCGCCCACGGTCTCTTGATCGTTAACAAACCTCACCCTTTGGCACCCAGAGCCCGAAGCTATGAAAGGCCGATGGGCCGCCTGGATCCTGCGTTTGATTCGCAATTCTGCACGGGGAGACAATCCAGGGTTTTACGCGTTGAAATCTCCCCGTTGCACCAGTAAGCAACGCGGGCGACACTTCTTATGGTCAGACGAAACGACTGCCAGTCCCGATCGTGGACCGGCATTCGAGAACAGGGAAAGCTGCCATGTCTTCTTCTTTCGACGAGCGCAAACGGGCTGCGGAAGCGAAATTCGCCCATGACCAGGAACTTGCGTTCAAGGCCCGGGCGCGGCGCAACAAGAAGGTTGGCCTTTGGGCGGCGGAACAACTTGGCCTGAGCGGTGAAGAGGCCCAGGCCTATGCCCAAGCGATCATCAAGGTCGATTTTGTCGAACCGGGCGATGAAGACATTTTCCGCAAGCTGCGGGCGGATTTCGACGCGCGCAATCTGGCGGTTTCGGATCATCAGATCCGCCGCACTCTGGAGGAAATGCTCGTCGAAGCCCTGGAGGAACTGCAGCAGGAATGAACATGCCGGATCACGGGCACCGCTTCGGCGGGCGAGCGGGCCCCTTCCCATGGCTTGCCGGGCCATGGCTTGCCGGCATCTTGGCCCTGGCGATCGTCCAGATCGCGGCTGGGTCCGGTGCCGCGAACGCGGAAAGCGGGTCCTCCTGGTCCCATTTCGGCGGGGATGCGGGGGGGCGTCGCTATGTTGCCTCCGATCAGATCAGGCCCGACAACATCCGAAAACTCCGCAAGGCGTGGACCTTCCGGACGGGGCACCGGGCCCATTTCGAGAATGCCGGCAATCGGGTGGCCTTCGAGGCCACGCCGATTCTGGTCGATGACCGGCTTGTGCTCTGCACGCCCTTCAATGAGGTCATGGCTCTTGATCCCGGCACCGGCGCGCTCCATTGGCGCTATGATCCGCAGATCGATCTGACGAGCAGCCCGGCCAACCAGTTTGTCTGCCGGGGCGTCACCGCCTGGCGGGACCCCCGGGCCGCGCCCGAGGCCCCTTGCGCCACGCGGATCCTTTCGGGAACCAATGACGGCCGCCTAGTGGCGCTCGATGCACGCCACGGCACGCCGTGTGCGGATTTTGGCGCACAAGGACAAGTCCGCCTCGATGCCGGCCGCCCCTTGTTGTGGCCTGGAGAATTCCAGATCACCTCGCCGCCGATCGTGATCGGCGATGTGGTCGTCACCGGATCGGCCTTTTCGGACAATCAGCGTCTGGAGGCGCCAAGTGGCGTCGTCCGGGCCTATGATGTTCGCACAGGCGCCGCGCGGTGGCAGTTCGATCCCGTGCCCCGCCAAGCGGATGACCCCGCCGCGGAGACCTGGGAACAGGAGGGGGCGCCCCGGTCGGGTCATGCCAATGTCTGGTCGGTGATGGCCGCCGATGAGGAGCGCAATCTCCTGTTCCTGCCCACATCCAGTCCGAGCCCTGACTTTTACGGCGGTGATCGGCCTGGAAACAATCTGTATGCTAACTCCGTCGTGGCGTTGCGCGGCGATACGGGGCAGGTGGTCTGGCACTATCAGATCGTCCATCACGACATCTGGGACTATGACCTGCCCACCCAGCCGGGTCTCTATGAGATCACACGGGCGGGCACGGAGATTCCCGTCGTCGTCCAGGCCACCAAGACCGGCCACATCTTCGTCCTGCACCGGGAGACGGGAGCGCCGGTTTTTCCCGTGACCGAACAGTCCACGCCCCAGGATCCAGCCCCCGGTGAGTGGCTCTCGCCCACTCAGCCCATGCCCACCAAGCCACGGGCCCTCGTATCGACCCATTTGAAGCCGGAAGACGCCTGGGGCCTCAGCGGCTGGGACAAGGGAGCCTGTCGGAAACAGATCGAGACCTTGCGGAACGAGGGCCTTTTCACACCGCCCTCGCTTCAAGGCACGATCGTCTATCCCTTCACGGGCGGCGGCGCCAACTGGGGCGGCGCGGCCTTCGATCCCCAGCACCAGCGCATGTTCATCAACACGAGCAGCATGGCCCATGTCGTCCGCCTGATCCCGCGCCAGGATGTGGAGGCCATCCGACAGGAGCATCCGGACCTGGAGGTCGGCCTCCAACGGGGCACGCGCTATGCCGTGACCCGCGAATTGCTGGTCTCGCCCCTGGGCCTGCCCTGCAACCCGCCGCCCTGGGGACAGCTCCACGCCATCGATCTGAAAACCGGCGAGATCGTTTGGGAAAGCGTGCTGGGCACGACCCGCGATCTGACGGCCCTCGGCGTCTCGTTTGAGTGGGGAACGCCCAATTTCGGCGGTCCGGTCGTCACGGCGAGTGGTCTCCTCTTCATTGCGGCGACCATGGACAATTATCTGCGTGCATTTGATGCCGATACGGGCGAAGAACTGTGGAAGGGGCGCCTCCCGGCCGGGGGGCAGGCAACGCCCATGAGCTATGTCTGGCAGGACCGGCAATATGTCGTGGTCGCGGCCGGCGGCCACGCCCGGCTCGGCACCAAGCTCGGCGATTATGTGGTCGCGTTTGCCTTGCCACACTGACGATCCAGGCGGAAAGACGACCAAGGCGAAGACTGGCGACCACGGCGAAGACTAAGGGGACCGACCCGCAGGGGGAGTGGGATGCGTCTGTTTCGGATCATGGGGCTCGGGATTGCGGTTCTTCTGGTCGCGATCCCGATCATTGTGTGGGTGTTCCGTGTGCCCCTCGTCGAGGCGGCGGCGCAGCGCAGTCTTGCCGGCGCCGGTTTTCCCGATGCCCGACTGGAACTCGTCTCTGTCGGTCTTGGCTCGGCGCAGGTGCGCAATCTGGACCTGGGTCAAGATGGGTTGGGCGTTGACGGGATCACCCTGGAATACACCGTTGCCAGCCTGATCACCGGTCAGTTGAGGCGGATCGTCCTTGACGGCTTCCGCTACCAATACGACTTTGAGGGCGATGCCAGCGCGGACGCGCCCGGTGGTGATCTCCCAGGTGGCGATCTCCCAGGAGACGATCTCCCTGGGGACAATCCGCCCGGGGATGACACGGCCCCCACTTGGCTTGAGAGCGCATATCGCACCCTGACCGGCCTTGACGTCATGGTCGAACTGCGGGGCTCCCATGTGTCGCTTGTCAACATTGCGCCAGGAAGGTCCCTTCAGTTGACGGTTTCCGCCACGGCGGACTTCCGGGAAACGCCTGTCCCCGTCGAACTCGACATTCAACGCGCCAGCGGACCCTTCAAGGCCTTGGAGTGGAAGGCGCGGGGCACGCTTTCGGGCAATGCGCTCCGCATCGCGGGCCCGGCGACCCTCGATGTTCAGGATTTTGCGATGCGCGGGCAGGACGTGCGCATGGCGCAGATCCTTCTCGATGGGGCCTTGGGATTGCGTCTGCGCGCTTCGGATCTCGACCTGGATACGCAGGCCAGCGTCCGTTTCGACATCAGGGGCGGGGATGGCACAAATGCCCTGGCCGAAGGCATGCTCGAGGAGCCGGCCCTGTTCGTTGATTGGGGGGCGGAGAGTGTCAATGTGATCACCGTGCCCAAGGCGCGGATCACGCTCCCGGATCTTGAGCGCCAGCTGGATCTGTCCGAGGTCCGCATTCCCTTCAATGGTGCCGGTCTCGC
>CAZFWG010000030.1:0-36279 GCA_964522525.1 uncultured Alphaproteobacteria bacterium | reverse complement strand
AGCGCCAGCTGGATCTGTCCGAGGTCCGCATTCCCTTCAATGGTGCCGGTCTCGCGGGCCCGGCCATCGTCAAGGCCCGGCTCTCCGAAACCGGCAGTCAGCCCTTGTTGACTCCCCAAACCGTCAATCTGACCGCGGCGCCCGCGGGCGATGGCAATGTGGCGATCGATGGCGCCCTCATCTTGCCCAAGGCCGCGGGAACGATCCCCTTCGGTGGAACGCTCACCGGCGATTTCGGGCAGGGGGATCTGCGCATCGGTCCGGTAACGCTTGTCTTCGCCCCCCAAGGACTTCAGCCGGTGGACCTGTCACCGGCGCTCGCCGACCTGCGCCGGGTCGAGGGGACCATCGGCGCCGTTTCCACGGTGCGCCTGAAGGCGGATGGGCCGCCGGAGACCAAGGTCAGCCTCGATTTCCAGGACATCGACGTGGAGGTGCCGGGGGTCGGCTTCAAGGCCCTGAACGGTCCGCTCGAGTTCATTGCGCGGCCCGGCTTCGCGACCGATGGGGCCCAGACGCTCACGGCCCGGCGCATGACCGGCCCGGTGCCCCTGGATGATCCGCGCCTGCGCTTCGAGCTTCGTCTTGAGGCGGATGGTCCCGTCATCGACATCCAGGAGGCGACCGGGCGTTTCGCCGAGGGCGCGGTCAATCTGTCGCCCGTGACCTATGTCATGGCGGCGGAAGAGAACCTCCTCACCATCGATCTGCGCTCCCTGTCGCTCAAGCCCATGCTGGAGCAGTTCGCGGGCGAACAGGTGAGCGGCACCGGGACGTTTTCCGGAGCGATCCCCGTGCGCCTGACCGAGACGGGGATCATCATTGCCGATGGTCTGTTGCAGGCCGAGACGGACGGCGTGTTGAACGTCAAATGGGGGGATGCCCGGGAGGCCATGTTGGCCCAGGGCGAGGAAGTCAGCCTGATGGTGCGGGCCCTCGAGGATTTCCGGTACACGCGCTTCGATGTCCGGGTGGCGCGACCGGCCGAAGGGGAATTGGGGCTGGCCTTGACATTGGAAGGCCAAAATCCGGAAGTACTGGAAGGTCAGCCCTTTGTCTTCAACATTACGCTTTCGGGCAATCTCGAAACACTGCTCGGCGCCTTGAGCCTGGGTGAGGGGATTACGACGGACCTGTTGCGCGGCCGCCTTGGGGCCGTTAGATAGGGGTTCTAAAGGGAAGGGACACACGCTTCCCGGGGGCATTTCAAGGAGCTGGCGGATGCGGGACGCGGTTCAATGGCTGGGAATTTTCCTCTCCACGGGGCTCGTTTTTGGATTGGGAGCGTGCCAGCCGACGGTGCGGGTTGAGGGGCCGAGAGAGCCGATCACCATCAATCTGAACGTCAAGATCGATGCGGATGTTCGCGTGCGTCTGGAAGAGCAGGCGGATGAGGACATCGAGAAGAACGACGATATTTTCTGACGGATGAGCACAGCGACCTGGGGACGCGGAAGAGGATGAGGACCATGATTCAGCATCACAACACGATGGTCTCAATACTGAAGGCTCGGATCCATCCGCGCGCCTTCCTTCAGCTCATGGTCATCGCGCTGGCTGTTCTGTCGTTTTCGGCGCCATCGGTGTGGGCCCAGGCCGATGCCCTGGACCGCTACCGGACGAGCGGCGTGATCATCGAACGCTTCGACGGCTTTGTTGAACTCGCCAATCCCGCCGGCGCGCCGGCCGAGGCCCGTCAGACCGTCGATCGGGTCAACCGGGAACGCCGTGCCATCTATGAAAAGCGCGCGACGGAAAACGGCGTTCCGGCGAGCGAGGTCGGCAAGATCTTCGCCATGGAGATTTTCGAACGCGCGCCCAGGGGCACCATCTTCAAACAAGCCAATGGCACCACTGTGAAGAAGTGACGGAGTGCCCTCATCGGATATGCGCGTGGCCTTGAATGTTCTTGTCCTGCCATAGACACGCTTTAAGCCGGGCGAGGGCAGCCCAGGGCCGGTGCCGCCGGCCGTTTTCCACCTTTCTTTTCCTTGTTTTTGCCTTCACGCAAATGCTGCCGGCGCAAATGGCGCTGGCGGCTTCGGACACGGGCGGCCTCACCGTCGTCATGTGTTCCGCGAACGGAACCACCATGGTTCCGGCGCCGGGTCCCCTGCGCCAGGACGGATCGTCCGAGACCGATCCCGCGTCGGATACGCAAAAACCGAGGCCCGATTGCCTCGTTTGCGCGACCCATGGCGGCGACCCCGTCGCGTCCTGCCATGAGCCCTGGCTCACCCTGCCGACCGTCCGTGCAACCGAAACGGCACTGCCCCCATCGGATCAGACGGCGCCGACGGCTTTCCTCTCAAGGCCTTCCGCCCGCGGACCCCCGCTCTCCCACTAAGCGATCCATCCATCATTGATGTTTTCAGCTTCATGGGAGAGGTCCGTCATGACCCGTCTTTCCGTGTGCGGCCGTATACCGGCCCGCGTTCTGTCCTCTGTTTCCACCATCGCCCTGTGTGTCTGTGGCGTGTCCGTTCACGATGCCCAGGCCAAGGAGGAGGCCTCGATCATCGACCGGATGACCGTTCTCGGGAATCCGACCGATCGGGGAGGCCTCATTTCGCTTGATCCCCAATTGCCCGGGAGTTCGGTCGCGGATTCGGCCGGCCTCCTGCGCCGGGTGCCAGGCGGCGCCCTTGTCTTCAACGGCGCGCTTTCCGGTCAGGCCCAGTTGAGGGGGCTGTTCGGCATCCGCCTCAACACCCGCATCAATGGGCAGGCGATCAATCCGGGCGGGCCCAATCTCATGGATCCGCCCCTCCACTACGCGCCGAAGCAATTGCTGGAGACCCTCGATGTCACCCGCGGCATCGCATCGGTGAGCAGCGGTCCCGGCATCGGCGGTCTGATCGAGGCCAACCTCAAGACCAGCCGTTTCGGGACGACGGACCGTTTCGAGGTCGGCGGCGAACTCGTCGCCAATGGTCAGACGGTGGATGAAGGCGGCGGCGGCGGCGGCATCGTCAGCCTTGCCAACAACCGGCACCGGTTCCACGTTCTCGGCAATTTCGAGTCCGGCGACGATATCGACTTTGCCGGTGGTACCATTCTGGGAACGGAATATGAGCGCTGGGCCGTTGCCGGCGGCTACGGCATCAAGCTCGGCAACCATGAAATCAGTTTCGACTATCGTCGCCATGAAACGGCGCCAAGCGGCAATCCGACCTTTCCCCTCGACATTCAGTTTTTCGAGAGTGATTTCTTCGATCTGAACTATCGGGGCGCATGGGGACGGTTCGATGTCGAGGCCTCGGTCAGCTATTCCGATGTCGCCCACAGCATGGACAACCAGTCCATCCGTCCCTTGCCCGCAGGTGTGCCGGTGATCGAAACGCCGGCGACGGGCGAAGCCTTCAACTATGCCGCCAGCGCCCATCACGCCCTGTTCGGAGGCCGGATCAGTTTCGGTGTTGACGGACAATTGGCCACGAACAGCGCGACCGTGACCCAGCCCCTGAACCCTGGCTTCTTCATCGAGACTTTCAATGATGCCGAAACGAACCGGTATGGCGGTTTCGTGGAATGGAAGGGACCTGTTGCCCGCCGGACCAATTTCGAATTGGGCGTGCGTTATGACCGGGTCGAGACCAATGCCGATCCCGTATCGGCTGGCGCGACACCGCCTGTTCCGGGTCCGGTGCAGATGCTGGTCGGCATGTTCAATGCCCTCGATCGGGAGCGTACGGACAACAATGTGGACGCCTTGGCGCGGCTTGAACATCAGATCGGGACGTCCTGGACGGTTTCGGCCACGGCAGCCCGCAAGACCCGCTCCCCCTTCTGGGTCGAACGTTATGCCTTCCTGCCCATCGAGGTGACGGCCGGCCTCGCCGATGGCAACAACACGATCGGCGATGTGGATCTCGAGCCGGAAAAGGGGGCGCTTTTCGAGGCGGGTTTCGACTATTCCCGCAACAGCTCTTTTCTCAGTGTGCGGGGCTTCTTTCATCGCATTGACGACTATATCCAGAGCACGCCGTTCGATGACACTCTGACCACGCTTGAAGACGGGATCGATCCGGAAGCGGCCATTCCCAATCCTTTGACCCCTGCGGGTGGCCCGGCGTTTTTCGCGCAGTTCGACGGGCCGGGTGGGGTCGCGCCCGACAGTCCCCAGGAGATTGTCAGCATTGTGAATGGTGATGCCACACCTTTGCAGTTCTCCAATGTCGATGCCCGCCTGTTCGGCGTGGATGCGGCCTTCGGTACCCGGATTGCCGAGAACCTCGTCAACCCCAATGACGCGCTGCTCTTCGACGGGATCGTGACCTATGTTCAAGGAGCAAGGCGGGACATCAATGATGATCTCTATCGCATCACACCCTTGCGGTCGACGCTGGTCATGACCTATCGCCGGCCGACCTGGAGCCTATCCGTCGAGGGAGTCTTGGTCGCGGAGCAGGAGCGGATTTCGCTGACCAATGGGGAACTGCCCACGGACGGCTTCCAGCTTCTCAACATCTATGGTCAGTGGGCCCCGAACAGGGGCGTGTTGCGGGGGCTTCAGATTGCCGCCGGCGTGGAGAACGTGGTCAATAGTTTCTATCAGGACCACTTGGCGGGCTTCAACCGCGTTCCCTTCAGTGACGTGCCGTTGTTCCGGACGAACCCTTTCGAGGGTCTGGATCCGGAAAGCCGCCTGCCGGGAGCCGGTGTCGGCGGTTTCGTCCAGGTCAGCTATCGTTTCTGACGACCGGCCTCCCTTGCTTCTCTCCTGTGGCGCTGGATCTCCGGCGCCACAGAAACCACGGCGTGTCGCCATCCCTCTGAACACAGAGGGGACAACCTGCATTGTGCGGCAAGGCCGGTCTTCCGGCCCTGCGGTCGTCATCGACCGTGGGCGCGCAGGGACCATGGAGGGGTGGATGAAGCGCCGGTCCTAAACCGCTTGTCGAACAAGGGTTGAGTCGGCGAGGAAATGGCGAGACACGCACAATGCGTCGTCATTTTTTTATTTGCAACTTTCCGGGATTGTTCTAAAAATAGTCAGAACGGGTTGGATCATCCCCAATCATTCGTAAGCGGTATGTTCTGTTCCTTCTGGTCTTGGAAGAGGACCGTTCCCGTGCGCCCGTCTTAAGTCCGGGCAGCTCTTTTGCGTGGTGGATGATCGTGTCAGTGGGAGAAAGAGGATGAATTTGTGCCGTCTCGTTTATTCCAGCGAACGCAATCCTTCGGCGTCGCTCGATATCAAGGATTTGATGCGCAGTTGTGAGCGGAACAATGCCAAAGACACGATCACGGGTCTCCTTCACTATAACGGCAACTACTTCATTCAGGTTCTCGAGGGCGGCCGGCCGCAGCTGAGTGCTACCTATCATCGCATCGTGACCGATCCCCGTCATTTCAACATTCAACTGATCTCCTTCACGGATGTCCGGGAACGCATGTTTGCGCGCTGGTCCATGGGGCTTCATGAAGATGTGTCGCCGAGAACCGAGGAGATTTTCCTACGCTATTTTCCCTTTTCGCAGATCGATCCGACAACGGTCAATGTAGACAGCCTCCTGGACGTTCTTCAGGACATGGCCGCTGAGATGTGATCAAGCGGCTGAGATAATGGTCAGAACGGGCATGTTTTCGATAGGAACATGCCTCAATAGGGGCATCGCTTGGCCCTATGGCGCGCTATGGGACGGGCCGGTCACGCTCAGCGCTGGTTCGGTGGAACCGACGGCGCCGTCGACCCTTTCCGGATCCGGAGCGGCGCTCTCTCTCGCGCCTTGCTGCATGGAACCCCGCTGGGCGGGCACCCCGGGAGCCCTCAGCGGCTCGATCCGTCGGTCAACATAGCCCGACCATTGATCCTGGCGCCACCGGGAACGGAACGTGTCCCGGTCGCGCGTTGCCGCCCGGGCTTCGTTCTCGGCGCGGCTCAACCGTCGCCGTAGGCGGAGGATCTCCTGTTCCATGACCTCGTTGCGGGTCACCGAATCCGATTTGAAGATCCACCAGCCGAAAAAGAAGCCGATGCCGGCAGAGACGAGAGCCGCGCCGGCGAAAATCATGATCATGGTTTCTGTCACGGACCCCGTCCTTTCCCCATTTCCCGATCAGCGGATCGCGAATTCAACACGCCGGTTCTGGGCCCGCGCCTCTGCGCTGTTGTTCGCCGCCACCGGGCGCTTGGCGCCATAGCCCAGCGTGTGGAACTGATCCGTGCCCAGGCCATCTTCCGCAAGGAACTTGGCAACCGCATCGGCGCGTTCCCAACTCAGTTCGAGATTTGTCAGCTCGTCTCCGGCATCATCCGTATGGCCCGCGATTTCGAGCTGTACGCCCGGACAGGCGCGCGCCGCCTCGCGCAGACGGGTGAGGGCCCCGCGATGTTCGGGCTGAAGCCAGGTGCTTCCCGATGGAAAGAAAAGGGTCGTCTCGAGGGCGGTCTGGGCCAGAACGGAGACACAGTTTGTCCTGACCCCGTCGCCCGTGTCGTCCGGCGATGTGATGGCGGACGGAGGAATGGAGTCCCCGTCGATCACGCCCGTCCGGGCCGATGCGGCCGCCGCGTCATTGAGGCCGAAAACCGTGGTCAGGGCTGTGATATCCGTTTGGGGCTCAGCGGAAACAGGGGCGGGGACCGATGGTCTGCTTTGATCGGGCATCGGCGCGGCGGGGCCTGACGCGAGCTGGCGCGCGGACGGCGAGGCTCCATCACGACCTACAAAATCCGTCCGGCTGACAAAGAGAACGCCGGTGCCGATAAGGGCGGCGAGAACCACGACCATCAGCCCCAAGCGGGTCAGGAACCGGTGCCGTGCGCGATCCAGCGAACGGGTAGCCCGGCTCAAGGGGATTCGCGAGCGGCGCAATTCCCGTATTCCGCTTCGATTGGAAAACATCCTCAACCCTGCCAAATACAACTTTTGTTGTGGTCATGCAGGCACTGGAGTTGAGGGCTGCCGCCAACCAGCGCCTAACCCACGAGTTTTATACTAATAACGTGTTGTTTCGCAACATACCAATCTAAGGGGGATATGCGATATTTCTCGGCGCGATTTCTCGAGCTTTGGGAGGGGCTTGGTCATCGTGGTCGCAGCGGCGTCAATGCCTACACGGGCGGATTTTGCACCTTTTGGTGGTATCAGATGTGTATTCAGCTTCACATTGGCCCTCGCCGGGGCAAAGGGAGTCGCCCCTGCCTACCCGTTATAGGAGTCTTCAGGCGATCACTCGGGGGGTGATCACTTGGGGGCGATCACTGGGGATGCCCCTTGCCCGCGCTTCAGGGGCCGTCCGTTCCCAGAAATCCGGAAACACCGTTCGTGGCCTCCTGGCTCTGCGACGGTTCCAGATCGCCATAGGTCGTGAACTGGACACGGAAGGTCAGGGCCTCAACTTGTGTGAGGGTGCCCAAGGGGATGCGCCAGGTGATGGTGTTTCCCTCACGCTCGGGCACGGCTTCCAGGCCGTCGATCCGTACAGGGTCGATCTCCTGGATGCGGCCGGGCAGGGTCAGGCTGAAACGATAGGTCCGGTCGGCCAGGACCCGTTGCAACAGGCCGAACTCGTCATCGGCGACGCCGATCGGGCGCATCACGCGCGTGAAGGTCGCGCGGGCCGGCCCGAGGCCCCAAAAGCTGCGGTCCCGGACAACCAGGGACATGGAATCGTCCTGGAGGCGAACGGACTCCAGACTGGTGAAGGCCAGCGTTTCCTCATGGACGAATTTGCCCTCATCCAGATATTCCCGCACTTCCGTCCGTCCGTCCGGGGATTTGAGAATGGTGTCGAAACTCGTGTCGGCGGGCAGAACATCATCGGTGATCAGGGCGATCTGGATCCGACCGCTGCCGTCGGCTTCAAGACGGACATCGTGTTCGATGTCGAAACAGGCGCTGAGCAGGCAGGCCGTCATCAGGGTCAGGAACCGGGTGGCGACCTGCCGCGTCGATTTCCAGCTTGGACAGACGGTGATCATCGGCTCCTTCTCCCCATCGAATTGCACGGATCCCCCTCACTCTCCGCCCGGCGACCGCCACCGTAGCATATCAAGGGGCCCATCAAGCGGTGCCGGTTTTCAGCGAAAAACCCGCGCGAAAATGCCATCCACATGGCGCAGATGATAGGAGAGGTCGAAAAGGGTCTCCAAGGTTTCGGGCGGGACGCGGGCCGTCACCTCTGCATCCTGTTTGAGGGCCTCAAGGAAGGAGCCGCCCTTTTCCCAAACCGGCATGGCGTTGCGCTGAACCAGGCGATAGGCGTCCTCCCGGGCAACGCCGGCCTGGGTGAGGGCGAGCAGGACGCGCTGGGAATGGATGAGCCCGCCAAGCAGATCCAGATTGCGTTGCATGCGTTGGGGATAGACGAGCAGGTTCTCGATCACGCCGGCCAGCCGGTGAAGCGCGAAATCGAGGGTGATGGTGGCATCGGGGCCGATCATCCGCTCCACGCTGGAATGGGAAATGTCCCGTTCATGCCACAACGCCACATTTTCCATGGCCGGGATCGCGGCACTGCGGACCATGCGCGCAAGGCCCGTCAGGTTCTCCGTCAACACCGGATTGCGCTTGTGGGGCATGGCCGAGGACCCCTTCTGGCCTTCGGAGAAATATTCCTCCGCTTCAAGAACTTCCGTACGTTGTAAATGGCGGATCTCGGTGGCCAGGCGCTCCACGCTGGAGGCGATGACGCCGAGAACGGCAAAATACATGGCGTGGCGGTCCCGCGGGATGATCTGGGTGGAGATGGGTTCGGGCTCGAGGCCCATGGCCTTGGCCACATGGGCTTCGATGGCCGGATCGATATTGGCGAAGGTGCCGACGGCGCCGGAAATCGCGCAAGTGGCGACCTCCGCGCGGGCCGTGGCCAGTCGGGCGCGGGCGCGATCGAACTCCGCATAGGCCTGGGCCAGTTTGAGGCCGAAGGTCGTGGGCTCGGCGTGGATGCCATGGCTGCGGCCGATGCATACCGTGTCTTTGTGCTCAAAAGCCCTCGTCTTGAGGGCGTCGCAGACCCGGTCCAGGCCTACGGCGAGCAGATCCGCCGCTTTCACCAATTGTACGTTGAAACAAGTATCGAGCACGTCCGAGGAGGTCATGCCCTGGTGCACGAACCGCGCCTCCGGCCCCACATGTTCCGCCAGATTGGTCAGAAATGCGATGACATCGTGTTTGACCTCCCGTTCGATCGCGTCAATGCGATCGACCTCAAACGCCCCGCGTTCCCAAACGGCTTTGGCCGCTTCCTTGGGGATCACGCCCAGGGCCGCCTGGGCATCGCAGGCATGGGCCTCAATCTCAAACCAAATGCGAAATTTGGTTTCCGGCTCCCATACCGCCACCATTTCGGGGCGCGCATAACGGGGGATCATGGCCTCGCTCCATTTCTCACGTCAGATTTCTGGAGGAGACTTTATCCCGAGCTTTGGAAAAAAGGGGACACCGCTTTTCCCGACCCCGTTTTCGATATGGACTTGAAACGGGAAAGCGCGTTTCGCAGCGGGGCGAGGGCCAGCGGTGGGATGCAAGATCGGCCGAGGGCCGGAGCGTGTCGGACAGGCGCATGCGGTGCTTGGCTACGGTCAGGCAGAGCCGGAACAGCGCAAGGCCGCCGACTCCCCGATCGCTTAACCGTTCTTTTTCCAAGACCGATTACATGTAAAGCACGGCTGAACGACACGAGGTCGCAGGGAAACCGGATATGGGATCCGGTTTGGTGATCCGATCACCGCACAAAGAGAGACAGGCGTCCGTGTCGGCTTGCTTGCTTTTCAGCCACGAGATATCGATTTGATCCTTGGCCGGACCACCACGCCAGCTCCCCTCCAGCCTCCGGTCACAAGCCGCTCGTCCCCCGCGGTGCGATCACGATATCTCTTGCCCTTGGCAGGCCCGGGATGATCGCTCCGCCACCGATCATCCCGGGTGTCCCGACCAATATTCAAGCCAGGTCCCCTTGTGCATCAGGTCGATGCCTGCATGTCCCCTGCAGCCCGATCCAGATATCTCTTGCCCTTGGCAGGATCGGGGTGATCGTTCCGCCGCGATCACCCCGAGATCCCTCGTCAACACTCACTCATACATCCCCTAATACGCAGGGGCCGGAGTTGCATGTCTCGAACGGGACAAAATACGCCGTCCCGCATCGCCACCCCGAAGACCGATCAGTCGTCGCCACGACCAATTATCCAATGCCCCACCGGGTGTCTCTGACCGTCTTCATCATGACAATAACCTATCGCGCCGATCACGTTTCCGCAATTGGGGTAAATCCCGTACTTGTACGGATTAAGTTGTTGTTAAGATCAGTGAGCGGTTTCTTTATGACTTCGCGTAGCGCATGAGGTCGGCGAGGTTGCGGGCCGCGAGTTTCTCCTTCACCCGTGACCGGTGCACTTCCACCGTACGAATGCTGATGGAAAGGGCATGGGCAATGGCCTTGTTGGTCATGCCGGTCACGAGCAGGTCCAGGACCTCCTGTTCGCGCTTGGTCAGTGTAGAGAGGGCAGGGTCCGGTTCCGGCCCATTGGCATGGGCATCGGTTGCCGTGGCGGCCGCGAAGACGCTTTGGGCACGCGTAATGCCCTCGATCAGGCGTTGGGGATCGGCCGGTTTTTCCAGAAAGTCGAGGGCCCCTAGCCGCATGGCATCGACCGCCATGGGAATGTCGCCATGTCCGGTCAGGAAAATGGCCGGGATCTTGACTGGGAAGGTCCGCACCCTTTTGAACACGTCGAACCCGCTCATGGGCGCCATGCGCAAGTCGAGGATCAGACAGAAAGGGCTTGTTCCGTCCTCGGCGTCGAGAAAGGAGGCACCATTGCCATAGAGACGGATGTCGTATCCAAGTGTCTGGAGCAGGACCCGCATGGACTCGCGCACGCCGGCATCGTCATCGACGACGACGACGGGGCAGCCCCGATCGGCGGGCGTGTCAGGGATTGGTGCAGATGGGGTCATTTTTCATCGTGGGCAGTCGAAAGGAAAATTCCGCTCCGGAATCGAGGTTGCGTGCCTGAATGGATCCCCCATGGGCTTCGATGATGGATCGGCTCAATGACAGGCCAATGCCCATGCCCTCTTTCTTGGTTGTCACCCGAGGCTCGAAAACCCGGTCCATCATGTCGGGCCGGATACCGGGGCCCGTATCGCGCAGGCAGACTTGGATCTCATTCTCCTCGATACGGGTGATCGTGATGCTGAGTTTTTTCTCGCCTTGGCCCCTCATCGCGTCAAGGGCGTTGCGCACAAGGTTGAAGATCACCTGCTGGATCTGAACATCGTCGGCCCAGACCGGGGGAAGATCATCGTCATATGCACAGTTGACATCGACATCTTCATACTGATTGACGGGAAGGGCAAAGCGTAGAGCGGTCATGACCGCCTCGCCGATATCGACAGGCGTCGGCTCGAAGGCCCCCGTCTGCATGAATTTGCGGAGCCGGCGCACGATTTCCCCGGCGCGTTTGGCTTCCTCGAGCATGGTTTTGACCAGAGGCGCCAGCTTGGTGTCGGCGGCATCGATGCTTGCCCGGGCATTCGCCTGTTGCAGGAGGAGATTGCACGTGGACGCATAGTTGATGACGGAGGCCAGGGGTTGGTTGAGTTCATGGGCAAGGCCCGATGCCAGATCGCCGATCGCCGCGAGCCGTTCATTGTCCAGATTGGTGCGATCGAGGCTTACCGACGCGCGCAAGGTCGCATCTTCGGTCATGGCGCTGTCCGGACAGGGACCTTGGAAGAGGGCATTTTGCAGGGGGGCTAGGGCATCGATCGTCCCCGGCTCGAAAGGGGCACACTGATCCCGGATCGTTTCGACCCAAGCCGCAAAGGACCGGGGCGGGCCCAGCTTTTGATCCGACGGCGGTGTATGTCCCCACGCGCGTTCTTCGATCACAGCGCATCGGGAGAAAAAGAGAAAATCCCCAGCCCCGAGGGGCATGTAGGCGCCGCCGGCGCAAGGACGGTGCTCGTCATTGGTGCCCAGCAGATGGGGCAAACGCTCATAAAGGCGGATGGTTGTGTCGTCGTGGCTGACCAGAAGATCTGCCAGCGCCTTGGAGGGCGGCGCGATCCCCGTGCGAACGGTATTGCCCGAAATCCGGCCGACGATCCCGTCACAGGGGCATAGATGTTGAAAGTCCTGGAACCGGGTGCTGACAAGTTTCTGGGGAGACGCGGTCTGACGGCTGTCGGCGATGCGTTGGAAGGCCTGTTGGGATTTGCGGATATGGGCGAGCCGCGCCTCGCTGGTCAACCGTTCAAGGGTGCCGGAGACCACGTCCCCGAACACCTCGCAGAATTGGAGATCCATGGCGGAAAGGCAGCGGGGCGTGTTGTGGTGACAGGCGATCAGCCCCCAGAGCTTGCCTTGGACAACCAGGGAAATCGACAGGGACGCCGCGACGCCCATGTTCTTGAGATAGTGAATGTGAACCGGCGCGACGGCTCTCAGGGTCGCGTGGCTCAGGTCCAGGGGGGCCGTGTCGACCCGATCACCCAACGGGACGACGGGCTGGGGCGCGTCGGCGACATCGGGGATGATCCGAATGCGGTTTTCAAGATAAAGCCGGCGCGCGGGTTCGGGAATATCCGATGCCGGAAAATGATGATCCAGAAAACGTGGGCTGAGCCTTGTGTCTTCGGCGATCACGCTGCCATGACCATCGGCGTGGAACTTATAGATCATGATCCGGTCGAAACCGGTGATCTCTTTGCAAAAGCGCGCGGTCTGGGCATGGAGCGTGGGCAGGGCGTCGGCGGCGAGGATCGCTTGAATGATCATCTGTCGCCGCGCAAAACGGTCGGCCAGGTGTTCGTGATCGGTGGTGTCGGGAACGAGTTCGAGGATGCGTTTGTCGCCGTGGTCATGGGCGATGACGGCGCGGGTCAGGGATTTCCCATCGGGGAGGTCTAGGCGGGCGCGCCAGGTGCGGAACAGGCCGTTGCGCGCCGGGCGCAGATCCTGGTCGAGAAGGGCGTCATATTGGGCCGCGCCCAGAATGTCGCGAAGCGTTGTGCCCCGGCCGCCGAGGCCGTCCACAAGGGGACGGCTTGCATGGGTCAGCACGCCCGTTGCCGGGTCCGCGGCAAGGAGTGCTCCGTGGCTCTGAATGGCGCCCGGGATCTCGATCGGGTCACGGGCACAATCGCCGAACGGGCCGGGGGCCTGGGCACCGTCCCATGATCTTGCAGACACGCTTGCTTCCATGGACGTCAAGGGTAGGAGAAAACCCTTATCCAGTCGTGAAGCCGTTTCCAGAAGGTAAAAACCGGGCCGCAAGGCCTGCGCTCAGGAGCGAGAAGAGCGCCGCGAGAGCGCAAACGGCCTGGAAGCCTTGCAGAAAAGCCATCCGTCCCGCGTCCTCGATCGGGCCCTTGTATTCAAGCAGGCTGGCGGGCACCTCGACGCTGCCGAAGACAAGGGTCACCTTCCGCAGAACGTCATCGCCGAGATCGGGCAGGGCGGCGCGCAAATCCGTCATCAGCAGGGTTGAGGACACCTCGATGACGATCAGGCTGAAAAGCGCGATCGCGATCAGGGCGCCCACACGGGAGACCGCGTTATTGATGCCTGAGGCGGTGCCGGCGAGGGAATCGGAGACGGATCCCATGACCGTTGCCGTCAGGGGGGAAACCGTCAGCGTCATGCCGGCGCCGACGACCAGAATGGCCGGCATGGTGCCAAGCCAATAGCTGGCCTTGCCCGCCAGGATGCCAAGCAGGACAAATCCGACCGTCGTGACCAAGGGGCCCGCGACCAAGGGAAGGCGCGGTCCAACCACATCCATCAGACGGCCGGCATAGCGGGAAAAGAAGAACATGATGACGACAAAGGGCAGAAAGGCGGCCGCAGCGCCGGGGGCGGAATATCCGTCCACCTGGATCAGTTTGAGGGGCAGAAAAAACAAGACGCCCGAGAGCGCCATATAAAGCAGGAAGGTCATCAGATTGGTGCCTGTGAAGGCCCGCGACCGGAAAAGCGCGGGCGGCACCATGCCGTTTTGCCGCCGGATCTGTTGGAGGACAAACAGAACCAGGCACCCGAGGCCCGCGAGCCCGCTGCCATAGACCAGCGGGTCACCAAGGCCGAGGCGGCTCGCCTCGATCAGACCAAAGGTCAGACCGCCCAGACCCGCCACGCTCAAACCGGCGCCGAGCCAGTCGAGGGGGGCTTGATCCTCCTCGTTCCGGCTTTCGGGCACACCCCAAAGCCCCAGCACCAGAACCGCGCCGACAAGGGGCAGATTGAGAAAGAAGATCCAATGCCAGGACCAGGCCTGGGCCAGCCAGCCGCCCAGGACGGGGCCGAGCGCGGTCGTGATGGCCGTGGCGGCGGACCAGGTGCCGATGGCGGCGCCCCGTTTTTCCGGTGGGAAATTGGCACCGATCAGCGCAAGGGAGCCCGGCACCAGAAGCGCCGCGCCGACACCCTGAACTGCCCGGGCGATGATCAGCGCCTCGGTCGTGGAGGAGAGACCACAGGCCAGGGACGCGAGGCCGAAAATGACAATGCCAATCAGATAGATCCGCCGACGCCCGAAATGATCCCCCAAGGCGCCGCCCACCAACAAGAGGGCCGCCAACAGCAGGGCATAGCTCTCCACGATCCATTGCAGTGCGCTCGTGCCGGCACCGAGATCGCTCTGGATGATGGGCAGGGCCACATTGACGACCGTGCCGTCGATGAAGGCCATGGCCGAGCCGAGAATGGCGGTGGCCAACACGATGCCGCCGCGCCGACGGGTCGCGTCCACCGCCTCGGGACAGGGCATGACCGAGTCGATCACACCTTCTCGGCAGGGCTCCAGATAGATCGAGCCGGCACGGCGCGGACGGGGGGCCTCTGTATTCATGGTGTTCATGGCGTCAGATGACACGAAAGCGGTGAGGGCGACCAGTCACCTCGTGGAGGCAACAGGACCCCTCGTGGTATTTACCATTGCGTGGCTGGGGCGAGCGCGTCAGGCTGTCGCAAAACAAATCAGAGGAATCGCCTATGCGTCCCGTTATCGGGCTTTTGGCAGGTGTTTTGGCGGGTCTTGTCGTGACCATGGGGATCGATGCCCTGGCCCATGCTCTCTATCCGCCGCCCCCCGGTCTTGACCTCAAAGACACGGAAGGGCTTGCCCTGTTGGTGAAGCAGACACCGAAGGCGATCGCCGTCCTGGTGGCTTGGGGCCTCGGCGTCTTTGTCGGGGCAAGCGTCGCGTTTCGTCTGGCTCAAGGCGCCGAGTGGCCGGGCTGGGCCGTCGGTTTCACCCTGTTGGCCGGCGCCGGCTGGACACTCCTGCGCATCCCGCATCCTCTCTGGCTTTCGGTGATGGCGATCCTGCTCATGCCGCTTGCCGCCTATGCCGCGTCTCGCCTCTTCGTGACCCGGGCCTGACATCTCTCTCAAAGCGGACGGACCCAGTGAAAGCGGGGGCGCCCGTCCGCCGGCACAGGCAAGGTGAACCAGGTCGCATGGGCCCAGCCGATCACCTGATGGTGGAGCGGGATATAGACGATGTCTTCGGTGACGATGTCCCAGACTTGGCTGAGTTTTTCTTTCCGGCTTTCCCGATCAATGTCGAGCGCGGCCGCCTCGAGCAGGGTATCGACCCGCGGATCGGCATAGCGGGCGGCGTTCCAAAGACCATAGGAGCGGTAGAGGCCGTCGAGCAGATGGGCACCATCGAGGCGTGCCGGTTGCCAGCCGAACAGAAAGAAATCCACTTCCCGGTTCCGTATGCGTGAGAAATGTTCCGCCGGCGTCTTGATCGACAGGTCCACCTTGAGCCCCAGCCGGCCAAGCATATTCGTCACCGCCCGGCAGATGGCCTCGTCATTCGCGTAGCGCCCTTTGGGACAATCGAACCGGACGGCGAAACCCTGTTCAAAACCGGCATCGGCGAGGAGGGCTTTGGCCGCGTCGAGGTCAAAGTCGAGCCGCGTGTCCCGTGTCCCGTCATAGCCTTGGGTCCCGGGCGGGAGCAGGCGGCCGGCGGGTTGGGCCAGCCCATGCATTATGGCGCGGCGAATGGCTTCCAGATTGATCGCGCGATAGACGGCTTCGCGCACCCGCCGATCCGCGAAGGGGTTTGCGGCGGCCTCATCCTGGCCTTGCAGGGGGCCACCCCTCTGGCGCAGTCCGAGAAAGATGGTCCGGGCCTCCGAACCCGTTTCGACGGTCAGCGTCGATGTCTTTCGGATGCGCAGCAAATCATGGGAGGGCAGGTCCGTCACGAGATCGGTGGTCTGGGCAAGCAGGGCCTTGCGACGCTCCTCGGCCTTTGCGACGGGCCGGTGGTCGATCCAATCGAGACCATGGGCATGACGGGCCCGGTCCCACCAGTCATCATTCCGGACAAGGAGGGTTCTGGTGCCTGCCTCATGATGCGCAAGCTTGAAGGCGCCCGTGCCGTTGGCGTGACTGGCCGTATAGAGAGGGGCCGGATTGGCCGGATCGGGGATTTGCGCCAGGCCGTGGGTTTCGGCCCAGCTTTTCGACAGGATGAAGACCTGCGCCAGGTGTTCCGGCAGAAGCGGCCAGGGCCGGTCCGTCCAGACCTCCACGGTAAGGTCATCGATCTTCAGGACCTCAATGATCGTTTCAAGCTGGGGCGCGAGCGCGGAGCCCGGCGCCTGGGCCCTTTGAATGCTGAAGACCACGTCATCGGCCGAGAACGGGCTGCCATCGTGGAACGTTACGCCGGGGCGCAAGGTGAACTGCCAGGTGGTCGAATCCTTCGCGCTCCAGCTTGTGGCGAGGCCCGCTTCGAGGGCCATACCGGGCGTGCGTTGGACAAGCGTGTCGTAGATCTGAGCAAGGATGGTGAGGGTGGGTTCATCCACGGCGCCGTGGGGGTCCAGGTCCTGGGCGCCGAGGGCACTGGCCCAATGGAGACGGGTCTCCGCCAGGGCCCCGTGTGCCCACATCAATCCCCCGACCACGACTGCCCATAGAATCAGCCGCCGCATACCGTCCCCTCTGGTTTGTCTGGCGCTTTTGCCTGAGATCGCCGCGGCACCCACGACGCCGCGTCCGGCAGCCCCCTGCCAGCCGGTGAGGGTAGCCAAGGCGCGGAAAATGTCCAGAGTCCCCTGTGTTGGCGGGACTTCTGGTAGGATGGGGCACAAGCGAAAAACAGACGGGGAGGGACTGCCATGACCGCGATTGAGATTCGCCCTTGCGCTGGGGTGGGCGCCGAAATCAGCGGCGTCGATCTGGGCGCCGGGCTCGATGACGCCGCTTTGCGGCAGGTGCGCCGCGCTTTTGCAACCCACGGCGTCCTGTTCTTTCGGGATCAAAGCTTGACCCCGGAAGCCCATATCGCGCTCGCCGAACGCTTTGGCGCCATCAACATCAACCGCTTCTTTCAGGCCGTGGACGGCTATCCGATGATTGCCGAGGTGCGCAAGGAACCTGACCAGAAAGCCAATATCGGCGGGGGCTGGCACACGGATCATTCCTATGACGAGGCGCCGGCCCTGGGCTCGATCCTGGTGGCCCGGGAACTGCCCCCCTCGGGCGGGGACACCTGGTTTGCCAATATGGCGGCGGCCTTTGATGCGTTGTCGGATGGTCTCAAGGCGACCCTCCTCACCTTGCGGGCGATCCATTCGAGCCGGCATATTTTCGGCGAAGGGGCGGCCTACGCCCAAACGGATGCGGGCGGACGGATCGGCAATACGCTCGCCGCGACCCAGGATGTCTCCCATCCGGTGGTCATCACCCATCCGTTAAGCGGCCGGCGCGTGCTCTATGTGAATCCGGGTTTCACGCTTCATTTTGAAGGTTGGACGGCGGAGGAAAGCAAGCCGCTTCTTGATTATCTTTACGCCCACGCGATCAAACCGACTTTCACCCATCGGTTCCGTTGGACACCCGGATCGGTGGCGTTCTGGGACAACCGTTCGACCTGGCATTATGCGCTCAATGACTATCACGGCCACCGCCGGGTCATGCACCGCATCACGATCGAGGGCTGTCCCCTAGGATGAGGGTGATGACCGTCCCGGCCGCCACATGAGCAACATGGGCGGGCAGTCCGGCGCGGGATGGAATTCTTCCGTGACCTCGAAGCCGAAGGACCGGTACAACGGCGTGTTGGCTGGTTTGGTGTTTTCGAGATAGGCGGCCGCGCCTTCGGCATCGATGGTCTCGAAGGCGTGCGAGAGCATGGCCCGGCCGAGTCCCTTGCCCTGATGATCCGGGTGCACTGCAATCGTGTACAGATAGTAATGGGGAACCCGGGGATGGGCGCTGGCCATTGCTTCGCCCAGGCTCTTGGCCCGGCTCAGGGCTTCCCCGCCGCCATGCCGCCAGATCGAGAACAGAAGGTTCAACTGTGCCATGAAACCCATGCTGGGCGTGGCGTTTGGCGGCAACCAGAGGGTCCCGGCCGTATCGTCCGTGGTTTGATGACAAAAGCCCTGGGGCAGGTAGATCGATTTGGCGAGTTGCCGCTGCGCCGCCTCAATGGCTGCCGTGCCGTTGAAGGCCCAGGTCATGATCGGATCGTCATGAAAGGCGGCCGCGATGAGTTTGGCGGCACGGCCCGCATCCTTCGGACCGATGGATTCGATTTCCGGCACGGCCCGGCGCGCGGGCGTTTCCTCGGCAGTCATGACATCAGACCTTCCGCCTTGAAGGACAGAACGGTTCCCCGACCCACGATCAAATGGTCATGAACGCGAATGTTCATGGTCCGGCCCGCATCGATGATCTTGGCGGTCATGGCCACGTCATCGCGGGAGGGTGTTGGATCCCCGGAAGGATGATTGTGCACGAGAATGATGGCGCAAGCATGGAGCTCCAGGGCCCGACGCATCACTTCCCGGGGATAGACCGGCGTGTGGTTGACCGTGCCTTGCTGCTGCTTTTCGTCCGCAATAAGACGGTTCTTGTTGTCGAGGAACAGGATGCGGAACTGTTCGATCTTTTCCGTGGAAAGCCTGACTCTCAGGTAATCCTGGAGCTGGGTCCAGGAGGAGATCACGGGCTGCTCCATCACGTCTTCCTGAAGCAGTTTCAGGGCCACGCCGTGGACGATCTTGAGTTCGGTCATGACGCCCTGGCCCACGCCGTCGATCTCCCGAAGCCGTTCCGGATCCGCCCCCAGAACATCCGCGATGCTCCCAAAGCGTTCCAGAAGGCGCTTGGCCAGGGGTTTGACGTCCCGGCGCGGAATGGCACGAAACAGGATCAGTTCCAGGAGTTCATAGTCGGGCAGGGCGTCGGGACCGGCGGCCAGAAACCGCTCTCTCAGGCGGTCCCGGTGGCCGTGGAAATGGGGAGTTTCCTTTTCGGCCTCCGGATTCGATGGGGCCTCCGAGAGGCCCGCCGCCGGCTTCCCGCCATCTCCCGGACGGTCACCGCCCTTTCGCTCGCTCCAGCGTTTCAGCATGTCCCCATCCATCCCGTCCGGCCCACAAACCCGCTATGCGGGAAACCATAACCGGAAGGGCCAACGGGGCGTCAAGCCGGAGCGGTTTCGCCCTCGACCAGGGCCTCGATGACAGGCTGGGTCTCGGCGGTCGGCTTGTGCAGGCCCCTCGGCGAAAGGGTGAAGATCTCCGCCCCCGTGGCCGTGACGCCGATCGAATGCTCGAACTGGGCACTCAGGCTTTTGTCCCGGGTCACGGCGGTCCAGCCGTCATTGAGGATCTTCACGTGATAACGCCCCAGATTGATCATGGGCTCGATGGTGAAGAACATGCCTTCCTGAAGCGTCAGGCCCCGGCCCCGTTCGCCGAAATGCACCACATTGGGCGGCTCGTGGAACTTGCGGCCAAGCCCATGGCCGCAGAAATCCCGCACCACGGAGCAGCGCTCGGCCTCCGCATAGCTCTGGATGGCGTGGCCGATATCGCCCAGGGTGGCGCCGGGCCGCACGACCCGGATGCCCCGCATCAGGCATTCAAAGGTCACATCGATCAGGCGCTCGGTCTTTTTCTTGAGCGCGCCACCGCCATACATGCGGCTTGAGTCCCCGTGCCAGCCGTCCAGGATGACCGTCACATCGACATTCAGACAGTCTTCCGGCTTGATCTCCCGGTCTCCGGGGATGCCATGGCAGACCACGTGATTGAACGACGTGCAGATTGATTTCGGGTAGCCGCGATAATGGAGCGGCGCCGGGATCGCGTCATGATCAAGGATGAATTCATAGGCCAGGCGGTCGAGAGTTTCGGTGGTGACACCGGGCGCCACATGGTCGCCCAGCATGTCCAAACACGCGGCGGCCAGCTGGCCCGCCCGGCGCATGCCATCAAATTCCTCGGCCGTGTGGCGCGTGATGAGCCCGGTTGCGCGCGGTTCTGCCTCTTCTGCAGCGGCGGCATGGGTCATGGATCGCGGTCTCCTAAAAACAATGTCACAGTCCGTTGCCGGACACGGGGTATCCTGGCGCGACGGTGCCAGGGGTGGGCCGCAGCGTGGCCGCGCGGCTGGCGCGCGACGTCATGGACGCCCAGAGTTAGAGAGATGGACTTAAGAAGTCTTTGGGGCGGGGTCAATCATGCCGAGGATGTGAGCGGAGGGCACGGTGATGGCGGCGGAACAATGGCGCAATTGGTCAGGGGCCATCACGGCCCACCCGGCCCATCGGGCTGTCCCGGAAGACCGCGCCGCCTTGCGCCACGTGGTCCTGGACTGGCCCGGTCCCCTTCGCGTGGCGGGTGCCGGCCATTCCTTCACGCCCTTATGTGCCACCGATGGCACCCTGATCCAGCTTGATCGCTTCGAGGGGATTCGCCGCCACGATCCGGTCCATGACCGGGTCACCGTGGGGGCGGGCACCCGCATCCACGCCTTAGGCGGACCGCTCCACGAACGGGGCCTCGCCCTCATCAATCAGGGCGACATCGATCGCCAGGCCCTGGCGGGCGCCGTGTCCACCGGCACTCACGGGACGGGCCTGACCCTCGGTGGTTTCCCCAGCGTGGTGACCGCCATTGACCTGATGACCGCCGACGGCACGGTCATTTCCTGTGACCGGGACACGGACCCCGACATTTTCGAGGCGGCCCGTCTTTCCTTGGGCGTGCTCGGTGTCCTGACCGACCTGACCCTTCAGTGCCGCTCCGTCTACAAATTAAGGGAGCGCATGTGGCTGATGCCGGCCCAGGAATGCATGGCGCAATTGCCCCATTTGGCAAGAGCCACCCGCCATTTCGAGTTCCTGTGGTTCCCTTATGCGTCCGACGTGATCTGCAAGAGCCTTGACGAAAGCACCGACGCAGCACCCCCGCCAAGGGGCGCGACCGGGGCCGCGGCCGAACCGGATGCCCTGGAATCCGGTGATCAGACCGGCCGTATGCTGATGGAGATGGGCCGGGTCATGCCCTTTTTCACGCCCGCCGTCAACCGGGTCATCACCCGCATGATCGGCGTGGAAAGTGCCAAGGCGCCCTCCAGGGTGCGCTGGAGCCATGAGGCCTTCCCGAGCCCCCGGGGCCTGCGCTTCAATGAAATGGAATATGCCATCCCCGTCGATCAGGGGGCGGACTGCCTGGAGGCGCTGATATCGGAGATCCGGCGCAAACGCATCAATGTGTGTTTTCCGATCGAATATCGTTTCGTCGCGGCCGACGATGTCTGGCTCAGCCCGTTTTACGGCCGGGACAGCGTCACGATTTCGGTCCATCAATATTGGAAACAATCCCCCAAAGCCCTGTTCGACCTGGCCGAGGGCGTTTTCAGAAGCTTCGGCGGACGGCCCCATTGGGGCAAGATGCACACGCTCGACGGCAAGGCGCTGACGGATCTCTATCCCCAGTTCGAGAAATTCAACACCGTCCGCGCGGCCCTCGACCCGAAGGGCCGGTTCCTGAATGATCACTTGAGGGGCATTTTCGAAGGATGAGGTGAGCGGCGGATCAGCTCAAGGTCTCCAGCACCGCGACCTTGGCGCCTTCCTCGACGGCGTCTTCGACATCGACCAGCAGTTCCACGACCCGGCCCGCCTGGGGGGCTTCGACCGGGATTTCCATTTTCATGGATTCCAGGATGATGATGGCATCGCCCGCACCCACTTCCGTGTCCACGGGCGCTTCGACCTTCCAAACCTTGCCGGTCACATCGCTCACGATATCGATCTTGCGACCCATCGGTGTTCCTTCCCTGGATTATCCGTCCGTCTCGATCTGATCGAGGCGGTCGGTGTCGAAGGCGATATGCCCTTTAAGGCGCATCATCTCATCGAAAGGATCCGGGTAGGCCCAGGCCACATTCTCCAACACGGTGTCGCCCAGGGTGAGGGTCCAATAGGCCGCGTCCCCTTTGAAGGGGCAATGGGTGACATGGGCGGTGGGGCTGAGCGCCGCCATTTTGATATCCGCTTCCGGAATGTAGTGGCGGGGCGGGTAGGAGCCTTCGTGGAGCAGGATCGCGTTCCGGCTTTCCGCGATCACCTGGCCGCCATGGCTGATGCGCACAAAGGCGGAGCCGTCGCCAAGCTCGATCTTGTGATTGGGGTATTTCTGAAAACCGGGAGCGGGATTGGTGCCCATGGGGCGTCTCCTCAAGGGAGGGCTTTGCAAGCCCGAAAGGGAACGCCATTCTAGGGGTCTTCGCCAGTCAGGAACAGGGGCAAGAGCGGCGACGGCATGTCAGACAAGAAGGCGCCAGAAAGAACCTTGGGCTCGGCCACCCGGTTGATCACCACCGGCCGCCCGAAAGGCGAAGAAGCCGGGGGTGCGGTCAATCCAGGCGTGTACCATGCCTCGACCATTCTGTTCGACACGGTCGAGGATTTGCGCGATCCGCCGCCGGGTAAGGCGCCCTATGGCCGGCGCGGGACGCCGGGGACCTTTCCCCTGGAAGAAGGCATTCTCGACCTTGAAGACGCGCCCGAGGGCAGCGCCTGTCGCCTCCTGCCTTCCGGTTTTGCCGCCGTTTCGACCGCGCTTTTCAGCGTGACCGCTGCGGGCGGGCATATTCTCGTGGCCGACCACACCTATGATCCGACACGGATTTTCTGCGACGGGGTGCTCAAGCGTTTCGGGGTCGAGACCACCTATGTGGATCCCCGGATCGGCAGCGCGATCGAAGACCTGATCCGGCCGAACACCCAGGCCATTCTGCTCGAATCGCCCGGCAGCCGGACCTTCGAGGTCATGGACGTGCCGGCGATCACCGCCGTGGCCCAGGCCCGGGACATTCCTACCCTGATGGACAATACCTGGGCCACTCCGCTCTATTTCAAGCCGCTGGCCCATGGGGTCGATATCTCCATTCAGGCGGCCACCAAGTTTCTGGGCGGTCATTCCGATGTCCTGATGGGCACCTTGGTCGCCAATCGTCGCTATGCGGCCAAAATGATCCGGGCCCAGCGTCAGCTCGGCATGAGCGTCGGCCCCGATGATGCCTATTTGCTGTTGCGCGGCCTGCGGACCTTGACCTTGCGCATGGCCCGGCACTGGGCGTCAGGTCTCGCGGTCGCGCGCTGGTTCGAGGCGCGGCCGGAGGTCTCCCGCGTGCTCCATCCCGCGCTCCCTGGTCATCCCGACCACGCCCTGTGGCAGCGGGATTTCACGGGCGCCTCCGGTGTGTTCGGCGTGGTTCTGGGGGAGGGCACGCCCGCACGACGGGACGCCATGATCGACAGCCTTCGCCATTTCGGCATTGGCTATTCCTTTGGCGGCTTTGAAAGCCTGATCGTGCCCTCGGATACCCGAGATGTTCCGCGTACCGCTGTTCCCTATGCGCCGGAAGGGCCGGCCTTCCGTGTCCATGTGGGTCTGGAGGATCCGGAGGATCTGATCGCCGATCTGGAACAGGGGTTTGAGAATTTCCACGCGGCGGCCGGCGTCTGATCCGGATCATGATGGAGAGGAAAGACATGGGCAACAGGCGCGGATGGATCCGCATGGTCGCGGTCGCGGGAGCCTTGTGTTGGGGCTCTGCCGCAGCCGCCGACGGAACGCTTGAGGTCGTCAAGGCGCGGGGCGTCGTCCAATGCGGCATCAATGTGGGCCTCGCCGGTTTCGCGGAAGTCTCCAATGAAGGGGAATGGCGCGGCTTTGACGTGGATTTCTGCCGGGCCGTCGCGGCGGCGGTGTTCGGCGATGCCGCCAAGGTCGCTTACACCCCGACCAATCCCCAGGAACGGTTCACGGCTCTCCAATCCGGGGAGATCGATCTCCTGGTACGGAACACGACCTATACTTTCAGCCGGGACACTAATCTGGGTTTCGATTTCGTCGGCGTGAACTACTATGACGGACAGGGATTTATCGTGCCCAAGGCCCTGGGCGTGACAAGCGCCAAGGAACTGGACGGCGCGCGCATCTGTGTGCAGACCGGCACCACGACGGAGCTGAACCTGGCCGACTATTTCCGGACCGAAGGTATGGGTTTCGAGACCGTCGTCATCCGGACTTTCGACGAGGTGCGCTCGAACTATCTGGCCGATGCCTGTGACGCCTACACCACGGACACCTCGGGCCTTGCCGCGTTGCGGGCGAGTTTTCCGAACCCCGGCGACCATATCATCCTGCCCGAGATCATCTCCAAGGAGCCCTTGGGCCCCCTTGTCCGGGAAGGGGATGATGCCTGGGCCGATGTGGTGCGCTGGACGCTTCATGCTCTCATTCTGGGGGAGGAGTTCGGGATCACGACCGCCAACGCGGCGGACCTCAAGGCCTCGTCTCCCAATCCGGAAATTCGCCGCCTGTTGGGGGCGGAAGGTCAGTTCGGGGCCTATCTGGGCCTGGGTGACGACTGGGCCTTCGCCATCCTGTCCCAGGTCGGCAATTACGGTGAGCTGTTCGAGCGCTCTTTGGGGGAAAGCAGCCTTCTCAAACTCGACCGGGGTCTTAACCGGCCGTGGACGGACGGCGGCCTCTATTACGCCCCGCCCATGCGATGAGCGCATGGCCCCGATGGACACCCCGGACGCAGCGCCGGATCGGCCTCCAAGTCGTTCTGCTGGTGCTGCTCGCGGGGGGCGTCGGGTTCCTGGCATCGACAGCGGCAGAGAATCTGACGACCCGGGGCATTACCAGCGGGTTCGGCTTTCTGAACCAGCCGGCCGGCTACGATATTGCGTTTACCCTGATCGATTATGCGCTTGAAGACAGCCACGCGCGGGTCTTCCTCATTGGTGTCCTGAACACGTTGTTCATCTCCGTCATTGGCATCGTGCTGGCCACGCTTCTGGGCGTTGTCCTTGGCGTCTTGCGCTTGTCCGACAATGTCCTGATGGCGGGGTTGGTCACCGCCTATGTGGAAGTGATCCGCAACATCCCCTTGGCTTTGCAGATTTTGTTCTGGTACGGCCTTTTACAGACCTTGCCGACGGTGCGTGAAGGCAGTGTCGCCTTCTTTGACGTGATCTTTCTGAACAATCGTGGCCTCGAATTGCCACGGCCTATTCTGGAGGGCGGCGGAAGCACGGCCCTGTGGCTGTTTTTCGCGCTGCTGGTGTTGGGCGGGCTTGCCTGGTGGGCCCTGGGCAAGACGGATGGTCGCCACCGATCCATGATCCGTTCCCTTATCGTGGTTCTGATTGTCACGGTCCCAATGACCGCCTTCTGGCTGGGCGGCGGTACGCTCCTGTGGGATCTGCCCAAAGCCGGACGGTTCAATTTCTCTGGCGGGATCACGGTCATTCCGGCCTTCGTGGCGCTGCTGATCGCCCTCAGTCTTTACACGGCCGCGTTCATCGCGGAGATCGTCCGGGCGGGGATTCAGGCCGTGGCCCGAGGTCAGCGGGAGGCGGCCCTGGCGCTGGGCCTGACGCCGGCGGACACCACGCGCCGGATCATTCTGCCCCAGGCCCTGCGGGTGATCGTTCCACCCCTGACCAGCCAATATCTCAATCTGACCAAGAACTCGTCCCTGGGGCTCGTGATCGGGTATCCGGACCTGATGGGCACTTTTGGCACGACCACCCTCAATCAGACCGGGCAGGCCGTGGAAACCATCTTTCTGGTCATGCTGTTCTATTTGACCGTCAGTATCGTGATTTCCTTGGTCATGAATGTTTACAACCATGCTATCCGGCTGAGGGAACGATGAGCACCATGAGCCCTCCAGACCGCACGGATTTCCCCCCCGGCCTCTATCCCACGCTCGTGCCGCCGGCCGACGGCGCGGGATGGACCGCCCGCGTGCGCGCCGGACTCTTTTCCTCATGGGTGAACACGCTCCTGACCCTGACGGGTCTTGGCATCCTGCTGGCAACGGTTCCCGGATTCGTGAATTGGGCGGTGATTGAGGCCGATTGGCGCGGCGCCAACCGGCTGGCTTGCGATGGGGAGGGGGCGTGCTGGGCGGTGATCACCGAACGCTGGCGCCTGTTCCTCTATCATTTCTATCCGGATGATCAGTCCTGGCGTCTGGCTGTGGCCTTGGCCGGTCTGCCTGCGGCTTTGGCACCCCTGCTTGTATGGACATTGCCGAGACGGGGTCTGTGGCTTGCCTTCAGTCTGATTTATCCGTTGCTGGCCTTTTGGCTCATTCGTGGCGGATGGGGTCTGCCCGTCGTGCCGCCCTCCCTTTGGGGCGGGCTTCTCCTGACCTTGATCCTGGGGGTGACGGGGGTGGCGGCGTCCCTTCCCATCGGCATCCTGCTCGCGCTGGGGCGGCGGTCCGACCTGCCGGTCGTCCGAGGGCTGTCGATTGCCTTTATCGAGGTTGTGCGCGCCGTGCCTCTGATCACGATCCTCTTTTTTGCCTCGGTCATGTTGCCGCTTTTCCTTCCCGAGGGGATGAACGCGGATAAACTGGCCCGTGCCCTGATCGTGATCACGCTTTTTTCGTCGGCCTATATGGCGGAAGTGATCCGAGGCGGGTTGCAGGCCGTGCCGCGCGGGCAGATCGAAGCGGCGCATTCCCTTGGCCTGGGCCGCATTGATGTGATGATCCGTGTGGTGTTGCCCCAGGCCCTGCGGGTGGCCATTCCGGGCATCGTCAACACCTTTATCGGCCTGTTCAAGGATACGAGCCTTGTCTTCTTTGCCATCGGCCTGTTGGAAATCGTCGGTGTCGGCGAGAACACACTCACCAATCAGGAATGGACCGGGCTCAAACTGGAAGTCTATCTGTTCACGGGGCTTGTCTTCTGGGTGTTCTGTTTCGGCATGTCCCGCATTTCGCTGGGGCTCGAACGCCGCCTCGCCACGGGCAGGGAGGGATCATGACGGCACCGCTCATCCGGATTGACGGCCTGCACAAATGGTTCGGGTCGTTCCATGCCCTCAAGGCCATCGACCTGCGTGTCAGCGAAGGGGAGCGCATTGTCATTTGCGGACCGTCCGGCTCCGGTAAGTCAACCCTGATCCGCTGCATCAATCGTCTGGAGACCTATCAGCAGGGACGGATCCTGTTCGACGGGGAAGAGGTTTCGGAAGACCCCCAGGCCATCCGTAGACTGAGGGGCGAGGTCGGCATGGTGTTCCAGAACTTCAATCTGTTTCCCCATCTCACCGTATTGGAGAATTGCACCCTGGCGCCCATCCGGGTGCGGGGCATGAGCCGGCGGGAGGCGGAGGAAGAGGCCCAGGCATTGTTGGAAAGAGTGCGCATTCCGGAGCAGGCGTCGAAATATCCAGGTCAGCTTTCCGGCGGCCAGCAACAGCGGGTCGCGATTGCCCGGGCGTTGTGCATGCGTCCGCGGGTCATGTTGTTCGATGAACCGACCTCGGCCCTTGATCCGGAAATGATCAAGGAAGTCCTGGACGTGATGATCGATCTGGCGGGGACGGGCATGACCATGCTTGTTGTCACCCACGAGATGGGGTTTGCGCGCCGGGTTGCCGATCAGGTGATCTTCATGGATGGCGGGGAGATCATCGAGCAGGCCCCACCGGACCATTTCTTTGAAGCGCCGGCGCACGAACGCACCCGGGCTTTTCTGGGACGCATCTTAAGTCATTGAAACTCGAACGAAACAGGGCCCATTGTTCACGAATGCGAAACAGTGCTTTTCCGGGCCATGCGTTGCGCCGGGGGGCAAACGCGTCCAGGTTACTGACAGATTTTCACTCCACGAGTTTTGCGATGAGGTGATGACATGAGCAAGATCCTGGTTCTTTATTATTCCATGTACGGTCATATCGAGGCGATGGCGTCGGCGGTGGCGGAAGGCGCTCAATCCGTTGGCGGAACGGAAGTGACGGTCAAAAGGGTGCCTGAAACCATGCCCGAAGACATCGCGCGCAAGTCCGGCGCCAAGCTTGATCAGACCGCACCCGTGGCGACGCCTGCGGAACTCGCCGACTATGATGCCGTTATTTTCGGCACGCCGACCCGCTTCGGCAACATGGCCGGCCAGATGCGCAATTTCCTGGATCAGACCGGTGGCCTGTGGGCCCAGGGCAAGCTGGTCGGCAAAGCAGGCAGCGTGTTCACCTCCACCGGCACGGGCGGGGGTCAGGAAACGACGATCACGTCCTTTCATTCGACGCTTCTTCACCATGGCATGGTGATTGTGGGCCTGCCCTATGCGTCTCCCGAACTCATGGATGTGTCTGAAGTGCGCGGCGGCTCACCCTATGGTGCCGCGGCCATCGCCGGTGCCGACGGCTCACGCCAGCCCTCGGAGAAGGAACTCAAGCTTGCCCGCGATCAGGGTGCCCATGTGGCCCGCATCACGGCGAAACTGTCCGCATAGGTCGAGCTTCTGAACGAATGGCGGCGGCGGGCTCAGGTCCGCCGCCTGTCGTTCTTTCAGGATCGTCGCCAACCGTCCACGGAATACCGATCCTCCAGACGATAGGCGATCAGGATCAGGCAGGCGGCGAAAACGATCAGGGACGGGAAAAAGAGGATCTGGACACTTTCCCGGCCATAGATGAGACCCAAGGGGTCAATGATGGACTTCCAGACCGAAAATGCCGTGAAACCGTTGATGAGGGCCTGGAGGGGAAAGGTAAATCGGCTGAAAATGCCGATGATGAGGAGAACGCCGAGCAGGACCTGGAACGCGCCGAAAGCCATTTGCAGGTCCGCGACGGAAAAAAGCCCCCAATAATATTTGTCCGAGATCCCGACTGCCGCGTCCGGCCGGCCCAATTTGACCATGGCCCAGACAATCATCAGAAGGCCAAGCGATACGCGCAGCAGCGCCAGAGAAAACCCCTTCATCCCACACTCTCCCCAATGCTTTTGGATGCGACCGACCGGCCGACACCGCGTTCTTCTTCATTATGCATAGGAAAGCGCCCTCGGCCAGGGTGGGGGCATCAATCGGGCGTGTCGTCGGGCAGCTCGATGGTTTCCCGGGCCTGGGCGTAAGGCGTGAAGCCGAAACGCTGATAGAGGGCAAGGGCCTTGGGATGATCCAGGGTGCAGGTCTCGACGGTGATCCGGTCTGGCCCCCGCGCCCAGATCATGTCGAGCACCTGATCGAGGAAGAACGGCCCGAGCCGACGGCCCATAAAGTCCGCCGTCAGACCGAAATAGCGCAGATCCGCGACCGGCATCTGGGACCAGTCGATTTCCGTATAACCGGCCGGCACCCCGTCCACATAGAGCACATAGATCTGAACATCATCCGAGGACAGAAGGCCTCGAATGTCCTCATCGCTCATGCGCTTGCGCTCGACCCAGTGCCAGGCATCGCCGACCTCGTGGTAGAGATAGCGGAAAAAGGCGACTGGGATGTTCTCCGCCTGCAGAATGGCAAGCTTGCCCGTCGGCCGGGGTGGCGGGCCCGAGACCGGCCGTGCCGTCATCTCAAGCCGTGTGATCGTC
Source organism: uncultured Alphaproteobacteria bacterium (assembly GCA_964522525.1). Lineage (GTDB taxonomy): Bacteria > Pseudomonadota > Alphaproteobacteria > JAJFIK01 > JAJFIK01 > CAYUYV01. Next base: position 6,642 of record CAZFWG010000030.1, on the reverse strand, counting down.
GTTTCGAGACGCGTTCCCAAACTCTACCCCCCCTTCAGGACCCGTGGCCGGTTTCCACGGGCAGGTCCGTCCGGCTGCCCCATTCCGCCCACGAACCGTCATAGAGAGAAATGGCCGGATGGCCCGCGCGGGTCAGCGCCAGAACGAGGATCGCGGCGGAAATGCCGGAGCCGCAACTGGCGATCACGGGCTGCGACCAGGTGATGCCGGCGGCTTCAAAGACGGCTTTCAGGTCAGCATCCGATTTGAGCGTGCCGTCGGCGTTCAGAAGGGTGCGATAGTGCACGTTGCGGCTGCCCGGAATATGACCGGGGCGCACGCCGGGGCGGGGTTCTGCTTCTTCGCCCGCGAACCGGGCCGGGGAGCGCGCGTCGACGATCTGCTCCCGGCCGCTTTCAAGAGCGCCGGCAACGGCCTTTGTGTCACGCACCATCATGGCATGTTGACGGGCGGTGAAATGGCGGGGGGTGGTGGCGGTAATGGGCGCAAGGTCTTCCGTTTCCCGCTGCTCCGCGCGCCATTTCGGCAAGCCGCCGTCAAGAACGGCGACGTCCTTGTGGCCCATGACCCGGAACATCCACCAGACACGGGCCGCTGAAAACAATCCGGCTCCGTCATAGACGACGATGCGGTGGCCATCGCCCAGGCCAAGCGCGCGCACGCGGGAGGAAAACTTGGCGGCGGGCGGCAACATATGGGGATAGGGGCTGTCGGGGTCGGCGATCTCGTCAAGATCCAAGAAGATCGCACCCGGAATATGCGCCTGATTGTATTCGGCGCGGGGATCGCGACCTTCTTCGGGCAGATACCAGGAGGCATCGACGACTCTGACATCCGGCGCATTGATGTGGACGGCCAGCCAGTCGGTCGTCACAAGGGGATCGGGATTTTTCTGGACCACGATGGGGTCTCCTTGGGCTTGCAGCTGGACGAGGGGCCCGGATGCGGATCAGACGTCAGACGGATACCATGGGCGGGCGGACAAGCCAGCCGGGTACAGGCAAATTCTTGGAGCGGAGAAATTCCGGATTGAAGAGTTTGCTCTGGTAGCGCGTACCATAATCGCACAAAAGCGTTACGATGGTGTGCCCTGGTCCCAATTCACGGGCGAGCCGGACCGCCCCGGCGATGTTCACGCCGGCCGATCCGCCGACGCACAGTCCTTCGTGCTCCAGAAGATCGAAAACCAGCGGGATCGCCTCGTCATCCGGGATCTGGAAGGCATGGTCGACTTCCATCCCCTCCAGATTGGCCGTGATTCGTCCCTGGCCAATGCCTTCGGTGATCGAGGAGCCTTCGGCTTTCAGTTCGCCGTGGGCGTAATAGTGATAGAGCGCCGCGCCCATGGGATCCGCAAGCGCGCACACGATCTTCGAGTTGCGTTCCTTGAGGGCCTTCGAGACGCCGGCCAGGGTGCCTCCGGTCCCGACCGCCGAGACGAAGGCGTCAACCCGGCCCGCTGTCTGTTCCCAGATCTCCGGGCCGGTGGTCGCGTAATGGGCATCCCGGTTCGCGGTGTTGTCGAACTGATTCGCCCAGATGGCGCCGTTCGGTTCCTTGGCGTTTAATTCCTCCGCCAAGCGCCCGGAATATTTCACGTAGTTGTTCGGGTCCTTGTAGGGCACGGCGGGCACTTCGATCAGTTCGGCCCCGAACAGGCGCAGCGTGTCCTTTTTTTCCTGGCTCTGCGTTTCGGGGATGACGATCACGGTCCGGTAGCCCAGGGCATTGGCGACAAGGGCGAGCCCAATGCCCGTGTTGCCGGCGGTGCCTTCCACGATGATCCCGCCCGGCTTCAGTCGGCCGCTCGCCTCGGCCTCCCGGACGATGCCCAGGGCCGCCCTGTCCTTGACCGATTGACCGGGATTCATGAACTCGGCCTTGCCCAGGATCTCACAGCCGGTTTCTTCCGACGCCTTGTTCAACCTGATGAGCGGCGTGTTGCCGATGGAGTCGATGAGGCCGTTTCGAATGGTCATGGTCTGATCCGTCTTGTTCAATCCGTTGCCATTGGTGTGGGCAGGAAACGGGCGGTCTTGCTCGCGCTAAGCATGAAAGTGGACGGTAAATCCAAGAGTAACGGGTGTTCAAGTCTGCGGGGGTGACGCCCCGCTCGAGCGGGAGGCCCCACCCGACAGGAACGATTTGGGGCGCGGGATACGGATCTGGAAGGGCTTTGGGGGTTTTTGCCCGGTCTTGTGCCCGATGAACATGTCTCAATTCAGGGTCGGCGGATCGAATCAGCGCGTTCCGCAGGATGAAGAATGATCCAAGGGTCGCGGCGCAGCGTAGGCCTGTCAAAGCCTTTGCAATGCCGAATGCGAAGATCGGTTGCTCCGATGGACGTCCGGACGCGCTGCCGATCCCTATTTTGCGGAAGCACGGCCCGGGAGGAGCTCTCCGGTCCCGGCTCCTGACGCGACAGGACGGTCGGACGTCTTCAGCGCTGGGACTTACTAGGATTCATGTCTGATGAACCATCACCCAAGCGACGACATGCTTTTCGACTACGTGGTCGGGGCCCCAACGACCGGCGCCAACCTGCTGGTGGCCACGCATCTCACCTATTGCCCCGAGTGTCGGCGGACCGTGCGGGCCGGCGAAGCGATCGGCGGCTCTCTGATGGCCGGCCAAGAAGACACCGCGGCCCCGTCGCCCCAATGCCGCGATGCCGTGCTCACGGGCCTGTCGTCCGCGAACCATCCAGAAATACCGGATGAGAAGGAGCGCGGGCACAGCACGTCGCTCCCGGCTCCCTTGCGCACGGCGATTGGTTGGCCGCTGGACGCAGTGCCCTGGTCGCCCGTCTTTCCCGGGGTCTGGGAATACCGGCTGGATCAAGGCGGTGGGAAAGAGGGTTGCTATCGGGATGCGAGCCTCCTGAGAATCAGGGCCGGGCGATCGATCCCGCGGCATACCCATGAGGGCCGTGAACTCACGCTTGTCTTGGCGGGCGGGTTTTCCGACGCCTATGGTCGCTACGGCGTGGGGGATGTGAGCTGCGCCGATGGAACGGTGGACCACAAACCCATGGCCGAGCCCCAAGAGGATTGTGTGTGCTTGGTGGTCGTGGATGCGCCGGCCCGATTGACCGGGCGCCTGGGCCGAATCCTCAATATGTTTACTTTCGAATAATCCTCAGTGGCAGTGGGGAGCGATGGCAACGCTCAAAACCTTACGTCTGGTGTTAGGTGATCAGCTGTCTCGAGGGATCAGCGCCCTTGATGGTCTGAATCTTGAGCACGACACCGTTCTTCTCGCGGAGGTCCGTGAAGAAGCCACCTATGTGCGCCATCACAAGAAGAAAATCGCTTTTGTCTTTTCGGCCATGCGCCATTTCGCGGCCGATCTGAAAGCAGATGGCATCACCGTGCGCTATGTTCGCCACGACGATCCCCAAAATGGCGGCAGTCTCTTCGCCGAGGTCTCAAGAGCCTTCGGCGAGCAGGGGTTCGACCAGGTGATCGTCACCCAGGCCGGCGAATACCGCCTGCATGCGGCCATGCTGGAATGGCATCATCAGCTGGGCGTGCCGGTCGAGATCCGCGCCGACAACCGCTTCATCAGCACACCGGATGAGTTCAATGACTGGGCCGAGGGGCGCAAGGCACTGCGGATGGAGTTCTTCTATCGGGAGATGCGCCGGAAGACGGGCCTTCTCATGGAAGCGGATGGCGATCCCACGGGCGGCCAATGGAATTTCGATACGGATAATCGGGAAACGCTGCCCGAGGGCGTCAAACCGCCGGATCGGCTCGGCATAGCGCCCGATGCCATGACTTCTTCGGTCTTGATGGAAGTGGAGGCGGCCTTCGGGGATCATTTCGGGGATCTCGAACCCTTCGACTATGCCGTTACGGCCGAGGACGCGCAGACCCTGTTCGACCATTTCCTCGATGTCTGCCTGCCCTTGTTCGGGACCTACCAGGACGCCATGGCGGGAGGGGATCCGTTCCTTTTCCACAGCGTCATTGCGCTCTATCTGAATGCAGGGCTTCTCGATCCCCTGGCCTGCTGCCAGGCGGCTGAGGCCCGATACCGGGAGGGCCGGGCGCCGCTCAATGCGGTGGAGGGCTTCATTCGCCAGATCCTCGGCTGGCGGGAATATGTGCGCGGAATCTATTGGCGGGAGATGCCGGACTACAAATCCCGTAATGTGTTTAAGGCTGATCGTCCGCTCCCGGCCTTTTACTGGACCGGCGAGACGCGCATGGCCTGCATCCGTGACGTGGTTTCCGAGACCCGCGCCCATGCCTATGCCCATCATATTCAGCGGCTCATGATCACGGGCAATTTCGCCCTGCTCGCGGGCCTTGATCCGGATGCGGTCAATGAATGGTATCTCGTGGTCTATGCTGATGCCTATGAGTGGGTCCAGCTGCCCAATACCCATGGGATGGCGCTCTATGCCGACGGTGGCCTGCTGGCCTCCAAGCCCTATGCCGCCAGCGGCGCCTATATCAATCGGATGTCGAACTACTGCAAGTCCTGCCACTACAAGGTCTCAAAGAAGAACGGCGCCCAGGCCTGTCCGTTCAATTATCTGTACTGGAACTTCCTGATCGAGAACGAGGATGTCCTGAAAGGCAATCCGCGTCTCGCCATGCCCTATCGCAATCTGGCCAAGATGGATGGCGAGCGCCGGGACGCCATCCGCGACGATGCGGCCCGGTTCTTCCGGGCCATTGCGCCCGAGGCGGAAACCGACAAGAAGGAGCGGGTCGTTGCGTAATCAGGTCGTGACCCCCTCCGACGGCGTTGCCTGGGTCACGGGCGCCAGTTCCGGGATCGGCCGCGATCTCGCCCTGGCCCTGTGCCGGGACGGGTGGAACGTGGCCGTGACGGCCCGCAGCGTCGACGACCTTGAGGCTCTCGCGGCGGAAGCGGCGCCCCTTCCGGGAGCGATCCATCCTTTCGCCGGTGATGTGACGGACCGGGCGGTGATGGTCGGCGTCGTCGAGACCATCGAACGCGACGCAGGGCCCATTGCCTTGGCGGTCCTGAATGCCGGAATCTATCTGCCGACGGAAGTTCCCGAGCTTGATGCGGACGTCTTCGAGCGCTCCTTCGCCGTCAATGTTATGGGAACCGTCTATGGTCTGGAACCTCTCATTCCCCGGATGATCGCTCGGGCGCGGGGGCACATCGCCATTGTCTCTTCCGTCACGGGCTATGGCGGTCTGCCCACGAGTGCGGCCTATGGCGCCACGAAGGCTGCACTCATCAATCTTGCCGAAGCGATGAAGATCGAACTGGACCGGCACAAGGTCCGGGTCTCGGTCATCAATCCGGGTTTTGTCGAAACTCCCGCCCAGGACGACAACGATTTCCCCAAGCCTTTCATGATCTCATCCGAGGAAGCGGCGCAACGAATCGTCAAGGGTCTGAAAGGGCAGGCCTTCGAGATCACCTTCCCGAAGGTCTTCACCTTTCAGCTCAAATTTCTGAAGTGGCTGCCCCGGGACTGGTACATTGCCTTGATCAAACGGCGCACCGGCTGGGTCTGACGCCCTGCCATGCCGTCTCGCGCATCAAGGGAGGGGGGAGAGACCTTCCGGCCGGACCCGGGGTGCTTCGGCTTTTGGTGGGTGTTCCCCCTACGGCATAAAGACCGTTGCGAAGATTGTCGCGGTTTGCGCCCTTGATGGCTTTTAAAGCTTCTCCGGGATTGGACGCATCATGATCAAAGGATCGTGCCACTGTGGAGCGGTTCAGTTCCACCTCCTGATCACGCCGCCATGGTTGACCCGTTGCACCTGTTCCTATTGCCGGCGTGTCGGCGCCTTGTGGGCCCATGCATCACCGGAAAATATTCAGATTATGTGTGACAAATTTGCAATTATTTCATATGTTTGGGGGGGCCAGAACGTTGGCCTTCCATTCCTGCAAAACCTGCGGCTGTACCACCCATTGGACGAGCCTCGATCCAGCAACGAATGATCGTATGGCGGTGAATTGCGCCATGGCCGATCCCCATCTGATCGCAGATCTGCGCATTCGTACATTCGACGGCGCGGAAAGCTGGACCTATATGGACGAGCAGATCGGTTAGTGTATATCGGGGATAACTTCTCCGATGGGTTGTTTGTTACGTGAATCTCATTTTATTATCCGCAGGCGGTAGGCGGCGCATTTTCAGATCGCCGCATTCTCTTGACAAATGAGCTGAGGGGAGCTTCTGTGAAGCGGTTTCGTACGCTATTACAAGCACTTCTTCGCACTAATCATGGTACGATTGCGGAGTATGCTGTTATAATAGGTTTCGTTGTGAGCGCAGCTGTCGGGGCTGCATCGCTCGTCTCGGCGCTTGATTCGCTCCAAGCTTTCGACCTGGAGCACAGCGGCGTCAGCTTCGGGGAGGATGATCAGTGAACCGGTTCCGGACACATTTTGTAACCTTTGCTCAGGACAGGGAAGGAAATGTCGCCGAATATGCGGTCATTCTGGGCCTGATCCTTGGTGTCGCTTTTGCGGGCATCAACCAGGTTTTCGAAGAAGACGGTAACGTTCTTGATATTGTTCTGACCGCTATCGAAGGCTGATTTGCAGCCGCCAAGGGTAACTACGCCCAGCTCTCCGTTCAGCTAAACAGTACCGCGATCCGCTTCCTCGCCCGTCAAGGCGACAGTGTTCGTATATTTA
>CAZFWG010000029.1:0-48381 GCA_964522525.1 uncultured Alphaproteobacteria bacterium | reverse complement strand
CGGGTGTGGGCACACGGGTGTGGGCTTGCGGATGTTTCAACGTGTTCGCCCACGCTTAATCCTCACGCAGTTTGCCTCACCGGCATATGAGGCTGGTGAGGCAAGAGGGGTGGGTCCTTCACGCGGACGCCCGTCTCACCAAAAGGGAGTTTGAAACATCTCCGAACGTCATTTCGAACCGATGACCAAAGCTGAAGTCATCGCCGCGCAGCGTGCCTGGGCAAAATATGTCACCGAACGTGACATCGATCGGCTTTTGGACCTTTACGATTTCGGATCGCCGGACGAACCGCTGCTTTTCAAGCCGACTCTGGCGGATGTCATCCGGCTCGATCGGGCCGGGACGCGATCCTATTTCGTGGGCGGTGACCCGGACTATCCGAACGATCACGGCTTTCTCAATCGGGGCTGGAAGCGCGTGGATTTCCAGAGCGCGGCCGGTCCGATCCTGAAGGCGGGCGGGCTGGGCTATAAGGATATGGGGCACTACGTCTTCATTGATGGCGACGGCAACGCCACCCGCGCCGACTATACCTTCGCCTATCACAAACTGGGCGGACGCGTGCTCATCTCCTTGCACCATTCCTCCCTTACTTGGCTGCCCCCCTTGGAGAGTTGATTGGTACACAGTTGTGCCGGTCGAAGACGGTCCGTCCGGATCCCATACGGTCGAATCGGCAGGCCTTCATGAAAGACAAGCCGCTCCAGTCAAAAGGCGTTTCCACGCCTTATTATGAGTTATTGAAAACGGAAAAAGGGGGTGGTCGGGGCGGCGTGATTCGAACACGCGACCCTCTGCTCCCAAAGCAGATGCGCTACCAGGCTGCGCTACGCCCCGACAGGCAAGATCAACACCCAAACGGGCATCTTTGCGTGATGTAGCACAGGATCGCCGATCGTTCCAAGCAGCCAGGCTGCGCCGCACCGATCGTCCTTGTCCGCTGTCGGGCTTTGTGTCACCAGAGGCCCCATTCGGCGGCCGCGGTTCGGCCGTTCATGCCGCACGCCGGCCCAAGCCGCTCAGCACCTGGGGCTGCCGGGCCCCGGACCGGTGACGAGGGGCAAAGACATGGCTCAGATCAACGGCACAAGCCCCGATCGCCGCACGGCACCTGCCGCCGGCCTGTCCCGCCTCGCCCGCCATCTGCCGATCCTGGATTGGGGGCGCCGCTATAACGGCCATACCCTGGTGAATGATGGCTTGGCCGCCGTCATTGTGACGATCATGCTCGTGCCCCAGTCCCTGGCCTATGCCATGTTGGCGGGACTGCCGCCCGAGATGGGCCTTTACGCCTCGATCCTGCCGCTCCTCGCCTATGCCCTGTTCGGCACGAGCCGCGCCCTGGCCGTGGGGCCCGTCGCGGTCATCTCCCTGCTGACGGCCGCCGCTGCCGGCCGGATCGCGGAGATGGGGACGGAGACCTATATCGCGGCCGCGCTGATCCTCGCCTTTCTTTCCGGTACCATGCTGGTGCTTCTGGGCTTGTTCCGCTTGGGCTTTCTGGCCAATTTCCTGAGCCACCCCGTGCTTTCGGGCTTCATCACCGCATCGGGCGTGCTGATCGCCGCGTCCCAGGTCAAGCACATTCTGGGCGTTGAGGCCACGGGCACCACGCTCTGGGAAATCGGCCGGTCCCTTGCCACGGGCATGGCAAGCGTCAATCTCCCGACCCTGATCATCGGTGTTCTGTCGACGGCTTTCCTGTTCTGGGTGCGCAAGGGCTTCAAGCCGCTGCTTAGACGCCTGGGCCTTCCGGAGCGCACGGCCGTTCTGGTCTCGAAGACCGGTCCGATCTTTGCCGTCGTGGCGGGCATCGGCGCCGTGACGGCCCTTGGTCTTGAGGGCCGGGGCGTGGCGATCGTCGGCGCCATCCCCACGAGCCTGCCGCCCCTCGCCTTGCCGCCGCTCGATCCGGAACTCTGGTCCCTGCTCTTCGGCTCGGCCTTTCTGATCAGCGTGATCGGCTTCGTGGAATCGGTCTCCGTGGCCCAGACGCTTGCCGCGAAGCGCCGGCAGCGGATTGATCCGGATCAGGAGCTGATCGGTCTGGGGGCGGCCAATCTCGCCGCCGGGCTGTCCGGGGGCTATCCGGTGACGGGCGGTTTCGCCCGCTCGGCGGTCAATTTCGATGCCGGCGCCGAAACGCCGGCCGCGGGCGCCTTCACCGCCATCGGCATTGCGCTTGCGGCCTTGTTCCTGACGCCCTGGCTCTACGCCCTGCCCCGGGCCGTCCTGGCGGGCATCATCATCGTGGCGGTTCTCTCCCTCGTGGATCTGACGACCTTGCGCCGGGTCTGGGCCTATTCCAAACGGGATTTCGCCGCCATGGCCGTGACCATCCTGGTCACGCTGGGCGCGGGCGTGGAACTCGGCATTCTGTCCGGCGTCGTCCTATCGGTCGCCTTCTATCTCTATCGCACGAGCCGGCCCAATTTCGCGATCGTCGGACAGGTGCGGGGGACGGAGCATTTCCGGGACAGGGACCGCCATGACGTGATCACCAGCGACAAGGTGCTCACGGTACGCATTGATGAAAGCCTTTACTTCGCCAATGCCCGCTTCCTGGAGGATCTGGTCTATCGCCTGATCGGGGAGCGTCAGGGCCTTGAGCATATGGTGTTGATGTGTTCGGCCGTGAACGTGATCGACGCGAGCGGCCTTGAAAGCCTCGAAGCCATCCACCATCGCCTGTCCGATGCGGGCATTACCCTGCATCTGTCGGAGGTCAAGGAGGACGTGATGGACCGGCTGGAGCGGACCGATTTCCTACGCGAGCTTTCAGGGCGGGTTTTCCTGCATCAGTACGAGGCCATGGAAGCGCTTGACCGCATCCGCGCCCAGGATGCGGCCCATTCGGGCCGCCCCATGCCGGACATGGGCGACGGCGGCGGCATTTGATGGGATGCCCGTCTTGCGGGCAGCGTTTCCCCTCGACCGATAGGATGCCAGGGGCTAGGTTCCCGTGCGTCGAAACCACACGACACCAAGACTGCGTAAGGTCAATTCTCAATCCCGTCTCGTGTCGGGACCTCATATATGCCTTTGCTGAAGAAGGGAAATGTCATGGCACTGCGGATCAATGACGCCGCTCCGGATTTCGAAGCGGAGACCACCCAGGGACGCATCCGTTTCCACGAATGGATGGAGGACGGTTATGCCATCCTCTTTTCCCACCCTAAGGATTTCACGCCGGTCTGCACGACCGAACTCGGCGCCCTTGCCAATCTCCAGGGCGAGTTCGACAAACGCAACACCAAGGTCATGGGCCTGTCCGTGGACCCGGTGGGCGATCATGAACGCTGGCTCAACGACATTCGCGACGTCACGGGCGGCGAGGTCACCTATCCGCTGATCGGTGACCATGACCTCAGTGTCGCGAAGCTCTACGACATGCTGCCGGCGGAAACGCAAGGCAGTTCCGAGGGCCGCACGGCCGCCACCAACGCAACCGTCCGTACCGTGTATATTGTCGGGCCCGACAAGCTCATCAAGGCGATGCTGATCTATCCCATGTCGAGTGGCCGGAACTTCGACGAAGTGCTCCGCCTCCTCGATTCCATTCAGTTGACCGCCAAGCACAAGGTGGCGACGCCCGTGAACTGGAAGAACGGTGAGGATGTCATCATCGTGCCGGCGGTGTCCGATGAGGAAGCGAAGGAACGCTTCCCCGACGGATGGAAAACGGTGAAGCCTTATCTGCGCGTCGTGCCGCAGCCGAAAGGGTGAGCACGGTTCAACGTTGCCTGCGGGGTCGGTATCGTGATGCCGGCCCCATCCGCAACCTGTGGCGGATCCGGGTCCCGTCCGGCCCCAATTTCCCATGATTTCCCCCGCCAATGCCGCTGAAACCGGTCGTGCTGCCTCTTTTGGGGGCCTTGGAGGCCCCTGGCCCGATGATGTAGGACTCTAAGGAGACGGAAGCTGAGGCCCAAGCAAGGACTTTGGGCGAAGGGCGAAATCCATGATCAACCAGAACAAGAGGGTGACCGGCGGCCCGACGGAAATCGAACACTTGATCCTGACGGGGTTCAAATGGACGGCCCTCGCCCTCACGGTGATCTTCGCCCTTGCCTTTCTGGTCTCGACGATCCGGGTCGTTGTCAGCGCGGTCACGCCATCGCAGACCCTCGAAGAAGAGGTCGTTGAGGAAAAACCGCCGGCCCGGACCCTGGAGCGCTATATCGCCCTGCCCCCGGATCCGAACGGAGCCACCGGCGCCAGTGACCTGCCCGCCGCCGTTTTCACCTCCATGCCCGAGGCCCAACGCAAGGAAGTCTACCAGGCGCTCTATGACCGGATCCGTCAGCTTGGGGGCGAATTCGATCTCATCGGCGATGAGAACACCCTCGTCACCGTCGTGAACGGCGCCATCGCGACCCTGGACGGCACGAATTACGAAGACAGGGGCACCCATGCCTATGTCTATCTGGTGGAATTGATTGAACTTGCGGAAGCGCTGGGGGCCCGGCGCGCGGCCGATGATCCAACCGTTCCCGCAACCCTCAGCCTCGAGGTCCTGGCAAAGGGGCTGGCAACGGATCTGCGGGCGGCCAAGGACCGGCGCGCGGAAAGGGCCGTACCACCACGTCCGGCGCCGCAAGCCGCGACACCCGCCGCCCCCGTCACGACCCTGGCGGATCGGCTGTTTTTGACCTTGGCCTTCGCTGTGGCGGCCCTGTTGTCGGGCGCGGTCTGGGCGCTCCTGTCCTTCATTGCCCAGGGCAAGACCTATTGGATCGTGCAGCAAGGCGGCAAAGGCTGAAGCCCCGGAAGATCGCTCAGCCGTCCTTGGCCGGCATCAGCTTGAACAAGGCCTGGGCGGTCATCACCGTGCGCTCCCCGACATAGATCCGGGCCTCGCCGAAGGCGACCCCGTCATCGGCCATCGTGACCTGACCCAGCCCTTCGACCCATTCGCCGGGCCGCGCCATGGCCAGGAAGTCCGAGGTCATCCGCATGGTCACCATCCGCGTGCGGGTTTCTTTCCAGACCGCGGCGGCGAGCAGCCCGTCGGCGAAGGTCATCAGCAATCCGCCATGGACGATCCCGTGACCGTTGCAATGGCGCCTGCGCGCCCGAAAGCCATGGAAGACTCCGTCCGGCGTCACCTTGAAATAGAAAGGTCCGTTGTGGGTGGTGAAGGGCCCCCGTGTGCCCTGCTCGAAGCCGTCCGGCGGATTGTCCGCCAGATCCTCGCCCGGATCGTTGGTTTCATCCGTGACGGCACCCCGTGTCCCGTCACCGGGCGGAAGGGTCACGCTTCCGCGTCCCCGATCTCCGCCACCATCAACCCCTTGGGGCCGTTGCCGAAACGCACCCGCACCTTCTGGCCCTGGCGCAATTCGCGCATGCCACAGCGGCGTAAGGTTTCCATATGGACGAAAATGTCCGGCGTGCCTTCCCCCCGGGACACGAAGCCATAGCCGCGCGCCCGATTGAACCATTTCACCAGCACGATTTCCTCGGGACTGATGTCGGAAATGACGGGTTCGGCCGCCCGTGACGTGGACGGAGGAGTTGGGGGCGTCGGCTGCACGGCCGTCGACTCATCCATGTCGACGATGCGCAGCGCCTGCATGCCTTTCGGCCGTTTGACAGCTTCACAGATAATCTTGGCGCCTTCATGCGCCGTTTCAAATCCGGACTGCTTCAAACAAGATAAATGAAGTAAAACATCACCGGAGCCGTCCGTCGGGACAATAAATCCATATCCCTTGACGGTGTCGAACCACTTGACCGTGCCCGACACCTCGACACCATGCTCGGTGACGTCAGCGGTTACGACCGCCACGCTCTCATTCATCATGAGACTACGCTCGCCCCGTATCTTGACATACATGAAACAGGAGCCGTTGCGACCCCAGGGGTGGATGTACACGGATGTGTCAGAATCTTGAACCGACCGATGGGAGATATGGCCGGGCGGACAACTCAAAAACTAGATGATTCTCCACAGCCAAAACACAAACCAGCCCCATGCCCAAAAGCGTAACGGGGGCCCTTTTGGCCGTCAAGCATGACATGAAGGCCCTGTAATAATATTGGGTCTGGGTTGTGCCATTTTAGCGACACTTTTGGGCGGCCTGTCCCTTCATCCGTATCCGGATTGAAGCTCGCCCCCTTCAGGCGGACGACATTGCGACGCAACAATCCGCCCCCTGGCCATGGCGCCCCGCCGCCCTATTGTCTTGCGCGTATCAACGGGGCGAGTGGCGCCACTGACTGCCGCCAATCGCCTGGATCACTGTGATCCACGATCCGTCTGGACCATGACAGGAGGCCATGCCATGCCGCGTCTTTTCCCATTATTCACAATGCTTTATCTCGCCTGCGCCCTTGTTCTGGCGGTACCGCCCGCCCAGGCGGAAGAGAAGGCCTCGGCCCATGATTTCGCGTTCAACACCATCGATGGGGATCCCCTTCCCCTCTCTACCTATCAGGACAAGGTCCTGGTCGTGGTCAATACGGCGTCGGAATGTGGGTTCACTTATCAATATGAGGGGCTGCAGTCCCTGTGGAGCCGATACAAGGATCAAGGTGTGGTGGTCCTGGGCGTTCCTTCCAATGATTTCGGCGGTCAGGAACCCGGAAAAGAAGAAGATATCAAAAACTTCTGTGAGCACGCCTTTGGCGTTGATTTTCCGTTGACGGAGAAAATATCCGTCAAGGGCGAGGGCGCCCACCCGTTTTATGTCTGGGCGCGTGAGACGGCGGGCGACAAGGCGGTCCCCCAATGGAACTTCCACAAGATTGTCGTCGATGCAAAGGGGCAGATCGCCGGCGCGTTCGCCTCGGGCGTGGAGCCGCTCGATCCCCAGGTGACCGATCTTCTGGACGGGCTGATTCCCGGCCAATAGGTCTTCACCGCCAACAGAGAAAGGCGCGGCCCTCCACGCGGCAACGTGGCTATGCCCCCTGGGCAAAGCGGGATCAGGATTTCGCCCCTGGCGATCCCGCTTTAGACTGGGGGCAAAGGACACAAGGGAGGGCCCGCCATGACCGACAAACGTCCCGTTGCCGTCGTTACCGACGCCTGCCATTTCATCGGCGCCTCGAGCGCCCGGTCCTTGACCATGGGCGGCCATGAAGTCTGGTGCCAGGACGCCTCCTTCGTGGACGCCGACGCCCGGGCCGCGTTCGAGGCCGAACATGAGGATATTCGCGCCTTGGCGGGCCAGACGGGCGCGGAGCTTGTCTCGGAACTGGACCAAGCGGGCTGCGTTGTCGATGTCCTCGTCAACAATGACGCTTACCCGGCGGAGCGGGCGCCCGTGGAAAGCGCCGACACCAACGCGCTGCGCCGGGCCCTTGATGCCCTGGTCGTCAATCCGTTCGAGCGGACGGGCGCCGTGGTCGAAGGCATGAAAGTCCGCAAACGGGGGCGCATCATCTTCGTCACCTCCGCCGCACCGCTTCGCGGCCTGCCCAATTACAGCATGTATGCCGCCGCCCGCGGCGCCACCAATGCGCTGGCCCGCAGCCTCGCCCTCGAACTCGCGCCGCACAACATTCTGGTCAACGCCATCGCGCCCAATTTCATCAAGAGCCCCACCTATTTCCCGGACCACCTGATGAACGATCCCGACGTCGCGCCGCGCATCTTGAAGAATGTGCCCCTCGGGCGTCTGGGAACCCAGGAGGAGGCCGGCGCTCTGGTCGCTTTCCTGGCCGGTCCCCAGGCGGGCTTCATGACCGGTCAGGTCCTGCCCCTCGCCGGTGGCTGGGCCTGAGTGTATCGATTTGAAACGGCGAAGTGATTCGGGGTGCCGAAGACAGGAGGCACGCGGCCTCGAAGGCCGCCGCTACCACCTTTGCCCCGGTTCCTTGCACGAAAAAGTTTTAGATTTGCCACTTTTGCCCCTTAGGAGGCACAAGTGATATGATCCGTTTGGGTGAGCGGCAAAAGAAAAGCCGCATTTACGTCCCGATTCGGGACTTTTCTTGTCTCCTCGGGAGACAAGACTGTACCGCTGGGTAAAATTATCCTGTACCGTCTGGATTCAAGGTTAATGGATGTGGCAAGGGCGGCCGGGTCCCGTTTTAGGGGGCTCAACAGCTGGTTTCAGGCGGCCCAGGTCCAGGCGCTCGCTCCGCGTGTTTGGTGAATGATTGCGGCGAATGACTGGTTTGAACGGTGGGCGGTTAGAAGCGACAGCCATTCGGGCCAGGAGGGTCGCGACCACCGGATCGTGAAAACTGATGGGTGGCACTTGACCGGATGAGGGGGGACATGGGTCCCCGGAGGATTGGCGGACCACCCACCGCCGAACCATGACGGAAGGGGAGGACCTGAGGTGGTTTCAGACCTCGAGATGCCGGTCTCCACATCTGATATCCGTCCGGCTACGGATTACAAAAAGACATTGCCGCCCAAACAGCGGATGATGCCCTCGGCGTGCGGGGTCGCCCGCATGGCCGCGGTGTGTGCCCTTCTCATGGCGAGCCCGATGGGCGAGGCTTTTGCTCAAAGCTCCAAGCCCGATCACCGGGGCCTGGACATGCGCGAGCGGGTCGAGGCCCGGGATCTCGTGCTGCCCATCACCGAGCCCGACTCCGCCAGAACCGCCCCAACTCCGGGGTCTTCCGCCCTTCTTCCCGCCAACCGCATGGTGAGAATGCAGGATGTAAAGGGCAACTGGTTCGAAAAATGGATCCTCCAGCTCCAAGGGATGCTGGGCGCCCCCGCCGTCATCGGCGGACAGCCGAGCCCCACCGCGAGCCGTCTCGGCGACAGCTTCTCCGATCTTGAGGAGTATCAGGACATCTATGTTCTGGCCGCAGGCTGGAACGGGGACCGCTTCTATCAATATCGTCTCGGCCTGATGTTCGAGAACGGCGCCTATCCGGTCCAACCCAATCCCGTTGCCGCCTATTTCTGGTATTCCCTCGCCGCCGCCCAGGGCCTCGACGTGGCCAAGCGGCAGCGCCGGCAATTGCTGGCCTCCGATGTGGAAGGCCAATTGCGCGACGACGACCTGAACGAGGTCTATCTCAAATTCATCGAGATCTACATTTTCGGCGGCACCGAAGCCCAGTACCGGCTGGGACAGATCCTTGAGAGCGACTTCTTCAACAATGAACTCCACGACCAGGATGCTCTGCGTGCGGATGGCAACGCCCCCCGGCGGCGGATCATCCATGCCTATGCCGCCTATACCCTGGCGGGCCGGGGCGGCGATACGCGGGCGACCTACGCGATCCAGGAACTCGTCGAAAACTACACCCTGAACCAGGTGGAGCTTGAGACCGGTGAGCGTTTCGCCGATCGCTGGGCGGAACTGGTGGGCCTCGCCGAGGATCCGGAGGATCCCTTCGACTTCACGCCGGAACGGGTTTCCCGGGCGCTTGAGCGCGGCAACGAATTCCAGAAGCGGCGCAGCGATCCGATCATCGAACATGACCGGGCCCTGTCCTGGCTGCGCTCCGGTCAGGCGTTCCAGGCACGCGGTGATGTCCGCAGCTCGAAGATCGCCTTCGAGACCGCGATCCGGGTCGATCCCAACAGCCGCGCCGCCATGCATGCCCAGCAGCAATTGCAACGACTTTCGACGACCTGCTCGGCAGCGTCGTTCCAACCGGTCGACGATCGGCGCGGCGGGCGCCTCTATGCGCCGGTCATCTATCCGCCGGGTCATCCGCTCTCGCGGGTGAAGGAAGTTCGGATCGCCGCCCAGCAACGGGCGCTGAAAGCACTCGGCTTTTACGACGGGCCCGTCGACAATGTGCCCGGCAAGGGTACGCGTGCCGGTTTCCGCCTGTTCCTGGCCAGCTTGAATCTGGACCAGCGGGATTATCTGGACGCCCCTCAAGTGGTGGAACTGATCTGCATGGCGGCCCAATTGCGCGGCCATGCCGCGTCCCAAACCGTCCTCGGCGTGATGTATGCGGAAGGCATCGGTGTCGCTAAGGACGAGGATCTGGCCCATTACTGGTTCGGCGAAGGAGCCCGGCAGAACGATCCGAGCGCGATCTTCAATATGGGCATGATGTATGCCCGCGAACGGGGCCTGCCCTTCAAGAATCATCCGCAAAGCTGCTCGATTGCCTACAGCTATCTGAAAGAGGCAGCGGATCTGAAGCATCCCCAGGCGCCGAGTGCCCTGCGCAAGCTTAAGCAGGAGCCGGCCTGTCGCGGCAAGGCGGTACCGAAGGGGATCAGAAGGGATCGGGGCGGCGAAGCCCGATACGACGACGATGAGGAGCAAGGCGAGGAGCGTGGGGCGTGAGTGCGAGGCGACAGGATCGGGGTGAGTTGACGCGGAAGGCGTCATGGCAAGGGGGTGTGATCCCCTCATCTTCAGTGACGCGGGCGCTGCGCGGCTTGGCCCTGGGCAGCGCGCTGGCGTTCTGTTTGGCCGCGCTTGGCACCCCCTCCCCCGCTCTTGCCCAGGACATTGACGGCTTTTCAACCTGGGCCCCCGGCGACAAGGGCCGGCCGAGAATTGACGGCGGCCCCAGCCGAGGCACGAGAAGCGGCCGGCGGCGGAAAAAACTGGCGAATCACGCCAGCACCATCGCCGATCAAAGCATCCGCAGAGAGCGCAAAGGGATCTACCGGACCATTCGTAAGGCCATCGATCACACAGCACCCGGCGGCACGGTCATCATCCGCCCGGGTTTCTATAATGAATCCCTCACATTGACCTGGCCGGTTCAGCTGCGCGGCGATGTGCGCGTCGGCCACAATGAGCTGGAAGAGTCCAAGGGCAAGGACTGGAAGCTGGAGATCAATCAGCGTGCGGTCGATAAGGTCGTCCTGCGCCCGCCCGCCGGTTCAAGCTGCCTGCGGATCAAGGTCAAGCGTGACGAAGTGGTCGACATCCGGGACATGTGGCTGCACCAGACGGCCGGCGGATCCTTGAAAGCCTGCGTCGACCATGGTTCCGGCGATCTGGTCATCACGGACTCCGTGGTCGAAAGCCATGCGAAGGCGCCGGCCATCGTCCTGACGGGCCACCGGGCCACCATCGATTCGAACACGATCCGCGGCGCCCTGGTTGGTGTCTATGTGGCCCCATCCCAGGGCTTTTCCGACAGCCAGCGGTCCTACGCCCTGCAATATAATCGGATCTACGCCAATGAGGTCGGCGTCAGCGTCGACTCCTTCGGCGCCCTCACCCATCTGCGTGAGAACAGGATTACGAGAAACAAGAATGCGGGTATCCTGATGTCCAAGGGCGGCGTTCACGCCCGGCACAACAAGATTCGCGACAACCAGACCGACGGGGTCGTCATTCTCTACACGGAATTTGCCGAAATGATCGGCAACGACGTGTTGGGCAATGGCCGCTATGGCGTCTATATGCCTTTGTCCGCACCCGTAAAGCTTGAAGACAATCTGATCGTCTGCAACGGCGTGGCCGGCGTCGCGCCCGGGAAGGACGACTATCATGCCAAGAGCATCTTTCCCAACAATGTGATCGAGCATAACCCGCCCGAAAAACGCAAGCGGGTGTTCCGGCGGTTGCGCTCTAAACATCCCTGCAAGGACTATTACAAGAGGGCCCAGGCCGGCAACAAAAGCCGGTACACGAATTAGATCCTTCGCGCGTAGCTACAACCTCAGGCCAGGGTGATCGCACGCCCTGGCAGTGCCTGACCCGTCAAACGACCCATCCCCGCAACCAATTGATCCAAGCGCGGATCACAATCCGATGGGGGCGCCCGATGAAGCGCGCCCCTGGCATTTGCGCCCCACGAAAAACGCCTTAAAACAAAGCAGGGTCGGTTTCCCACCAGAGGGTTGCCACATGAGGAAAGCGGACGCTTTCTCGATCCCGCAACAAATTTGAAGTCTTTAGAGTATCGGGTGGCGCGGCCCCGGACCGATCCTGTTTCCGGTCGGGGATGGTTCACTCGGTTGATCGACGGGGCCGGACAGCAATGGCGAATGGGGCGATTAGAACGATCGAGGCAACCCTGCTCTGGTGGGTGAGCCGGGTTTTCCGCAAGCCGCGCCTCGCTTTGGGAGTCGTTTCCAGCCTAGCCCTTGTCGGCCTTGTCCTCGCGGCGAATGATCTGCAGGTCAACACCGACGCCAGCGACATGATCGATCCCAATCTCCCTTATCGGGTCGCCGAGAGGGAGTTCGACGCCGCGTTTCCGGAGCTCGACGACATCATTCTCGTGCTCGTGCGCGGACGCAGCGCCGATGAGACCGACAGCTTCACCGCGGCCCTGACCCGTACGCTTGAAGAGAAGATGGACGGGATCCGCACCGTCTATGCGCCGACGACCCACCCTTTTTTCGCACGCAACGGGCTTCTCCTCATGTCCGAGGAGGATCTTGAGGATCAGCTGAACCGCCTGACCAAGGCCTCGCCAGTCATCGAGGCGCTCAACCGCGATCAATCCGCCGATACCCTGTTCAATGCCCTTGCGAGCCGCTCCGCTCTGGCGCGGGAAGCCGATGAAACGGATATCGATGCGGGTTTTCTGGATCCGGTCTATGAGGAGGTGGGCGCGGTCATCGAGGCGCGGCTCTCGGGCGCGCCGCGGCCCCTGTCCTGGCAACGCCTGTTCACTACGGGTGACGAGGCCAACACGGTCCATCAACAGGTCGTGGCCGTCTCGCCGGAGCTGAATTTCACCACGCTTCAGCCGGCCAAAGAGGCCATCGCCACGATTCGGCAAACGGCGGACGGCATCTTGAATCAGGGGGATTGGGCCGGCATTGAATACGGTGTGACGGGCACGCCCGCACTGCGTGCCGAGGAGCTGCGCAGCGTCTCGAATGGCATCGGGCTGTCCATGGCGCTGTCCTTCCTGGCCGTTGCCATTCTGTTATGGCTGGCCCTTCGGTCCGTGGGCATGGTCGCCACTGCACTGTTCACCCTGGTCTTGACCCTGGCCATCACGGCGGGCTTCGCGGCCCTGACCGTCGGCCAGCTCAATCTGGTGTCGGTGGCCTTCGCGGTTTTGCTTATCGGGCTCGGCATCGATTTCGCCATCCACTTTGCCCTGCACATCATCGAAACCGCCCGCACCGGAACCCCGGCGCGCCATTCGGTCCAAAGCACGGTACGGGAGGTCGGCGGTGCGCTCGCGCTTTGTGCGCCGACAACGGCGCTCGCCTTTTTCGCTTTCGTCCCGACCCAATTTGTCGGCATGGCCCAACTCGGCATCATCTCGGGCGCCGGCGTGCTGGTTGCCTTCGGTGTCGCGATCACCGTCATCCCGGCCGCCGCCGCTTTGCTGCCGCCGACCCGAAGCCGGCCCGGCCCCAAAAGCCGCTCCCGCTTGGCGGAATTGACGGTGGGCTGGAGCGGCCGTGCCCTCGCCCTGGGCACGATGGTCCTGGCGGTGGTGGCCTTGCCGCTCCTGACCCAGGTCCGCTTCAATGCCGATCCCATGCAGTTGCGGGACCCGAAAACACCCTCGGTCCAGACCTTTGAAAAGCTGTTCGACGATACCCGGACGAACCCTTATCGGCTGAATGTGCTCGTGAATACGGATGCGGAAGTGTCCGAGTTGTCGGCGAAACTGGAGGCGCTGCCCCAGGTCCAACGGGTCATCGCCCTGCAGGACTTCATCCCTGACGATCAAGACATCAAGCTTGAATTGATAGAAATCGCCGGGACATCGCTCGAATTCGCCCTGCGCCCCCCGGAAACCCAAAGCGCCAATCCGACGGCCGAGGCCCAGGCGGGACAGGGCCTCCAACGGTTGCGCGATGAGCTTGGCGCGAGCGCCCAGAGCGGTTCGGCGAAAGCGCTTCTGGCGCGGCTTGAGCAGCTGGCGGCCGCCATCGAGACCGACGCCGATGTGCTGTCCGGGCTTGAAGGGGATTTCTTCCGCTTCTGGTCGTTTCAGATGGCGCGGCTGCGCGCGCAGCTTTCACCGGATTATGTCACCCGGGACGACCTGCCGCCGGCTGTGATCGAGCGCTTCAAAGCGCAAAATGGCCGGATGCGCCTCGAAATCACGCCGGCCGAGACGCTCGACATGCAAAACGAGGATCAAAGACGCGATTTCGTCGAAGCCGTGGTCGACGTGGCGCCCCGTGCGACGGGCAGCGCCCTCACGGTCCTGAGAGCGGGCGATATCGT
Source organism: uncultured Alphaproteobacteria bacterium (assembly GCA_964522525.1). GTDB lineage: Bacteria > Pseudomonadota > Alphaproteobacteria > JAJFIK01 > JAJFIK01 > CAYUYV01. The sequence continues at coordinate 34,332 of CAZFWG010000029.1, read as the reverse complement.
GGCCCTGTCCATGATTCAGGCGAGCGTGACCGCGGGCGCTATCGTCTTCGTCCTGCTGTGGGTCCTTTTGCGGAACTTCGTTCTGGTGCTCCTGATCCTCTTTCCGATCGGGCTTGCCGCCATTTTTACCTCGGCCGCCGGCGTGCTCCTCGGTCAGCCCTATAACTTCGCCAATGTCATCGTGATCCCTCTTTTGATCGGGCTCGGGGCCGACAGCGGCATCCACCTAGCCCTGCGCGCCAATAAATTCGTGCGGCATGGGACCGTTTTTGCGACGACAACCCCCCGCGCCGTCCTGTTCAGCGCCCTCACAACCATTGCCTCCTTCGGCACCCTCGCCCTTTCCGACCACAGGGGAACGGCCAGCATGGGCGCGCTCCTGACCATCGCCATTTCTTTCACGCTGTTGTGTACCCTCCTGGTTCTGCCGGCTGCGATGGATTTTCTGGGTCGCAAACGGCCGATCTGAAGACGTTCGGGGGCTCTGGAAGGCCTCGAACAGGGCATTTTGCGTGTCCGGCGACCCGTACGGGGTTTTGGAGGCCTGTACCTGCACCGCGCGCCACGCGCCTATAAGGTTTCAGGGGCGGACCATGCCCGCCATTCTGCGCAATCCCGCATCAGTTGGGCGTTCTTTGACACCATTGGGGCTTGTTCCCCACGGATCTTCGGCCAATATGCGCATAGGTTACGGTTGGATTTTGCCTTCGGCCAAAGCGCCCAGTAGGATGCGGGCATTGGGCTGAGATGGCGGGGTCTTAAACGGTACAAAAAGGTGCGGGCCGGGCGGATATCATCCTTGATGGGTTCAGCCCAGGTTCATCCGGAGTTTCGTTTCTGGATTCCACAGAGTCGCGAGAGCGCGCGTCGAATGATGACGCTGAAGCAATGACAGACGAGACTCGGATAGATATTCAGGAATGAAGGCCGCTTGCCCGTGGTTCCGTTTCGGCACTTAGCCGACCAGGCGGCAGGACGAGAGGAATAAACATAATGGTACATGGAGCGGCGGCTTTACGGCTTGCACGTGAAATGTCTTTCGGACGGGTCGTTGGCGGACGGGTCGCCGGTGGGTTGACCGCCGGCCTTGGGGCCTTGGCTGTCCTGGCTTTTATGGGGACTGCGCCCGTCCTGGCTCAGACCGAGTCGTTAGAACCGGCGGAACAAGAGGCCGCGCCACAAGAAGACGACGCCGCGCCCGCCGACGGGACTGACAGCGCCGAGAGGGACGCCGAAGAAACCCAAACGGACACGGCGGAGAAGACCCCGGAGACCCTGCCCGCCTCCATGCCGCGCCACACGGGCACCGATCCCAGCCGCCTTCAGGATCAAAAGGCTGCCGCCAAATTCCTGGACGATCTGGCGATCACGGCTTTTCACATCCTGAACGACGAAGCCATGACCGACGATGTTCGGCATGAGGCCTTTCGGGAACTGCTGTCGGAAGGCCTGGCCATCGATTTCATCGGCCGGCTGATGTTGGGCTCCCATCGCAAGACGGCGACGGAAGCGCAGCTTGCGGAATATCAGCGCATTTTCCCCGACTACATCACGCGCCTTTACGCCTCTCAGCTCGCGAAGCTCGCCAAGGTGCGCATGCTCGTGATCGAGACGGCCCCGCGCAATCACCGGGACATTCTGGTGCGGACCCGTCTCTCCCGCGACAATGGCGAGCCGATCATCGTCGATTGGCGGGTGCGCAAGCGCTCGGAAGAACAGTTCCAGATCGTGGACATTTCGGTCGAGGGTGTGTCCATCGTCCTCGTCAAGCGGGATGAGTTCAACTCGCTTGTCCGCAATCGTGGCTTTGACGCTCTGTTGGCGGAACTTCAACAACGCAGCGGCGCCGTCTCCGGCGTGCTGTAAGTCAAGGCACGCCTGTTGAACCCGGAACGCAAAGTCCGGGTTTACGCCGCTTCCCTCCGTTAGACTATTTGTCTTCAGCCGGACGGCCTTCCCAGAACGCCTGGGCCGTCTTCCACCATTCGCCGGGCAGCTCCGCCGCGCATTCGGACGCGGACATTTCCTCCGGGTTCTTCTCGAACCAGCGTTCAAGCAGCCCCTTGCGCTCATAATCCAGCATGACGCATGGATCGATCGAGCCGTAATAGGCATAGAGCAGAAACGCCGTGACACCGGCGCTGACGATCACACTGTTAATGAAGCGTGACATCACGCTTCCTCCCAATAGGCTTGACGGAGTTCGCGCTTCAGGACTTTGCCATTGGGATTGCGGGGCAAATGATCCCGAAACTCGATGCCGCACAACCGCTGAAAACGCCCCAACCGGGCATTGGTCCAGTCGATGAGAGCCTCCTCGGTCACCGCAACACCGGCACGTCTAACGACAATAGCATAAGGTGCCTCACCCCAAAGCTGGTGGGGCACGCCGATCACGGCAACCTCCCCCACGGCATGGTGGGCGATCATGACCGCCTCGATATCCGCCGGGAAGACATTCTGGCCACCGGACAGGATCATGTCCTTCTTACGATCAACAATGTAAAGAAAACCATCCTGGTCGAGCTTGCCGATATCGCCGGTGCGCAACCAGCGCCGCCCCTCCTCGTCGATCCAGATCGCCTTGATCGTGGCGTCATCGCGCCGATGATAGCCGGGCATCACGATCCGGCCCCGCCCCACGATCTCACCGGCCACACAATCGGGCACCTCTTTTCCGTCCTCGTCGATGATCCGGATATCCGTGCCGATGAGCGGTTTGCCGACGGAGGACAATTTGCGCTCGGCATCCTCCGGCCGCAGCGTCGTGATCAGCCCCTCCGTCAGACCATAAAGCTCGATGACATCACAGCCGAACGCGTCCATGGCCTGGCGCTTCAGGCCTTCAAATAAGGGCGAGCCCGCGGAAACCACCGCTTGCAGGCTGGAAAGATCATAGGTGGAGAAATGGGAAAATTCGAGGATCCGCTGGAACTGCAGCGGCACCATGGCCGTGTGGGTGATGCGATGGGTGCGGACATGTTCGAGCCAGGCCTTGGGATCGAACCGCTCCATGACGACCAGCATGCCGCCGGCCAGCAGGGTACAGAGCATCGATACCCAGGAGATGTTGGAGAAGAGCCCGACGGGGCACAGCGTGCGCGCACCCGGGTGATACCGCAGGGTAATGGCAAGGTCATAGGCCCAATTGAGACGGCCGCGGTGGGTGTGGACAATCCCTTTGGGCAGACCCGTCGTGCCGGAACTGTAGATGATGTTGCAGGGATCCGTGTCCGCCAGATCGAGCCTCGGCGCCACGGTCGAATGGCGATCCCGCCACGGACGGAACGGAACCCAGCCCAGGGGCGTCGCCTCCTTGCGGTCGGCGCACAGGAAGGTGGTCACGCCATTCGATGTCAGGGTCTCCCGCGCCTTCTCTAGGCGGTAATGATGGTCCTCCGTCGCGATGACGATGCGGGCCTGGGCGTCCGCGACCATGCGAATCAGCGCGTCGTCATGGAGGGTGGTGTTGAGGGGCACGCAGACACCCCCGGATTTGATGATCCCGAACAGCACCTCGACCATGGCGATGCCGTTGCTCATCAGGACGGCAACGCTGTCTCCAGGCCGCACGCCGGCCTCGATCAGCCCATTCGCCACCCGATTGGTGTGCGCGTCGAACTGATCCCAGGTGAGGGTTGTCGGCCCGCAAACAACCGCCGGCCGACCGCTCTGCCATTTGCCGTGGAGGCAGAGAATTTCAGGAAGAAGGGGCGAATGCGCCTCGAAGCCGATCATCGCCACTGCCTTTACGCGTTACTCGTGTCCCGCACACTGTGCCGGGGCATCGCCGGCGCCGAACCAGCGATGCCGCGCCATCGAACGGAACCCTAGCTCGCGACCTTGAGCGCCGACAGCGCCTGACCCGACAGGTGCAGTTCCTGTTGCGGGAAGGGGATCGAAATGCCGTTGCGATCGAACCGTTCCTTGAACGCTCGGGTCAGATCGAATTTCACGCCCCAATAATCCGCCGCGTCAACCCAGACGCGCACGATGATATTGACACTGCTATCGGCCAGTTCACCCACCACGATCTGGGGTTCGGGATCCTGGAGGCAGCGCTGATCATCTTTCAGGGCGCCTTCAATGATGTCCATGGCCCGCCCGATATCGTCACCATAGGCAATGCCGAGCAGGAAATCGACACGGCGACGCTCGTGATATGAATAGTTGACGATGGACTGCCCCCAAACCGAGCTGTTGGGGACGATGATCTGAACATTATCGGGGGTTGCCAGTTCGGTCGTGAACAGCGTCAGCTCGCGAACCGTGCCCGCATGACCGGCGACCTCGATGTACTGACCGACACGAAACGGGCGGAAACCCAGAAGCATGATCCCGGCCGCGACATTGGCCAGGGTTCCTTGCAGGGCAAAGCCGATGGCAATGCCCGTGGCCCCCAACAAGGCAATCAAACTCGCGGTTTCGACGCCGAACTGGTTCAAGACCGCGATGATCACGAAGGCAATGACAATGTAGCGGACGAGGCTCGCGAAAAAGCCCTGAAGCGTCGGATCAATGCCACGGCGGATCGAAAGCGCCCGGCGCACGCCACGGGAAAGCGACCCGGCGATGATCCAGCCGATGATCAAGATGACAATGCCGCCGATCACGTTGAGCCCGTAAGACGTGCCCGTCGCAATCAATTGGTTGATGGTCTCCGTCGAAATCTCAGGCATGTTTTACTCCTGTTGAACCGATCAAGATGCAGCACGGCCCCATGCCGGCCCGACCTCCCGCCATTTCCAAGCGTGTCATGCGTCCCGTGCACCAACCCGGCTCGCGAGTGTAGGTGGAGGGCACAACAGATCATTTCGACGCCGGTTTCCCCCGAACCCCTATGGGTCAAGGTTCATCCTGGCCATGACGACGCTTCCGGGTCAAGCGAAGCTGCATTTCATGGTTGTCCTGCTACACCCAAAGCACTCGAAATTGACCCCATACCAAGGGATTAGCCCGGTTGCATATTGGCCTTGTCCCCTTATGAGGCCTCTTGTAGGTTCAAGCCACGGATTGGTGTGGGTTTTTCCGAACGGCGCGAGTGCCAAACGCGGCATGAAAACACATGACACGGCACCATGGTGGGCTGCCCTTGTATGCGTATCGTTCGATGACCCGAATCGAATGACCAGAATCGATTGCTCAAAGATCGCTGCACCGCAAAGTTTCGTTAAGAAAGGAAGCGGTACCTCTAGTCTGAGGATTGGAGGAGCGAGATGAGCAAACCGGGATCAACGCAAAGCCGGTGGGGGCTCACTTGAGTGACACCTCGAATGTGACAAATGGCAGGGTTCTGAGCAAAGTGCGCGCCAAGGCGCGGACCAATCCCCATGCCAACCAGATCACCTCCATCTCCCACCGCCGTTTCCTGCGCGAGATCATCTGGCTGTTCGATGCGCTGGCCTGCTTTGTCATCGCCGTCACCACAACGACGATCTATCACCAGGCCATTTACGGCCTGATCGGTGATCTCCTGACCGAAAGCATGGTGCTCGGCGCCATGTCCGGTCTGCTTTTTGTGATCCTCGGATCGGCGCGCGGCCTCTATCGGCCCGGCACGGTCTTTCTGCTCGGCGAACAGATCAGCATCATTTTGAAGGTCTGGGTCATGGTGGCCCTCTTCTTCCTGATGGTCCTGTTCATCGGCAAGTTTACGAGCGAGTTCTCCCGCGGCGCCGGCATGCTGTTCCTCGTCATCACGCCTATCCTGTTGATTGGCAGTCGGATCGTCGCGCATCGGCTGGCGCATAATCTGACCCAGGCGGGCGGGCCGCTGAACCTCCGGGTCGCGGTCGTCGGTCCCCGGGACCATACGGAAGAATTCCTGCGCCTGAGCCGCACCGGCACCATTGGCCTGTCGGTCATGGGCACCTTCGATCCGGATCGCCAGGACGGTGTTGCCGTCGATCAGCCTTCCGCTGACAAGGCAGGGCATTCCATCCGCGGGACGCTGCGCGATCTCAAGAAACTGGCGCGCGAAACCCGCGTCGACCAGATCATGATCTCGATGCCCTGGAGCGATGGCGGGCGCATCGAGGAGGTCGTCGAGGAACTGGCCAGCATTCCCGTGCCGATCAGCCTCTCGCCTGACCCCGCCGCCTTCCGCTTTTCCGGCAAGCCCATCAAGATCATTGGCGGCGTGCCCTATTTTGACGTGCGCCCGCGCCGGATCGACGGCTTCCAGGGCATGCTGAAGATCGCCATGGACAAGGTGTTCAGCGCCATCCTGTTGATCGGCCTCGCGCCCGTGTTCCTGGTCGTCGCGCTGGCCATCAAGCTCGATTCCAAGGGACCGGTGTTCTTCCGCCAACGGCGCAACGGCTTCAACCACAATGTCTTCCCGATCATGAAGTTTCGGACCATGACCACGACGGATGACGGCCCGGTCGTGCGCCAGGCGACCAAAGGGGACAGCCGGATCACCCGCCTGGGGGCTTTCCTGCGCCGCACGAGCATCGATGAGCTGCCTCAGCTGCTCAATGTGTTGCGCGGTGAGATGAGCCTGGTCGGCCCCCGGCCCCACGCGGTCGCCCATAACGAGGAATATGTGAAAGTCGTGGCCCGTTATGCCCGGCGTCACAATGTGAAGCCCGGCATCACCGGCTGGGCCCAGGTCAACGGCTATCGGGGCGAAACGGACACGATGGAAAAGCTCGATGGCCGGATCGCCCATGACCTCTGGTATATCGAGCACTGGTCCCTGTGGCTCGATATCCGCATCCTGTTCATGACCGCCCTGAAGGTCCTGGGACAGCGCAACGCCTACTGACGCCGACCCGCAAAACCACTAGCGGGAAAAGATCGCCTCCAGGCTGGTCAGATTCATGCCGTGCTTGACGTAGTTGTAAGGCGTCAGATTGACGGCCTTGATGATCCGTCTGGAGATGATCGGCGGGTCATCGGGACCGGCTCCGGGCACGACATCCACATCGATCACATTCACACAGGCCGTGTCCTGCTCGAAGGGCGCGATCGCCGAAAGGCCGGCCCCCGTGGCCCAGCCCAGCACCAGGCGGTTGACGCCCTCATGGGCAACGGCGAGTGCCGTGGTCCAGGACGGCTCCACCAGAAATCCTTCGAGCCATTCCGAGACCCGCGCATAGGCGTCCACGAACGGTTCCCCATCGGACCCCATGGCCGCCCCCGGCTGATCGGCCTGGGCGAAGGCCTCATAGATCATCTTGGTCAGTTCGTTGAGATTGAAGATCTGGGCGCGCAGCCGGGCGCCGCCGCCCTTGATCTCGCGAATGCTCACATCGTCCTCGAGCGCCGGGGAAGGCCCCGCCTGGCACGACAGCACGATCTCCGCCGTCTCGCGCGCACGGGGCAGACCGGAGCAGATGGCCCGGTCGAAGGTCACATGGGACAGGGCCTGGCCCGTGGCCTCGGCCTCTTCCCGCCCCCGGGCGGTCAACGGTACGGCGTCCGCCCCCCCGATCCGGCGCGGGGCCGAGAAATAGTCCACATGGCCATGGCGCATCAGATAGAGGCGCCGGCGGCCTTTGGTTCCGGGAAGGGCGGCGAGCGGCATGGCGGGGATCCCCTTAAATCACGCCGTCGGCGCGCAAACCCGCCACGGCGGTGGCATCAATGCCCCAATCAATGAGCGCGCTTTCCGTATGTTCACCGACGGCCGGCGCCGGTCCTTGCACCGCCTCTTTCGTCCGGCTGAACCGGGGCGCCGCGTTGGGCTGAACCACGCCATCCACTTCAATGAAGGTCTGGCGCGCCGCGTTATGGGGATGGGCGGGCGCTTCTTCGAGCGTCAGGACCGGGGCAAAACAGATGTCGGTCGCTTCCATCAGCACACACCACTCATCCCGGCTCTTGGTCTTGAACAGCGCGGTCAGTTTTTCACTCAAACCCGGCCAATGCCCCTTGTCCATCTGATGCTCGAAATCCGGATCCGTGATTCCGGCCTTCTCCAGAAGCAGGGCATAGAACTGGGGCTCGATGGAGCCCACCGCCACATAGCGTCCGCAGGAGCATTCATAGGTGTCATAGAAATGGGCGCCGCCGTCGAGCAGATTGGCATCGCGCTCATCCGTCCACAGACCGGCGGCCCGCATGCCATAGAACATGGCCATCAGCGAGGCCGCGCCATCGGTCATGGCCGCGTCGATCACCTGTCCTTGGCCGGAGCGTTCCGCTTCAAACAGGCCCGCCACCATGCCGAACGCCAGGTAGAGCGCGCCACCGCCGAAATCACCCACGAGATTGAGGGGCGGCGCGGGCGGCTCTCCGGCCCGGCCCATGGCGTGAAGCGCTCCGGTGAGCGCGATGTAATTGATGTCATGGCCCGCCGCCTGGGCAAGCGGCCCGTGCTGGCCCCAGCCGGTCATGCGGCCATAGACAAGGCGCGGATTACGGGCAAGGCAGACATCGGGACCCAGGCCCAGACGCTCCATCACGCCGGGCCGGAACCCTTCAAGCAGAGCGTCCGCCTGCCCGATGAGTTTGAGGACCGTCTCGACGCCTTGCGGATGTTTGAGGTCGATGGCGACGGACCGCCGGCCCCTGGAGGTCACGTCGAATTTGGAGCCGCCCCGGGCGCCTTTCCGGTCGATCCGCACCACTTCCGCGCCCAGATCCGACAGCAACATGGCGCAGAAAGGGCCGGGCCCAATGCCTGCGAATTCCAGCACCTTCACACCCGTCAAGGGACCCGCCATGACCTTCTCCTCACCTTCATGTTTGTGCGTCCGGAGAGTGCCACGCGCTGCCCTCGCCGTTTGCGTCAGGATCCCGTTCCACCGCCGCTTTTGTCAATGGTTTGAATACGCACCCGGCCCCTTCCCAAATGTACCCCTTGACGCTTGGTCCAGGGTCCGGGTCCGGCAGGTTCCCGTCCGTGGTATCCTTATGTCCGGGCCCCTTATGTATTGATACGGAACAAATCGGAGGAGCCACCGCCCCTTCAAAACCTGGCCGCCGCCAACGCCCATGGTTAACCCTTGTCAAATGCCCCGCCGTCTTTTGTTCCTCAGATTCCGTTGGATCGGGCATACTGTCTCATCGCACGGATGTTCCGATAACACTGGGGGAACGACCATGGCATACGGACGACTGACAACACAAAGGGCCTCTCCTGCCGCGGGACTGGCCCTGCTCCTGCCTCTGATCCTCGTCTTTACGCTTCTGACCCCGCCCGTTCACGCCGACACGCGCATGGGCGGGCAGATCGATGTCGAAGGCCCGATCGATGAGGTCAATGTGATCGGCGGCTCGATCACCATCGATGGACCGGTCAAGGAGAACGTCAATGCCGTCGGCGGCAACATCCTTTTGACCGGCTCGGTCGGAGGCGAGGCGCGCCTCGTCGCCGGACGGGTCCGTGTTTCCGCGACGATCGGCAAGGAACTGAGCGTGGCCGGCGGCAGCGTGACGATTGAACCCGAAACCCGCGTCGAGGACGACCTGGACATCGCCGCCGGCGACATTGAGCTGCGCGGTGTCGTCAAAGGGGAAGCCAGCCTTGCCGCCGGTGAGGTGACCATCAATGCACGGATCGAAGGGGACACGGAAATCCGCGGCGAGGAGGTCGATATCGCCCGCAGCGCCTATTTCGGCGGCGATCTGACCATTTACGCCCCCGATGAGCCCGACATTCCCGAGGGCGTCACGATCGAGGGCACCTATTCCTACAAGGAAGAACGTGCCTTGGGTTTTCGGGCCATGCCCATCATGCTCGATTTTGATGGCGGGCGCTCCCCGGCGCTTGCCGGCATCACCGTGGCCTGGGCCCTGCTCGTGGGCCTCGTGCTGATCTTCGGGCTGCCCAATCTGACGAACCGGGTCGCCACCATGTTGCAGGAGAGACCGGGCAGCAGCCTGCTGTATGGTTTCGGCTTCCTGATCCTGGTGCCGATTGTCGGTGTTCTCCTGATCATGACCATCATCGGCATTCCGATTGGCCTGATGGTGTTTCTGGCCTATCCGTTCCTGCTCGTTTTCGGCTATGTCTTTGCGGGCCTTGCCATCTCCCGCGCGGCCTTCAGCCGTCAGAACGAACAAGCGACCAAGGGGCAGATGGCCCTGGGCCTTGTGCTTGTCCTCATCGGGATCGCGATCCTCTCCATCCTGCCGATCATTGGCGGACTGATTTCCCTCCTGCTGCTGATCGCGGGAACCGGGGCCTTCGGCGCGGTGCTGCTCTATGGCGAGAACGCCTATGCCCCGGACGGAACGCCCAAGGACTGATCCCTGACTTTCCGCCCTGGGCAGCATTCCCAAGACGCTGCCCAGGGTATTTCACTCCCCGTTCCGTTCAGGCAGAGGTCGTTCCGTTCAGGCAAGGGCCCATGCCGTTCAGGCAAGAGACTGTCCGTCATCAATGGTCATGAGCGCGCCGTTGATGAAGCGCGACTGAGGCGCCACCAGAAGCAGGAGCGTGCCGTCGAGATCCTCTTCCACACCGAGACGGCGGCGGGGAAAGCCCTTGATCTGTTTTTGCCCGCCTTCAGTTTCAAACCAGTCGGCATTGATCTCAGTACGAATATAGCCGGGGCAGATGGCGTTGACATTGATCTCATGGCGGGCCCATTCCCGGGCCAGGCACCGGGTCATCATGGCGATGGCGGCTTTTGATATACAGTAGGCAGAGAGTCCCGGCAGCACATTGAAGGCGCCGATCGACGCGATATTGACGATCCGCCCGCCCTGTCCCCCGGCGATCATCCGCTTGCCGACTTGCTGGGCGAGAAAGAAGGGCCCCCTCAGATTGGTGCCCATAACGCGGTCGAAGTCCTCCAATGCCATATCAACCACGGGACCTTCGACGTTCATGCCCGCATTGTTGACCAGGATATTGATCGCTCCAAGACGTGTTTCCGTTTCCTCAACCCCTGCCATGACACTATCAGGGTCCGTTACGTCGAGGGCGACAGCCAGGGCCTGTCCCCCTTGGCCGTTGATCTCGGCCTCAAGGGTCGCAAGACGTTCGATCCGGCGCCCGGTAATCGCGACGCGGGCCCCGGCGGCGGCCAGCACCCGCGCAAAACGTGCGCCGAGGCCACTTGTCGCACCCGTCACAAGGGCGGTTTGTCCGGTGAGATCAACCGCGCCACACTGTGGCTTGGACAATTGGGCTTCGTTCATGGCGCCTTCCTCCTGACTCCCCATATGCAAGATCCGGTCATCATCGCGCGGTGGACGAGACTTGGCGAGGGGCTGCGACTCGGCGGAACTAACATCGTCATGATCGCGCCGCGTGATCCTTGTGGCGCCGACATTTGCGCATGGACGTGCGGTAGGTGAGATACATTATGTCCCAGCCGACCCTTCAGGAGACCTCTCGCCCCATGAGCACGCCTTCCCCGGACCCGCAAGATCTGAGTTGCCGAGGCCGTGTCCTGGTCGTGAGACAGGAGCCGGACCAGGCGGCGCCCTGGATGGACCACCTCCGCGAGCCCGCCCATGACAGGACCATCGTGCCGCCGGACCGGCTGTTTCAGGCGGGCCGGACGGCGGGGCAGGATTGTATGCTGATCGAACCGCCCTGGGATCCGGCCGCCATCGAGCGCCTCCTGTCCGGTGCGCAGGACGGCGGGCCCATGCCCCTGACGCTCCTTGACGCAGCCCTCCTCGACCTTGCCGGGGCTCGACGGCAGACCACAGGCGCTCCCGTTCCCGCCAATGATTGCGCAGATCATCTGTCCCAGGAAGAAGAACCCTCTGCCCAAACCATCTTGGCGCGGCACCTGAAGCAGCGGCTGTCCGCCATGCTCCGCTTACGGACCATGATCGATGAATGGACGCGACGGCACGCGGTCTTGTCCGCTTTCAACATGGCGCCTGCGGATGCCGGCCCCGCATCGCGGCTTCTCGAGGGCGAGGACCGGACGATCCTCGTCGCCGGAGAGGCGGGTCCCGCCTATGCGCGCATCGAAGCCCTGTGTGCCGATAGGCATACGACGGTGGTCGGCGCCTTCACCCCGGTGACGGCGGTCGACTATCTCGCGCGGCATCGCTTCGACGTGCTGGTCCTGACGGCCGCGAAGCAGCTTGATGCCTTTTTGCCCGTCATTTCAGCGGTACGACGCAATCCGCGCCTGTCCGCAACGCCGGTCATCCTGATTGTGGACGGCACGCCCTCCGATCCTGTGGCCAAGGCCGTAAAGGCAGGGGCCACGGATGTACTACCCCAGACCCTCGATGATTCGGTCTTCGCCTTGCGCATCAGGGCCCTCCTCATGGAGAACACCCTGCGCCGCCTTTTGAAATCCGCCCTGGAGGCCTGTCCGCCCGTCGCCCTGCGCGATACCGAAACGGGCCTTGCCGGCGGTGACCTATGCACCGCCCAACTCGAACGCATGGTCAGCGAGGCCCACGCCACCAGGCGAGCCTGGAGCTTTGCGCTCCTTGATCTGTCGCGGGCGCGCGGGGCGGATGATGTGGCGATCCCGACGCCGGATCATGCCTTTGCGGAAGCGGCATCCCTGATCGGGGCCATGGCCCGTGCCCAGGATTTTCGAGCCCGAATCGGCCCTCGGGAATTGGCCCTTGTTCTCCCGGATACGGGGGGAGATGCGGCGCAGGTCGTGGGTCAACGGGTGGGTGGCGCCCTGGCCGCGGCCCGCTTCGGCGCCTCGGCTTCTGAAAGCGGGACCGGCGGTGACGGCGTCGTGATCATGGCCCGCCATACGGTCGTCAGCCCGCCCCTCGGCATGAACGCAACCGGCCTTTTGAGCGAAGCGCGGGCCCGATTGGCGGTCCTATCCGGGGCCAGCCTTGTTCCCGGCCCATGAGGCGAGAACGCAAATCCGCGCCCCATGGCGACGGGACCTTAAACGACCACGATGGAACTCTGCGCTTTCCCATCGCCTATTGAGCGGCTAGGGTTGCTTCATGACCGCTGAAACAGACCATACGCCCGTGCGGGTCGATGTCGTGTCGGATGTCATTTGTCCCTGGTGTTTCCTGGGCAAGAGACGACTTGACGCCGCTCTCGAAGCATTGCCGGAGGGGTCGGTCGCGGTCCAATATCGTCCGTTTCTGCTTGATCCCAGCATTCCGCCCGAGGGCATGGACCGAGCGGAATATATCGCACAGAAATTTTCCGATCCCGAAGCAGCCCGCCGCGGTTCCATGGCCTTGAAGGAATACGGCCTCGCCGAAGGCATCCGCTTCGAGTTCGACAAGATCACACGGACCCCCAATACGGTGGATGCCCACCGATTAATCCTTTGGGCCCTGTCCCCCGGCGTCCAACCCTTCGTCGTGGATCGCCTGTTTCAGCTCTATTTCCTTGAGGGCGCGGACATCAGCGAAAGGTCGGTCATCCTGCAGATCGCCCAGGAAGCGGGCATGGATGTCGGTCTTGTCACGGATCTTTTCGACAAGGGCACGGACAAGGATCGGGTGATGCGGGACGTGGGCCTCGCCTATCGGCTGGGCGTCACCGGCGTGCCGACCTTCATCCTCAACGGTCGATACGGCCTTGTCGGCGCGCAGGACACGGATGTTCTGATCGATGCCGTGACCCGGCTGGCCGCAGGCGAGGAACTTCAGCCCCAGCTCGACGAAAGCGAGAGTTGAGGCCGCTCATTCCGGCTCCGCCCGTGCCGTCACGTCGAGGCGCATGCGCGGATGGATGCGGCAACCGACCCGCCATTTCCCGGCCTCCTCGAACGTCACCTCATAGGACGCGCCGCGCGCCAGCAGCCGGCTTTCGAATTTCGACGGTCCTTTCCGGGCGAAGATGTGATGTTCCGTCAGATCGTCGTTTTGGAACACGACCACGTCCCCCGGCCGTATGGTGATCTGCCCAGGATCGAACCGGCGGTTTTTCTGGGAAATCAGATGGCGCCCGTCGGCCACCGGCGCCAACAGGGCGGCGATCACCAGACTTCCCAGTATAATCAATGCCTTCATGGTGCCCTCGTGCGCTGACCGGACCCTGTGTAGTGCCCGGTTTTCACTTTCGCTATCATCCCGATCAAATCAAGGGCATCCAAGGCAGCATCGGGCATGACGCACGCAAGACAAAGAGCCACCATATTCGGTCTCGCATTGGCTGTCTCGATGGGTTTGGCAGCGCAGACGGCGCGCGCCGTGGAGCTGGACTTTGCGGGCCTCGCCGGGTTTCGGACCGCGCTGTCAAGCCGGGTGCCGGCACGCGAGGACGGTGGAGCGTCTCGGCTGCGTTTCGGCGCGCAGCCTGACGGTGACCGGGACGTGTTCGCGGAACCCAGCGAAGTGGCCGTGGAGGCAACGCTGCGCGCCACCGACGGGCTCAGCATCTTCGTCCATGCCCAGTATCAGCCGGAGGACGACCAGGCGGCAGATATCGTGCGCGGTTTTGTCCAGTATGAGCGGGCCGTGAACGATCGCGTCCGGGCAGGCTTCAAGGGAGGAGCCTATTTTCCCGGGGTTTCGAAGGAGAACCGGGGGGTGGGCTGGACCAGCACCTATACGCTGACCAACAGCGCGGGGTTTTCCTGGCTTGGCGAGGAGGTCCGCCCCGTGGGTGCGCGCGCCTTTTCGAGCTATGGCGGGGACGGTTTTTCCGTGGGCGTCGATGCCGGTTTCTTTTTCGCCAATGACGTTTCCGGCGAAGCGCTCGCTTTCGGGGGCTTTGCCCTCAACGACATAAAGACACCGCTCAACGGCCGTGTCCTGACCTTTGACCCGGCCAATCCCGGCGTGCCCCTGGAAATCGTTCCGTTCCAGGAGCTGGACAATCGGCCGGGCTATCAGGTGGGTCTCGATGTGCAGGTCCATGGAATCGGCGCCGTCTCGATGCTCTATTGGGACAACAACGCCGATCTCGCCGCGAGTCGCCCGGGGGCCGGTCTGTGGGATACCCGGTTTTTCGCCGCTTCCGGCGAAACCGTGCTGCCGGGGTCCCTGACCCTCCTGCCCTCCTTCATGACCGGCACAACGGAAAATGCGACAGGCGCCGGCACGGACTTCACGACCGCCGCCATGCTCCTTGCCCGCGACTTCGGCCCTGTCCGGCTTGCGGCGCGGGGTGAATATTTCGACCAGGACGATCTGCGGGTCCAGCCGGCGGTTCCCCTCGATGAGCAAGGGGCGGCCGTGACGGTCGCCGCATCCGGGCTGCTGGGGCGCCACCACCAGTTCATCGGCGAAGTCGTCCATATCCGGTCGGACCGGGACGCCCTGGGCCCCGCCGGACAGAACCAACGCGAAACGCTTTTGCAGGCGGAATACAGGTTCATATTCTGATGACCGATCCGATCCCGACCCATGCCCTCCTGTTCAAGGATCGCCTGTCGATCCGGACGCGGCTTTTCGTCGTCGGCCTTGCCGTCGTCATGACCATGGGCATCGCGGGCTGGATCGGATATGAGGCCCAACGGCGCACGGCCGAGCGCGGCTTCTACTTCTACGACACGGTGTTTCAGTCCGTCAGCTACGCGCGGGCCGCCCAGACCGACTGGTCCCGGCTGCACAGCCTCGTTCACCTGCGTGAAGCGACCGGCGACGACGCGGAGCTCGATGCCTTTGCCCAGGCCGCCTACGGACAATCCGCCGACGATGCCCTGGCCTATTTCCTGGGCGAGGCTCGTGCCAATCTCGAAGTGGCGGGGGCAAGCGATCTGGCGCCGCGCCTGCTGCCCCGCTACCGTGCCCTTATCGAGGGCATGGAGAGCATCACGCCCAAGATCATGTCCGGGGACGCCAAGGGAGACGGGGCCCGCCTGGCGGAACTGGTGGCGCAGCTGGACTCCCTGTCCGCGCTCCTGGAGCTGTTTGTCCAGGACTTGGCCGCCGAGGGCTTTCGCATTCGTCAGGACATGGCCGAAGTCGCGGGATGGAGCGCGGGCGTCACCATCGCGTCGATCGGCCTTGCGGTCCTGGTCGTCGCCCTCCTGTCGGTCTATTTCGGGGCACGGATCGTAAGCCGGCTGAGGACAGCCTCGGAGTTTTCCTCCCGTGTCGCCACCGGCGACCTGGACGGGGAGGTCATGATCCAGGGGCGAACGGAACTGACCATGCTGATGGACGCCCTGGTCCGCATGCGCACGGCGATCCGAAATCAGATCAACCAGATCGACCATCTGAGGCTGGAAGCGGATTCCCTCCTCGACACGATCCTGCCACCCGCGATCGCCGCACGGCTGCGCCATGGGGAGGAACGCATCGCCGATGCCTGCGCCGAGGCCACGATCGTGTTCGTGGACCTGGTCGGTTTCACGGATCTGACCCGGCGTTTCGGCGCGGCCCATGTGATCGAAACCCTGGACGAGATTTTCCGTGCCCTGGATGAAGCCGTGGAGCGCAACGGCATCGAGAAGATCAAGACCATTGGGGACGGCTATATGGCCGCCGCAGGGATCACTCAGGCCACGGAGACCGACGATGCTGCCCGCTGTGCCCGTTTCGCGCTTGAGGCCAAACGCATCGTGGAGGAACGCGCCGCCTCCCTCGGCTACCCCCTCGATATCCGCATCGGCATCCATAACGGTCCGGTCATTGCCGGCATCCTCGGAAAATCGCGGCTCGTCTTCGATGTCTGGGGCGCCGCCGTCAATCTCGCCTCGCGCCTCGAAGCCTCCGCCGAGAATGGCGAGATCCGGATCAGCGAGGCCGCCTATTGGCGTTTGCACAATGATTTCGACATGGATCCTCTGGGCGAGGTCACCTTGAAGGGCATCGGTGACACACCGGTCTATGTGCTCCGGGCCGACAGACAAGCGGCATAGGTCCGGCCAGCCCGTTCCATGGGAGCTTCAGCGATACCGATCGGCGAGCCTGGTGTCGACACCGATCCCCTGTTGCGCCGCCCTCGTGACGAGCTTGGGGATGCGCTCCCCGATGCCGGGAAAGGAGGTTTTCCGGTCCAGGGGAAAGGTCGTGCCCTCGGTGATGAGCAGATCCATCAGATTGAGAGCATCAACGATACGGTCTTCCAGACTGGCATGGATTTTCTTCAAATCGAGAAACATGGTGACACTGTAGTTCTCGATCAGCTCCGGGGACGGAGGGGCGCTCGCATCCTCCACCGGAACATGACGGATCGTGGGCTGAAGAAAGGGCAGGATGAACTTCACCGTATCCTGAAGGGAATTGTATTCCTCAAAATACTCCAATGTCTGACTTTTCTCATTGGGCGTCAGGAGAGAAAAGTCGAAGGCAATCGCCTCGCTCAGGACATCGTCATTGTTCCAGGTCTGCTCGAAGCCCTGCAGGAAATAGCGGGCCTGGGTTCTCAGATCATTGAAATCCGCATGGAGATCAACGGGGATGCTGCCCGTGGGCACATGGCTCAAATGGCCGTTCTGCTCGGCCTGGTCCGTGACATGGGCCGCCACCCGGTTATAGAGGCTGCCATGGACGATGCCCGAGATATAGAGATGCACGGTCAGGTCCTGGCTCACCCGGTTGACCGCGTTGTAAAGCACCCAATAGCGGGCGGTCTTGCGCCGCTGGCCACGCGCGAGGAAATAACGCGTCACCTCGCTGAGGAACCAGGCGATCAGCGACACGAGCGCAAAAAGCAGGGCGAACTGCTCACCGACCTCCTTGAAGATCTCGTACCGGTCGCCCCCCTGACCCTTCAGCCACAGCGCAAAGTCCAAGACACCGAAATAAAAGAACAATCCGGACGCGACGAAAGCGAACGCGAAAAGCCCGATGGAGGCCAAAACCCGCATGATGTTCCCCTGCCCTGTATGGTGACGCCTTGATGACCCCGCGCGCGGATAATAGCGCGCGACATCACGGCGTAAACCCGCACGGGTTCCCGCGCGCGGTTTCGTCTCTGATTCCAGGGAGCCGCGACCGGCAAGGGCGCCACGCGATGGTGACGGATCCAATCAGCCCAGCACGAGCATGACCACGGACATCATGGCCATACCCAGATTTTCCGCAATGCTCACCGGGCCAAGGGGCACATCGATCTTTGTACCCACACAAGCGCAGCGCAGCTTCTCGCCCCGGGCCAGGACACGGACGATACCGATGGCACCGATGCCCATGATGACCAGTGTCGCGCCGTAGACCGCCATGGGCCAAAAGCCCGCGATAAAGGCGAGCGCCAGGCCCAATTCCAGAAACGGATAGAGATAGCCATAGGGCCGGAAAAGCTTGGTCACCGGATCATAGCGCGCAAAGGCGCTGACAAAGCCCGTCAGATCCAGAAGCTTCAGGAGCGCAAGCGGCAAGAGGAAAAACCCCATCGTGCCTTGCATCAGGCGCGCCCAGGAAAAGCCTTGGGAAGCACCAAGCGTCAGGACGATCCCCCCCGCCAGGGCCACACCGAAAATGACGAAGATGGGCTGGTAGACCGAGAGAAAGCGGGACCAATGGTTCCGAAGCGCCGCCGGATGCGCCTGGACGGCCGTTGCGCAACAAGCTGCGGCTTCACTTTCCGTTCCGCGCGCTGCGGCCAGGCAATCGATCGCCGTCTCCCCGACCGAGGGGGACACTGCACCCTGGTCCAAAACCTGCGCCATCATCCTGTTCCTTTCGGATCGGCTCCCTTCGCGGACGGGCCCTGGGTTCCCATCCGCCATTCCCGCCACGCATCGGCGAAAAGCGTGACCCAGGAGCCGCTATGGGCAAGGGCCATGAGGAAATACATGAGCCACATGCTCGACAAAAAGCCCCACGGCCCGGGCACGATGCAGATCGGGGGCGGCATGACATAGGCCACATAGCTCATAAATATGAACAGCGGCATGAAAACCAACTTGAACGACATGGGCTCCTCACAAGACAGATGGGGCGTCCTCTCGAAGGGGTGGCGGACGCCGGCGCGCTCGACCTTGACAAATTATTAGTAAGCCGACTGCCGTCCTGCGGCTATCGTTTGAGCATAATTTAATCAACGTGAAACCAGACCCATGTCCTCCATCCGTCGCGCCGTTCTGGCCAGCGTTCTTGCCCTTGTTGGCGTGATCGGCCTCGTCCTTCTCTTTCGCCCCCAGGGGCCGTTGTTGGACAATGCGGGGCCCACGACCATTGGCGGACCCTTCAGCCTTGTCGATCATCACGGCGACCGCATCACCAACCGGAGCTGGCCCGACCGCTATCTGCTGATCTATTTCGGTTTCACCTATTGTCCTGATATTTGCCCGACGGCGCTTCTCAAAATGTCGGCAACCCTTGATCTTCTTGGCGACGCGGCCGACGAGATCCAGCCCCTCTTCATCACCGTCGACCCGGAACGCGACACACCGGAGGCGCTGGCCGACTATGTCCGCGCCTTTCACCCGCGCCTTCTGGGCCTCACGGGTACGGCTGAGGAAATCGCCAAGGCCGCCCGTGCCTACAGCGTGACCTATGCCAAAGTTGATGACCCGGGACTGAGCGAGTATGTCATTGATCACACGAGCATCATCTATTTGATGGATCCGCAGGGGCGTTACGTCAGGCATTTCAGCCATCTCACGGATCCAGCGGACATGGCCCAAACGATCCAAAAAGCTCTGGCCCGCCGCACCATCTCCACCACCAGCCAGGAAACTCCATCATGACCCTTCGCAGTCTTTTTGTTCTTCTTGCCGCTGTTCTGTGTCTCGCCCCGGCCGGGGCCCATGACCATGTCAAAGAACCGGTCAAGGTCGGCGACCTTGAAATCCATGGATCCTGGGCGAGACCCCGCCTGGGCCGCGCGGCGAACAGCGCCGCCTATTTCAAGATCGTCAATACGGGAAGCGCCGATGACCGTCTCAACATGGCAACCTCCGACGCCGCCGGCGCGGTAGAACTGCATGAGGTGATCGAAGACGGCGATGTCATGCGCATGCGTCCGATCAGCGGCGGCATCGCGATCCCGGCCGGTGAGACCGTCGCTCTCAAGCCCGGCGGCCTCCATGTCATGCTGCTTGATCTGCAGGCCCCGTTTGAGGCCGGGGACAGCTTTGCCCTCACCCTCGATTTCGAAACGGCGGGCCCCGTGACGCTTGAGGTGCCGGTCAAACCCTTGCGCGAGAAAGCGAAGGACAAGGACCATCATCACCACTGACGCGCCGCACTGCCGAAACGGGATGGACATCGATCCGTAGACGCCCGTTTCGGCAGACGCCGCCATAATACGACTGTTTCTTCCGGCCCCGATCCAGTTGCCAAACGGACAGCTCAGCGGAAAACTCAGGCCGTGAGACATCCAACCCATCGACGCTTCCCATCCATGAGACGCATCGGCATCCCGGACCCTTGAGGCGCCCCTCGTTCCTTCGAGGGTCCGTTCGCGTCCAATGCCGCCGATCTGTCAGCACCACGCAGATGCGCATTTGGCGCAAGCCCCTTCGCCGGTCTAGACTTTGGTTTTGAGTTCTCAACCCAAGCATGGGGGCGCCAGTGACGGGGCAAGTCAATCACGGACCCTATCCCGAACTCACCTGGCAGGGGATCCTGACAGGCTGGATACTCGGGGCGGTCATCGCGATTTCCATCGGCTATGCGGCCTTGATCCTGGGCTTTTCCATCGAAGGCTCGGAACTCGCGGCCATTCTGGGCTTCGGGATCCTGCGCGGCATTTTCGGCCGGCGCTCCATCATCGAAAACAACATTGCCCAGACGGCCGCCAGCTCCGTGAATGCCGCCTCGTCCGGCATGATGTTCTCGATCCCCGCCATCTTCATTCTGGGCTACGGCGATCAGCTCAACCCGTATCTCGTCACATTCGGCTGCGTGGCCGGTGCGTTCCTGGGCATCGCCTTCATCATCCCCTTGCGCAAGCAGATGATCGATTTCGAACGCCTCACCTATCCGGGGGGCGTGGCCGTCGCGACAATCCTGCGTTCGCCGGGCGCAGGCGTGCAAAAAGCACTGTTGCTGGTCGGCGCGGGCGTCTTTTCCGGCGTGCTCCATGGCTTGAGCCAGATCGAAGGCGAGAGCAATTGGAACATGGGCGCCGAGATCGGCATGCCGGAATACATGAACGGCGTCTGGTATCTGTCCCTGCTGACCGTCGGCGTGGGTTTCATTGCCGGGCGTGGTGGTGTCGCCTTCATCATCGGTGGTTTCGTCGTTTATTGGTTCGTGGCGCCGATGCTTGCCGCGACCGGAACCCTGCCGATCGACCCGGAAACCCAGGCGGCCATCACGAATCCCAATCAGTTGCGTAACCTGCTGTTCCGGCCTGTCGGCATCGGCATGTTGATCGGCGGCGCCGTGATGGGCGTTATATTGGCGCTGCCCCTGATCCGCTCGGCCATCCGGGCCATGCAGGAATCGGCCATCACGGACGCCAGCGGTGCCAAGGACGAAATGCCGATCGGCCTTCTCTATGGGGCGATCGCCGGGGCCGCCGTGCTGCTCTCCTTCATCGCCGTGAATGCGGTGGAGAATGTCGGCATCGGTCGCGGGATCCTCATGGCCGTTCTGGGCACGT
This sequence comes from uncultured Alphaproteobacteria bacterium, assembly GCA_964522525.1. GTDB lineage: Bacteria > Pseudomonadota > Alphaproteobacteria > JAJFIK01 > JAJFIK01 > CAYUYV01. The sequence continues at coordinate 13,025 of CAZFWG010000029.1, read as the reverse complement.
TGTGGATCTGGATGGCGGGCATCATCCTGTCCGAAGCCATCGGCCGGACCAACTGGTCCCCGCTTTCGGGGATGACCCTGATCGGCGTCACGATCCTGATCTTCCTGGTAGGCGACATGGAGCGCTCAAACGCGATTGTCGCAGCGATCACCGTCGGCGCTGCGACGGCGGTGGCCATGTCCCAGGCCACGGATCTGATGCTCGATCTCAAGACCGGATATCTGGTCGGCGCCACGCCCCGGCGCCAGCAATGGGCCCAGTTTTCCGGGGCCTGGCTCGGCCCGCTGGTCATCATTGGGCTGATCTTCGTCTTGCATGAATCCTACGGTCTGGGCAGCGAACAGCTGCCCGCGCCCCAGGGACAGGCACTGGCGGCGACCATAGACGGTATTCTGGGTGGGGACGTTCCGCTTGAGAAATATCTGGCCGGCGCGTTCATGGGTGCCCTGTTGACGACGGTCCAGGGAGGCCTCGGCATCACCGTCGCCCTGGGCTTCTATCTGCCATTCAACATCGTGCTGACCTATGCCGTCGGCACGCTCGCCCGCGTCGTGAGTGAGCGGGTGGCGGGCAAGACCTGGGCGGAAGATGTGGGCATCCCCATTGCCGCCGGCTTCATCGTTGGCGAAGCGCTCGTTGGCGTGGGCTTTGCCATCCATTTTGTTCTCACCGCAGGATAAGGGGAGAGAGTGCCATGACCTATCTGGGATATGCATTGATCGCAGCCGGCTTTCTCGGGGCAACCTTTGTCACCTCCCTTGATCCGACTACGGTGAATTGGCTCCTGTTCGGGGCTGCCATGGCACTTGGGGTGATCGGGGTCTTCGTGTTCAAGCGCGCCTCACGCGCCGCGGCGGAGGCCGATACCGTGCTCCAGGGCAATCGCGCGACCTTGAGCTCAAGCCTTGAAGGCATCATCCGTGTTCTGGATGATCTCGAAACCCGCAAGGACACCCTTGACGTCGATGCATTCCGCATGGAAATCGACGACAGACTGCGGGGCGACCTGATCCGTTTTGTCGAGGCCCGAGAAAGCATGAAACCCCTGTTCGGGCTCCAGGTTTATGCGGATGTCATGAGCGCCTTCGCAACGGGTGAACGCTATCTCAACCGGATCTGGGCGGCTTCCGCAGACGGTTATGTCGAAGAAGCCCGGGCCTATGTGGATCGAGCCCGCGCCCAGTTCGTCGTGGCCCATGACCGACTGAAAACGGCCTAGGGGCCAAGGAGGCCGGCCAGAAACGTAAACTCGTCAAAGACCGTAATGCCCATCGAGGTAAGGGCCAAAATCATGGTGGCGAGAATTAATCCAATAATTACAGAGTATTCCAGGATGTTGCCGCTGGCATCATCACGCAATTGTTTCAAGAATTCAAAAATATCTCGCATTCGCAAATTCCTACAACCTGAATTCTGAGTAAGTTGTATTCTGGTATTCGCAGCTAACATCTTAATGATTACGCTGGATTAGGACAGGTCGCAAACATCTTTTCTCGAAATGACAAGCTGTTTCGCTCTCTGACGGACTGAACTCTTCACTCTCACCTGAATATCCGTCCATGATGATCGGGTGGGTGAGGAACAACGGTGAAATCGAACGACAAGACTCGAACCGCGGCTTCACGTCAGAGAATGAAATCCCATGGGAAATAGCCACGTTGATCCTCAGGCGTACCAGTTGAGCCAGACCTTCGCGCATCTGCTCGACGACGGCGGCATTCGGTCCATCCCCGTCGACGCCAGCTTCTGGACCGACGGCATCCACCACTTGCCGCCCGGACGGCTCATCAGTCTCATGGACATCGATGCGGATTGGACAAGCTGGGAGATGCACCCCCAGGGGGATGAGTAGATCTTCGTGCTTTCGGGCTGCCTGTCCCTCATCCTCGAACGGGATGACGGGGCCCACGCACAGACCCTTAAGGCCGGGCAGTTCGCGATTGTGCCCAAAGGCGTCTGGCATACGGCGGATATTGTGGATCCAGGCCAGGCGCTGTTCATCACGCTCGGCGACGGCACCACCCACCGCGATCGCTGAAACCCAAAGGCGAGACCGGGCCTTGGAGAGAAGCCGGAGCCATGGGCGCCAGAACGGTTGAAATCGTGCACGACTACCCGGTTTCGCCGGAAGCCCTGTGGCAGGCGTCAACCGACTGGGACAGTTTCGCCAAATCAATGGAGAGAATTGCCCGCTTCGAGGGCCTGCCGACGGAGCCGCTCCAGGAAGGTCAGGTGATCAAGGTTCGGGTGTCGCTCCTCGGCATTCTGCCGAGCTATCCTTGGACCATGGAGGTTCTCGAAGTCGATCCGGACGCCCATCGGGTCCGCAGCCACGAATATGGCGGCGCGGTCAAACGGTGGGACCACACATTGACGATCACGGCCCACGGCGTTGGGGCCCGTCTGACCGATCGGATTGTCGTCGATGCCGGCGCGCTCACTTGGCTCTATGCCGCCTTGTGCCGCTTCATTTACAAGCAGCGCCACAAACCGCGGCTCGAGCGGTTGGGCCTTGCGGGTTAGAACATTGAGAAGGGATCTCCAGAACCCTTAGTGGGTCCAGGGTTCCACCCGGTCAAAGGCGAAATTGTCGGCGTAGGCCTGTTCCTTGGGCGCGCGGTCGTGGTCGGGCAGAACCTGATGGGGGATCTTGTTACGCTGGGCATAGGCCACCGCTTCTTCCTTCGTATCGAAGTAGAGACGGATCTGCCCAGGCGTGTCGCCGGAGCTGGTCCAGCCCATCAGGGGATCCAGGCTGCGGGCCTCCTCGGGCTCGAACTCCAGAACCCAGCGCTTGGTATTGCGCCGGCCGGACTGCATGGCCGTCTTTGTCGGTCGATAAATCCGCGCAAACATAATTCCCTACCCCTTCGGCGTCCGACTCTGATCCCTTGACATCTGATATACCGCGAAATTTAAGCGGGGCAGACCCCGCACGGGCTCCTTCAGGGTTCCGTGACTGCCGTTAACAAAATGCCCCAACCACGGGTTCACCATTCGCTGAGTCAGGGGCTTGGCTCAAGGATTCTTTTCGCGCCGGGTGCCCAAGGGGTTCATGTCCCGTGTTCGATGACCGCCCATGCTTCCAGCCGGAGATGCGCCCTCGATGACCCCACTGCAAACCGCCACGGCCCGGGCCCTGGTCACCGTGTTCGAGAAAGGACGCATTCTGCCGCCTTACGGCACCGTGGCGACATTGACCGGCGACAAAGGCTATCTGACCTATGGCGCAACGGACGCCAATCTCGCCGATGGCAGTCTGACACAGCTCATTCAGGCCTATATCCAGAAAGGCGACGCGGCCCATGCCAAGGCCTTTCAGCTTTTCGTCAACACGTTGAGGGACCGCAATCCCGCCCTGATCACGGATCTGTTGTTTCACAATCTCCTGCGCACGGCCGCCGATGATCCAGTCATGCGCGATCTCCAGGATGCTCTCCACGATCGCGCCCTGTGGCAACCTGCGCTCGCGGAGGCCGAGCGCCGTCAAATCACGAGCCCCCTCGGCCGCGCCCTGGTCTATGACGCCTTTGTCCAAGGGTCTTGGGAAACGATACGTCGACGAACCAATAAGGCCTACGAACCGATCGACGCGTGTGGCGAACCGGCCTGGCTTGCCGCCTATGTGGCAACGCGCCTCGACTGGCTTTCGCAAAACCGAAAACCCGCTTTGCGCGCATCCGCCTTTCGGATGGCGGCATTCAGCGAATTGGTGCGTCTGGGCAACTGGGACCTGCGCCTACCGATTGTAGTACGGGGCCAGATCATCACCGAAGAGACACTTGGTGCCACGCCGCCGGGAACCTATGACGGCCCGGTCTTGCGCTCCCGCCCCTTGTCAATAAGCGGCCACCTCATGCAGGGAGCGGATGTGCGGCAGGTGCAGCTTGCCCTGTCAGGACTGACGGTCGGCCGTCATGTGTCCGCCGATGGCATCTTTGGTCCTCAGACGGACGATGCCGTGCGCGGCCTCCAGGACATGCTGAGCTATCCAGTGACCGGTGTCGTGGATGAGATCGAGTTTACGTCGCTAAAATTGTGATCAACGTGTCGGTCGCGTTTTGAGGGCAGCACGTGAGAACGATCTAACGAGACGGGAGCCGCGCCTCGACCTGCCACTGATCAGCGCAACGATAGTCCGAAAGGCGTACATCCAGAACGGAGGGCTTGAGCCTCTGGCGGAAAGGCCCTATTTCATGAAGTGTGAGAAGGGTTCAGGTCTTTGCCTGTCTTTTGCAAGCGATTGTCACATTCCGTGAGGGAACGGGTCCGGCAAATCATTGGCAAAGGCTGGTCTTTTTCGCGGCGCATCCCATCTTTTTAGAAGGGGACAGCACGCCGTCCGAATGCATATGCATGGGCGGTGCCGCCGATTGGTGATATTTTTGGGTTCCGGGACTGTGAGCGTTGGTCGCCGGCGATTTCAACACGTATGGCAGACCTATGGAGCGGATCCGGGAAGCGTTCGGTTATATCGATGATCTCCGCGATACGGAAAGCGTAACGGCGATTGTCGAGGATTTCTCCACCCTTATTGGCCGGTTCGGCTTTCACGCCTTTGCGGCGGCCCATCTCGTCAACCCCCATGTCGGCGTTGCAGATCACCATATTTTATCTCCCCAAGTCGGGGTTGCAGACGCCCATATGCTGAATCCCAAGGTCGGTCGCATCGACGAGAATCAAGCGGTGGTCGTCGATTGCTGGCCTGAGGAATGGGCCGCCCGTTGGGTGGAACAGGTCTATGTCCTCGACGACCCGGTGGCGATCAAGAGTGTTCAGGACGTCTTCCCCTTCATGTGGCAGGACATTCGACCCCAGCAAAGTGGCCGGCGGGCGATGATCATGGATGAGGGACGCGAATTCGGTCTGTGTGAAGGCATCACCATTCCCTTCCACCAGCGGGGGCGCCTCCCCGGCGCCATCACGATCGCCGGCCTGAAGATCGATGCGTCACGGGAAGAACGTGACGCCCTTCACTTGGCGGCCATGTACACCTTCGCGCGCCTTGATCAGCTCGTCATGAACAATCCCGAGCCCCCCATCGTCCTTGCACCCCGTGAACGGGACTGCCTGCATTGGGTGGCCGCCGGAAAGAGCGACTGGGAAATCGGCGAGATCATGGGGCTGTCACAACATACCGTGCACAGCTATATTCGTAACGCGATGAAAAAACTCGGAGCGGTAACGCGTACCCAGGCCGTCGCGCTGGCCTGCCGGCACCGGATGATAATCCCCTAAGAGGTGTATGGGGACTTTTCCCATCCCGAAATGATGGCAGCAGTGCAACTGTGTATGCTGGGCCGCTTACATACAAGTCTATTGGCCGGATGGTTGTGAATACCGCCATGCGATGAATAAATCGCGCCCTCCCGGCCTGACATTAATTCTTCTGCCTACGATCTCCCCCCAAATCCCCGCAATACACCCAATCTAGGGTATAGCAACCGATACGGATATCCCGACAATAGGTTTCATATTGCCTATTGCTCGTTCGTTCGTCCGACTCAACCCTAATCGACTACGTCACCATCACCAGTCAAACAGCCGCAATACGCCTGATCGGGCGTGTAGCAGCTGGGTCACGGCAACAACATAGTCGAACCGTGTTATTTGTTCCGCACCCAAAGGAACTAATGGCATTGGGCGTCACTGCCCGGGCAGGCAAGCACATTCGTATCATTTCGTTTTGCTAACCGAGAGGGTTGACCCAAGATGTTGACAGTAATTTGCGCACAGAACAAAGCACTCTTTCAGCCTACGCTGAATGACATGTTCAACTTGAGATACCGCGTTTTTGTTGAAAGATGGGGATGGAACCTGCCTAACGCGGATCACGCCGCCAAGCTCGACATCGACCAGTTCGACAAGGCCGATACGTTCTACCTTGTCCACGTGAATGACGAAACCGGACGGGTTCAGGCCGCCTGCCGTTTCAATCCGACGACTGAACCGCACCTTCTTTCTGAAGTCTTTCCGGAGTGCTGCAGCATTCGCGGCATCCCTCAGGGGGAAGACATCATGGAGTGCTCCCGTCTCGTCTGTAACGAGATCGACCTATCACGCCGGGACTACATCCGTGTCGGCCGGGAACTGAGCTATGGAATCACGGCCCTGTGTTTCAAACTGGGTGTGCGCCAGATGACCTGGCTCGGGCATATGGGCGCTTATGAGTATGGTATCCGTCTGTGGCCGTCCAAACCGCTCGGCTTGCCCATCGAGTTTCCGGATGGGCGCTACGCTGCAGCGATCTCCGACATCAACGAAGTGGCCCTTGCGCAAAGCGCGGCACCACTTCGCGGAATTATTCCAGCGCTCACGATTCCCCTCCCCTCCCAACCCGAAAAGCGTCACCTGCAAGGCCATTGGAAGACGGCGTGTGCCCTCTCTGAGGCCAATGCGAACGGCGACACCACTCCGCGTGCGGCGTAACGCGCTTCTACGGGATAGCAACCATATCTACTGACAGGGGTAACAGTTATGACACCAGCAAACGCGTTGAATGGAAAATCCGTCATTCCGACTCTGGTTCGCGAAAACGCACCGCCACCGGGCCTTCTTCAGGAAGCTGACCGGAAACAGTTTCAGGAAGACGGAGTCGTTTGTCTGCGCGGCGTCATTTCCGCTTCCGATATCGAAGATCTTCGTGCGGCTGCGGATCGTATGGCCTCGGAAGTCTCCACCAGCATCACCGGCTACAACGTCACGGCTCTCGTGGACGGCCTGACGTCTCAACAGGAGGGTGCATTCGATGGGGAGACTGGTGAGCAGTACGCACTCGGTGCCATTGCGGAACATCTGCGGGCCAAAGGCGCCAAGCCGCTCGTGGATCCGATTGCGGTCGACTCGGATCGTAAGGGATCGTTTCTTCTCGACACCAGCACCTGGATGCGTGACGCAGCCATCCGCCGCCTTGCCTTGGACGGCAGTCTGCCGGAACTGGCCGCTCACCTGATGGGCGCCACGAAGGTCAACTACTACGACGATCAGATCTTCATTAAAGAACCCTATACGGAGCAGAGGACGGCCTTCCACCAGGACTACGGCTATTTCAAGCTTGAGGGCTGGAACGGATGCGTCATGTGGATCCCCTTCGATCCGGTCGATCAAGAACGCGGCGCCGTCCAATATATCCGTGGTTCCCATCAGTGGGGTGACATCTATCGTCCGAACTGGTTCTTCTGCCAAGATGCCTTTGACGGCAGTCAAGGCACAGATCTTCCGGATATTGAGGGAACCATCGACAACTATGATGTCGTGTCGTTCGATGTGATGCCGGGTGACGTCATCGTCCATCACTTCAGAACGGTTCATGGAGCCGGCGGCAACCGCTCTCCCTATCCTCGCCGGGCGCTCTCCCTGCGGTATTGCGGCGAGGACATGCGCTTCTTCGATCGTCCCGGTACGGCGCCCCAGCCGCATCACCACCACCAACTGCGTGACGGGGACCTCCTCGACAGTCAGCAATTCCCAGTCGTCTGGCCCCGTCCGTATCCGAACTTCAAGCTCAGCAGCTACTATGGCGAATTGTTCGGACAAGTAGGACAAGCAGCATAATGGACAAGAAGCGGGGTCGGGCCCCAGGAAAAGTGGAACAGGATCCCCTGGAAATCGACCCCGCCAATCAGACGACGGGACAAGCGCGGGATGTCGCCGGTTTCATCGAACCGGCACAGCGCATACGCTATGTCGCCGATATGCTGTTTGAACTGCAAAAACTTCTTGATCCGGATGAGTCGGGAATGCTGCCCTATCTGCTTGAGGTCGCCCGGCTGGAAGCGATCCAGCTTCATTTTGCCGAGAAGCACAAAGACCAATAGAGCTCCCTCAAATTCCCGGCCGGATCCCTCCCTGTCCGTTCCCTTTCCCGGGCCGGACAGGGTTTCGCGCGTTTCCCAATGACACGAGAAAACGAAGGCAAGGTCACATTGGCGTGTTGAGCCCCCGTTCCAGGACTGTCCAGAACTGGGCAAGGCGGGACCGCCACCGATTGGCGCGAGAATGCTTTCAAATTGGCAAGGCCAAAATGATACGCATGCCGGGACGTGACAAGGTCATTGACCCGGAAACGATGACGGATCAAACGGATACATCATTCTGCTCCAGGTCATTTGTTTGTGTTCAGGGGCATGGAAAGCCCCCTTCCTCTTTGCCTGACCACACCCTAATTTACAGGACAGCATCCGCATAGGATCGACCGCATACTGCGGGTCCGGTCCCAAGCGGCCGACGACCCGGAAAGACGGAGTGACGGCGTGCGTTGTTTGGTCCTGCTCGTTCTCGTGTTGCTGATCCCCCTTCCAGGCCATGCCCAAAGCGAGGGCGAGGCCTGGGCGCTTTTGGAACAGGCGGTCGCCCGGATCCGAATGCAACCGCCCGCTTCAAACATCGCATTCACGAGCCGGGAGACGACCACGCTGGACGGAAATGTTGAGGCGGATGTGGAGTACCGTTTCGATCCCCAGGCGCCCGCTGGCCGGAAGTTCGTTCTGGTCCGCAGGGATGGCAAAACAGCGACGGCGGATCAAATCGAGAAATTTGCGAAAGAACGCGCAGGCCGGGAAGACCGGGTGCTCCGCCTTTCTGAAAATGAAGAAAATCTTGATGCCGATTTAAAAGAGCGATACCGCTTTGATCATTGGGCGGAAGGCAAAGCGGTTTTCGCCTTCCGGGACGGCGTTGACATCACCGCCAATCTCGACGGCCAGCGTCTGGGCAAGAATCTATCCGGCACCGTGACGGCGGGACGCGATGAGACGGGACAGGCCTTGGTCGAGGGCTTTGCGGTGACGCTGGACAAACCGTTCAAACCCAATTTTTTCTCAAAAGTCCGGAGTTTTGACCTGCGCCTGACCTATGGCCATGCCGCCGCCGTCGGGCGGATCGTCCCCCTCTCCCTCCATATCGAGAGCAAGATCAGTGCCGCCTTCCAGACATTCGATTTCGAGCAGAGACACCGTTTCGGCGGTTTCGAACTGGTTCCGGAAGACAGGCCGCTGACGGATGGTGACGCTCCGACGGAGTGAGGGGACGGCCAGAAATCCCCTACATCACCTGGGTCTCCGCCTCATGGCCACGCTCCACCAGCTCAAGCTGATCCATCACGCTGCGCATGATGGTAACGGAGCAATTATCGGGCCGGAAGGAGACAATCCGCTCATCGCCAATCGCCTCGCCCACGGCGGCATTGATGGCGATGAAATGGGTAAAGACCACCGTGTCCTGGGGCAGATCCACAAGCGCCCGGACAAGGTTCATGCGCCAGGCCTGACGTTCGGCGTCGGCCTCGACCCAGGTGCCGGCCATGAAACCGCGCAGCCAGGTCGTGCGTTCGCTCAAGCCTTCCATGGGCGCGGATATCTCCGAAACCCCCAGCTCCACCGTCGGCTCCCGTTGCCAGGCATCGGCAAGGGGCAGGCTCGTTTCCCGGCACCGGCGCATGGGGCTCGTCACCAGCTGAAGCGGCCCCAGGGGGTTCAGTCTTTCGGCCACCGCCTGGGCCTGGGCGCGCCCGGTGTCGTCGAGCCCCGGATCAGGATCCGAATCCCAGCCGGCCGCTGCCCGACCGTGGCGCACGAGATAGAGCATTGCCATGAGCTGTCTCCTTGTCGGCACTCACTCAAAGTGTTGGACGCCATTTACGCGGGCGTGAAGATGTTCCGCAGGCCCCCTTCCGCCGTCGTCACAATACCCGGCCGACCGATGCTGTCGCGGGCCATCAGGTCGTCGAAGATGAAGGGATCTTCCGGTGTCGTCGAAACGAAGCGGCGCCCGTCGCCGAGCCGGCCCATGACGATGGCCATGCGCGGACCGTCCCGGCCATGGACGACCGTATAGGTCTCGATGGTGGCCGGACCTTCCGGCTCCAGGACATAAGCTGTTTTCGGTCCGGCATCGATTTCGGCCTGGAGCACGCCCGGATCTTCCCGGCGAAACGGCGCGCTCGGGGCCTGCTTGCCGTAGAGGCCCAGCGAATGTTTGGTCACGTACCAGCCATTGGCCGTGACGAGACCTCTGGCATCGGCTTTGGGCGCGGCCCGCAATCGCTCCACCATACTGGTGATGGAATGCATGACATAATTATTGCCGGGGCCACCGAAATAGGGCAGCCCGCCCGTCACAGTCAGGCCACGGGGATCGTCTTCCGCGATCCCCAGTTCCTGGCAAGCGATCTCGACGGCGGAGGGAAAACAGGAATAGAGATCGATGAAATCAAGATCATCCGCATGCCACCCCGCCATGTCGAAGGCGCGCCGGCCCATGCCGCGAATGGCAGGCGAGGAATGAAAATCAGCCCGCTCGATGACATGGAAATGGTCCATCGCATCGGCGCCGCCATGGAGATAGATCCATTTTTCCTCTGGAATACCCAGGTCTCGCGCCTTCTCCACGCAGGTGAGAACCAGAGCGGCCATCTGGTCCACCTGAATGATCGCGTTCATATATTTCGGATACGGAAAGCCCACGAGCCGGTTGTCCGGCGTCACGGTGGCGATTTCCTCCGGTGATCGGTACGTGGGGAACCAGGCATGGGGGTTCGACGCGGCGACGGCGCTGAACGGGCTGAAGAGCCGCCCCAGCGCCGCCATGTGATCCTCGAGCCGACGTCCCCGGGCATGGCGAATCGCGTTCTCGAAAAGCGGATAGGTGTTGACCGGGAAATTGAGCCCGTGGGCCATCTCGATGTCCAAGGTGCCCGGCCGGGGGTCCCCCCAAACCTCGCTCGGCGGCTCCTCATCCGCCCCCCAGGCGGAAAGATCGGCGCCGGCCCGGATCAGCTTCATGTAGCTGTTCAGGAATTCAGCGCCGGCAAGCAGAACCGCATCGGATCGCCCCTCGGCAATGTCCGATGCCAGTCGATTGACAGCCATTTGCGGGGTATTCCCCCCCATATGGCTGTAGATTTCCCGGCGGGGATTGAGACCCAGCGCCTTGGCCAGACTGCGGGGCGGATTGCTCGGCTTGGGCAAATGACCGAACGGGACATCCGGCGCATCGACCGTGAAGCCGACAACGAAGACCGTGTCGAGCGCCGCCGCGAGAGCGGCGGCCCCTTGCGCCGGCGCGCTGTCGTCCAGGGCCATGCGCGCGGCCTTTTCCACCATCCCGATGGCCGTCAGGGACTGGGACGGCTCGGTTTTCTGGGTGTGTTGGGCCACACCGACGAGAATCGGGCTGCGCGGATCGGTCATGGCAGTGTCCTCTTTTTTGGATCTCGCGGCAGAGCTTTCCAGAGGCGCTGTCCCGTGGCAAGCGCGCGGATTGGACAGGACGGATCCATGGCATAGACTGAAATCAATGTGCTATGGAGGGTCTTGAGGCACCCTTTTCCGGCCCCTTCCATCGCGGTCCTTTGGCGGGGTGGCAAGGGACGGAAACCTACGGAGCGGAGAGAAGGGGTGATTCAGGCAAATGAGCCCGGCACCCGGCGCCTCCCGACAGGGCTTCGAGACTTCTCCCCGACCAATCGGTCGCCAACCTGCCACCAGGAATGAGGCTATGAAAAAGATCGAGGCCATTATCAAGCCGTTCAAGCTGGACGAGGTGAAGGACGCGCTCCAGGATATCGGGCTCAAAGGGATCACCGTCATCGAGGCCCGCGGCTTCGGTCGACAAAAGGGGCATACGGAGCTTTACCGGGGAGCGGAATACGTCGTCGACTTCCTGCCCAAAGTGAAGGTCGAACTCGTGATCGCGGACGACCAGGTCGACCGGGCCGTCGCCGCGATCCAGGCCGCCGCTCATACAGGCAAGATCGGAGACGGCAAGATCTTCATCTCGTCCGTGGAAGAAGCCATCCGCATACGAACGGGGGAAACGGGCATCGACGCCATCTAAAAACAGGGACTGTCCGAAATAGAACAAACGGGCATGTCCCCTCACGCAAACTCTCAAGGACCGACATCATGAGTGATCCGAATACCGTCCTTCAGATGATGAAGGAAAAGGACGTCAAATTCGTTGATCTGCGTTTTACCGACCCGCGCGGGAAATGGCAGCACGTGACCATGGATGCGACGGAAGTCACCGCCGATTTCTTCGAAGAGGGGGCCATGTTCGACGGCTCGTCGATCGCCGGATGGAAGGCCATCAACGAAAGCGACATGAAGCTGGCGCCCGATCCCTTCACCGCCGTCATGGATCCGTTTCTGGCCCAGCCGACCCTGATCCTGTTCTGCAATGTGCAGGAACCCTCGACCGGAGAGGCCTATAACCGGGATCCCCGGTCGACGGCCGCGCGCGCCGAGACCTATCTGACGCAGACCGGCATCGGCGACAAGGCGTTTTTCGGACCGGAGGCGGAGTTCTTCGTTTTTGACGATGTGCGCTGGTCCGTCGAACAGAATGTCACCGGCTTTGAGATCGATTCGATCGAAGGCCCCTACAACACGTCCCGCGCCTATGACGCGGGCAATCTGGGCCACCGCCCCCGGGCCAAAGGCGGGTATTTCCCGGTGCCGCCCGTCGACTCAGGTCAGGATCTGCGCTCTGAAATGCTCGGCGTGATGACGGAAATGGGGCTCGAGCCCGAAAAACACCACCACGAAGTGGCCCCCAGCCAGCACGAACTCGGCATGAAATTCGCCACCATGACCCGCATGGCGGATCGGATGCAGATGTACAAATACATCGTACACCAAGTGGCGGCCGCCTATGGCAAGACGGCGACCTTCATGCCCAAGCCGGTCTATGACGACAACGGTTCGGGCATGCATGTCCACCAGTCGATCTGGAAAAGCACGGCCCCGGTCTTTGCCGGTTCGGGCTATGCGGACCTTTCCGAGACGGCCATCTATTATATCGGCGGCATTCTGAAACATGCCCGTGCCATCAACGCCTTCACCAATCCGACGACGAACAGCTACAAGCGTCTGGTCCCGGGCTTCGAGGCGCCTGTGCTGCTGGCCTATTCGGCCCGTAACCGCTCCGCCTCCTGCCGTATTCCCTATACGGCCTCGCCGAAGGGCAAACGGATCGAGATCCGCTTCCCCGACCCGGCGGCCAATCCCTATCTGGCCTTTGCGGCC
>CAZFWG010000028.1:0-48747 GCA_964522525.1 uncultured Alphaproteobacteria bacterium | reverse complement strand
AATGAACACAGCAGACAACCGCCCACCACGCTCCCATAACAAATTGTCAAAGAGCCTCCAGCCCGGCCAAACTCCTGGCCGCCCTGTACCTCACAAATGAGAGGAGAACGAACAAACCTGCGTACAGGTGTTCGCCGCTGGTGAGGCGTGGATATAACGGCCCCTCGCCAAGGCCGCAAGGGTTTTGTGCGCACTTCGTTGATTTTTTCTTAAACTGGTGCTGACGCTGCCGTGAAGACGGCCGGCCACCACCTTTTGAATGACCCATTTCAGCGGCTTTCGCCAAGGAATCCCACGACCAATGTCCTATGTCCGTTCCCCCTCACCCGGCCCGAAAATCGGCCTTGCCCTCGGCGGCGGTGTCGCCCGCGGCTGGGCCCATATCGGTGTTTTGCGCGCGCTCGAACGCGAAGGAATCATTCCCGATGTCATCTGCGGCACCTCGATCGGCGCCCTGGTGGGTGGCTGCTATCTCGCCGGTCATCTCGATACGCTTGAAGCCTGGGCGCGGAGCCTCACCAAGCGACGCATGCTGGGCTATCTCGACATTCTTATGAATGGCGGCGGGTTGCTGGGCGGGCGCAAACTGGAACGCATGATGAACACCTATCTGGAGGATGTGCGCATCGAATCCCTGCCCTGCCCGTTCGTCGCCATCACCGGCGAACTGGCCACCGGTCACGAGGTGTGGATTGAAGAAGGGCCCCTCGTCGACGCCGTCCAGGCGTCCTATGCCTTGCCCGGCGTGTTCAGCCCCAGAAAACGGGACGGCCGCTGGCTGATCGACGGCGCCCTGGTTAATCCGGTGCCGGTCTCGGTCTGTCGGGCGAAAGGTGCGCGCCTCGTCATCGCCGTCACCCTCAATGCCGACAGTTTCGGCAAGGCCAACAACCTGGCCGCCGAAGCACCGATAACGGATGAAATTCTCAAGATCGCGCAAACGGCCGATTCCAAAAGCCCATGGACCGAATCCGGCGCCCGCCGACGGCGGCGAGACACCCCCAACGGTCTCGTGATGCGCCAACTCTTCGGACACGGACAGGCGGCACCCGGCATGGGCACGGTGATGCTCGGTGCTCTGAATATCGTGATGGACCGGCTGGCCCGCTCACGCATGGCCGGAGACCCGCCCGATGTGCTCGTCTGCCCCCAGGCCGGCCATGTGAGCCTGCTCGCCTTCGATCAGGCCGACGAACTCATTCGCCTCGGTGATGAAGCCGTAAGCCGTCAGATCCCCAGCATCCGGGAGGCAATCTCCCTGCTGTCCTGATGGGCCCAAAAACGCAGTGGCGGCGATCTTCAGCCCGAGCTGGAAATATAGCTCTTGAGCGCTTCGGTCTCCGCCTCGATCTCGGCGATCTTGGCACGCACGGCGTCGCCGATCGAGATGATTCCCTCGAGGCGCCCCTCGGTAACGACGGGCAGGTGACGGAACCGCGCCGCCGTCATCACCTCCATCACATCGTCAATGGTGTCGGTCAGGGCGCAGAACACCACATCCTCGGTCATGAAATCGCGAATCGGCCGGTCCATCACGCTTGATCCGTGATTGGCGAGCGCCCGCACGATGTCGCGCTCGGAGAGAATGCCGACCGGTGTCGACGTGGCATCCGTCACGACAACGGCACCAATGGATCGATCCCGCAGGATGGCGGCGGCATCATGGAGCGTTTGCGTGGCGTGAGCGGTGAAGACGGTACCGCCCTTCTCGGCGAGGATCGTACTCACATGCATGGGCTTGTTCTCCCTTCACCACCTTCGCCTCGTCGGCGGCACTTTTCGGCCCGGTGAACGAGGCGGCATTATTGGATGCCCCAGCGAGCCTCCCGTTTCGCGTTTCGACCAGAGTCACGAGCGCGCTCCGCTGATCACGGCTCAAAAACCACGAGACCAATAGGGTCAAGCTTGGCCCCATCGGGCCGTTGACGCAATCTTGCAGCGCAACATCCTTGCATGCTGCAGGCTCGAATCGGGGCAAAGCGATTCCGCTGAAGCCAAATCCCCCTTAAAGTGGGTGTCGAAATCGCTTGGATGCCTGGGGCTTCGCATCGGCCGGCCGGGCATCGGCTGCGTGCCGCCGGTCGGGGAGCTTGGACGGCGCGGGGTAAGGGCCGTGCCGGGTCGACGGCACGGCAAGGAGGCGGGGACAGGACAATGCCGACACCTGACGACACCGAGGACGCATGGCCGGCCGATTCCCAGGAGGGAAACGACACCGACGGCCCCGTGGCGCCCGGCGCCCCTGAACCGGGCCAGGCCTCCGCCGCGCCCGCGCCGGCCTCCCAAGGAGAAGTCACCCTTCGCCTGCCGGTCATGACCATCCTTCTGCTGTCGGCCTTCGCGTTTTCGGGACTGGCCGTCTCGGGCATGATCCTGACCTCGATTTCGCCCTATCCCGGCCTCCTGCGGGGGCTGCTCCCTATTGGAGCGATGATGGCGCTCTACGCCCTCAGTCACATTTTCCTGAGCCGGAGATGGATCATCGCGGGCCAGGCCTCCCTGATCACGGGCGTCCTGATCTTCGGTTTTGCCATTTATGTCGTGGGGGATTCGCTGCGCCTTTTGAGCCATTGGCCCGATGCCCTGCTGATCTGGGCTTTGGGCACCCTGGGGGCCGCTGTGATCATGCCGTCGCGGGCGGCGCTTGCGCTCTGTCTGATGCTGGCCTGCGCCTGGAGTTCGGCGGAATCGATCTATTTCTACACGAACTTCCACTGGCCGTTTCTGGTCATCTGGACGGCGTGTTTCGTCATCACCAATGTGCTCCAGTGGCGCCCGGGCATCTATGTCGGCCTTGTGACGCTGGCGGTCTGGCTCGGCCTCAACAGTCTGAGTGTCGTCGAAGTCTTCTATTGGCCGCCCACTTATGTCGCCGGTCTGCACATTCTCTTGTGGCTTGGGCTTTGGATCGTCTCGCGCATTCTCAGGACGTTTAACTATGTGTTCGCGACAACTTTCGAACGCGCAAGCCTGGGCCTGGCGCTGCTGTCCATGTTGGTCCTGATGGTGCTCGTCGACAATTTCGGCGTTGCCGCGACCCTGGAATTGACATGGCTCATTACGGCCGTCCTGTCTTCCGGTTTGATCCTTCTCCTGATGGCCACGGCTTTGGCGCGGGGGGGCGTCCTGGCCTATGACGTGTTCGTGGTGGCCGGCATCTGTGCCTTCGCGATTCTGTATCCCACGTTCTATGACTGGCTCTATCTGAACATCGCCAATGATATTGTCCGCAGGCTTATTACCGGCGCGCTTTACCTGTTCTTTGCGATCTGGACCCTGATCCTGGGCCGGCGCGAGGACGACAATCTGATCATTGCCTTCGGCTGCGTGGCGGTCGGCGCCCAGCTTTTCCTGACCTTTCAGTCCTTCGCGCAAGGTCGGATCAACCTTTCCGTTCTGCTGGGTGTGGGCGGCACGCTTTTCGTCACCCTCGTCATCGTTCTTGACCGGCTGCGCGCGCGTAGCGCCCGGCAACGGGGTATCTATGAAGTACCCATCGTGGATATCGAGAACGGCAACGGTGATCGACGCACGGGAGACAAAGGATGAGCATCGCCACCCGGATCATCCTGGTATTGACGTTACACATCATCATCCTGGGCAGCATGGTGAGCCAGCACGTCTTCACCTTGCGCAACGGCTCCCCCATCAATGTGCTGACCAAGCCCGTCAACCCGGACGACTTCTATGCGGGAAACCAGATCTCCTTCAACTATACGTTCGGCGAGATCGACCTGGGCGACATCGCGGGCAGCGACATGTTCCGCCGCTTCGACACGGCCTATGTGGTTTTGCGGGAAATTGACGGGATCTGGTATGCGCGCCGGATCGAGAACGACTTCCCGGAGTTGCGGGACGATGAAGTGGTGTTGCGGGGGCGGGTGACCCAGGTTCGCCCCATCAGCCAGGTCGGACTTGCCCTCAGAAACCAGGGCCGGGACGACCCGCCCTTCATCAGCGTCGAGTTCGGGATCGAGCCTTATGTCGTTTCGGAAATCGTTTCCGATTATGTCAAACGACGGATCAGTGAGGAACGGCTGGTCACCCAGATCCTGGTCGACCGGACCGGCCGCGCCCTGCTCCTCGGCATCGTCGCCGGTGATGGCTATCCGCTCGAGGAACCGCGCCTGTTCTGAAGGGCAGCAAAATGACTTTGCGGGGCAAGGAGCGCAGGGGCAAGGAGCGCACCGGCCCCTCGCCCGTTTGCACCGATTCTGTGCCCGCTGGACCTTGGGCTCAAACCTCGGGGAACTTGCCCAAAGGAAAGGGCTTATCGTCCTTCTGGAAGGTCGCGTAGGCCAGAAGATCGGAGAGATACACGATCAGCTTACGGGTGAATTCCCGCAGATCCTGATTGATCTCTTTGTTCAGAATACCGACCAAAAACTGGACCAGCGTCAAAGTGACGATCAGACAAAAGACCATCCAGGCACCGATGCCGAAGCCGACCACGTAGAGAAACCGCACAAAGAGGCTCTCATCCTCAGCATCCGACCCGGCGGAGGAGAAATCCGCTGGACCCTGGCCGCCATTGCCGCCGCCGGTCGCCCCGCCGCCCGAGGACGTCGGGCCTTCCGTGCCCCCACCGCCGCTATCGGAACTCGCCGTCATCTCGGGCGTGGGCGAAGCGGGCTCGCTGTCGGGCGTCATGTCGATCGTCACGCCGGCCGATGACCCGGCCGTGGCCCAGATGGCTTGTCCGTCGCCAAGATCCTGGGGTGCCGCCTCCGGCGTGCTGGAACCGGGGGTTTCTGCACCAGAAGCAGAAAAGGGCTTGGAGCTTTTATCGATATCGGTCATGGCGTCCTTCTCCAGTTGAGCGCGCTCAGCGCACACTTCGACAAGACGTGGGGACACGCCTCAAAGCCACTAGCAAAAACAAACACCCGATTGCCCCCATCATAAACGCGATACTGTGGTTTATGGCTATTTTCTTATCATCCCGCCAACATGCCCCCGTCGCCCCGCCTCAAGAATTTCCCGAACATCGCGCGCCGAGACAAAGGACCTAGCCGCGCAGCTGCTCCGGTCCGCCCACCGGCCGATAGGGATCAATCAGGGAAATCGCAAACAGACCGGCGAAAAAACCACCGAGATGGGCCTGCCACGCAATCATCTGCCCTTCACCGGTAGCATCAAGACCGGTCGCCCCAAAAATCAGGTTAATCAGAACCCAAATGGCCACGAAACTGAGGACCCGCCGATCGGTGATCGGCGTGAGCGGCACGACGATGGGTGCCGGCCACCCCAGCATGTTGATGCGCCTTTGGGAAAACATGAAACGCGCCGCCGCCCCCATGAGCCCCGAAATGGCCCCGGAAGCCCCGACCACGGGCAGGATGCCGTTCGGATCGACGACGAGATGCGCAAGCGCGCCCGCCACCGTGCACACCGCAAACAACACCAGGAACCGGATCGTGCCGAGCCGCCTTGCCACCGGCGCGCCGAACGCCAGCAGCCAGACGGCGTTGAGGCCCAGATGAATGAGGTCCCCATGGACAAGCGCGTGGGTCAGAAAGGTGGGCCAGGCTCCGAGCAGATCGGCCAGCGGGATCTGCCCCTCGAAATCGCCCGCCGCGCCGGTAAAGCGCGCGGGGATAAAGCCCAGGGCCAGGATCACTTCGTAGCTGCGTTCGGCAGGCAGGATGACCCGCAGCCCGTGGGTCACGGCCAGCACGGCCATGCTCCAGAGCACGATGGCCGGCGCATTGATGATCGGCTGGTTGTCGGCATCGGGGATGCCGGGTTCACGGCCGGGAAGACCCCCGCCGGAACGCGGGCCGTCATGATGTCCGAATTCGTGCCGCATGGCCTACCCTTTCTGCTCCCGAAGGGCAGCGCTTACCAGATAAAGACGGTCATTGCCGAAATACATGTCCGTGCCGTTCACGAACATGGTCGGCGATCCGAAGCCCCCCCGCGCGATCAGCTCGTCCGTATTAGCCTTAAGCCGCGCCTTTGTCTCCGGATCATCGAGCCGGGCGACCAAAGCGGCGCCATCAAGGCCCGCCCGCTCGGCAACATCCGCGAGCACGTCCCGTTGTGAGACATCCCGGTCATCGCGCCAGTAGGCCTCAAAGGCGCCGCGCGCAAAACCGGCCAGATGTCCGGCGTCCTGGGCCAGAATGGCCATGCGCATCATGTCGACGGCGCGCACCGGAAAGATGCTGGGCCATCGGATGGTGAGGCCATAGGCCCGCGCCCAATCCTGGAGATCCTTCGCCGCATAGGCTGCCTTGCGGGGCTCCGGATTGGCCCGCAGCTCGTAGACGCCCTGATTGACCGCGTTGAACACGCCGCCGACCAAAATGGGGCGCCACACCAATTCGGCACGGGCATCCTCGGCCAGCGCCTCGATCTGGGAAAACGCCAGATAGGTCCACGGGCTTGAGCAGTCGAAAAAGAACTCCAGTCGGCCCATGGCCGGATCCTCACATTTCTGGGCTGTGGCGGCACGCGACACGGGAAGCGCGCCGGTCCTCCAGCCATTCCTAGGCCTCCCGCTGATCATAGGCTTGCGCCGGAGCAACGTCGACCGCGTGTGCCGCGCCCCGGGGCACCGCTCCACGGGCGCTGGCATGAAATGTGCTCCCCTCATTTTCCAATGATGGGGCCGCGCCACAGAGGGCCCCGGCCCGAGTATTGGGCCCGTCCGCATTATCATCCCATCCAACTTTGCGTGCGAAAGTGGACTGTGGTTGGGAACGAGCGGCCAGAACGGCCGGTGGGAACCATGCGCAACAGCAAAACGAAACGCGTCTACGACTACTGGCTCAAGCTCAAGGGACCCCGCTGCGCGCCGGAGCGGCGCGACATCGCCCCCCGAAGCCTGCGTGGCATGCTGCCCTTCATCTTCATCGCCGAGCGCATGGGGCCGGGCCTTTCGGTTTTCCGTTTGGCCGGCACGGGCCTGTGCGAACGGTATGGCCGGGAGCTGCGTGATCACAATCTCGATGCCCTGTGGTCGCCCGCGGACCGCCCTGCCCTGCGCCGCTTCGTCGATGACGTGTTGGACATTCCCGCACCCGGTCTGGTGACCTTTCGGGCCGAAACCATCGATCGGCGTTCCGTTTCGGGGGAAATGCTCTTCCTGCCGCTGTGCGATGAAGAGGGCACCGTCAGCCGGCTTCTGGGCTGCGCCTTTGCCACCCAGAGCACAAGCTGGCTGGGGCAGCGCCCCCTCGTCCATCAATTCATGGAAACCGCGTCTCTCATCTCAAGCGCCACTGAACTTGCGATGGCGCCGCCCCAACCGGCCCCGCCGGCGGTGCGCCAACACAAGCATCTGCGTCTGGTGGTCTCGAACGACACACCCTTGACGATGGCCCCGGAAGAAAGTCCGAGCCGCTCACTAGGGTCTTGAGATAGAGGGGATCTTGGCGATCGGTGGCGGTGCGCCCCATTGGACGCACCCCTAGTAACCACTGAGACAGCGGTGCGGAGCCTTACGGAGCGACGGTTTCGCCCGTTTCCTTGGCCTTTTCCCCACGGACCAGATGCGCATAGGCATCCATGGGCATGTTGGCCTTGGACTGAATGTTCACCGCATAACAATGGTCCGGCATCTTGGACAGGAACTCCGCCATTTCCAGATGCGAGATGCGCTTGGGCGTCCAATAGCTGTAGCACAGGGGATCGCTGATCAGGCGATGGCCGCAGGCCTCGGGCCCTTCCGACAAGACGAAATTCCCATAGGTCACGGGCTCGCAGAAGCTGGGCGCGCGCGCGACGCCCACCATCCAATCCTTGCCGGTCACCAGCTCGATCCGTTTCTTCAGCTCACGAACAACCTCAGGCCGCCAGAAATTCCACGGCGTGATGAAATCCGGATACGGCGGGTCAAGCACTTCCGATCCCAGCATCTTTTCCGACATGCGCTGCCAGACTTCGTGCATGGCATGTTTCGGCTCCGTACGCGGATCGATCGCACCCATGTTGCAGAACAGGGGCGAAAGGCCGTTTTCGATCAGGGCGTTCGCCTCGAACCGCCGAGTCAGAAAGACATCGGAGTCGACCATGATCACGTGCTCATGCTTGAGCTGGACGCAGAGGGAAAGCTTGGCCATCTGCTGGGCGATCCAGCCCCGGATCGGCCGGCTTTTTAGACTCAACCGCACATAGCGATTCTTCTGGGGCAGCGGAAAGCGCCAGGACGAGACCCAGGAAGGCAGAACCTCTTCCTTGGACAGAACCTTGGTCCGACTGTTTTCAAGGGAGCGAAACAGTTTGCAGTCCGCCCGGTCGACAATGAGGTAATGAACGTAATCTTCAACCACGAATTTCTCGAGACTTTCGCACAGCAGCGTGCACTGTTCGAAGTCACCGAAAAAACTCGGTGTCAGGAAGGAAAGTTGCGTTTCCTGCGTCATGAGCCCCCACCACTGCCCGCTAAGCCAACACCCCGAGTGGAGCGTTGTCTTGGTTACATCCAGTAAAACATCGTTAACTGCCCCGATAGCGCGCAAATGCCACGAAGCAATCAATCAAGTCAAGCGGATACCGATGGATTTAAGAAAATTCACCTGACCGGTGGCATGGGGGCACGTCACCCCAGAAAATCGTGCAATCGGGTTGTGTCCGGAAGGCTACGATTTCGGTCCGGAACAGGTTTGCGGTGGCGGATCGACGTGCTTAATCCATCCGTTCACGGCGGATAATTTCACCGGACAGGGCATCAATCCGAAGACGGACGAGGTCATCACCTTGCGTGGCCGTCAGATCGTAAAAGCCGTTCTGGAAATAGATGCCCCGGGGCCGGTCAAGACCCTCGGCTTTCAACAGGCGTTTCAGCGCCTTGCGCCCCATGCCCGCCGCCTCGCCATAGCTGTCGGACAGGGCGAAGCGGTCTTGCACAAAGCCCCGGAGACCCGGCGCGATCGACGCCCGGTGTCCGCCATAAAGGCCCAAGGTGTTCTGGACGCTGTTGCCCCGAATGCCCAACTGACGGAACGGCGCGCCGGCCGAGGTGATGCTGGCCTGGGCATCGCTGGGCAGAGGCTCGACCGTGTAGGCGTTGGCGGACCCGGCCCAAAGACCCATAACCAGGGGAATCGCCCATGCCGCGCGGCGGGAGGCTTCCAAAAGTAAGCTGACGCGATCGGAACCCATCATGCGTTTCTCCCCGGTTTTCAGGCCGAAAGGCCAATTCTGTTAACCATGCCCGGCGGCGCGCGGCGAGGCAAACTCTTAAGAGAGATGCCCCTGCCTAAATGATCGAACAGCACCGGACTCAGAGCGGTTGCTCCGAGACCTCACTGCCGTAAGGGCTCTCGACCCGGTCTTCCGCGATCGTCACCATTTCCGGCGGCAGGAACGGACGGCCCCGGATGTGATCCGCGACTTTCTCCGCGATCATGATGGTGGGCGCATTGGTATTGCCGCCGACCAGGGTCGGCATCACGGAGGCATCCACAATCCGCAGGCCCTGAACGCCCCGCACGCGGCAATGGGTGTCGACCACGGCCTGGGCGTCACCCTCGGACCCCATCTTACAGGTGCCAACCGGGTGATAGATGGTCTCGGCCGTGCGGCGGATGAAGGCGTCCACATCGGCGTCCGTGCGCACGGACGGTCCGGGCCAGACCTCCGGTCCCCGGTAGGGATCGAAAGCAGGCTGCAAGAAGACGTCGCGCAGGATCTTAACCCCTTCGCGCATCGCCCGACGGTCTTCCTCCGTCGCCAGATAATTCGGCTGGATCAGCGGGTCGGCCAGGGGATTGGCCGATTTCAGGCGCACATAACCCCGGCTTTCGGGCCGCAACTGACAGACATGGGCCATGAACCCATGACGATCCGCCTTGATCTGGGTATGGGACATCACCAGGGCGATGATGAAATGGGATTGCAGGTCCGGCACCTCCAGATCGGGCCGGCTCTTGATGAACGCGCCCGACTCGAGCCCCTGGGTGCGCCCGGCCCCTTGGCCGAAAAACATGTAGTTGAGACCGGTCATCACCTGTTTGAGCGGCTTGGAATATTCAAACAGCGTAATGGGCTGGGTGCATTCGAACATGACTTGGGCGTCCAGGTGATCCTGGAGGTTCTCCCCCACCCCCGGCAGATTGGCCACCATGGGAATATCGAACCGCTTCAGATAGTCCGCAGGCCCCACACCCGACAACATCAGGATCTGGGGCGAGGCGAGCGCGCCCCCGCACAGAATGACTTCCGAGTCGGCAAGGGCCCGTTCGGCCTGGCCCTTGCGCGCATATTCGACGCCATAGGCCCGGGTCTTCTCGAACAGGACCCGCATCACCGTGGCCCCGGTCACGACCGTGAGATTGGCCCGGTCGAGAATGGGCGTGAGATAGGCACTGGCCGCGCTCCAGCGCCGCCCGTCCTTGATGGTGAAATCATAGCGGCCGAAGCCTTCCTGCTGGGCGCCATTGAAATCATTCGTCACCGGATAACCAGCCTGGCGCCCGGCATCAATGAAGGCCCGGAAGAGCGGATTGGGGGAGCGATGGGTACTGACATTGAGGGGGCCCTCGCCGCCATGAAAGTCATCCTGTTCGCCCTCGAATCCTTCCGCGCGCTTGAAATAGGGAAGCACGTCGGCGAAACCCCAGCCATCGAGCCCAAGCTGGCGCCACGTGTCGTAGTCACGCGCATGGCCGCGAATATAGATCATGCCGTTGATGGAGGAGGAACCGCCCAGCCCCTTGCCCCGGGGCCAATAGAGGCGCCGCCCGTTCATATGGACCTGACCCTCGGTCTCAAAGCCCCAGTTGAACTTATTCTTTTCGCGGATCAACGTTCCGACGCCCGCCGGCATGTGGATGGTCATGGCATTGTCCCGGCCACCCGCTTCAAGCAGAAGCACCCGGGCGGACGGATCCTCGCTCAAGCGATTGGCCAACACGCAGCCGGCGCTGCCCGCTCCGATGATGATGTAGTCATAGGATCCCACGGCCTTGTTTCCTCCGACTTCAAATCGCTACGCCAGGATCGTCTTATACGCCATGGCGATCCCGTTTCAGGTTACCGATTGGGCCCGGTCCTGTCCGATCGGGCCGAATTGACCCCTGTCACCGCCCCTTCCATTGGGGGCGGCGCTTTTCGGCAAAGGCGCGCGGCCCTTCCACCATGTCCTCGCTGCGCAACATGGCGCCGACGGCCTCATACCGGCCATTGACCGCTTCCTGCAGGTTGGCGGTGTCGAGACCGTCATAAACGGCCTGTTTCGAGGCACGAATGGACATGGGCGAGCAGGCCAAAATCTGATCGGCCCACCGCCTGGCCGCATCCACCGCCTGACCGTCGGGCACCACGTCATTCACGAAACCCAGCGCCTGGCCTTCCACCGCGCCGACGCGCCGCCCGGTCAGGATCATGCCCATGGCCTGCTTGGTCCCGATCTGACGCGGCAGGCGATGGAGCCCGCCGGCCAGGGCGGCCAGACCCACAAGCGGTTCGGGCAGGGCGAAAACCGATTTCTCGGTGGCAATGATCAGGTCGCAGGCCAGGGCGATCTCAAATCCGCCGCCCATGGCGATCCCGTCGACGGCGGCGATGACCGGTTTGGTCAGGTCATAGCGGGCGGTCAGGCCCGCGAAACCGCCGTCGGGCATGGACATCTGGCCGCCGGATGCCTGGTATTTCAGATCGTTCCCGGCGCTGAACGCCCGGTCGCCGGCGCCGGTGATGATGGCGACCCATTGTTCCGGGTCGGCGGCGAAATCATTGAAGACCGCATCGAGTTCGAAATTGGCCGGCGGATGGAGGGCATTCATCACCTCGGGCCGGTTCATGGTCACGATCGTGAGCGGGCCGTCCCGATCGACGGTGCAGAATTCATAAGCCGTCATGGCTACCTCCCCTTCGAACAACACTTTTGTGCCTATTCAGGTCAGGATGCCCTTTCCGGGACAAGACCGGCAACCCCGGGAACGGTTCCCGAAGGGCACGCGGATGATTCAGCCTGACACACCGGAGCGCAAATCGTCTCAAGACGGGATGGGCCAAAGGCGCAAGGGGTCCCCTTGCGGGACGCCGCCTCGTGCCCGGGCCGCAAAGAGCGCAAGAGGAGCACATCCAAAGTGTCACGGTTCTTGCAGTGGGGTTAACCGAGGATGGAAGGGGGCGCCCGGCGTCCACGAGGTACCCATAATGACTGCAAGCAGCTGCGCCCATATCGAAGAGCCCGCAACCCCGGCACGACGCCGTCCCGCGTCCCGGCTGGATCCCCTTGAGCAGCAGTGGCGCGTCAGGGTGGGCGAGACGATCTACGGCCCCTATTCCGGGCGTCACATGCGCCGCTACATTGCCGAAGGTCGGATTGTCGCACAAAGTCTTGTAAAGCCTGTCGAGGGCGGGCGCTGGCGCCCCGCCGCCATGGACGCGCTGCTGTCGCCGCTCCTCAACGGCCAGACCTTCTGGCAGGTGAGCCCGGAACGCCCGTCCAACGAGGAACCGCGCCTGCGGGACATGCGGATCGACAAGCCGAAGGGCGAGACGTCTGCGCCGGCGCTGGGCATGCCCCCCTTGGAGGCGACCGTGGAATGGGATGCGCGGCCGCGACAGCCCATGGTGCGCCCCGATTGGACCTTCCCACCCCGGGCAGAGGCCCCCGAAAAGCCTCAGGAAACGGCGCCGGAAAAGACGGCCGCGCAACCGGCTCAAAAAAAAACGCCGTCCCTGATCGGACGGCTCCTGAGATCCGTGCGCCGGCCGGCGGGCAAGGATGCCATTTCCGGGCCCGATCAGACGCCCGTCAGCGCCCAGCCGGTCACCCCGGAACCCGTCACCCCCGAACCGACCGCCTCTGACGAGGGCACGATCGTCGCCGAGGCGCGCACCAAACCGACGGCTCCTAAAATCCGCCAACCAAAGGCCCGCCGCCGGGCCTCCCCGCCCCCGGCTCCGGAAAAGCCCGCCCCGCAACCGCCGGCCAACGAGAACCTGGAGAACCGGCCCGTGGAGGTGGCACCGGCACCGGGGATCGTGGACTTCGAACCGCGACGGGTGGAGCGCCAAAGGACAAACCCGAAGGCGCGGCCGGACCGGGCGCAGCAAGACAAACAGTTGAGCCCCGCTGCCGCGAAACGGCGTCGCAAAGCCCAAAACGCGGCACAGCTTGCGCCTGCGGAACCATTGGTGACCGTCGCGCCCGAAAGCGATCCGGTCCCGGCCCAGCCCCTGCCGCCAAGCGCCCTGGACGGGACGGTGCCCCTGGGCCGAGGTGTGAACGAAGCCGAGAACGGAACTGAAAGCCTGGAAACCCTGACCGTTCTGGCCTTGCGGGAACTGCTCAATGACCCGGACCTGATGGCCCCCCTGGCCACGCCACCGGCCATTGACCGCCAACCCCGCGCCGGCGCCGAGCCCACCACGCTCCTCATCCTGTTCAACACCCGCAGCGGTCCCGCACCCCGGCTGGAACAGGCCTTGACCCAATTGGGACCGGCCGCGGCCATCACGGAATCGGCCTGGCTCGTCTCCGGCCGTCTGACGGCCTCGGCGGTGCGCAACCACCTGGCACCGTTCCTGGGCCGGAACGACGAGGTCTTCATCATGGACCGGCAAACCGGCAAGACAGCCTGGTTCAACCTGCCCCCGGAGCGGGAAGCCAGGCTGCGCACGGTTCTTCAAAGCGGTGAGTGAGTCGATTCGGTAATTTGCGGGCCCGGCAGAGCTTTCGTAGCATTTCGGGACAATGGGTCGGGCCTGAAGAGACCAAGCGCTTGCGCCCCTTTACCGGGCAGCAAGGGGACCGGGACCATGGTCCTTCAGATCCTGTCCCCTGGTCTCCGGTCCGGGGAGCGCATCAAGAGCAGGGCGTGCGGCGGATCCGGTCAAAGGATGGGGTGGGAGGCGACGTAAAATGGTGGAGGGGTACCCAATGCCGGCGCAAAAAGGGGACGCGGTCACCGTGCACTATATCGGCCGGCTGACCGACGGCACGCTGTTCGACACCTCGCTCCATGACGAGCCGATCGAATTCGTCCTGGGCGAAGGCCTGCTCCTACCCTCCTTCGAGGAAGCGATCGAAGGCATGGATGTCGGCGATCTGCGCCAGGTGGTGATCCCCTGCGACAAGGCCTATGGGGAGCATCGCAAGGAACTGATCCAGACCGTGGATCGCAAGCTCGTGCCCAAGGGGCTGGAGCTTGAGCCCGGCATGCAGGTGGGCAGCACGAGCCCCGAGGGCGAGGAGATGGTGATCACCGTCGTTTCCTTGAGCTCGCGCAAGATCACCATCGACGCGAACCATCCGCTGGCGGGCGAGGATCTCGATTTCGAGATCGAACTCCTGGCCCTTGAAAAACCTGCCAAGAGCGCGTGAGGCTTTTGTTGTTCCGCCCACATTTGAAAGCGCGCTTCGGGTTTCGCGGCCTCTTGTAAAGTGGCCTATCGGCTCGGTGTTTCCGCCTGCAGACGATCGACCAGATCCTTGGCATCCCGCAGACCGATGCCCAAATCTTCCCGCGCCACCCGCACCGCTTCGATGATCTGACCGCGTCGGATGAGTTCCCGCATATGGATCTTGGTATCCTCGCTCAGGCGCTCAAGGGACTGGGCCGCGGCCTGATCCCGGACGCGCCGCCGGGCGTTGCGTTCCTCCGGCGTTCCAGCGGTGGCCCGGCCGACCACATAGCCGCCCATGGCCGCGGCGACAACCAGGATCCACGATGGCTCCAGACCAAACACGGACATGGCTGTTCCCCTCTCCCTTTGAGGATAATCTCCTTACGCATAATTCCTATGTTTGCCCCCCTCCCACGTCCTGGAGACGGAAATCCCGGGCGTAGCGCTTCCAGTTCTCCACATAATGGGCCGCCGACAGGGTAAGGCCCGCGGCTTCCTCGTCGCTCAAGGTACGGACGACCTTGCCCGGCGATCCCAGCACCATGGAATTGTCCGGGATCTCCTTGCCTTCCGTGATGAGCGCCTTGGCGCCGATCAGGCAATTGCGCCCGATCTTCACATGGTTGAGGACCACGGCGCCGATGCCGATCAGGGAATTCGCCCCCACCGTACAGCCATGGAGCATGGCCATGTGCCCCACGGTGACGTCAGGCCCGAGGGTCAACGGCGCGCCGGGGTCCGTATGGAGGACGGAGCCATCCTGCACATTGCTCCGTTCCCCAATGACAATGGGTTCGTTGTCGCCGCGCAGGACCGCGTTGAACCAGACACTGGCCTCATGTTCGAGCACCACCCGCCCCAAGACTGTCGCGTTCCCGGCGATCCAATAGGCGCCGCTTGCGGGCAGGGTAACGCGGGCATCGCCGAGTTCGAACATGGCCATGGCTTTTTCTCCCGGAGACGAATGGCTATTTTGCTAAAGCGACAGTATGGGCCGAGACGGGCCTTTAAAGAAAGCCGGGAGCCTCGCCCATGAAGAGCGGCGACGGGTTGGCCAAGATCGAGATCACGAGCGCGGCGGCCCTGCGGGCTTGGCTGCGCAAACACCATGGCCAAGCCGAAAGCATCTGGCTCGTCACCTACAAGAAACATGTGCCGTCCAAACATGTCCCCTATGACGCCCTGGTGGACGAGGCGATCTGTTTCGGTTGGATCGACAGCCTGCCCCGCAAGCTCGATGACGACCGCAGCATGCGCCTCCTCTCCCCGCGCAAAGCGGGCAGCGCCTGGTCGAAGGTGAACAAGGACCGGGTGGCGCGGATGGAAGCCGCCGGCCAGATGGCGGCACCGGGCCGCGCGGCGATCGAGCGGGCCAAGCGTGACGGCAGCTGGACCTTCCTTGACGATGTCGAGGCTCTGATCAAACCGGCGGATCTGGGCAAGGCCTTCGCCCGCCATCCCGGCGCGCTCGAGAATTTCGATGCGTTCCCACGCACGGTCCAGCGGGGGATCCTGGAATGGATCAAACAGGCCAGGAAGGCGGACACGCGGGCGCGGCGCCTTGAGCAAACGGCGCGGGACGCGGCCGCAAACAAGCGGACGAATTTTCAGCGTTGATCAGGCCGCACCGCCCTCCTACGCCCGCGCCGGGGCATCGCCTGTGAAGCGGCGCCGCGCCGCTTTCAAGGTGGAGACACAGAAATCCGCCACCGCTTTCACCCGGGCGGAAGCCGCAAGATCCGGATGCGTCAGAACCCAGGCTTCGTTGATGGGCAGCGGCGGCGCCCTGCCCCACCGCGTCAGACTCGCATCGCCGTCGCACATGAAGCACGGAAGAATGCCGATCCCGAGTCCGCTGCGGACAAGCGCCTTCTGGGCATCGATATCGGCCGTCGTGCAGATGATTTCGATGGCCTCAAGGCCATGGGCCCGGGCGCGGGCTTCGACGGAGCCGCGATCCCCCCAGCCAATGACCGGCAGGGGCCGGTTCTCATTTAAATGGTCTACTGAAATTCTGCTTGCGATATAAGCGGCGTCATGCTGCTTCACGATCCGTCGGCCCACGAGAAAATCGTCCGGTTCGTCCTGAAACCGGATGGCGATATCGGCCTTCTGGCGGCGGAGATCGGTGAGGCCATAACTCGCCTCAATATCGAGGTCGATATCGGGATAGCGTTGCACGAACAGGGGCAGGGCCGGCGCAAGAACATGGCTGAGGACCGGCGCCATCACCGACAGGGTCACCTTGCCCATGGGCCGGCGGTCATGCCCCCGAATGGCGCGCAGCGCACCAGCGGCCTCCCTTTCCATGCGCTCCGCATACGCCATAATTTCCCGGCCCGCATCGGTCAGGACATAGCCTTGCGGACTGCGCACAAAGGCGACCGCGCCGAAGGCCCGTTCCGCCGCCGCGACCCGTTTCGCCAGCGTCGTATGGGCAATGCCGAGCGCCGCCGCGGCCTGGCGCACCGAGCTCGCCTGGCCCACCCGAAGGATCGCCTCGAAATGCGTCCAGCCGACCGAATTGGAGTGTTTTTGCACCATTAAGTGACTATATACGCCATTCTCTTGTGGGGAGATAGGCTCTACCTGGTGTGTATGGAAAACACCTGGTCCGGTTGGGGAAAGCGCCATGGCCCAAGCGTCATCGCTTCCCGCCCCGCCCCCGTTGGACGTGCCGCACGGGGAAGCAACCAACCAGCTTAACCCGAGGAGCCCGCCATGTCCGATGACACGCCCGTTTACATGATCGTTCAGCTGACCATCGAGGATTTCGACGCGTTCTTCAGGGACTATGTGCCCGGCGTCGGCCCGATCCATGC
The DNA here is from genome assembly GCA_964522525.1 of uncultured Alphaproteobacteria bacterium. GTDB lineage: Bacteria > Pseudomonadota > Alphaproteobacteria > JAJFIK01 > JAJFIK01 > CAYUYV01. The sequence goes on along the minus strand of CAZFWG010000028.1, from coordinate 31,618 downwards.
CCGCCACGGTGTCGAAATTCTTGTCGGGACGCCCGAGCCCCAAGTGTTGGAAGGCGCCTATGACCGCAATTTCACGGTGGTGCTCAAATTCCCGTCGGCCGCCGCCCAGCAGGCCTGGTACGCCGATCCGGACTATCAGCCGCTCAAGGCTCTGCGTCAGAGGATTTCCGCAGCGGCGGGGTCAAGCGTGCTTGTGGCGCCCCAATTCCAGGGCCTGTAAGGCCAAGACTCCCGCGTGGCGGCGCCGTGGCGGCCGTTACGCCATTTGATCGCCCGCCCGTTTCCGGCAAAATCCTGTTGTGTCTTGGGGCTCTGCCTCTTGGGGGCTGTACCTCTTGGGGGCTTTGGGCCCGAACAAACTGGTTTTGAGCGCAAGAAGCGGAGTGTGAGCGGCACAGCAGCCCCTTAAGTCTCTCTCCACGGGCCCGATCATGGGTCCATGACTTGAGGAGAGGAACCATGGCTCTCGCCGCCGTTGAGATGACACCGTTGCCTTATGCAAATGATGAGGACCGCTGGGCGGCTGTCCTGGAGCGGGATCCGCACGCGGATGGCCGGTTTGTCTATGCCGTGACGACCACGGGCGTCTATTGCCGCCCGACCTGCCCGTCCCGGCGCCCCAAACGTGAAAACGCGGTATTTTTCGAGACCGCCACCGAGGCGGAGCGTGCGGGATACCGTCCCTGCAAGCGGTGCCGGCCTGCGGCCACGGAGGAAGACGATCCCCGCATCCGGATCATCACGCAGGCCTGCCGGACGATCGAGCAGGCCGAGGAACCCCCGTCCCTCGACGCGCTGGCCGCCGCCGCCGGGCTCAGCCGCTTCCATTTCCACCGCCTGTTCAAGGAAGTGACGGGCGTCACCCCCAAGGCCTATGGCGCGGCCCATCGGACGCAACGGCTGCAGGGCGCCTTGACCGGCGGATCGAGCGTGACGGAGGCCCTTTATGCCGCCGGCTACAACGCCTCCAGCCGTTTCTATACGGATGCACCCCGGCGCCTGGGCATGCAGCCCCGGATCTTCAAAAAGGGCGGCGCGGGCGAGACCATCCGCTTTGCCGTCGCGGAATGTACCCTGGGGCCGATCCTGGTTGCCGCGACGGACAAGGGCATTTGCAGCATTCAGTTCGGGGATGATCCGGACGCGTTGGTACAAGACCTGGAGACCCGCTTTTCCAAGGCCGATCTCGTGGGAGCGGATCCGGATTTCGAGTCGCTCGTGGCGACGGTCATCGGCTTTGTCGAGGCCCCGGGCACCACGCTCGATCTGCCCCTGGATATTCAGGGAACAGCCTTCCAGGAAAAGGTCTGGGCCGCCCTCCAGGCCATTCCGCCGGGCCAGACAGCGAGCTATGCCGAGATCGCAAGCGCCATCGGCAGCCCCAGGGCCGTGCGGGCCGTTGCGCGCGCCTGCGCCACCAATCCCGTGGCGGTGGCCATCCCCTGCCACCGGGTGGTGCGCAAGGACGGGGATCTTTCCGGCTACCGCTGGGGCGTTGAGCGCAAGCGCCGCCTGATCGAGTTGGAACGGCGCTCCTAAACCCCGAAAGACTGCCAGTCAAAAAGTCTGTAGGGAAACGGAAGGCTCCGTTTCCGACTTGAGGCCGCACTTCTGACTGAAAGGACACGGACCATGAGCTTTCGGATCACCGGGCTTGCGCCTGATCCCTTCCGCCCCCTTTTCGATCTGTCCGATGAGGACCTGAAGGCCCGCAACGTCCTACGCTGTATTGCCGATGCCAAGCCCGGCTATCCCGACCGCATCACGCTTCGCGATGCGGAACCGGGGCAATCCCTGTTGCTGCTCAACCATGTCCACCAACCGGCGGACACGCCCTATCGGGCGAGCCATGCCATCTTCGTGCTCGAAGGCGCAACGGAACGCTTCGACGAAATCGACATCATGCCGGAGGCCTTGCGCGTCCGTCCCCTCTCCTTGCGCGCCTTTGACGCGGATCACCTGATGATCGGCGCGGAGCTTGTGGAGGGGATCCAGGCGGCCGAGACGATCGAAACCCTGCTTGCCGATCCGACCGTTTCCTACATCCAGGCCCATTACGCCAAGCGGGGCTGCTATGCCGCCCATATCGAGCGGGCATGAGGGCTACCGATAGGGCAAACTACCGCCGGGACCGGCGGGGTGCGGCTTCTTCGGCCTTGCGGCACGTGACCGCCGCCAGCATGGCTTGAGCCGCCAACAGACGATCCGTATAGGATGAGAGCAGTTCGTCCGCCCGGGCGCGGGAGTCCAGATCCCGGATGGACCGGGTCTTGAGCACGGACTTCATGTCCTCCCGGAGCCCGGCGATTTCATCCCGCAGGGCCTTGAGCGCCGCATCACTTGTGCCGTGAAGGGCGATCACGTCCGCGACCCTTTGGGAGAGGTAGACGGGCGGCCGGTCGGGGTTTTCGAGCTGAGCCACATAGAAATCAAGGCGTTTGGGACAGGAATCCTCAAAGGCCACTTGGGGCACCTGGAGATGTTCACCGGGGATGGAGCGCCGGGGTTCGACCATGAGCTGCCATTGCTGGGCACCGGCTTCGCTCGTCAGCCAACAGATGGCAAGACCCATCACAGTCAACGTGTATTGGAGGATTGAAGGCGCGGATCGCGTCATCCCGTTCCTCCTTGGTTCCGCCGAAACGCCTCCGCCGAGCGAATGCGCCGCCGGGCCAGACCGCGTTGCATGCCAGAGGGCAGGACTTTCGACAGACCCGTGATCCATTGATAGAAGCGTCCCGTGACCAGAACCGGCCCCTTCCCCGCCATCACCGCGGCCAGGCTTCGGTCGACCACATCCTCCGCCGTCATCCACATATAGGTGGGGTAGGTCGAAACCTCCGCACGGGACCCATTCACATCGTGGAACTCACTGTATGTGAAGCCGGGGCACAGGGCCTGCACATGGATGTTGCGGCCTTCAAGCTCCAGATCGAGCGATTCGCTGAACTTGATGAGAAAGGCCTTGGCGGCCGCATAAAGGGTGTGGCCCGCACTGCCGGGAAGCAGGCCGGCAACGGAGGCCACATTGATGATCCGGCCATAGTCCCGTTCCACCATGCCCGGCAGAACCCGATGGGTCACATGGGCCACCGCCGTCGCCAGGACCTGAATGAATTCCGCGTGGACCTCCCAGGGCGACACCAGATAATGTCCGCGCACGCCGTAACCCGCATTGTTGACGAGAATATCGACCGTGAGACCGGCTTCTTCCACGGCAGCCATCAAGGCATCCGGCGCCTCCCGGTCCGCCAGGTCGGCGGGCACGACCAGGATCCGGGAACCATGGGCCTGCCGAATCTCCGCCGCCAGAGCTTCCAGGCGATCGGCACGCCGGGCGGTCAGAATCAGGTCATGGCCTTGCTGCGCGAGGGCACGGGCAAATGCCGCCCCGATGCCGGCGGATGCCCCTGTCACCAGTGCGGTCCGTGGCGTGGTCTTGGTCATGGTCAGGCCACCAGCGGCATGGGCTCAGTCTGAAGCCGGCGTCTCGTCGCCGCCGGTATCGCCCTTGGCGCCGTTGTCCCGCTGATCGCCCCGCAACCAACCGAAAAAGCGACGCGGCGGAGAGAACATCTCCCGCAATTCACTGCCGGTGATTTCCTGGCGCTCAAGCAGCACCTTGACGATCCGGTCAAGACTGACCCGGTTTTCACGGATCATGCGCACAATATCGCGATACTGACGATCGAGAGTCTGGCGGACTTCGTCACGGATTTCCGTGGGCAGTTCCATGCTGCTGCTCTCACGCTGATCCACGTCGAACCAGACCAGGCCGCTCTTTTCAGAGTAGCCGTGCTGCAGGAACATCCGCACCAGGAGCCGGGTGGCCTGGGCCAAGTCCGAGGACCCGCTGCCGCCCGCACCGGCGCCCACATTGTCCTTGCCGTAGGCCACCTCTTCCGCGGCGCGGCCGGCAAGGAAGATGCGCACCTGGTCGAGCACATCGGCCTTCTTGACGTCGACCCGCTCGCTGTAGGACGCGACAAAGCCAAGCGTGCCGTCAGGACGCGGAATGATGGAAACATAGGAAATGTCTGCCCCCCGCGTCGGGCCCAGGAGCTGCGCCAGGGCGTGGCCGGCCTCGTGGACCGCCGTGCGCTTGACTTCCTCGGGCGTCATGCGGGGCAGGCCCGTGGCGCCCAGGGGACGACGCATGATTTCGGCCACGAAATCGGCCTGGGTGGCCTTGCGGCGATCCTTGCGCGCCCGGCGGCGCCCGCCACGCACATAGAACTCCACATCGGCACCGGTCTGCCCGAAGGTCAGCTTGGCCAATTCTTCCGTATCAATCGGATCTTCCACGTGGTCCTTCTTGCGCAGCTTGCCGATATGATACTCGTAGATCTTGGCAAGGCTCGGCACATTCGGCCGACGGACGGTCACGGTCTGGTCGAGACGGCCGGCCCGCTTCAAGGCCGGGTCGATCTTGGCCGCCTCATTGGTCGCGGCAATGACGATCACCCCGTCCCGGTCATGGAAGCCCTGAAGCTCCTCCAGTACGCAGTTGACGACGGCGGTCGTGTAGTAATCGTTGCGGCCCTGATGATGCTGCCGGTTTCCGATCGAATCGAATTCGTCGATGAAGACGATGGTCGGCGCATAGCGGCGCGCCTCGGCAAAGAACTCACGGATCGCCGCCAAATGGGCGTCAAGGGCGCCGGAGGCCTGCCATTCCAGGGCGGAACCCGCGATGAAACGAATGCCGGATTCCTTGGAAATGGCCTTGGCGAGCATGGTCTTGCCCGTCCCCGGCGGACCAACGAGCAACATGCCCCGGTCCACTTCCGCCCAGTCGATCTCGCCGGAAACGGCGAGGCGAATGTCCGACACCAGCTGATCGGCGACCTCTTTGGCTTCGCCGAGTCCATGGATTTCCGACAGGTTGGGTGCGTTGTGGGCCGCGCGCCGCGTCAGGCGACGGTCAACCCGTTCCTGCAATTCCGCCACGGCCCGCGCGCCCGTGAAGCCGGCCGCCAGGACCTTTTCAAAATCATAGGGCAGAAGGTAGCGAGTCCAGGTATCGAGCCCCGGCTGCACCACTGCTTCCTGGCCCAGAATGTCGCGGAAGATCGCGTCGCGCACCGGACCGACCATGGCCGGGAGCGGCATCTCCATGTCCATGTAGTTCTGGAAGGCGAGCGGCACGGCCCTCGGGTTCGACACCACGACGAGCCCGACATCCCGGCTCGTGACCAGGTCCTTGATCAGGGCCCGAACCGACGAACGATCGAGCTCATAGTCGCCGGCGAACAGCTGGTCGTCATAGAACACAACGCGGTCGGACGAATTATAGCGACGCTGCTCGTAGGGTTCGTAGTAGGAATTCGCCGAGACGAAATCGAGATTGAGACTGTCGGCGATGAAGCGCGCGACATTCTCGGCAATCTCCCAATACTGAGTTTCAAACAGCACCAGGGGCCGCTTTTCGTGGAGAATTTCCAGGAAGGCCTCGAAGCTGTCGCCGCCGCGTTCCTTCATGCGCGCGGCCAAATCGCCCGTGTCGGCAAGCGTGAAATCGCTCACCGCCTTGCGCGTGAGATGTTCCGCCAGAACATCCGGCACGGTCTTGTGGCCACCGCCTGAAACGACTGATCCCTTGTCCATCTTGATAAGCGCCCCCGTAGCTTCCCCGTCCCCGCCCGTCAGGCGGCTCAGGGTGTTGAACGACGACGCCCGTTCCAGAATTTCCCCGGTCACGACCGGTTCGATGAGACCTTCGAACAGGGCAATCGGCCCGATCATGCCGAAGATCTCGTCGATCAGAAACTTCGTCAGGGCCGCATCGAATTCCTCATGGAGATAGAGGGGGGCGGCAACGACGCTTTCGTCATCGTAATCAATGTAAACAAGCGTATAGGCGGCGTAATAGTCCCGGGAGTCAGCGGGGATCTCCCGTTCCGATTCGTACCAGAGATCGAGGGATTCCTCCGACGCCGCGTCGACGATCAGCTCAAGCGACCGGCGTTGACCGAGCTCGGTGAGGAAATCCGCATTGTGGTCATGGCGACGGAAAAAGGTGGAATCGGCCCCTTCTTCAAAGGCGACCACACGGGTCATGATCTTGGCAACATCAAGAAACGGCGTCTCGGGCTCCGCATAGACCCCGGCAAAGCCCACATTGGAATGGGCATCGGAAAGCGCGGCATATTGGCCGATCACCCATTGATTGAAATCGCTGGGATCCTCGATCGGACTGATGCTGCTCGAACGCGTCTCGGTATACGCCACCGTCCCATGGTGGTCGAGCGCGTAGAAGAGAGCCAGAAATCGGTCCATGACCCCATCCCCTAAATCAGCCATTCACCGTCGCCCGACCCGCAAAGGGGCCGGCGAACCTTAACCGTCAACCCGTCGGGCACCGCACTTATTCGGCCAATCTCCGCTGCCCGAGATGACAACGGAACGGCACCGATTGGGCCAAACGGAGGCAGTGAACGGTTCGCCCTCCGAACCGTTATCCCACCCCTTCAGCTTAACAGATCCACCGGGCCTGTGTGTCACTTCACGCCGATTCTGAGGAGAAATCCCGCAAATGTGGCCACCCGACGCAGCCTGGCGGCGCCCCACAAGTTCTTTTGCCCCATGCGGTTTTCACGCCTCAGGAGAATAGGTCTCGCGCAATTCACGGAAGAATAGGGACGTCAGCTGAGCGGGGTGGCCGCCACGGACCGGCTGAGGAGATCGAGAGCGGCGATGTCCTGCTGCCAGATGCCTAAAGCCCGGGCCGCCGTGGAGCCCGACTGACCCGAAGTCATGAGCACACCCATGACTTCGGCGAAGGTCTCATGCTGTTGCTCCAGGGACGTGGCCGTTTCGGCAATCAAGGCAAGGTCCTTGCGAACATCGAAATCACCGGTACTCCGGCCGGCAAGCCGGTGGGCCGCGATCACTTGGCTCGCCGCCGTCAGAAAGCGACGAGTCGTTTTGATCCGTCCGGTCAGATGCGTTTCCAGGGAGGCCAAACGCAGGGCCGGGTCCGCCGCATTGCGCTCAAGAGCTTTGAGATAAGCCTGCGCGGAAGGGGTCAGATCGCCAGAGAAGGATTGGGCGTCGCCCTCACCCTCTTCGCCGCTGGCCAGGGATCCTAAACCGTCAACGAGGACGGAGAACACGGATGTGACGGTGAAGGCGGCCGCGTCGGTCTCTTCTTTTTGCCACGGCGTGCGCGCCAGACCATCGGCTGTGACCTGCAACTCCGTTTGTGCCTCGGTCAGGCCGACGGAGACATTGGCAACGGGTTTGGAGAAAGGCTTGATGTGACCTGCCGCGCAGGCAGACAACGCAAAACCGGACAGCACGATCATCAAAAGGCGTCCAGAGGCAATGGAAGCGGATAGTGTGTGGACCTGACCAAGGTCACCCGCAGATCTGCTCTTTATCAAACGCCCCACAATGACCCCTTGCTATCTCGATCCGCATTCACCGGCACATTTCTGCCGTCCAGTCGACCAACTCGCCCCACCATGCCAGTCCCGGTAAACCTCTCGTCTCCGCCCCCGCTCTTTTCACGACTAGCGTGGCGCGTGCATTCAACGCACCCCAAAACCTAAGGTGAACATGTCGTTGATCAGCTCGTGTCCCGCAACCGATGTTGCGCATTGTGCCGACACGTCCGACATTTGTGAAGATTAATTTGTTAGGGCAACCCGCGGCCCGGCTTGATCCCGAGGGCACCGGCCCCCTGTCCCCTTGAATTGTTTGGTCTGTCGGCCTTCTTTGTGCCCCATTAATCGCGCTGTGGCCGCGGTAACGCGCGCGGCCCGTTCCGGAGGAAAGGCAGGTCCCATGTCACGCCCAAACGCGATTTCCGACACGAGCACTTCGGACCATGAACTCATGTGTTTGGCCTTGCTGGAACGGCGCCTCCAGTGGCTGTCGACCTGGACCATTCACCATGCGAATCACGGCCGCGAAAGCCGGGACGGTCTGAAGGTCGGCGGCCATCAGGCCTCCTGCGCCTCGATGACCAGTATGATGGCGGCGCTCTATTTCCACGTGCTCAACCCGACCGACCGGATCGCCGTCAAACCCCACGCGGCGCCGGTCTTCCACGCGGTCCAGTATCTGCTGGGCCATCAGACCGTCGACCAGCTTCAGCGCTTCCGGGCCCTGGGCGGCGCCCAGTCCTATCCGTCGCGCACGAAGGATACGGATGACGTGGATTTCTCCACCGGCTCCGTCGGCCTTGGCGTCGCGATCAGCGCCTTTGCCTCCCTCACCCAGGACTATCTCGAGGCCCATGGCTGGCGCGCGGCGAAAGACCGGGGGCGGATGATCTCCCTATTGGGCGATGCCGAGCTTGACGAAGGGAACATCTACGAAGCGGTCCTGGAAGGGGCAAAGCACGACATTCGCAACACCTGGTGGATCGTCGACTACAACCGCCAGAGCCTCGATGCGGTCACGCCCGAGCGCATGATCGACCGCTATGAGGGCATCTTCGCTGCCACCGGCTGGCGCGTGGTCACGATCCGCTGGGGTGCACTTCTCAGTGCGGCCTTCGAGGAACCCGGTGGCGAGGACCTGAAGGCCTGGATCGAGGACTGCCCCAATGATCTGTATGCCGCCCTTGCCTATGAGGGCGGGGCTGCCTGGCGCGCGGCCCTTAAGGATGATCTGGCGCCCGACAGCCTCATCTGGCCCCTGATCAACGGCCTGGACGATGAGCGCCTGGGCACCCTCATGACCAATCTGGGCGGTCATTGCCTGCGCACCCTGCTCGATGTTTTCGACGGCGTCTCAAGTGACGCCCCCCATCTCTTCATCTGCTATACGATCAAGGGCTATGGCCTGCCCTTTCAAGGCCACAAGGACAATCACGCAGGCCTCATGACACCGGGGCAGATGGATGAATACCGCCGGCTGATGAATATCCGCGAAGGTCATGAATGGGAGCCGTTCGAGGGCCTTTCCGACAATGAGCAAGGCCATGTTTCAGCCTTTCTGGAGGGCGTGCCCTTCGCATCGCAGAAGAACCGGCGGCACAGTGCCGAGCGGGTCAGCATCCCGAACAATTTCCAGGCGGACATGCCGGAGACGATCTCGACCCAGGCCGCCTTCGGGCGCATTCTCCACGAAATCGCTCGGGCCGGCGGGCCGCTTGCCGAGAGGATCGTCACGACCTCTCCCGATGTGACCGTCTCGACCAATCTCGGGCCCTGGGTCAATGCGCGCGGTCTCTTCGCCCGGGACAGCCAGGCCGACCTCTTCCGTGACCGGAAAATCGCCTCGCCCCAGCGCTGGCTGAAAGGGCCCAGCGGCCAGCATGTCGAACTCGGGATCGCCGAGAACAATCTCTTCATTCTGCTGGCCGCGCTTGGCCTCAGTCACACCCTGTTCGGGGAACGCCTTCTGCCCGTGGGCACGCTTTATGATCCGTTCATCGCCCGGGGTCTCGATGCCCTCAACTATGCCTGCTATCAGGATGCCCGCTTTCTCCTCGTGGCCACGCCCTCGGGCCTGACCCTGGGGCCGGAAGGCGGCGCCCATCAATCCATCAGCACACCGCTGATCGGCATGGGGCAGCCGGGCCTGACCTATTTCGAACCGGCCTTTGCCCAGGAAGTGGCGGCGATCATGGGCTGGGCTTTCGCCCATATGCAGGACGAAGACGGCGGCTCGGTCTATCTGCGCCTGTCGACCCGCGCGCTCGAGCAGCCCCAATGGGCCGCCGATCCGGCGCGCGATCAGGGCATTCTGGATGGGGCCTACTGGCGGGTGCCGCCCGGTGAAGGCGCGGAAATGGCGATCGTCTATTGCGGTGCCGTCGCGCCCGAAGCGATCGAGGCCCACCACACCCTGCTGGAGGATGTGCCCGAGGCGGGCCTGCTGGCGGTCACGTCACCGGATCGTCTGTTTACGGATTGGCGATCGTCCCATGAACGGCGCTGGCAGGACGGATCCCCGACCCCGAGCGCCATTGCCCGCCTGCTGGCGCCCCTCGCCCCCGATGCGCTCCTGGTCACGGTCCATGACGGGGCACCGCAAAGCCTGAGCTGGCTGGGCGGAATCCGGGGTCACAAGGTGATCCCCCTGGGGATCAACCAGTTCGGTCAGACGGGTGATTTGCCTGATCTCTATCGGACCTATCGGCTCGATGCCGATGCCATCCTTGATGCCTGTGCCACGGCGCTGCTCGAACGGGCGTCCCGGCCCTGATCGGCCGTCCTCGACGGATCAGCCGTCCTTGGGCCAGGCCTGCCAGCGCACCATGTCGACGATCTCACCGGTCATGTCGCCGAACAGAAGGAAGAGGCAGCCATAGATGAAGACGACGAAATAGGCGATGTGCCCCCGCGCCGAATGCCAGAATGAGGCCCAGACCGCGATGGTCGCCACGGCGAAAGCGACGAGGGAAAACAGAAGAGAGGAAACGTAGAGGTCGAAATTCTCTTGCGGCGGGCCGAAAACGGTCTTGATCAACCACATCAGCAGGATCACGGCCGTGATGAAAGACAACACCCGGAAGGCCAAAATGACCGCGAGATCCACGGATTCATGGATGATGCGTCTATCCTCCATGGGTGAACTCTCCTCCGCTTTGCATCCATAAGTATACAAGATCATGATGACGGTCCGGGAACCGAAACCATGGCCTTGATTTTAAAAACCTATCCGGTCTGACGAAAAGGCCGCTCGCCGAGTTCCACAGTTTCAGCCCCGACTGGCGACGGCATTATCAGGCAAGATTCATTTAATCCACAATGCCCGGCCGGCTGGGTGAATATTCGGAGAGGTTAGACCAAATCTCAGGCGACCTTGGCTGGGATTTGATCGCCACTCCGCTCCTCGACATCTGCCGATCGGGTAAACCGTAAGGCAGTGATATCGGAAGAAAACAACATACTCCAGGTCCATTCGAAAAAAATCTGGGTCTTGCGCACAAGTGTGGGCATTAATGACAAATAATAGGCGCGCCACAGAAGCCAAGCCGGTAGACCTGTCACGGTAAAGATCCCGAAGAGATCTGCAACGCCGTTCAGATGTCCGATGCTCGCCATGGAACCCCGGGCCCGATAGGAAAAGAGTTTCGTGGGCTCGCCGCGCACGACCCGCAACAGATTGCCGGCCAGATGCTTGCCCTGGCGTATGGCGAATTGAGCCGTCGGCGGAGAAAGGGCCCCGTCAAGGGCGTTCGGCACCAGGGCGCAGTCGCCCAGCGCCCAGGCATGGGGCACCCCCTCGACCGACATGTCCCCCTCCGTGCGGATCCGCCCCCGCTCGGCGGGCACATCGATCTGCGCGATCAGCGGATTGGGCGTCGTCCCGATCGTGTTGACGACCGTCCCGCCACGGATCTTCGTGCCGCCATCGAGAACCACGCCATCGGCCTCCACCTGCTGAACGCGCGCCTGGAGCGTCAGACGAATACTACGCTGCCTCATGCTCTTTTCGGTGAAACGGCCCAGCGATTGGGGCAGTTCCGGCAGCAGCGTATCCGTTCCGTGCACGACGCTTACCGTCAGGTCCCGGTCGTGGAGGCGCGGATAGTGGGGATGGGCATCGTGGAGGAAATCATGGATGGCGCCCGCCACCTCAATGCCGCTGAAACCGCCCCCGATCACGACGAAATGCCCCAGATGACGGCGTTCTTCCGGATCATCGGTCTTGTCCGCGCGTTCCATCTGCTGGATGACCCGATTGCGCAGATCAAGCGCGTCGCCCAGCCGTTTGAAGGGCAAGGCATGTTCCCGCATGCCCGGCAGAAGCGACAGATTGGCGCGAGAGCCAAGCGCGAAGACCACATGCTCGTAGTCGATGCTGCCGTCCTCCCCCTCGCTTGTGTAAAAGACCCGGCGGGCGCTCATATCCACATCGACCACCCGTCCCATGATGAAGCGGGAGCGCCGGAGCATGCGGCGGATGGAGGCCACCGTGTGGGCCGGCAAGACCGTGGCACCGACGATCTCCGCAAGCAGGGGATTGAAGGTCGTATAATTCTCCTCACTGATCATCACGACACGGTGGCTGCGCGGCAGGCCCTGTTCCAAGGTGCGGGCAAGCTCGGTTCCCGCGAAACCGCCGCCGATGACCACGATGTTCTTCGCTTCGGCGTTGAGAATGTGATCGACCTCGAGATCGCTGCCCAGGCGGATCAGGCGCAGCGCAAAGAGGGCCGCAAGCACAAGGGCGTGAAAGAGAAGGTTGATCAGTCCGATATCGGAAACCGCCGCGTCCGGAATGCCGACCAGAAGGGCGTGGACCACGGTCAGGGCCATCAGGACCCAGGCCATGCGGTTGATCCCGAAACCGGTGACCGCCGACAACCCGCCGATCAGGGCCACAGTGATGGCCAGCCCACGGATGAACCCGTCTTCGGGCAGAACCATCTGGTAGGTACCACCCGTCAGACCCAGGATGAAGACCATCAGGAACGGAAAGCCGATGGAGGCGCGCAGCAGGAAGACGCCCGCATTGCGGCCCCGCCCCGAAACCACATCGTGGAAGACCCGGGAAAGGGGCCCCCAGCGCCGGCGCGAGATCCAATGGACGAGATCCCTGTCCCGATCAAAGGACCAACGTCCGCTTCCCATCAGGAACAGGGCGGAATAAAGCCCCACCCCCATCACATGGGCATAGAGGCTCAAATCGCGGATATCGGAAGACGTGTCGAACCGCACCACGAAGGCGCTCGCCACGACCGTGATAACGACAAGGGGCAGGACGGCAAAGCGGGTATTGAACCCCAGAATGATCGCCACGCCGCCGACCACTTCAAGGGTGGCGACCAGCTGGAACAGGGGTGTCAGATAGGGTTGAAACAGGGCGGGGAAATTCAGCAGCATCTGCTGAAAATCCGTTGGCTGCGCGAATTTGTAGATCCCCGGCAGCAGGAAGAACATGCCGGCGGCCAGCCGCAAGATGAAGATGCCCGTGGCGGTCAGCCGGTCAGCCCGGTCGAGCGTGGTCAGCGAGGCCATGGTCCACTCCTTGTCAAGGCACATGCCGACGGCTCGGCAAGGCAACCGGAGTGTATCCTAGCTCACCCTCCATGCGCATTCCGATGCCGACCGCCTTGCGATGGCATGGAATGGCACGGCGTTGTGATCACGTGCTGGTGAGATCGATGGCCGGGACGCCGCTCTTGTCGAGCCGGGCCAAGATATGGGGGACATGGGCGGGCGGCATGGCGACCAGAATCGTCACCGGGCGTCCGCGCGCTTCCTCGAGGGAGAGCACGGGGCGATCCAGGAAATGTCCGCCGGCGGCCTCATCATCGATGAAAAAAGTGGGACGCACGGCGGGCGCCAGGCTCCCCAGAACGGCGCTGAACAGACCTGCTCCATAAAGCGCCACGGCCCGGCCTTCCGTTTTGGCGACCGCCGCCGCGTCTTCCGCACGGGCGGCAAGCCGGCGCCACCAGGCGGCATGGTCGCCAAACAGCTGCTGCGCCTCGGCGATGGCCCCCGCACCGGCCGGCTCCTGCCCGCCCGGATCCACGGCCCGGGCAATGATATGCCAGGTCGAAATACAGTTGTGGCTCTCCAAGACCTCGAAACCGGCCTCCTGAAGGAAGGCCAACAGCCGGGCCCGGGTCGCGATGAAGGGATGGTCCCACAGATGGGGCGTCGCCTCCGCCGTTTCGAGCAAAAGCACTTCAAGGCTCAGGATCGCATCATGGGCACAGATGCTCCGAATACGCTTTAATTCCGGAAGCGGCGGCATCTGGTTCAAGAATCCGTGGGCGATGACCACGTCATAATCACGCCCCGCAAACAGCACGGGATCAAAGAACGCCCGGATGAAGCCCGGCCGCCCGCCAATGGGCGGCCAGTCCTCGGTCAGGCCGACCCAGGGATCCACGCCGATGGCGATCCAGTCTTGAAAACGGTGGGCAAAGCGCCGGGTCAGATGCCCTTCCCCACAGCCGATCTCCAGCATATTGCCGGTCGGCTTGTTGGTGGCACTGACATGGTCGAACAGGCGCGGTTCCATCAAGATGCGCTTGTTTTGCGCCTTGCCGTCCACCACCATCCAGTCTTCCCAAGGGACATGGCCGTGGCGGATCCATTTCTGGCGCAGCACGTCGCCGGGTTCACAAACGGCCTCGAGAACACCGCAGGAGGGGCAGAGCAAGCGCTCCACCGTACACGGATCAAGAGGAAGACCATCCGATGTGACGATGATCTGTTCCCGGGAATCACCGCGGGCCAGAACGGCTTTCGGCGCGGCGTTTCCACAATTGGCGCATGTGGAGGCCCGCCCGCCATCCAAACCCGCCGATTGTTCCTGATCACCAGCATTGAAGGGAATCGTCACGGACTTTCCTTTCCCGCCATGGACCGGCCACGGTCCCACCTGCCGTCAGCCTACGCCCTGCCCCTTAATCATGCCTTGCCGGAGCGCACGAAAGAGTGTCAGCCCTGTGCCATTTATGGACGACGGAAGGGGTTGTGACCAAGACCACCGGCAGGCCGAACGCCCTCGTCATGCGTGTAATGACTGTCGGCGGGGGCACATGGTCGTAAGGGAACGGATCAAGTCCAGGGGAACGGGATGGTCGAGTGTGGTAAGGCGCAAACAGGGGACACGGCCCCCCTCAAGGGGGCCGCGAAACGATGTGTGACCGCAAAGTCGAGAGAATGCCCGGGGCTTAGCGCCGCCAGAATTTGTAGTTGACGGTGAAACCGGCGGTGAGCTGAAACGGTTGGCCGATTTCCGGGAACGGTTCGCCGTCATCCATCAGACCCGCGTCGCCCACGATCGGGCTGTCACCCGCATCACCGATGAGATAGCTCGCATCCACATTGCCGGTGATCGACCAACGGTCGGCAAAATGATAGGTGGTCGTCAGAAGGGCCCCGATCTGTTGGACGCCCCCGCCCGCCTGAAAGGGCGGCAGGACATCGGCGCCCGGTAGGGTGTCGTCACTGGCGGACGGCGCATCAACACTGAAAAATGCATCGGCGAAATTATCGGAATTGAACCGGCCCGAAACATTGATGGCACTTTCGAGCTTTTCGTACCATTTGCGCCGATAGATCCCGGACAGGGAGGCCTGGAAACCGCCATGGCCGTCCGTGACATCCTGGGTGGCCTCGATGCGCAGGGCGATGGAGTCCTGTTCGCCCAGAACATCCTGCTCCCTCAATTCGAGAAAGCCACCGACCTCGAAGGAATCATCGACTTCCGAGGGCAGGAAAAAACCGAACTCGCTGCCCAGATTGGGATTGGCGAGATTGCCCGCTTCCCGACCTTCGCGGAACGTGACCACCGGCCCGCCATGCAGATGGCGCAGATTGAAGATCTGGGCCCGCGCGGTCCTGCCAAGCACTTCGACATAGCGTTCGCCGAAATCAAGACAGGCATCGAAGAAGGGTGTGACCTCAAGTTCATCCGACCCCAGAAATTCCGGTGTCACACCGGCGCCGACCCCGACAAAACTGTTGAAGCTGATGAAACAGCCGTCGGCGGCGGCCGGTCGCGACGACATCGTCAACGCTGCTGCGCAAAGCACCAAGGCGCAAAACGGCGCCTTCAAGCCGAACCGGATGATCATGTTAAGAATACTCCCCGAAAACCTCGCCCACGCTCCGGCAACCCCACTCTCAGGCCAAAACCGTTACCACCCCGGAGACTTGTCCATCGGCCCATACCATGGCATAGGCACACGCGGGTGTCACGATTGGCAAAGGGTCAGGCGGGAGGGCATCGGTGTTGCCGGTGCGGCCCGACGCAGTACCCCCCAACATCCAACCCCTTCCACATAATGACGCGTTGTCAGACCCTTGTTGCCGAGGTCGAACGCGTCCGCCCTAACCCCAATTGGGCAGGCCATGGTAGGGTCCGGGCTTGAGCAAACTCGGGATCAGGCCAGGGTTGGTGGGCCATGTTTGGCTCGCCCGCGCACCGACAGATGGACGCGCGGCCCTTGAGACCGGACCACAAGAGACCCGACCAGAAGAGATGGAAACCCGCCATGGTCCGCTACATCGCCCTTGCCCTGCTTGCATTGATCCCTGTCGGATCGGGGCCCCTCCTCGCCCATGGCGCGCCCGATGATCCCTACGCCCGCTATCTGGGCAATGAGGGCATCCTGATTGCCCATGGGGAAACCAAGGTGCTGTTCGATGCTTTCTACGCGAAGAGTTTCGGCCGCTATGCCCTCATTCCCGACGACATGCGCCAGGAGCTCATGAACGGCACCCCGCCCTATGACGGGATCGACGCGGTTTTCGTTTCCCATATCCATGGGGATCATTTCAGCCCCGGCCCCATGCTCGCCTATCTCAAGACGCAGCCCACGGTCCGTCTATTTGCGCCTGAAGACGTCATACCGCCCTTGCGGGACGCAGGCGCCGGAGAGGACATCATTGTACGGATCACCAGTGTGACGGTGACACCCGGCGATCCGGCGGAACGGTTTTCCTTGGACGGCATCGAGATCGATGTGGTGGCGGTTCCCCATTCCGGCGGCGCGCGCATGGCGGACGTCTGCAATCTGGCTTTTCGCGTCACGGTCGATGGGACCGCGACGGTCATTCATCTGGGTGATGCGGACCCGGATGAACGCCACTACAAACCCCTGAAGGGCCATCTGGCGGAAAAAGCTCTGGATGCAGCCTTTCCACCCTACTGGTTCTATTCAAGCCCCCAGGGGTGGAAGATCCTCGGCGAATATTTCAATGCCCGGCAAACCATCGGCATCCATGTGCCGGCGGAGGCCAAGGGCAATGGCAATGCATGGCGCGCCCGGTTGATCGGTGATCTCTTCACCGATCCGGGCGAAACCCGCAGCCTGAAGGTGGAATAGGACACTCTCACGGTCCGGCGTGAATTGACGGCCGCTCAGTCCTTCTGGTGCAAGACCACATGGTGAACGGGCATGCCCCACAGGGTATGGAACGCCCGGTCCTCGGCGCAGAAGCGCTCCACGGCCTCGATATCATCCGCCGCCAAATCGTCAAACGCGCCCGCCAGCCCGGCGATGAGATCCGAGACCCCGGTCTCCTCCAGCCGGCCCAACCACATGGTGCAGCCCCGCGCCATGCCGTGAAGCGCGCGCAAGGAGGCCCCGACGGCCTGGAGGCGGGTCGTCGCGGGATCATCGCAACACTCATCCGCCGCCCCCATGGCGGCATCAATCAGCACCCCAATCTCCGACGCGCTCCCCAGATGACCCGCATAATAGAGCGAAGACCCCGTCGCATGGCCCAGGGCCGCGCGGACCAGATGGTCCTCCATGCTGCGAATCTGATCGCCGACCGACACGGCGCCGGACCGAATGCCGAAGCGTAAGGGATGGCGGTAGAGAGGCGTGCTGGCGTGAATGCGCACCCCCCTATCCAGGGCCTCCCGGCACAAGCTCGCCGGATCCACGAGCCGGCGCAGGCGCGCCGCCGGATTGGCCAGATGGTCACGCAGCCAAGCATCGAACTGACGCGCGGACCCCAGACCCTCCCATTTCTCAATCATCAGACGGCGGGCCGTTTCGGCAAAGGGCCGCCCCGAGCGCACCGCCGCGCCAACCGCCAGAGCCCGGGTCATGGCATCAATGAACCCTCCGCGCCGGGCGCTGAAGGAAAAATGAAAAAAGCCGTCCGGCGCCACCAGGCGATCCATGATGGCAAAAACATCCCGGGGCGTGGGCTGAGCATTTGCCATGTCCTCGGCGCTGACCCAATCGAAAGGACCGCCGACAACGGTGCGCCAATCCTCCGTACCGGCCGGCACCAGCCGCCCTGAAAGGCCCAGTCCGCTGAAATGCGACGCAACCTCATCCTGGTTATTGGTATGGAAATCAAAGACGCTGACATCCGCGCCGCAATGGGCGAAGGCGAGGCCACGGTCCAGGGCCCGGCCACCAACCGCCGCGACTTGCGTGCCGTTGAAGAAGGCCATGGGCAGGCCCAACTCATCGCTCAGCAGATGCTCACGCGTCCGGGCAAAGCTTTCGAGGGTCGTGTGATCCCGCACCACCGGCTCCGTAGGGCCTTGGGCATAGGTCGCCTCAAGATCGATAGATGCATCGCCCGACCCGCGGGAAGGCCGGGGCGCGGGTTGCGCGGCCTGAAAGGAGGGCTCAGAAACTGTATTTTTGGTGGCACGCGCGGTCATCATAAGGCCCCTGGATCGCCGTGGTCGGCGACCATCATCGCCTTGTGGCCCTATCTACAACCGAAAGCCTTTAAGGCTCCGTGAATTGAAACAAGAAGAAGCGCAACAAATAAGAGACAACTCTTTCAAACCGTCCGGTTAAGGAAAATTGGGCCCGCTCATCATCGGGTCTTCTTTCAGGTCCGATGCGGGACAGGCCCTGGCTTGTTAGGGAGGCCCGTGACCGGATTTCAAGATTGGAAGACAGCGTCGATGGGCGCTAAACTCCGGCGCCTATGTGTTTGGTGGGAGATCCCATGAGCAGTTTCGCCGCCTTTTTCGACCAGCCCGTCGACCGGAGCGCGATGTTCTGGATGATCATGACGGCGCCGATCATGGGCAGTTTTCTGGCCCTGGCCGCCGAACGCCTTCCCGAGGGCCGGGCCGTCGTGTGGGCCCGGTCGACCTGCAATGCCTGCGAACGCCCCCTGGGCCCGGTCGATCTTTTGCCGATCATCAGCTTTGTCGCCCTTGGCGGACGCTGCCGGCGCTGCCGGGCTCCCATTCCCTGGTCCCTCCCCGCAACCGAGATGGCTGCCCTGGGCCTCGCGCTGTGGATGCTCGCGGTTCTCGGCAGCCAGACCTCCATGGGGCTGGCCCTCGCCAGTCTCGGGCTCGGCTATGTGCTTTTGCTCCTGACCCTGATTGATGCCCGGACATTTCTCCTGCCCGACTGGCTTACCCTGCCCCTCATCCCGGCGGGTCTCGGCGTCACGGCATGGCTCAGTCTTACCGATCTGCCCGGACATGCCCTGGCGGCCGTGGCGGGCTATGGCGCGATCTGGCTGATCAATGAGCTTTATTTACGGATGCGCGGACGGGAAGGCATCGGCCTCGGCGATGCCAAGCTTCTCGCCGCGGCCGGGGCCTGGCTCGGCCCCCTCGCCCTGCCCTCGGTGCTGCTGCTTGGCGCCTGTTCCGGTCTTATTTTTGCCGGGCTCGGACGGTTGACGGGCCGGGATGTATCAATGGCAACCGCGATCCCCTTCGGTCCTTTCCTGGCCCTGGGCTTCTGGATCACCTGGCTCCATGGCCCGATCCGCTTCGACCTTCTGTGAACAGAAGAGCGCGTGCGTCAGAACCCCGTGTTCACGGCCCGTTGCGGGCCGCTTCCAAGCGTTCGGCCGCAAGCCGCTCGGCCTCGGCAATGTCCTTCAGGGTCCATGAAACGATGTCTTTCAAAACACCGCCCAACGCCTCGTCATAGGCGGCAATGATGTCATCGAACCGTTCGCTCTCGGCGCGGACTTCTCGCCGGAACGTCCGTGAGGCAACGATGCGAGCCTTGGGCTGGGCAATGAGCTTGCCGTTGACGGCGACCAGCACGTCGATCGGCCCCTTGCCCCGGCTGGGCTTCTGCGCCTGGAATTCCCGCAACTCCGTCAACAGATCGTAATTGCCCAGAAGGCCAATCGCCTTGCGGCCCACGGCGGTGATCTTGCCGGAATTCTCGAAGGATTCGATCAGGCGCGTCTGGAACATCAAGGTCGAGCGATCGCTCCAGCGCACCTCCTCGAAATAGGTGACCTTGAAATCCCCCTCCCGAACGGCAATGCGATTGGAATCGATCGCCCGCGAGGCGGTGGGTTCTTCAATGACGAGTTGGGCCTCGACGAGGGGCAGCCCCTCGTCAAAGGTGCTCTTCGGACTCAAATCATAGATGATGGCCGGGGCACTGCCCAACACGCTGATGCATCCCGACAGCCCAAAGGCAACGGTGGCGAGGACGATCCACCGTCCTGTTTTGATGAGCCCAAACATGTGAGCTTACTCCTTGCGTTTCACTTCGACGGGCGTGCTGCCGCCGAACAGGAAGCCGGAGGGATCGGCTTCGAGCCGCCGGGTAAAGCGCTCCAGGCGCACCACGAGGCGGCGGGCATCGGACACGAAGAGGGCGGCTTGTGCCAGACCCTGACTGGCAAATGCGTTAATTTCTTCCTCATTCTCGCGCAGGATTCGGGACACGTCCCGCGCCAGGACATCGAAGGACTCCGCCGCGCCGCCAATCTGTTCGAGGATGTCCCCCCGTTCATCGAGCAGCGCTTCGATATCCTGCGCCAGCATCGTGGCCTCTTTGGCAAGCTGTGTGGCCTCGCCCGTCAGATCGGCGGTATTGGCCAGGATCCGTTCCACCTGATCCTTGTTGTCCGCAATCGTCGCGGTCAGTTGCTGAATGTCTCCAAGAATGAGACCGATGCGTTCCCGGTTCTGCGGATCGAGAAGGGCCCGTGCATCGTTGAGCAGCCCGTCGGCGGTCTTGATCAGGCGCGGCAAGTCCGTGAAAAGAGATTGAAGGGACGAGGGCTGATAGGCGATGACCGGATGTTCGGCAAGCGGATCAAAAACGATCGGCAGCTGTTCGCCGTCGCGCACCGGATTGGCAAGCTGAACGAAGGCGCCGCCGGTGATGCCGAGGATTTCCAGACTGCCCGTTGTTGTGTTGAGGATCTGGATGTCGTCGCGCTGCTCGATCCGGATCGTGACGCGCACCTTGTCGGGCTCGTTGGGATCGATCGAAATGCGCGCGACTTCACCGATCGGAATGCCTTGATACCGCACGTCCGAGGAGACGTTGAGGCCGGTCACAGCCTCGGGAAAGACGATGTCGTAGAAGGCAAAGCGTCGGTCGAACTGGTATTTGCCGATCCACAGGGAAAAAGCGATCCCTATCATGATGAAGATCAGAATAAAGGCGCCGATCAAAGTGTGGTGCGCGCGCGTTTCCATGGCCCCGTCTTCCTCGTCCTCGCCCGCCGCCCTTCGGCCGCCGGCTTTCGTCCTCAATTCGGCAATGTCTCAGCGATCCTTGGCCGAAAGCGCGGCACGCGCCCGGGGACCGGTAAAGTAGTCCTGAACCCATGGATGATCGACGTCCAACATATCCTCGATCGTACCCGTGGCCAACACGCGCTTTTCTGCCAGAACCGCGATGCGATCGCAGATGGCGTGCAGGCTGTCGAGATCATGGGTCACCATGAATACGGTGAAACCGACCGTCCGTCTCAGATCCAGAATGAGCTTGTCGAAGGCCGCCGCCCCAATCGGATCAAGCCCCGCCGTCGGTTCATCCAGGAACACAATATCGGGATCAAGCGCAAGGGCGCGGGCGAGCCCCGCCCTTTTGCGCATGCCGCCGGACAGTTCCGACGGCAGTTTGGGACCGGCGCTGGCATCAAGACCCACAAGCCCGATTTTCAAGGCCGCGATGTCGTCCATCAGGGATTGCGGCATGCGCAGATGCTCACGCAAAGGCACCTGAATGTTCTGGGCCACGCTCAACGACGAAAAAAGCGCCCCGTCCTGGAACAGAATACCCCACCGGCGCTCCAGCGCCCGGCGCTCCGGCGGGCTCAACCCGGCGGGCTCCTGGCCGAACACCCTGATGGTGCCGGCGGCCGGCTGATTGAGGCCGACAATGGTCCGTAGCAAAACGGATTTGCCGGTCCCGGAGCCGCCGACAATGCCGATGATCTCGCCCGGATAGATGTCGAGATCGAGATTGTCGTGGACCACTTGGGAGCCGAACTGGTTACGCAGTCCACGAACGGACAGGATCGGCTCCCTGTCCCCAGGCTCCTGGGAGCGGCCAGAGGGATCAAGCGCTGTCATGAGTTTAGATCCCCCACTGAACGAGTAACACGGCCGCCGTCGCATTCACGACGATCACGACGAAGATGGCCTCCACGACGGCCTTGGTTGTGCGCCGCCCGACGGCTTCGGAACTGCCTTCCACCATCATGCCCTGGTAGCAGCCAATCATGCCGATCAGCATGGCGAATATCGGCGCCTTGGCGAGGCCGACCAGGAAATCCGTCAGGGTCACGACTTCATAGAGCCGGGCAATGAAAAGTCCCGGCGAGATGCCCAGTTGGCTCCAGGCCACAAGGGCCCCGCCGACCAGACCCATGAAATCCGCACCGATGGTCACGAGAGGGGCCGCAACGATCAAGGCCAGCACCCTCGGCAGAATGAGGATCTCAACCGGATCGAGAGCCAGCGTGCGCATGGCGTCAACTTCCTCGCGCTGCTTCATGGAGCCGATCTGGGCCGTGAACGCACTGCCCGAACGGCCCGCGATCATGATCGCCGCGAGCAGGACGCCAAACTCACGCAGAAAGGAATAACCGACAAGGAGGACGATCTCGTTCGTCGCGCCATATTGGGCGAGGATATCGGCCCCCATATAGGCCAGCACGGCGCCGACGAGAAAAGACATGAGCGAGATAATGGGAAGGGAGTTCAGGCCCGTCTGCTCGAGCTGCACGACGAAGGACGTGAAGCGGAAACGGGTGGGATTGAGAAAGATCGCACCGGTCGCCGTCACGAGCTTGCCGCCCAGGGTCAGAATATCGACCGCCTCCGTGCAGGCGCCCGTCACCGCCTTGCCCATTCTTTCCAGGGCGGCGAGATAAGCATTGACGGCCGGGGGAGCAATGTCACAGGCGGTAAACCGCTCGTCCACCCGCTGGATCAATAGCGCCTGTTCCTCCGAACAGCCGATGACAGTCACGCGCGTGAATTCCTCGAAACGATCTCGGGTGCGGTCGATGATGAAGGCCCCCGCCGTGTCCAGACGGGTGACATCGGATACATCGATCGTGACGGGTTTCCCGGAGGGCGGCGTAAGGGGCCCCAAGGCGTCGGACAGGGCCGTGATTTCGTTGACAGTCCACGCGCCCGTGAAGGACAGGCGGCTGGTCCCCTCTCCGTCATCATCCCCCGCATCGACTGAAAATCCGGCTTTTCCGGTCGAATAGGCCGACCCGGTCATGCCACTCCAGCTCGACGCTGCCGCAGACTGTCTGCTCCGGCTCGCCATCGCCTATCCCGCCTTTGCCGATCGTGCCGTTCCTGGACCCGTCATCGTCGGGAGTATTGAACGGCTGAAGGCCCCGTCAAGAAGTTTGCCCCAACTCCACACGCCCCAGGAGTCAAACATTTAGTACAGTCAAACACCAGTGCCTGTGCCAGGCTGCCATGAAACGCCCGAAGCAATTCTTATCATGCTCCGCCATTTTGCGCGACGGCACGCATGCTCCTTCCATATGCCCCTGCCAACCGTCACCGTATCGCCGGGATCAGGGCCGATGGAGGGTCAGACGCGACAACAGTCATCGCGTGCATCCGTGCGCTCGACCGATCCCCTCTGGACGGTCGCGCCATCTTTTGCGCAAACGCCGCTGGCGACGGCCCTTTACCCACGCTAGCATGTCGCGTTAACCATCCTTTTGGGCTGGTACGAGGCGGGGCAGACGGGCGTGCCCTGCGCTTCAGGGGACGATATGGGGTTCATGAAGGACACGGGTTCGGACTATATCGGCGGGGAGCGCTTCTTCTTTCTCGCCCCGGCGAGCGTCTTGCTGCTGGCGATCACCATTGTCAGCCTGAACCCCTTTGGCTGGGCGAGCCAATGGCGCGAGTTCGGCTTCGATACCCTCCAGAGTCTCGGTGAACGCACATCGGACAGCACGGATCCCGTCGTTCACCTGGTGGAAATCGATAATGAGAGCCTCGACCGCCTTGGCGATTGGCCATGGCCGCGGACCCGCTATGCGGAACTGATCGCCCAGGCCGAAGTTGCCGGCGCGCGCGCCATCATTGTCGACGATCCCTTGACCCGGGCAGACCCGACAAGCCCCACCGTGGTCACCCGGCATCTGGACAGTTTCGATGCGTTCTCGGCGACAGCGCCCGCCGGCACCCCGGCCGGCGACCATGACGCGGCCCTCGCCGACATCCTTTCTTTTTCCCGGGCCGTCATTCCGGTGCGGGTGCGCCGCCCCGGCGAGTATCCCGGCACGGCCACGGTCGACGCCGCCGCCATTGACGGCCTGGACTGGGCCCTCGACGCGGCCTTGCGCGTGCCCGAAACGGCCTTGCGCTATTTCCCGGCTTATGAAGTGGCCGACACCCCCTTGCCCGCCTATGCCGCCGCCGGCGTCACTTTCGGTTTCGACAGCGCGCTGCCCGATGCCGACGGCATCCTGCGGCGCCTGCCCCTCGCGGCCCGTTTCGGCGACAATCTCGTCGGGTCGGACGTGCTCGAAGCGGTGCGTCTCAGCGACGGCATCGATGCAATCGAGGTCGAGGCCACGGGCACGTTCGACCGGTTCAGCCTGATCGAACGCAATGGTCTGCAGGCCCTGTCCGTGGGCAAACGACAGGTGCCGGTCTCGGCCGACGGCGCCATGCGGTTCTTTGCCAAGGATCCCGACACGCTCGCCCGCCTGTCCGCGTGGCGCCTGATCGAAGACCCGGCGGCGCGCAGTGCCCTCACCAACCATGTCGTCGTCATCGCCCCCACGGCGGATGGGACGGTCACCCGCATGACCACGCCGTCGGGCCATCGCCTCAGCCCGGGTGAGGCCAAGGCCCTGGCGCTTGACCAGATTTTCGCCGACAGCCATCTGCGCCGGCCGGACTGGGCGCCAACCCTTGAAGACATTGCGCTGATCGGCGTGGGGCTCGCCCTTGTCGGCCTCGTAGCCGTCGGCCGCTCCGCTTACGCGATCCCCGGCGCGTTGTTGACCATTCTCGGCTTGAGCGCCTTTTCCTGGCTCGCCTACCGGCAGCAGGCCGTCTTGTTCGACGCCCTCGTGCCCTCCACTGGGCTCGGCCTCCTCGCCCTGTCGATCGTCTGGGTCCGCCTTGCCGAGATGGCCGCGCGCAAACGCCAACTGTTCCATGCGCTCGAGAGCAAGCTGCCGGGGCAGGCCGCGAGCAGCCTCAGCACCAGTGAGGGGCGCCGCCTTTTGGCCGGTCAGGTGCGCAAGATCACGATCCTCTATTGCGACCTGCGCGGCTATGCGGGCTTTTCGGACCTGCATCGGGACGAACCGGCCTGGATGGCCTATCAGATCCAGCGCTTCCACGGTTATGTCTCGGATCAGATCACCAGTTCGGGCGGCTTGGCGGACACTCGCCACGGCACGGCCGTGATGGGCTTCTGGAACGCGCCCAATGATGATCCTGACCATGCCACCAATGCCTGCGATTGCGCCCTGCGCCTGCTTGACGGCCTTGAAGCCTTCAACCGGGAATTGGAAGCCGAGTCCGGCCACCGCCCGTTTCTGCCCTTGAGCATCGCGGCCGGCATCAATACCGGCCACGCCCTTGTCGGCAATCTCGGCACGGCGCGCCGGGTCGATTACACGGCCCATGGCGATCCCGTGATCCATGCCCGGCTGTTGCAGTCCTATTCGGAAGTGTACGGCTCCGCCGTGATCGTCGGCGAGCACACCCATAATGCGGTCAAGAACCGGTATGCGTTGCTTGAAATCGACCGGCTGGGCGTCGAGGGCCGGGATTATGGCCTGCGGACCTTCGCCCTCCTGGGCAATCCGGTGGTGCGGGCCAATCCGCGCTTCAAGGCGCTGCAACAGACCCATGGCGAGCTTCTCAAGGCCTATTGCGCCCAGGATTGGGCGACGGCCCGCGCCCGGGTCACCGTGGCGCGCCAGATGAGGAGCGCCATTCCGGCCCTTTATGATTTTTACGAAACCCGCATCCGCTACTATGAGACCAATCCGCCGGGCCCTGATTGGGCCGGCATCTTCAGAGTTCCCGTCCGTTAAGGAATGGTGCGTTAGGAAACGGGCCCGAGAGGCCTCGGCGTGTCCGGTGAGCTTGCAAACTCACCGTTTGCGCCCTTTGCGGCGACTCGCACCCTGGGCTAGCGTTCGGATCATGAATGCCGGCACGGGGCAGTAGGAAGCTTGTAGTTTGGCGGCGGGCAGTGCATGTATGGCACGACATTGCCCGACTTTGGTCCAAGGTCGGTCATCGGTCCGATCAGGTTTCATGACGCTTTATGGTTTGGCTAAGCTTTGATAGGTGAGCGGTGTCGGTGACGTTTTTTGGATCTGGACTCAGTCGGTGGGACGGCACATGTCAAAAGCCGTCGTCCTTTACGCAACATTTCCCAGGAAGGGGATTTCAGGTGGTGACAACGACCATCGCGCGATCCGCCAGACGTGGCGTTGTTTTGTCATTGATCGCTGTGGCTCTGATGATCGGCGCGAATGTCGCCGATCCGGCCCGGGCCCAGGACCAGCCGGCCCGGCCGGGCATTGATGATGCCAAAACCTTCATCAAGGGTCTCGCCGACCGGGCCATTGGTGTCCTTCGGCGCGACGATATCAGCCGCGCGGAGCGTTTGCGC
Organism: uncultured Alphaproteobacteria bacterium; assembly: GCA_964522525.1. Lineage (GTDB taxonomy): Bacteria > Pseudomonadota > Alphaproteobacteria > JAJFIK01 > JAJFIK01 > CAYUYV01. Next base: position 5,358 of record CAZFWG010000028.1, on the reverse strand, counting down.
GTCTTTGAAACCCTGCTGGATGAAGGGTTCGACCTGCCCTTCCTCGCCAAGCTCGCCCTCGGCCGCTACAGCCGCGAGGCGACCCCCGACCAGTTGGACGAATACAACCGCCTGTTCGCGAAATTCGTCCTGAACAAATACGCCTCCGTGCTGAGCAGCTATTCCGGCGAACAGGTCATCGTGACGGCGGCGCGCGCGGCCGGCAAACGCGATGTCTATGTCACCACCGAGATTTCCCGGGGCGGCGATGGGGCCCGGGTCGATTGGCGGGTGCGCAAATATGACGACGATCTGAAAGTCATCGACGTCGTTATCGAAAACATCAGCATGGTCATTTCCCAGCGCGAAGAATTCGCGTCCGTGATTACGCGGGAAGGCTTCGAAGGTCTTCTCAAGCGTTTGCGCGAACAGGAAAGCCAAGTCATCGAGGCCATGCGGGGCTGATCACCCGCAGGCTGGGCTGAGCCTATACCGCTCAGCCCCTGGTCTGCCCGTGACGGTGCGGATCCCGGGAAGGACCGGTGCGCGGCATGGTCGGGCCTTAAAACCCGCGGACCATGATGATGCCGCCCACCGGCAAAACGACGTGGGCATGGGGACCATGGACATTCATCCGCCTTATCTCCTTTTCCTCGGCGACGCCCATGACGATCTGGCCGTCAAGACCGCACAGGGCATTGTCGACTGGCGCCCGGAGTGGGTGGCGGGACAATTCCGCCTGCCGGGATGCCAGGCGGATCTGGGCGTGGGCGATCTGACGCCCCAGGCGGCCGCCGCCCAGGGCGTGCGGACCTTCGTCATCGGCACGGTCAATCCGGGCGGCACCATTCCCGATCGCTGGGCCGACAGCTTGGCGGCCGCACTCGACGCGGGCCTCGATATCGCGAGCGGCCTTCACACGCCCCTCACCTCGCTTCCCGGTCTCGGGAATCTGGCCGAGACCAAAGGACGGAGATTGATCGAGGTGCGCCGCAATTCGGACCGGTTCAACACCGGCAGCGGGCGCAAACGCCCTGGCAAGCGGCTGCTGACTGTCGGTACGGACTGTGCCGTGGGCAAGAAATACACCGCCCTTGCCCTTGAAAAGGAAATGAAGGCCCGGGGCCTGAAAGCGGATTTTCGCGCAACGGGCCAGACGGGCATCCTGATCGCCGGGGGCGGCATCGCCATCGACGCCGTGGTTTCGGATTTCATCTCGGGCGCCACCGAAGCGATCACGCCAGCCAATGACCCGGATCATTGGGACGTGGTCGAGGGCCAGGGCTCCCTGTTCCACCCCTCCTTCGCCGGCGTGAGCCTGGGCCTTCTCCATGGCGCCCAACCGGACGCCTTCGTGGTCTGCCATGAACCCACGCGCGCCACCATGCGCAATGTGGACACGCCCATTCCGAGCATCGACGCGGTCATTGACCAGACACTAAAGCTCGGTACCCTGACCAATCCGGCGATCCGCTGCATCGGGCTTGCCATCAATACCGCCCGGCTCGACCCCATCTCGGCGAGCGCCTGTCTGGCGGCGGCGGAAGCAACCCACGGCCTGCCCACCTGCGACCCCATGCGCACAGGCGTGGGGCCGATCGTCGATCATTTGATCGGCCTGGGGCTTTGAACCATGGCAGCGCTTGAGATCGACATCGAACGCTGGCCCATCGCCGGCACCTTCACGATATCCCGCGGCTCCAAGACCGAAGCGGCGGTCATCGTCGCGCGGGTCAGCGACGGCACCCATACCGGTCGCGGCGAATGCGTGCCCTACAGCCGCTACGGCGAAAGCCTGGACAGCGTGCGCGCGGCCCTCGAGGAAATGGCGCCGGCCGTGGCCAAGGGGCTCGACCGGGACGCCCTTGCCAAGGCGATGCCCCCGGGGGCCGCCCGTAATGCCCTGGATTGCGCCCTCTGGGATCTTGAATCCAAACAGAAGGGCGTTCCTGTCTGGCAGCTCGCCAGTCTGCCCAAACCCCACAGCGTACAGACGGTCTATACAATCAGCCTCGATGAACCCGCACGCATGGCCGACGCGGCCCGCGCCGCCACCGACAGGCCCATGCTCAAGATCAAGCTGGGAGGCTTGGGCGATGACCTGCGCGTGGCGGCGGTGCGCGAGGCGGCGCCGGATGCCGTCCTGACCGTCGACGCCAATGAGGCCTGGACCGTCGATCTGTTGAAGGAATATGGGCCCAAAATGGCCGATCTTGGTGTCCGCTTGATCGAACAGCCCCTGCCCGCCGGCCATGACGCGGCGCTTGAACAGGTCTCCTGTCCCGTGCCGCTCTGCGCCGATGAATCCTTCCACGATCTCAAAAGCCTCGACAGCATCGCGTCGCGCTATCAGGTGTTGAACCTCAAGCTTGACAAGACGGGCGGCTTGACCGAAGCCATTCATGTCCTGGATGCAATCCGGGAGCGGAACATGGAACTCTTCGTAGGCTGCATGGTGGGCACCTCGCTTGCCATGGCGCCCGCCTTTCTCCTGGCCGGCACGGCCGAATTCGTGGATCTCGACGGCCCGCTCCTTCTGGCACAGGACCGCAAACCCGGGCTGACCTATGAAGGCAGCGTGATCCACCCCAGCACGGACGGTCTGTGGGGCGGCCTCTAAGCCGCCCTCCCCTCACGGATCGGAAGGGAAATCCCATGACGGCATCCCGCCTCTTTTCCGACCGTTACGCCACCGCGCGCGTCCGATTCATCGACGCGGCGCAGGCCCGGCGCGCGGACCTCACTGCCCATCGCAATCCCCATCCGGGCCCGGACGGTGAAGACCTGTTTCTCGATTGCGCCGTCCTGGGGCGGCACGACGCGCCCCATGTCCTGATCGTTCAGTCGGCGGCCCATGGTGTTGAGGGTTTTTGCGGATCGGCCTGTCAGCTTGGGCTCCTCCAGTCAGAACGGACCTCGACCCTGCCCGACGACCTCAAGATCGTCGTGATCCATGCCCTCAATCCCTTCGGCTTTGCGTGGCTGCGCCGGGTCAATGAGGACAATATCGACCTCAACCGCAATTTCATCGACCATGACGCTCCGAAACCGGAAAATGCCGCCTATGAGACCCTGCGCCATGCCATTGCGCCCCTGCGCCTCGACACGGACGCCCTGGCCGCGGCCGATGCGGTGCTTGCGAAATATGCGCGCGAGAACGGTGTCGCCGCCCTGCAAAGCGCCATCACCAAGGGCCAATACCATCATCCGGAAGGCCTTTATTTCGGAGGCGCGAAGCCGGCCTGGTCCAATGCTCTCTTCCGCAAACTGATCACGGAAGAATGCGGTCACGCCGAGCGGGTGATCATGATCGACATCCATACGGGTCTCGGGCCCTACGGCCATGGGGAACTGATCATCGAGGTCGGACCCGATGATCCGGCCTATGACCGGGCCAAGGCCTGGTGGGGCGCCAGCGTCAAATCGACCGTATCGGGGGAATCCGTGTCCTCCCATCTGACGGGGACCATCGACGGTGCCGTGGTGGATCTCCTGGCCCGCCAGGAAACCACGGCCGTGGCGCTGGAGTTCGGGACCTTCTCGCCCGCGGAAGTGTTCAAGGCCACCCGGGCGGACAACTGGCTCCATGTGCATGGGAGCCCGGACAATCCGCAATCGGCGGCCATCAAGTCGGAGATCCGACGCGTGTTCTATCCGGATACGGCGGACTGGAAGGCGATGGTCTGGGAGCGGAGCGAAGAGGTTTTCGCCCAGGCGTTCAAGGCCCTGACGACCTGACGCGCGAGCGTCCGTTCATTGGATATCAGGCCCCTCTTGCGCGGGCCTCATATCAAAGACCAGGTCCTCAAGGGGAACCTGTTCGCCGTCTTCATTGACCAGCCCGATGCGCACGGTCTGACCGTTGCGGCGATCGCTCAAGGAAACGGGGGATGGATCGTCCCGGCGATGGGTGTCCCCCCACTCCATCATGGCCAGGAGCACCATCCACAGATCCATGCCGGCCGGGGTCAGCACATAGGCGTTGCGCTGCCGCGCGCCGGGCTCCCGATAGGGCTGGCGTTCCAGAATGCCTTCCGTCACAAGACGATTGAGGCGCTGGCTCAGCGCCGCGCGGGGGGCCTCCAGATCTGCCTGCATGTCGTCAAAGCGCGTCACGCCGTAAAACGCCTCGCGCAGGATCAGGAGCACCCATCGGTCACCCAGAAGGGAGGCCACCCGCGCCATGCCGCATTGCTCGGCCGGAATGGGCGCGCGCCGGCGAACGGCATCCTCCCTCACATCTGATATTGACATGGTTTCCGCTCATGACCTACCTAAGTTCTGAGTTTGAACTCAGAATGGAGACAAGGCATGTCCTTTCTGTCCCTGTTGTTGATCCTCAAGATTGGCGCCACGGCGCTCTCCGTGTCCATGCCGTTCCTGTGTTTCTCCCTGGACCGCCTTTCCCGTCTGACCGGGATCACGGCGCCGTCTCCCACCCTCTTCCGTCTCTATGGCATGGCCGTCACGGCGCTTCTGGTGGGGTATGCCTCGGGTTTCTGGACGATGGCGGAAGGAGCGTTTCCGTGGGGTGTGGTGGTGATGGGCTTTGTGTCGAATGGCGGCGCGACCCTCTATCTGTTGATCAGCCGCTCATTTCCGGCCCGTCTGCCCGCCGCGATCCTCTTTGGGCTGATCACCGTGGGTCTGGGCGTCGCCTTGGGGCTGCCGGACCCGGTGCTGCGGCCCCTTTGGTGACCGGGCGCTTGCGGTGACCGAACACTTGTGGTGACCGGGCGCCTGTGATGATCGAGTCCATGGCGATCCGCCTCGACCAAGAGCCAAGAGCCAAAACGACGCCCCCCGATCGACCATGGATCGGAGGGCGCCCAACACTCAACATCCAGACTGAAACATCAGCCTACGACTCATGACCCGGCATCAGCGCCACTGGCCCATGGCCTTCTGGAAGTTCTCGTCGATCTTGTCGAGATAGCCTTCCGTGGACAGCCAGGCCTGCTCATCACCGATCAGGAGCGCCAGGTCCTTGGTCATGGAGCCGCTTTCGATGGTGTTCACCACCGTCTCCTCAAGGGTGTTGGCGAACCGGACGAGTTCCGGGTTGTCATCGAGCTTGCCCCGATGGGCGAGCCCCCGCGTCCAGGCGAAGATCGAGGCGGTGGAATTGGTGCTCGTCTCCTGACCCTTCTGGTGCTGACGATAATGGCGGGTCACCGTGCCGTGGGCCGCTTCGGATTCCACGGTCCGCCCATCCGGGCTCATCAGGACCGAGGTCATGAGACCGAGGGAGCCGAAGCCCTGGGCCACCGTGTCCGACTGGACGTCCCCGTCATAGTTCTTGCAGGCCCAGATGAATTTGCCGTCCCATTTCAGGGCCGCGGCCACCATGTCGTCGATCAGGCGGTGTTCGTAGTGGAT
>CAZFWG010000027.1:17279-48820 GCA_964522525.1 uncultured Alphaproteobacteria bacterium | reverse complement strand
AAAGCGCGACATGGCTTTCCGCAGTGACCGACCCCACCAACGAACCGGCTCTCCAGCGTCGGTCGACCGCGCAGGCAATCCCCACACAAGAACGGACATCCAGATGGTGGCGCGCATTGGGTTGTCAGGACTACCTTGACAAGACGCTGCGGCTCCGTATTGTCAAAGTAGTCCTGACATACCTGTTGGAGCCAGCAATCACCATGATCGCCTGTTCGTTCTGTGGAAAGACGGAAACCGAAGTCTCGAGAATGCTCGGCGGGCCCGCCTCATACATCTGTGATGAGTGCGTTGGCGCCTGCAACCGGATCCTCGAAGCCACCCCGGTGGACTTCAAGGGATGGGACCAGATGACGGAGACACAACTGCTCGGCGGACTGAAAGTCGCTGACGCCACGGTGGATGCCACGCGAACCGTTCTTCAAAATCACGTCGATGAACTGCGCCGTCGAAACGTCAGTTGGCAAAAGATCGGAGACGCCCTCGGGATTTCCCGACAGGCCGCGTGGGAGCGACTTTCTTGATCATCGAACAATCAATGGCACACATCGCAATCTGATGGAGAGAGTTGAAGGGAGACCGCCGTGAAGATGAAAATACTGAGGTTTCAGCACTGGTTGGTGTGCTGCTCAATCGTTCTTTGCTCGGAGATCTCCAGCGCGCAGGACTTGACCGCAATCGCCGGCTCAGGCCCCGAGCAGGAACGAGAGGCTGTTGTGGCCACCCTTGACGCGTATTTGGATGTCGTTGACAAGAAAAGGAAATCGGCGATCCGTGAAGCTTTTCATCCCATCGGCGTGCTTATGTCGGTCAGTCAGGCGGGCGGCCTACGTGTCTTGACCCAAGATGATTGGTGGGAACGCGTTGCCCGGATCCCGGAGAATGCACCCGCCCGTGAGAGTTCGATCATTCTGATTGATGTCTCCGGTCATGCTGCCGTCGCTCGAATCGATATCACCAATGGTGCGACCGGGCGCACGACGACCGACTATTTCAATCTTCAGAAGACGAATGATGGCTGGCGCATTGTGAACAAGACGCTTTCCGAGCCGCTATGAGAGCGGCGTCACAAAACGCGGTACCCTTGACCGGTCTGATTGCTGGTGGTGTCGCCGCAATCGCTTCCGCGATGACGACATTCCTCCTTTGGTGGCTGCCGCGCACCTATAGTGTGGAGCCAGGTTTCGAAGGCTCCGTCGCCTTGCATGCCGAGGTCGCGTATATGGCGCGCCTTTGGGTAAACTACGTCCATGTGTTTCTCGCGCTCGGCGCCTATCTCACCGTCGCAGCAGTTCTCCGGTCACGCGCGCCCGTCGCTGCAGCGATTGGACTGTCAGCATTCTTCATCTGGTGCATTGCCGAGGCGATTGGGGTCTCGATCAACATTTGGGCCGTGAATGAAACCTGGCGCGCAGGTTACAGCGCCGCCAGTGTCGAGGACCAGCAACTCCTTCGTGCCAGCCTGCATACCTTCTCAGGAATCTGGAACGGCATTTTCTTCGTTATACTGACAACCTTTCTGATCGGCACGCTGAGCTATGGCGTGGGCCTCATGGCCGGTGGGCTGTTCGACAAGGGACTCGGCGTTCTGTTCCTTCTCGCAGCGCCCCTCACGGTCATCATCATGCTCGACGGGTATTTCGGCGCCTCGCTGTCCCAGTGGATTTCCTGGTCTTACCCGGTTCTACAACCCCTCAGCCGAGCCCTCATGGGTTTTTGGCTGATAAGCATGGCATTCAACGATCACTGATCGTCCGTCTACCAGGCCAATTGCGCTGTGTAAAACCCTTGTTCCGGTCGTCCCCAAGACCCGTGCCGAGTCAGAAACGCCGGTGCGTCAGAGCATTACGTCGGGCAGTGTGCCGTGGCGAGGAAGGCGCGAACGAAAGCGAGCGTTTCCGCCGGATGACTGCGGTGCATGGAGTGGTTCGTGTCCGGCATCTCGACGATCCGCGCGCAGCGGACGCCCATGCGGAACTGTTCTTGGGACCGTAGCATCCAGGGCCGCCACTTTTCGTCGACATATTTTTGGGCGGCGGTGCGTTGCTCGGGCGTTGCGTCGGGCGGCGTCTCGTATTCCGCATATTGTCGAGGCACATGATAGACCGCCAGTGCCGGCACTTGGAGTTGGTCATACTCATGGGTGTATGTCAGCCGTCCCTCGGCAATGGCTTCTTCGACGCCCTTTGCGGGGCCTGCATACCAAAGACCGTCCGCCTCCCGCCTGGCTGTCGCGTCGAAGTTGAGGTCGTCCGCGGCGCTCCAATACGGAACGGTGCGGCGCATGAATGCCCGCAGCGTTTCCTTGGTCATCCTGTCGGAGGGGCCTGCGAAGAAATAGTCGACAAAAGGATCGCCTTTGAAAAACTCTTCTTCGGAGACGGCGTCGTCCGACCTGTCGTGTGCCGCATCCAAATAGATCAGTGCGCGCACCTGATCGGGCCAGCGCACCGCGAAGGCGGTCATCTCTTCGCCGGACATCGAGTGCCCGATCAGCGCCGCCCGTTCAATCCCGAGCGCCTCCATTGCGGCCTTTATGTCGTGGGCAAGCGTGACCGGATCATAACCCGAAGGCGGAGCGTCCGAGGTGCCGTGTCCACGTCGCGTGAGGGCGACGACCCTGTACTTGTCCGTCAAACCGGGGGCGAACTCCCGGTAAACATGCGCTGTGTGACCTATCCCATGGAGCAAGACCACGGCCGGTCCATCACCGCCAAAATCCAGATAGTGCAGGCGCACGTCATTGCCGGTAACGGTCCCCTCGCGAGGCTCCGTTTGTTCCAGTGCAAGGGCCGTGGTTATTGGCGCAAAAAGCAGAACGAAAACAACAGCAAAAGCCCGCATGGCTCTTCCCTTTTCGAGGCGATGATTACTATTGCATCAAGTCTGAAAAGCAAACTTGCGGGACCTGTCGGCGCGCAGGGAAGGCCAAAGACGGACCTTCGCCCCATACTGATTTACCGCGTCCAGCTCGCTGCAACGAAAAAGGGCTTTGTGTCTCTCCCATAGGACTGGCGTGCGCGCGAACCCTCCGGGTTCAAGGCGTTCAAGCCTTCACCCGGATGGTCCGCCGGTCTTGCGACTCTCGTTCAGACATCCTTGTTCGGATTGATGAGATATTTCGTGCCCGTCGACTTGGCGTTATAGGCGGCGATCACGTCGAGCCGCAGGGCGTCGTGGAGGGAGATCTCCGCCGTGTAGTGGCTTGCGAAGGTCGTTTTGAGTTCCGCCAGCACCCGGGCGCGCAGCTTCGCCCGTCCCTCCGAGCCGATCTTCTGGAGAAACGGCGTCAACAGCCAGCCGCCCACGCCCCACGCCATGCCGACCCCCGGAGGCAGGGTCGTGGGCGCCAGATTGAGCCGGCCATAGATATAGACCTGCTTGTGCTGGGCAGAACCGTAACGGCTGTATTCGGTCGCGTTCCGGTTGGCGGCAGCCTCCATGGCCATGACGATCTGTCCGGCGAGCGGGCCGCCGCCTATGGCGTCGAAACCCAGCGTGGCGCCGGTCTCGGCCAGGGCATCGATCAGATCCGTCATGAAGGTCTCGGCGGCGGAGTTCACCACATGTTTCGCCCCGATCCCGCGCAGAAGCGTTTCCTGTTCGGGCTTGCGGACAATGTTCACCAGGTCGATGCCGTCGGCGATGCAGATCTTGTTCAGCATCTGGCCCAGATTCGACGCCGCCGCCGTGTGGACGAGGGCGGAATGACCCTCCATGCGCATGGTCTCGGTCATGCCGAGCGCCGTGAGCGGATTGACATAGCAGGACGCCCCTTCGGCCGGCGTGATCCCGTCGGGCAGTGCCATCACCTGGGCGACATTGAGCTTGCGGTACTGGGCGTACATTTCGCCGCCGAGCGCGGCGACGGTCTTGCCCATCAGCGCCTGGGCCGCGTCCGATGTGCCGGCCTTGACCACCACCCCGGCGCCCTCATTGCCGACGGGCATGGCCTGGTCGAGGCGGGCGGCCATGGCGCGCAGGCCCGCCGGCGGAATGTCGGCCGTGACACGGGGGTGGGTTGCCGTTCCACCGGCACGGGCCGTGCTCATATCTGCCGCACCGACCAGCAGTCCGAGATCGGACGGATTGATGGGCGTCGCCTCGACCCGGATGACGACATCGTCGGGGCCGGGTTCGGGGATCTCCACGTCAACGAGCGAGATCTCAAGCTCACCGGTCGACTTCGCTTCGGATCTCAACTGCAACCCTGTTGAATTCGTCATGACGGTTTCCTCCTTGGCGTGATTGGCTCCAGCTTAGCCGTTTAGGGCCTCGGGACCAGCCACAAAATCCTGTTGCTTCACCGATGGTTGGAACAGGTCGGAGGGGCGGCGGCACGCGCAGCGCGTGGCCTGCGCCTTCATCTGCCCGTTTGGGACCGGTGGGCGAAGACCCAGGCGACGATGAAAAGGGCGCTTGTCGCAAATTCGGTAATCATCAGCAGGGTGAAGAGAAAGTCGGGCCAGCCGACGGCCGCGACGGACAGCAACCGGCCGATCCCGCCCATCAGAAAAAGCGCAGAGAGCGGCAAGACCCAGTTCAGGGTCGCGGGCAGTCCCATCGCCGTGCGGATCAGAGCCGCGCCATAGGCGGCCCAGAACACGGCATAGAAGCGCAGTTCATTATCCGCATTGGCCGTCGTGAGGTCGGCGAACCCACCCGGCGCGGTGCCGAGGGGAGCGAACAGTCGCGCGGCCAAATCCGCCGTGAAGGCGATTCCGAAAAGAAAGGTCGACGTCCCGATCAGGAGAGCCGACCCGCCAATGAGCCAGAAACCAATTTTCAGTATCAGGATGGACAGGGGAACCCGCATGATCTTCCTTCCTCGATGTGACCTGTCTGGTCTTTTTTGTTGGGACGCCTCAGGCGCGTTCGGCCGGCGCCGGCAGCATCTGCGCGAGCATGGCGGCGACCGTGTCGATCGGGCGCACGCTTTTTGCGACACGCGCTTCGATCAGGGCGCCGTTCAAGGCGGACATCCACAGGCAGGCGATATCACTCGCCAGCGGACCCTGAATGCCGCTTCTCTCAAGGACGTCCTTGATCACGGCAAGGCGCGCGGCATAGGCTCGTTGCCCGGCCTTGCTGATCTCCCGGTCCGCCGGCGCAAGTTCCAGAAGAACCGTCGTCATCGGACAGCCGTCCCGAAACTCGGAGGCCTTCAGCCAGCCACCGAAAGTCTTGGCGACGGCCTTGATGAATGTGCCCGGATCATCACTGCGCTTTGCGATGTCCCACAGTGTTTCCGCCATGCGCCGCCCGGCCTCGTCGAGAGCCGCGACGGCGATGGACGGTTTGCCGCCCGGAAAGAAATGATAGAGCGAGCCTTTCGGTGCGCCGCTGGCCGCGACCAGGTCGTTCAGCCCGGTGCCCGGATAGCCCTGCCGCCTGAAACACCGGATCGCGGCGTCGATAATGGCCTCTCGGTGTTTCCCCACCGCCGGCATCGATCCCTCCCGTCCTTTCCGTCGCCTGAACCCCCCGAGACGGTCCGGCCATGCGACCGCGACCCAGCCTGAAACTATATTGACTGGTCTAGATAGATTTGACAAGGGAGGAGTCCTGTCAAAGGGAGCGAGACACATGACGCCTGTCACTTGCGAGATCGAAAAGGGCATCGCCACCGTGACCATGGACGATGGCCGGGCCAACATCATGAACCACGAGATGCTGAGTATGCTGAGGACCGCGTTCGAGCATGCCCGTCAGAAAGACGCCGCGGTCATCTTGCGGTCCGCTCTGCCGAAAACCTATTCGGCCGGCTTCGACATCAAGGTCTTCGCCGCGGGCGATCGCCAACAGGCCCTTGAGATGGTCAGGGCCGGGGGCGAACTGCTCCATGCCATGCTGGATTTTCCCCGCCCCGTCATCGCCGTCGCCGACGGGCACATCTTCCCCATGGGGCTTTTCACCCTTCTGGCGGCGGACTATCGGATCGGGACCGACCGGGACTATTTCTGGTGCCTTAATGAAGCGGAAATCGGGATTGTGCCGCCCGTCTACGCTTTCAAATTGCTCGAACACCGTCTCGTCGGTCCGTGGCTCGACCGCGCGGTAATGACGGCGGCGCGCCTGTCGCCGCACCAAGGTCTCGAGGCGGGCGTGTTCGATGAACTCGTCCCAGGCGACGATCTCAGTGTGCGAAGCAGGGCCGTCGCGGAACGTCTCGCGTCGTTGCCCTCAGACGGTTTCGGGGGGATCAAGCGCCGCTTGAAAGCGGCCGTCGCGGCGGCGGTGCATGCCGCGCTCGAGCCGGATCAGATCCTGCCCAGCCCTTAGTGTCCGGTTGGAGCAGGACCGGAGGCCTGTCTCGGGGATCTCCGCTCTCCGATTGTCAGGCGCCAACAGACGCCCGACAAGCTTGAATATGGCAGCGGGCGTTTAGCCCACGGGTTCGAGGTCGCGGTATCGCAGCCCCGGTGTCCGGCGGACCGTTACCGCGCCCGCAGTCTCTCGCGCATCTTCTCGCGCATTTCCTGTTGAATGACCTTGAACTCGTCGAGTTGCTCCGGCGTCAGCACATCGCTCATCTTGTTGTAGGTATCCTGACCGGCCCCTTCCAGTTCATCGCGCATGGAGCGGATCTTCTGCAGGCGCGCTCTCGGTTTCTCGCCGCCGTTCCCCTCATATTTGGCGAGGATGGCCTCACGGCGCTCCATGCTTTCCTTCATGATTTCTTCCACAAGCGGGGCCTGCTCATCGGTAATTTGCAGCCGTTCTTTGGCGGCGACCATGAACTCCTGCACGGCTGCCACGGTTTGCTCGCGGTCTTCACCCTCTGCAAATACGGGGGTGGATACCGATACAACGGCGAAACCGATGGCGGCGAACAAGGTTTTAACATTCATGTCTGATGCCCTCTCCTGAAACTGGGTGCTCTCATTCAAAACGTGCCCTTCGATGCGTCTTGTTCCGGTCCCCCAATGGCATCAATCCGGCCGATGCGTGAGAAAGCCGAAACGGCAGATCGCCGAAGCGAACGTTCCAAGACCTTGCGCTTTAACAAGCGGAGAGTGTCAAAACCATGTCAAAAGCCTGAGAGCACACGCTGGCCACGACTTTCTGTGGCAGGCTTTCAAATGTGGCGCAGGGAAGTCTCCGAGGTTGCGCACCCTGTGCGGCAGATTGAGAAGCTCCACGGCTGAACCGGTCCAGCCGTGGAGGGAGAACACCCGGTCCGTTTCAAGTGGATCTAAGGTCTCAGTTGAACTTGAAGCGGATCCCGGCCTCGGCGATATGGGCCTCGTTCTCGATGTCCAGCGTGGCGCTGAACAGGCTGACATCCGTCTCCACATCACTCGTGGCCCGGTACCGGTATCCTCCGAACACATCGAGATTGGGCGTGATCGCCGCAGACAGGCCGGCCATCACCTGATAGGCAAAAGCCGTCTGGCTGTCGTCGATGATGGTGACGCCGGACGGGCTGTAGTCCACGTCGACAATGCCGAGGCCCAGGCCGCCGCCCACATAGGGGCGTGCGAACCAGCTGTCATCCCCGAAGTCGTAGAACGCGTTGGCCATAACGAACAGGGTGTCGACCGACCCCTGACCATCCGCCACCAGATCGGCGGTCGTGACCCCAAGGGCTGGGGAGCCGGTGATCAGGACGCCTGCATCGGCACCGCCGAGGGGAATGCCGCCCGCCACGACATCGGTATGGGTCTCCACGTCATTGCTTTGATAGGCGATTTCGATCTCGCCCCTGATCCTGTCCAGGAAAGTCACGCCCGCGGCGCCGCCCACGGTGAAGCCCGTATCGAATTCCGTCGTCCAGCCGACACCGGTGCCGCTGGGCAGGACCGTCCCGGCGGGGATGGAGACGCCGTCGCCGGTCGCGAAATCGCCCACAAAGGCACCGTCATTGTCCGAATCCCGCAAGAAACTGGCACCGGCACTGATGCTGACATAGGGCTCAAGCTCATTGGCCGAGGCCTGCGGAGCCGCCGCCATCAGACTACCGATAATGAGACCGCCCGCGCCGAAGAAGGAAACCTGTTTCAAACTCTTCATGGTCCACTGACCTTTCCTGATCGCTTCGCCCCGCTTCGGGTCCGGCGCGTGAGACGCAATCATCCATCCCCCGATGCCGGGCCGCCTGCTCCCGACGGCAAAGATAGGGCGATCAGTTATTCTGTAAAGCAGGATTTGCTACTTGCGTTTTATTTTTTGCATTAGAGCCATAAAGCACTGAAATGGATGCATAAATTCAGGGGTGCGGTCGGAGGAAGGCGGCGGATACGGCGCTTCCCGAAGGCCCGGCGTTCACAGGTCTGCTGAAAACGGTCAAGCCGAGCTCGAGACAGGAACAACGCCTGCGGAGGATGGGGTGGGCGCAACCCGGCGGTGTTCGTTCGGGCGCGCCTCCCTTCATGCTACTCTTGATGCTGTTCCTGGGTTCCGCTCCTGCCGCGCCGACAAGGCGCGTCGACGCCGTTCGCGTCCTCACAATGCTCCATGTCGTGGCATTCACCGCCGGCGTCCTCGCAGTCCTCGTGATCGACCACGGCATGACTGCCGTCCGGATAGGCGCAACAGCACTCTTCCGGATGGCCCCCGTCCTTGCGCGCCTCCGTGGCCGTCGCCCCCATGATGCCGATCGCCGCCGCCAAGACCATTGCTAATTTGAGCATGGTTTGCTCTCCTTTTCCGATGTTGATGGTCAAGAGAATGCGCACGGCCCTCCCCGGTTTTGGGGCAGGCTGGCCGGTACGCGTCCCCCATTCTGCCACGGTTTGTCACGGGGTAGGAGCGGCGGAAGCGATGCGGCCGGCCCAGGAGGATATCCATGGCTGATCCTTGGGTTGAGAGTGCCCCCTGCACTCGGGTGTTTGTCCATGCCTATGATTTCAAGAAATTCGGTCCGGCCAACGCGGTCGCCTTCGATTTGGGATCGGGTGGATTCGCACTCCTCAGTGCACCGCCAAATCCGCCCGGTGATGTTGTGTCCTCCCTCGACGACAAGGGGGAGCTTGAGGCGCTGATCATCTCCAATCTGGGACACATTGCGGGCTACAGCCATTGGCTGGCAATGAAACCGTCTCTCACGGTCTATGCCCCCGATGACATCCTGGAGAAGCTGCCGCGTCTTGGAGTGGAGACGCCGGTCAGACCCCTTTCCGAGCTGGAGACCGGCGCCGGCGTGCGCGTGATGAGCGCGGTGGGAACGCGGGTGGGCGGCACCTGGATGCGCTCGGAGCTTGGGGCAAGGCCAGTGGTGTTCCTGGATGAAATCATCATCAATATGCGGACAAAGCCGAGATCCCTGTTGGCGCGTCTGGCCTTTTGGGCGACGGGGACCAAGCCCGAGCTGACCGTCAACCGGGTCTTTGAGCTCGCCCTGTGCGGCGATGGGGCTCTGCTCAAAAAGACCGCACTCGAACTTCTCGATGGGGACTGCATCATCATTCCGGCCCATGGGGCGCCCCTGGCCTCGTCGTGGGAGGTTGACGGGGCACGGACGCTGCTGCGGGCGCAAGGTGGGTCGTGATCCGGGAAACGCAGACATGATGCTCATGCGCGGTGTCGCCGCCGTCTATTTCGCCGTGTTCACCATCATGGTTACCTGGCCGGGCTTTACGCTGTTCAATCGCGTCACGCCGTTCATTCTTGGTCTGCCGTTCAATCTGTTCTTCCTGGCATGCCTCATCCTCGGGGGCATGATCGTGCTGTGGCTCCTGCATGGTGCGGAAGAACGCGCCGAAGCCCGGTCCCGAGACCGGGCGGACGGGGCGCGCTGAGATGGAACGCTGGCAGACAATCGGCCTCATTATTGCGGCCTATCTGGGCGTCACCCTGGCGATCGGATTGATCTCAGGGCGGAAGGCTTCAAAGAGCGTTCAGGGATATGTGGCCGGGGACCGGGACTTCGGTCTCCTCGTCATGTATTTCGTTCTGGGCGCCTCCGTGTTTTCCGCCTTCGCCTTTCTGGGCGGGCCGGGCTGGGCCTATTCCCGGGGGGCGGCCGCCTACTACATCCTGTGTTACGGCGTTCTCGGCATCGCGCCCTATTTCTTTATCGGTCCGAAGGCGGCCGAACTGGGTCGTCGTCATGGCTATGTCACCCAAGCCCAGCTCATCTGCGGCCGGTTCCCCTCGACCATCCTGTCCCTGCTGATCGCCGGCCTCACCCTCATTGCCTTCGTGCCTTACATCACCTTGCAGATGCGCGGGGCCGGCATCGTGATCGAGGCGGTCACGGAGGGTCATGTGCCCTTGTGGCTGGGCGCGGCGGTCGCCTATGGCACGGTGATGATCTATGTACTGTTCAGCGGTGTGAAGGCCGTGGGCTGGACCAATCTGTTTCAAGGCCTCTTCATGCTGACCATTGCCTGGTCCCTGGGTCTTTATCTGCCCTTTGTGCTTTATGGCGGCGTCGGCGAGATGTTCGAGCGCATCCTGGCCGAGCGGCCGGAACTTCTTTCGGCCCCCGGTTTGACGGCGGCGGGAGAACCCTGGAGCTGGGGCGGTTATTCGAGCGCGATCATCGTCTCGGCCGTCGGGCTCATGATGTGGCCCCATCTGTTCATGAAGGCCTTCACCGCCCGCACCACCCGGACGCTGCGCCACACCGTGGTGCTCTATCCGACCTTTCAGCTCTTTTTGATCCCGGTCTTCATCATCGGCTTTGCCGGTGTGCTTTATGCGGACAAACCGGACCAGGCCGATTTCATCATGCCGTTCATGATCCTGAACGCCGATCTGCCGGCGGTCGTGGTCGGGCTGTTCTGTGCCGGCGCCCTGTCGGCGTCCATGTCGACGGGCGATGCGCTGCTCCATGGTGCGGCGTCCGTGACGGTCGAGGACGGGGTCAGCCGGTTCCGGCCTCTGGCCGATGCCACCCGCCGACGTCTGATCCAGGGCTTTGTCGTGGTGGTGGGCGCCGTGGCCTATGTCTTCGCCATCCGGGAACAGACATCCCTCGTGGTTCTGCTTTTATCCGCTTACGGCTTGATCTGTCAGCTGGCGCCCCCCGTCGTCGCGGCCCTCTACTGGCGCCGGGCCACGACGGCAGGGGTCATGGCCGGTTTCGGTGCCGGGTCGGCCACGGCCCTGTTCTTCTTCTTCACGGGCTTTGTCGGATATGACCTCCGGCCCTTTGATCTGCATGAGGGCTTTTTGGGTCTTTTGGTCCATATCCCCGTTCTGATCGGGGTGAGCCTCGCGACCCGTCCCCAGGCGGAGGCCGTCCAGGCCCGCTTCGTCGATCTGTCGGCGGAGGAGGGAACCGCCACTCCGCACTCTTCCGGCTAGCAGAAACATTCCCTGGTGTAGCCCTTGACCACGTCACGAGGCACTCGGCGTCCCAGCCCACAAAGCTGGAGATCCGGTCATGGTGATCAACCCATCCCCGCGTGGTTTGCTTCCTGGCTGATCCCCCGATGGCTTGAGCCGGCCGCCGTTTTTTTCGTGTTTGTTCCCTGCGTTTGCCGGCCCCCGCCCCGTCTTGGAGCATCGTGAGCCCGCGCGGCACGGCACGCTGTGTCCGCCGACACAGGGTGCAGTTCTGATCGCTGTTTTTGGTCCGGCGGTGAGCGCCGAGGCTCCGGGCTCAAAACCGCACGGTAAGGCCGGTGCGGGCGGTGACGAAATCGCGGGACCCGGCCACCGAGGCGACGGGGCTTGCCGCCGCATCGCCAAGCAGGCGCCCATAGCTGCCCGCAAGGGAGTAGAACCACCGGCGCCCGACGCGATAGCGCATGCCGACGCCGCCTAGGACCGCTGCCAGCCCCGGTTCCGGATTAAAGGCGGCAAGGCCGGAGCTTCCGGACTCGGTGGGGGAAATGCCAAAATAGGTGTCGTGAAAACGGTCGTCGGCATACGCGGCGCCGAGGGACGGCACAATGGTGACCCGGTTGGTGACCGGCAGGTTGAACTGGGCCAGCCCCTCCACAATCACCCCATCATTGACCCCGGCCACATCGCGAGCGCTTTGCAGGGTGAGCCGAAGGCCGCTGATCGAATAGCGGATGAACCCGCCGACCATGACCGCGACATCGATATCGTCGAGCCCGTCAATGAGCTCATCGCCCGTGTTGTTGCGCCCGCCGAGGAAACTGACAAAGGGGCCCGCCTCGAACCGTCTGGAGGGGACGAGATTGGCGCGCATGCCGTTGCCCAGTTCAAGCCAGTAGCGCTTGTAGCGCAGCCGGGCGGACAGGCCGGGTCCCGCCTCGTAGATGTCGGCGCCCAGGAAATCCGGACCCAGCCCCACACCCAGCGTGACGGCCACGCTCCAGGTCGCGTTTTTGTCGCGCACCAGCTCCTCCTGGGCGATGTCGTCCTGACCCCAAACGACACGGGGTGCAAAGAGCAGGAGCACGACCAGCCAGCCGCGCAAACCGATCGCACCAAAACCACTCAAACCCATGATCACATTCCCTTGCTGGCGCCGCGGCTTAAGCGACTGCCGCAGACAAGGCTCGGTCGGGGGAAAGGAAATCGTCGTCCGAACCGCAGGGGACGGGCATCGCGCCGTCCGTCCCCACGGGTTTGCACTCCGTGATCGAGGCCTGACGGCGCCCTCGCGGTCTCGCCGCCGCTTGCTGCGTCAAAATGACTAGGTGGTGGATAAAGGGGTAGGCCGGCGGGACTGAGTTCCGGAAACCCCGACCGAGGGGCATGGGCCTGAGTTGCAACGTCCCGCTTGTGCGCTCGACAAAGGATCTAGACTGAAGGGTGAGGTCCGCCCTGGACCGGTTCTCCCGGAAGGCAGTCATACCCTTGGGCGCGTGAGCGCCCAGTCCCGGCCGTCAGGATCGGAAATTCCATATTTTCTATAGGGTTAACCCTCTTGGGTCGGCGCGGTGGCCCCGTGCCGGTGCCAGGGTGCACTGCCGTGGTGGTGCACTCAGTCAACATGAAGTTGTTTGCACCACCCATGGTGGTGGTGTTTCAGAAAATTCGTTGACCTGTCCCAATTCGCGTCATTGACGGTACCGCTCTCCCTTAACACCAGTGATTTCAACGCGCTCCGGCCATGTGAAATTGGGGCAACACTGCGGCATTCCGTGTCGGATCGGGACAACTTGTTATCAAACTGTCGCAAACTTCAGGCACTTTTTCACCGTTGGTCGGGGGCTGGTGTGCTCCGGCCCCTTTGGTCTGTAAGGTTTTGACCGGCTCACGGAATTTTGTAGTCGTTCACACCTGACCCGATGGGAGAGGCCCATTTGAGCAGATCTAAGGGGCCTGCCCGATCTCCGAAGTGACGTGCCGAGTCAAGTGTGGAGGCTCGTGCGAGCACTGCATGGCAGTTTCGCTATTCAATGAATCCGATTGGGGGAATCCAAATGGACCTGAAGTTGAAGACAATTCTCTTCCTTGCGACTGCGGGCGTGGCGCTCGCGGGCTGCTCGGATGTGGACACCGAACTGGCCTCTTTGGGCGATCTCGGCCCGAACCCAGGCGTGGGTACCCCTGATGATCCGGATCCGGCCCCGGCTCCGGATCCCGACCCGGCTCCGGCCCCGGATCCCGACGGCGACTGCCCGATGGGCACCACGGAAGTCACCGTGCTTGGCGCCACCCAGTGTGAGCTGTCCGGTACGATCACCGAGGACATCACGCTCACCAGCGATTTCGTTTATGTGCTCAACGATGCGGTGTTTGTCGGCGCCGACACGGGCGTGGATGGCATGGGTGGCGATCCGGCCGTCCTGACCATCGAAGCCGGTACCACGATCTACGGTCAAGACGGCGAGAGCTTCCTGGCGGTTCAGCGCGGTTCTCAAATCATCGCCGAAGGCACATCCACGAGCCCGATCGTCTTCACCTCGGCTGAAGATCTGGGCTTCGCACCCGCTTTTGGTCGCGCGGGCCGCGCCCCGTTCACGGGTGCCGTGACAGAAGATCCCTTCACCTCCGAATGGGGTGGTCTGGTGCTCAACGGTCTGGCGCCGCTCAATATCGGTCTTGAAGCCCAAGGCGAAGGTGACTCCGGCCTTTACGGCGGTGAGGACCCGACCGACAGCAGCGGTGTCCTGCGTTTCGTCCAGGTTCGCTATGCGGGCGACAACGTGACCCCGACGGATCAGCTCAACGGTCTGGCCTTCCAGGGTACGGGTTCCGGCACGGTTGCCGAGAATATTCATGTCCATAACGGTGAAGATGACGGCATCGAATGGTTCGGCGGCACGACCAGTGTCCGCAATGCCGTGGTGACCGGTGCTGGCGACGACTCCCTCGACTGGACCCAAGGCTGGACCGGTAATGTCCAATTCGCTCTCGTGATCCAGAACCCGGCTTCCGCCGTGGCTTCGGACAACGGGATCGAGGCCGACAATCTGTCTACGAACAACGACGCTCTGCCCCGCGCGATGCCGACTTTCTCCAACGTGACCCTGATCGGTGCGTTGCCCGGTGAAAGTGACACCGGCGTCTTGCTTCGGGCCGGTACGGCGGGCAGCTACAACAACTTCGTTGTGTCCAACTTCCCCAATTCCAGCCTCGATGTGGACGACCAGGCCACGTTCGACCAGTTTGCTGCCGGCAATATCACCCTCTCGTCCTGGCTCCTGGACAATGTGACCCCGGGTAGCGCCATCTCGGACGAGGATGATGACATCGCCAACGATCTGGAAGGTCTGGTGCTGTCTCAGCCCAACATCGTTCTGGGAGCCCCGTCCCTGTCGGGCTTCTTCAACGGTGCGGCTGAGCAGGCCGTCCCCGCGACGGACCTTTCCGCGACGGATCCGTTCTTCACGCCGGTGGATTTCATCGGTGCCGTCAACGACGATGCCACGAACTTCACGGTGGGTTGGACGTTCCTCCTCAACGAAGATCCGACCTGCCCCGACGTGGCCGGTGTGACGCCGGTCGTCAACGATGGGGTCCTGGAAGGCTGCACGCTTACCGGCACCATTACCGAAGACATCACCATGGTCGCGGGTCTGACCTATTTCCTCGACGATGCGGTCTTCATCGGCGTCGACTGCGGTCCGGATCCTGCCAACCCGACGGCGGCCTGTACGCCGGCTCGCCTGACCATCAATGCCGGCGTTGTCGTTGAGGCTCTGCCCGGCGCGGTCGAGACGGACGAAGGCTTCCTGACCATCAACCGCGGTTCCCAGATCTTTGCGAACGGGACGGCGGCCGAACCGATCACGCTTGCTTCCCTGGACTGGGAACAGGAAGACATCCTAACCACGACCTCGACCTGGGGTGGTCTGGTGATCAATGGTCGGGCGCCGCTCAATATCGGTCTGGAAGCGCAAGGGGAAGGCGACACCGGTCTCTACGGCGGTCTCGATCCGACCGATAACAGCGGCTCGCTGAACTTCGTCCGGGTCCTCTTCGCCGGCAACAACGTGACCCCGACGGACCAACTCAACGGTCTGGCCTTCCAGGGCACGGGCTCCGGCACACAGGTCTCGAACGTGCAGGTCCACAATGGCGAGGACGACGGGATCGAATGGTTCGGTGGTACCACCAGCGGCACCAACCTGGTCGTGACCGGCGCCGGTGACGACTCGCTCGATTGGACCCAAGGGTGGTCGGGCAACGTGCAGTTCGCTGTCGTGGTTCAGAACCCGTTCCAACCGGTCGCGTCCGACAACGGCATCGAGGCGGACAACCTGTCGACCAACAACGACGCTCTGCCCCGCGCCATGCCAAACCTCTCCAACGTGACCTTGTATGGTGCACTGCCTGGCGAAAGTGACACGGGCGTTCTGCTCCGTGCAGGTACGGCCGGTGCTTATCGCAACTTCGTCATCCAGAACTTCCCGAATGCCAGCTTCGACGTGGATGATCAGGCGACCTTCGAGCAGATCGCCGAGGGCGCTCTGACCCTGGGGTCCTTCCTGATCGGTAATGTCACGCCGGGCGACGCCATCGGTGGTGAGGACGACGACGAAGCCAATGATCTGGTGGCCTTCGTGACCAGTCAGCCGAACATCGTGGTTGGCGCTCCCTCGCTTGCGCCGCGGACCGGCACGAGCCAGGGCTTTGCTTACATCAACGGTGATGCTGAAGCCGCTGTAATGGCGGAAGATCCGACGGCGCTCGATCCGACCTTCTTCACCAGTGTCGACTTTATCGGCGCGGTGCCTTCCGAGGATGACGACTTCACCCTCGGCTGGACCGTGTTCCTCGATCAGTAAGCCTTAGGCGAACACCCCGGCGGCTCATTGGCCGCCGGGGGCCTGTTTAAAGACTTTGATCCATGACTTCCTTATTGGGGGGCTGTTGCCGATGAAACCGACCCGTCCGACGCTGACAGGCGCCTTGCTGGCCTCGACAGCGATCCTTGTGCCGGGCCTTGCGCTCGCACAACAGGACGATGCGCCCACCGTTGCCTCGGATGAGACAATCACGGTGTTGGGCGCGTTCGTCCCCGATGAAAAACGTGAAACTTCCGAAATTTCGAGCATTATTGACTCTGAATTTCTCGCCCAAACTCAGGAAACTGACATTTCCGAAACCCTGAAACGGGTTACCGGCGTCAGTATCGACGAAGGTTTCGTGATCGTTCGTGGTTTGAACGAGCGGTACAGCCGCGCGACGCTCAACGGCGCGCCGCTGCCGAGTAACGATCCGCTGCGCAACATTGTGCCCCTCGACATCTTTCCGACCGCGGCCCTTGAAGGGGTTCTCGTTCAGAAGACATTTTCGCCCCAGTACAACGCCGAATTCGGTGGCGGCCTGATTGAGCTGCGCACTGTCGGGGTGCCGGACGAAGGGTTCTTCGAGATCGGCGGCTCCTTGAGCGGCAACACGGTCACCAACATCCAGGATGGTTTCTCCTACGCCGGTGATGGTTTTGACTTCACCGGTACAGATGACATCACCGACTTCCGGGAGTTTCCCAGCGCGATTCCGTCCACGCCGGCCGGTGTCGCGGCTCTGAGCCCCGCCGAACTCGAGCTTGCCGGAGAAGCCATCACCAACAGCCGCTCCATTCAGGTTGTGGATGTTCCGGTCAATTTCAACGTGACCTCAACGTTCGGGGACCGGGCCCAACTCGGTGACGAATCCGCCATCGGTTTTGTTGGCGTGGTGAATTTCGGCAATGACTGGTTCACGATTGACGGCATTCGGCAAACCATTGGCGTGGATGACGACGGTTTGATCTTCAATGAACAGTTTTCACCTGATGGCGAAGGCTGTGATGACGCCCTGGCGGATTTTGGCGTCCAATGCGGATTCTTCGAGACCACCCAGACCATCAACCTCAATGCGCTGGCGACGGTCGGTCTCGAAATCGACAACAACAATATTATCAAGGTGACGAGCGCGATCCTCCGCCAGACGACGAAAGAGGCTTTGCTCCAGACCGGTGAGGACATCGAAGAAGATCTGATCCAGTTCGGCCGTACTGATTTTATCGAAAGGCAGACCTGGACCAATCAGGTTGTTGGTGAACACTATTTGCCGCTCCTCCCCGAAGGCACCTTTCAAGATACATTGATCAAATGGCGGGCGTCCTATTCCGAGGCCAACCGGACCGTCAACAATCGTAATGAATTCCAGTTTACGCTTGCCGAACTCGGTGGTGGTGAGCAGATTTTCCGCCTCGATCCGGAGTTCATCGTCAACAACCAAACCGTGTTCGCCGCCCTCGAGGATGCGAGCTTTGAGTTCGGCCTCGATATCGAGCAACCCTTCGAGGTGTTCGGCCGGGATGTCGTGCTCAAAATCGGCGGGAACTATGGGGAAACGGATCGGAACTCCGATCTGCGCCGGTTCTTCTTCGACGCGGCCCCTGGATTGAGTGGCATCGACACCGAGGGCATACGGGAACAGATTCCCGAAATCGCATTCGGGCAGATCAATATTGACCCGGAAGGTTTGTTCCTGGTCGACAACACCTCGCCCTCCGATGCTTTCAGCGCCAATGATGAGTTCACATCGGCCTATGCCTTGTTGGATGTCCAACTCACTCAGACCGTGCGTCTCTCGGCCGGCTTCCGGTATCAGGACACGACACTGTCAACTCAGAGCTTTGCCCAGTCGGACATTCTCTGTGGTTTTCTTGAAATCGGTGGCGGTGTCGTCCCATCCGTCTGTTTGGCACCCGGGGCCGGGCCCGAAACTGTCGCTTTTGAGGAAGACGCACCGATCTTCGTCGACTTGAACGGCGAGTTCCTGCTGCCTGCCGTGACGGTTACCTGGGAATTCCTCCCCAACGTGCAGGTCCGGGCCGGTTTCAGCCAGACCATCAACCGTCCGTCCTTGCGCGAACTGTCCACGTCTCCCTTCCTCGATCCGGATCGGGATGAAGAGGTGGAAGGGAATCCGTTCCTTACCATCGCCGAAGTGGACAACTTCGATGTTCGCTTCGAATGGTATTTCGGCCCTGGCGAGTTCGCTACGATTGGCGCTTTCTACAAGCAGATCGACAACCCGATTGAGGAAACCTTCCTGCCCGAAGGTAACGTCTTTGACCGGACCTTCTTGAACGGTAACGAGGCGGAACTGATCGGGATGGAAGCCGAGATCCAGAAAAACCTGCCGTTCCAGGACTGGTTCGGCTGGGATTTCCTCGGCACTCGGGAATTCTACGTCAATGCCAACTTCACCTTTGTGGATGCGGAAACGACCATTGATGAAGACCCTTTCAGCGTGATCACCAATACGACCCGCGATCTGCAAGGTCAGTCTCCCATCTTGGCCAATTTGCGTTTCGGCTTTGACGACATTGACCGTGGTGAGCGTGCGGCCATCCTGTTTAATTTCACGGATGGTCGGATCGATACGGTTGGTGTTCTGGGAACGCCGGATCAGGTCGAGCGTCCGCCGGCCCTGCTCGATCTCGTCTATTCAAAGGAATTCAGCCTTCCCGGCGTACCGGGCTCTTATGAGCTGAGCTTCCGGGCCCGTAACCTGCTCAACGATGATTACGAGTTGCTGGCCGATAACATCTTTGTCGAACAGTACGACCTGGGCCGGACTTTCTCGATGGGCCTCAGGGCGCGCTTCTAAATCGGACCGGAAGCTGTAGATCAGCTTCCGGATCCTGAACAACAAGGCTGCGGGTGCGATGACGCCCGCAGCCTTTTGTTTGCAAAGAAACGTTCCGCGCCGCCTTTCGCCGCCGAACGTTTCCTTGAACAAGGGACTCACGTCGGGATGACGCTCTTGTGCTCCCGCCGAAGGTATTGATCACAGTAGGTGACAACGCTTTGCCGCATGGGCATGGCAGGAAACCGGGCTTCACGGTATCCTGGTACAGGATGCAGGTGCCCATTCAAAGGCTTAGGATTGCGGCATTCGAGACCACCAAGGGCGTTTGATGCCCAGCGCTTGGCACGGATCGAAAGGCCCCATGGGCGCGCCCGCAGGGGACTGAGCCGGGAATGGCCAGGGTGAAGAAACGGCGGCAGATCGGCGCGACATTGCGGCAGCAAGGCGAGAAATGAGCAGTAAGCGGATTTTTGGATTGCCCGCCCCGAATTTCGACGGGCTTTCATCAAGTGTGCCGAAGGGTTTCGGGGATCTTGCTTCTGTGACGGGAGCCCGGGTCGCCCGGGGCTTAAGGCGCCTGCCGGCCAGCGCTTATGCCAGCGGCGCCGACGCGATTTTGATCATTGTCCTCGCCTTTGTTCTGGCCAAGCTCACCTGGGTCTGGCTCACTCCTTTGCCGCTCCCCAGCTTTGCCGCCGTTCGAGGTCCGGCGACCCAGTCTACGGGCGCGGCGCGCCCTCTGCTCCTGGATTTTGATCCCTTCCATAGGGATGAGGTGGTCCGCAAGGAAGAACCGCTTACCGCCGCCACGCCGGAAACAACCCTTGATCTCAAGCTCTACGGGGTGCGCGCGATGGAAAATCCGAGCGACGGCAGCGCCATCATTCGGCTCCCCAATCACGACCAGCGCGCCTTCAATGTGGGTATGGAACTCCTTAAAGGGGTCACGCTCGCGGCGGTTTTCCCGGATCGCGTGGTGCTATCCCGGCGCGGTACCCGCGAGACTCTTTCCCTTGATGAGGACAGCGCCGTGCGTGATGCGCAGGGCGGAGGTGCCGCGACCCTTGCCAGGGCTTCTTCGGCTTCCCCCGCGGCCCAGGATCGGAGGCGGCAAGGGGCCAATTCGGGCCAACCCGCACGGGGGCAGTCGTCGCGGTCCCAGCAGAGAAAGGCCCAGGGCCCGCCGGCCGCGCAAGCCGTCCCTGAAGACGCGGTCCGCGTGTCTTACGAGAATGGGGAGGCTCTTCTCGAGGCCTTGGCGCTTAAACCAAGAATCGACGGTGCTAGACTTAATGGCATGTACATTCAGGCGCGCGGAAATGCTAAGCTGCCGGCAAATGTCGGACTGGCGGATGGCGACGTTTTGATTGCCGTGAATGGGACGCGCCTCACCAGCCTGAACCGGCTCAGCAAAATCAAGGACCGGCTCGAAGTGGGTGGCCCGGTCGCTTTGACCATTGAACGGGATGGCGAAGAAAAAACCGTGAACTTGATCGTGGGCACGGCGTCTTGAGGCACGTGGTGGTTTTTTTGATCGCAAGGATGTGGGGCATGGGGGACGGACGCTTGCACAGACATCAGCCCCCGTGGCGTGTCCAGGTGCGGCGCATGCTTGGCGTGTGCCTGCTTCTCGGCGCCATTGTCCTGTTCGACATCAGCCGGGCGCTCGCGCAACCCGATGATCAGACCCTCAACTATCGTGACGCCGATATCCGCGCCTTCATCGATGACGTCTCCATGCTGACCGGGTCCACCTTCATCGTGGACCCGAGGGTCAAGGGCAAGGTGACGGTGATCTCGAACGCGCCGGTCGCGCGCAGCGACCTGTTCGATCTGTTTCTGTCCACCTTGCGCGTGAACGGGGTCAGCGTCGTCTCCATGCCTTCGGGCGCCTACAAGATCCTGCCCAATGAGGCGGCCGCCCAGGATGCGAGCACGCTCGGGGCCCCGATCACCGGCGACCGCTTCATCACGGAAGTCTTCCGCCTCAACTATGTAGACAGTGTCACGGTGCTGAACATGTTGAAGGCGATCGTCAATCCGGATGGTCGGGCCGTGTCCAACCGGGAAAGCAACGCCGTCGTGGTCATCGATTATGCCTCGAATATGGCGCGCATTCGGGACATCATCGGCAGTATCGATCGCGACACCTCCATCTACAAATCCGTGGCGCTCAACAATACCGCGGCCAGCGAGATGGCCCGCATCGTCACCGCCCTGAAAGAGGATGGAGGCGACGGCAAGGGGCGCGTTGATCTCTCCGCCGTGCCGATCGAGGCGTCGAACACGGTCGTGTTGAAGGGCAACGAGCGTGCCGTGGCGCGCATGGCCGCGTTCATCCAGGAACTTGATCAAAACAACCACACCCGCAAACGCATGGTGCGCGTGATCCCGCTTGAACATGCGGAGGCGGAGGAGCTGGTTCCTCTTCTGCAATCCATCTCGAATTCCATCGCCCAGGCGGCGGATGAGCAAGGCGGCCCCCCCGCCCAGATCGGCGACACGCATATTGCCGCCCACACGGGCAACAATGCCATTGTCCTCCATGCCGGCGCGGAAATGATGCGCAAGCTTGTCGAGGTGATCGCTCAGCTCGATGTGCGCCGCCGTCAGGTGCTGGTCGAGGCGTTGATTGTCGAAATCTCCGATACGGCCGCGAAGGAACTGGGCGTCCAATATATTCTTTCCGGCAACGGCGATTCCGTCGTGCCGCTGTCGGCGACCAACTTCTCAAGTACGGCGCCTAATGTCTTGGCGGCGACGGGCGCGCTCGTCGCCCCGGATGCCTTCGGTACGGACTCCGCTGTCACGGATCAATTGCAGCAGGCGGCGATTGAATCCCTGCTCGGGGCCTCGGGGTTCCTGGCCGGTGGCGCGGGCCAGTTTGCCAACGGAACGATTTTCGGCATTGTGCTGAATGCTCTGCAGGAAGACGTGAACTCGAATGTTCTGGCGACGCCGTCGCTCACAACCATGGACAATGAGCCCGCCTCCATTCTGGTCGGGCAGGACGTGCCGCTCGCGACGGGCGAAGTTCTGGGCTCTGACTTTGCCAATCCGTTCCGGACCGTCACGCGCCAGAATGTGGGGGTCCAATTGGAAGTCACGCCGCAGATCACCAGCGGCGATTCCATCAAGCTCGTGATCCGGACCGAATCCTCCAGTGTCGAGGGCGCCACGGGGCCTGCTGCCGATCTCATTCTGAACACGCGGGAACTCAACACGACCGTGGTCGTGGAGGATGGCGGCATCGCGGTGTTGGGTGGCCTGATCGAGGAAGACGAGGAGATCGCCCTCGACAAGGTACCATTGCTCGGTGACATCCCCGGCCTGGGTCGTCTGTTTCAGAGCAAATCGCGACTGCAGGTGAAGACCAATCTCATGATCTTCATCCAACCGCGCATCATCAATGATGCGGCGGACCTGAAGGCGGCATCGGAGCAGAAATACAATTACATCCGTGATGAGGAAGTCCTCTGGCGCAGCAGGCTCAGCAAGGATGAGGAATCCCGGATTGATCATTTGACCCAGGAAGTGTTCGACAATACGGGTACTGATAAAGGTGGTCGCTGAGGGCGCGCGCGTGTAGCGGCGCGCAGACAAAGGCGCAGAAGCGGGGTCGGGATTCCCTGTGATCCGATCCCGCTTTGAGCAGTAAAAGAGCATGGAACGACCGTCGGATCCGGTTTTTACCTACAGTTTCGCCAAAGATCATGGCCTTGTGGTGCTCGATTCCGGGCATGGCGACGCGCAGAACCGTCCGCGTCTGGGCCTGCGTCCTGGCTATAAGGCCGTGGCGCTGCTGGAGGCCCGGCGCGCCCTGGGTCAACCCTTCAGCGTCGTGCCCCTGGAGGAGCGTGAATTCGAGCGTGTGCTCTCGGAGGTCTATGCCGTTGACGGCTTCGGCGCCGCGGGGCTGGAGGAAGATCTCGACGGCGACGACGATCTGACGAGCCTGATCGAGGAGATGCCCAAAACGGCGGATCTCCTGGACACGGACGATGACGCGCCGATCATCCGCCTGATCAACGGCCTGATCGCTCAGGCTGCGAAATATCGCGCCTCGGACATCCATGTGGAGCCTTTCGAGACAAGGCTTTCCATCCGTCTGCGTATCGATGGCGTATTGCAGGAAGTCCTGTCCTTGAGTGCCAAGGTGACCCCTCTGCTCGTCTCGCGCATCAAGGTCATGGCGCGCCTCGACATTGCGGAAAAAAGGGTGCCCCAGGACGGTCGCATGTCTTTGGCGCTCGGCGGCAAGAGCCTGGATATCCGCGTGTCGACCCTTCCCGCCCGCCATGGCGAGCGGGTGGTCATGCGGCTTTTGGACAAGGACCAGGCCCATTTCGATCTGAATGCGCTCGGCATGGGCGCGGACACCCTCGGCCGGTTCCGCGCCGCGTTGAACGAACCCAATGGCATCATTCTGGTGACGGGCCCGACGGGGTCGGGGAAGACGACGACTCTTTATGCCGGTCTTGGTGTGCTGAACGATCAGACCCGCAATATTCTGACCGTTGAAGATCCGGTGGAATATGCGCTGGAAGGGGTCGGCCAGACCCAGGTCAATGCCAAGGTCGGCATGACCTTTGCTGCCGGCCTGCGGGCCATTCTCCGTCAGGATCCGGATGTCGTCATGGTGGGGGAGATCCGCGACGTGGAGACCGCGCAGATCGCGGTACAGGCCAGTCTTACCGGTCACCTTGTTCTGTCCACGGTACATACGAATGATGCGGTGAGCGCCATCACGCGACTGCGCGACATGGGCATTGAGGCGTTCCTCCTGGCTTCCACCATCAAGGCCATCCTTGCCCAGCGGCTGGTCCGCCGTCTGTGTCCGGCCTGTCGTGTGGAAGGGGAAGCGAGCGATCGGGAACGTGAGCTGCTCGGCCTGCCGGCGGGTGGGGAGCCTGTTCGCATTTATCACGCCAAGGGCTGCGAGGCCTGCAAGCAGACCGGTTACGCCGGTCGGTTAGGTCTTTATGAACTCGTCGTCGTCGATGAGGCCTTGCGTCGTATGATTCATGATGACGGTCGGGAGTCGGATCTGGCCGCCGTCGCCTTCCAGCATGCCGATACGCTCCAACAGGCCGGGGTTCGCCACGTTCTGGAGGGCAACACGACCCTGGAGGAAGTCATGCGCGTCTGCCGCCATGACGGGGAAGCCCATGGCGGCGTTTGAATATGAAGCCCTCGACACGGGCGGCCGGCGCAAAAAGGGCGTGATTACGGCCGACACCATGCGTCTTGCCCGCAAGGAATTGCGGGCCCGCAAACTCGTTCCCGTACGGCTCAATGAGTCATCGAGACAGCGGTCAGAACCCACAGGCGCCGTGTCCGGCCTGAAACTGCCCAGCTTCAACCGGGGCCTTGCCGCCCGGGACCTTGCCCTCGTCACGCGCCAGCTGGCCACGTTGATCAATGCCAGCGCGCCCGTCGAAGAGGCATTGCAGGCGATTGCGCTGCAGGCGGAGAAACCGGGCGTCCGCAACACGCTCTTTTCGGTGCGTTCGGGCGTGATGGAAGGGTTGCGCCTGTCCCAGGCCATGGCCCAGCAGCCCCATGTGTTCAGTCCCCTGTTCCGCTCCATGGTGGCCGCCGGTGAAGGGTCGGGGACCTTGGGGCCGGTCCTTGAGCGGCTGGCGGATCATCTGGAGAACGGCCAGAAGATGCGCGCCAAGGTTACGGCGGCTCTGGTCTATCCAAGCCTGCTCGCGGTGACGGCCATAGGTGTTGTGGCCATGCTGATGGCTTTCGTGGTGCCCAAGGTGGTCGACCAGTTCGACAGTCTGGGCCGGGAATTGCCCTCCCTGACCAAGGTCATCATCGCCATTTCCGATGGCGTGCGGGATTTCGGTCCTTTCGTTCTGGGGGCGCTTGTGCTCGGCGTCCTGGTCATCGCGCGGGGCTTGCGCAATCCGGCCTTTCGCAAGCGGGTCGATCACATGGTCTTGTCCATTCCCGTGATCGGCAAATTGATCCGGGAGCTGCATGCCGCGCGCCTGGCCCGGACCATGGCGGCACTCGTCTCCAGCGGGACGCCGGTACTCGAAGGGTTGAATGCCGCGCGCAACACGGTGCGCAACACGGTCATGCAGGAGGCGATCGCCGATGCCAGCATGCAGGTGAGCGAGGGCACGTCCCTCTCTGCCGCGTTACGGCGCACCAAGGCCTTTCCGCCCCTTGTCGTCTATATGGCGGCCATGGGGGAAAAGAGCGGCACCCTCGATTCCATGCTGACCAAGGCTGCCGACTATCTCGAGGCCGAGTTCGAGGCGTTGACATCGGCCGCGCTCAGCATGCTGGAGCCGGCCATCATCATCATCATGGGCTTCGTGGTGGGTACCATCGTGATGGCCATTTTGCTGCCCATGCTGCAATTCAATTCCGCGGTGCTGAACTGATCAGGATCGGCGCCCAACACAGGGAGACAGGACATGACGGATCCCCTTGGTACTGAACGTCAGGTGAAAGCCCGGAAGCGGCGCGGGCAGTCTGGCTTTTCTCTCATTGAGCTGATGGTCGTGATCGTCATTTTGGGTCTGCTCGCGACCGTGGTGGCGCTCAATGTGTTGCCTGCCCAGGATCAGGCCAATCAGGAAAAGGCGCGCACCGATATCCGGCTCCTGGAGCAGGCGATCGAGCTTTACCGCCTTGACCTGTTGACCTATCCGAGCGTGGAGCAGGGCTTGGAGGCGCTGGTGACCGCGCCCACGGGGCTCAACCGGCCGGAACGCTATCGGGATGGCGGCTATGTGAAGCGCCTGCCCGATGATCCGTGGGGCAATCCCTATCAGTATGTCTATCCGGGCGAAAACAGCTCTTTCGACATTTATTCCCTGGGGGCTGATGGTCGTCCGGGGGGAGAAGGTCTTGATGCCGATATCGGCAACTGGGAATAGGACCCTTTTGATGACCGGTAAAGGCCGGTGGGCACCCCGTGGCTTTTCCCTGGTCGAATTGATGGTGGTCATGGTCCTGGTCGGTCTTGCGTCCGCCGTCGTTGTTCTGACCCTGCCGGGTGGGGAGGCCGATCTGGACGAAGAGGTCCGGGGCTTTGCCGCGAACCTCGATCGTCTGGCCCGGGAAAGCATCCTGTCGAGCCGTATGCTTGGCGTACGGATCGAGGGACAGGGTTTCCAGGTCTATCGCCTGCGGCGCGGCACCTGGGAGCCCCTTGACGGTGAGGATGCACAAGGCGCTTTCCACGACGGGACCCTTGTCACGGTGGGGCAAGGGGTGGTTCGCGCCGCCTTGCTGGAGGACCGATCGACGGCGCGGGACGAGGATGACGACACGCCCCCGGTGGTGACGCCCCAGATCCGGTTTGACCCTATTGGTCTGACCACGCCTTTCTGGGTGCGGTTCGAGCGAGGGAGTAAGCGCTATGTGGTGCGGGGTGAGGATGACGGCACCATTGAAATTGTTTCCGAAGGGATCGGGTAGCCGCCCCCGCCGGCGCGGCCGGCGGAAGGCGGGGTGCCGGGCGTGTCGGGCCTCCGGCTTCACCCTGCTCGAAGTGCTGGTGGCCCTGAGCATTGTCAGCTTTGCCGTCATTGCCCATCTGTCGCTTCAGACGGAAAATGTCCGGACCGTGATGGCTCTGGAAGAGCAGGCGCTGGCGCAGATAGTTGCCGAGAACACGCTGGCCGAGGCTCTCGGCTTTGTCGAGGACCCGGTCATCGGCGTGCTGGTTGGCGAGGAGACCCTTGGTGACCGGTCCTGGGTCTGGCGGCGCACGACCCGTGCGACCGACAACGCGCAGATCGTCCGTATTGAAATCACGGTGCGGGGCAAGCACCACCGGGAAGGCCGCGTTGTTGCCGAAATCGCCGGCTTCCGGAGCACTGGATGATGGCTTCGCGCCCGACCCAAAAAGTCCGCGCCGCGGGCTTCTCGCTAATCGAGATGATGGTCGCCCTGTTCATCTTCTCGATCATCGCGGCGTCGGGCATCACAGTTCTGAGTTCTGCCATTCAGTCCAAGGATCAAATGACGGAGCGCCAGTCCCTTGTCGATGCCCTGGTGCTGGCCCGTGCGATCATGAAAGCCGACTTCGTGCAGATCGCCAATCGCCCGGTCCGTCTTGATCGCAATCGCGGCGATGCCGTAGGCTTCACCGGTGGCGATGTGGGGGAAAGCGAGCCTGTTCTGCTGTTTGTCAGGCGCGGATGGCTCAATCCCGGGCATGTGGAGCCCCGGTCTTCCCTGCAAACGGTGGAATACTGGCTTGAGGATGACATGCTCAAGCGGCGTGCCTATGACCGGGTTGATGCCGTCAGCGATACGCCCAGCCGGGAACGCATCCTTCTGCGGGGTGTGAGCAAGTTCGAGTTGTCGTTCTACAGGAACGGTCAGTGGGCCGCCCAATGGACTGCGTCCGGACCCGTACGCAGCCTGCCCACGCTGATTGCCGTCGACATGGAGCTCGCCGGCATCGGCCCCGTGCGCCAGGTCTTCTTGACCCCGGAGCTTGAACCATGAGGCGGATGCGGGGGGCAAGGCGAGATGACTCAGGGGGCGTTCTGATCACCGTGCTGCTCCTGGTGAGCGTCCTGTCCATCCTCGGCGTGGCCATCATGGAGGATATCCGCTTTGGCATCAAACAGACCGCCAACCGCCGGGATCATGCCCAGGCCCAGGCTTTTGGGTTGGGGGCGGAGCAATTGGCCGTTGCCCTGATGGCCACGGCAACAAAGGCCAATCCCCGCCGCAACACCCTTGATGAACCCTGGGCGAGGGGCCCCCAGGTGTTTCCCCTCGAAGGCGGGTTGATGCAGGTGGAGTTGAGCGACGCGTCCAACTGCTTCAATCTGAACAGTGTGGTGGAGGGGCGTGAAGGGGAGGAGCTTCAGGCGATGCCGGCGGCGGTCGAACGCTACCGCCATCTGCTGAGGGCGCTCGAGTTCAACGACAGCGAACAGGTGGCCCTATCGAACGCCCTTGTCGATTGGATCGATACGGACAACAGGGCGCAACCTCAGGGGGCAGAGGACTTTCACTATACGGGCCTCGACCTCCCCTATCGCACCGGGTCGGGCTATCTGGCGGAGGTTTCGGAACTGCGCGCCATCAGGGGCTACATCTGGGAGGTCTACCGGCGCATCGAGCCCTTTGTCTGTGTCCATCCGGATTCCGCCCCCAGCGAACTGAACATCAACACTTTGCTCCCGAATGACGCGCCCCTCCTTTCGATGCTGTCGGGCGAAAGGTTGAGCGTCATTAAGGCCCAGGAAATCATCGCCCAGCGCCCGCCGGACGGATATCAGGATTTGCAGGCTTTCTGGGACCTGGAGGCCTGGGCGGAAGCCTTACCCCAAGAGGCTGAGCGGGCACTGGTTTCCTTGAAGACCCGCTATTTTGACCTTAAGGTCTTGGTTGTCTTTAACGAAGCCGAGGCCAGCCTCGGTTCGCTTCTCTGGCGGCGAAACGCGGGTGAATTTGTCGTGGTGGCGCGACGCTACGGGGATGCCCAGTGACGAAGATCTTGATCCTGGCATTGGAAAGTCGCCCCCAACGGTCTCCCGACGTGGATCCGGCCGCGCCGGCTCAAGGTGGCAATGCCGTTCTGCGCCCCTGCCCATGGGCCGTTCTGCGGGACGGTACAGTGCTCGACAACGGCATCGCGCAGGACGCGTCTGCGTTTGCCACCCTGCGTGCGGCCCATGGTGACCTTGATCGCGTGGTGGCCTTGATACCGGGTACGGATGTCCTGGTGCGGCGCCTGTCGGTTCCGGCCAAACGGGACTCCGAGGCCCGCATTGCCGCGCC
The DNA here is from genome assembly GCA_964522525.1 of uncultured Alphaproteobacteria bacterium. GTDB lineage: Bacteria > Pseudomonadota > Alphaproteobacteria > JAJFIK01 > JAJFIK01 > CAYUYV01. The sequence goes on along the minus strand of CAZFWG010000027.1, from coordinate 20,143 downwards.
CTACCTGCTCGAAGATGATCTCGCGGTGGAGCCCGACGCGGTCCATGTCGCCCTCGGTGCGCCCGATGGAGACGGCACACGCATGGTGGCCGTTACGGATCTTGAGCACATGGCGTTCTGGCGCGAGACCCTCAACGCGTTCACCGGTTTGGACGTGGTCCTTGTGCCCGAAACCTTGGCGCTTCCCGCCGGGGATGCCGGGCTGATGCTTCTCAGCCACCGGGACCGGGTTCTGCTCCGCGCCTCGAACGGCATGGCCGCGAGCATGGAAGGGGACCTGTTGTCCCTCGTCATGCCGAGTTTCATGGACGCCGTGGAGCTGGAGTCGGAAATTCATATCCATGCGGATGATGGGGGCCATCCGGCGGCCCATGGACTTGACGGCGAAATGATGGGCGGACGCGTCGTGCGTCGTTTCCCGGGGCTTGATGATCGGTCCTTCTTGCTGCGGGCCGCCGAGACGGTGGAAACGGAGGCACCGCTCTCGCTCCTCCAGGGACGATTTGCCTTTGGCGGACGGTTTTCACTCGATCCGAAACTCTGGCTGCGGACCGGTGCCATCGCCGCGGCGCTCGTCCTTGTTTTCGGGGCCTTGGAACTTTCACGCGCCATGCGCCTTGATCGCCAGGCCACGATCTACCATGCCGAGGCCGAGCGGCTGTTCCGGGAGAGTTTTCCCGATGTTCGTCGCGTGGTGAATCCCCGGGCGCAGATGAACGCCAAACTCAAGAGCATGAGTCAGACCGGGGAAGATCCGTTCCTGGCCCTGACCGAACTTCTGTTTCGTGGCTTGCGGGATCTGCCCAGCGTCGAGATCCGGGACCTGCGCTTTTATGAGGAGCGGGGTGAATTGGGGGTCAGCGTGGCCTACCGGGACTATGGCGATCTTGAACGGCTGAAGTCGATCATCATCGACCGGGGAGGGCGTTTCGCCGAAGGCGGTTCCCGCCAGCAGGGTGACCGCATTGTCGGCGATGTCACGGTGGGGGTCGGCGGATGACTTTCTGGAATGAACGCTCCACCCGCGAGAAACTGCTCATTGTTCTGATGGTGCTTTCGCTTCTGGTGTTCGGTACCTATCTCGGTGCCTATAAGCCCCTTGTCGCTTATCGTGCGACGGCGGAGCGTCGCGCGGAGGCGGCCCGCTCCCTCCACGCGGAAGTGGCCAAGGGTGCGGCGCGGGTGGCCGCGATCCGGGCCGCGGTCGCCGAACGCAAACCCACCACGACCGGGACCCTGCGCACGACCATCACGATTTCGGCCCGGCGCGCGAATATCGTGATCACCCGCCTCGAACCAGAAGAACTCGGCTTGAATGTCTGGCTCGATGCGGTTCCGCTGATCGATCTCTATAAATGGCTTGAGACTCTCTCCCGGGAGCAGGGCATCGTCGTGCGCAAGGCATCGATCCGGCGCCAGGAAGAAGGAACCGGGGTTAGGGCACAACTCCTTTTTGTTGAAAGGGGCGTGTCGTGAGGATCTGGCATCTGGCCACGCTTTTCGTCGTGGCGTTTATCGGCTTTCTCGTCGCCTGGATCCCCCTGGGAACGGTCCTGAACATGTCCGGCTTGTCCGGCCGGCACATCACCTATGATTCCGTGGCCGGCACGATCTGGGGCGGGCGGATCGACAATATGCATGTGGCCGGTGTCCATCTGGGTACGGTTTATGTGGTCGTGGCCCCGCTCGATCTGCTGCGCGGCCGTCTGGGCGTCTCCTGGTCGGCCCGGGGGCGGGCCCTGCGGGGCGGAGGCCGGCTGGCCCGTTCCCTCGATGGCATGCTGACTCTGTCCAAGACGCGTATCCAGACGGATCTGGCGCATCTGCCCACCTGGACACCCATGGACGGGGCCTTTGATATGGACGTCATTCGTTTCACCCTGGCTGATCGCGGATGCACGCACGTGGAAGGGCGATTGCGCTCCAGCGTGAGCGTTCAATATAGGGACGAGACATGGTCGCCGCCGGATCTGGCGGGCGAACCCCAATGTGTGGAGGGCGCCGTTCTGTTGCCCCTGAAGGGCGAGGACGGGCGCAATGCCGTTGATCTTGCCCTCAGGGTCGCGCCGGACCGCCGCTATGAAATGCGCCTACGGATCGAAACCCAGGAGCAAAACGTCAAACAGGCGATGGAACTCCTTGGCTTTGAGAGCACGGTGAAAGGGTATGAGTTTGTGCAAGAAGGAAAGCTGGGGGACAAGCGGCCCGGCTGACGGTGCCGTCCAGGCATGGACGCGGGTCCATGACCGGCGTGGGAGGAGCCATGGTCACGCTCCGCTCGTGGGTATGCTGATTGTCACCCTGGCCCTTGCTTCGTGCCAAACGTCGCCGGAGGCGCCGTCCCGACCATCACGCTCCGGCGAGGTCGACGCTATGATGGCGGTCCTGACCAACCCCCAGGCTCCGCCCGCCCCCGCGCCCTCGCGGCCTGCTCCCCCGGTGTCCGAACCGGCGCGCGTCCAGCCGGTTCCCAGCCGCCCCGTCGTCCAGCCCCAGCCCCAGCCCCAGTCCCAACCACTGCCCGCACAGGCAACACCACCCGTGCGCCCGGCCCCGGCGCCGGCGATCGAACGGGATCCGCTTCTCGAAACCCAGGACCCATCACCTCCGACGCCGGAGCGGACGAGACCGCCCGAACCCGCCGACGCCCCGCCGGTGACCGAACCGGATGCTCCGGAGCCGGATCTCGCCGCCCGTGTCGGCGATCTGCCGGGCCAACAGCTCGAGCCTGGCGCCTGCGGCATGTTCCTGTTTCGCCGTCAGCCGCGCTCTCGCCTCGTCTTTTTCAACCACGGGATTGAGGGACGCGCGCGCATGGTTCTCGATGGAAAAGAGGTGGATCTGGAACGCACTTCCGCATCGGG
>CAZFWG010000027.1:0-17179 GCA_964522525.1 uncultured Alphaproteobacteria bacterium | reverse complement strand
GGCGCGTGCCAGTGCAGGTAGCGCCTGTTCCCTGCCTCTCAACCGAATAACCCATTGAAAAACATTACACTTTGGCGGTCTGGGTGGCGTAGCATGAGCCCTTGGCGAATGTGCATTGCGGGTCCGCCCCGCATGGGCGACGATTAATGATGGGGCAAAGGCTCGAAATCGGGGCTTCTGAGCGGGTCACAAATTGGTCGATCATGTTTCTTGTTCGTCATTCTGTGCGCATCAATGGTTGTTTGGGATCCAAGTCGTTTCTGGACCATGCCCGGTCTGCGGGCATCGTGCCTGCGCTTCTGTTTGCCGTCATCGGCATCAACACCGCCCCCTCGCCGGTGCTTGCCGCTCCGTCTGACGCATTTGCGCTGGGCCTGTTCGGTAGCGGCCCGGCCCGCGCTCTGGTGTCGAAAGCCGATCTCGAGGCCGCGCCCAAGGAGATGGTCGAGGAAGGGGCAACTCTCAGCGTCGATGAACCCGATGTTCTTCCCGATCGCCTTGCCGGCAACGACCGGTCCAGAGGCGAGTCCAACGATGTGAAGAGCGGCATGGATGCCACGGAACATATGGTGGTTGAGGGCATCCAGACGCGTTTTGAAAAAACGCTGATGGAATCGATCGAGCTCGATGCCTTTTTCTCGGATCCCGAACGCCATGAGGAAGAGTTGCAAGTCACCCGCCTGCGGGTTCGAGGCGACGGTTTCCTGAGGGAGGGGTCAGGCACCGATTTCGATGTGAATGTCCGGGGTCGCTACGCCTTTCCCCAAACCAACAATCGGGTGGTGCTCTTGCTGTCGGGGGATTTCGACCGGGCCTTGGGGCCGGAGGACAATCCTCAGCAGTCGGACATCAAATCGCTGCTTGAACCCGATGACGAGGAAGAAGACGGTGTTCTTGCCATCCAGGGCTTTTTGACCGCGACCCGCAAGCTGAATGTCAGCATCCAGGCCGGGGGTCGACTGCGCGGTGGCGACCCGGTCGCGTTTATCGGTCCCCGCTATCGCCAGACCTTCGACCTCGGCAAATGGAACAGTCGGCTTCTGGTACAAACCCGTTGGTTTACGGATGAAGGCTTCTCGGTCCGGGGGATCGTGGATTTCGAGCGAATACTGAATGAACGTTTCTTCCTGCGGCTGACACCGCGGATCGATTGGTCCGAGGAGAACGATCCCCTGTTCTATCGCTTCGATTTCGATTTGACCCAGCGTCTGAACAATGACCAGCGCATACGGTATCAGTTCTTCACTGCTGCGCAGACCGAGCTCTCCGGTGTGGTTTCCCAGCTGACCTTCCGGGTGAATTACCGCCGCCGGTTCATCTGGGATTGGCTGTTTGTCGAAGTCGCGCCGGAGTTGACATTTCTCGAAGCAAGAGACTTCGAGCCCACGCCCGGTGTCTTCGTGCGCTTCGATGCGATCCTGGGGCCCTTCGGCGTTCGGATGCCCCGGCCTCTGCGCCGCGTGTTGGGATCGAGTTATCCAGATTCAAATTAAGTTGTGAGTCTTTTGGAAAGTCCCGCAATTGGGGCTTGGTCGGGTCTCTGACTTCTCTTACCTTACCGTTGTGTCATGTTGGCGGCGCCGATGATTGTGCGGCATGCGTGTCATGATTGCACCATTTATGTGACAAAAGATCCAAATTGCTCTTTATCTGTTGCATACCGCTATCGGAGATTGTACTCCGGCAAATCGGTACTCCTGAATTGGATTGCAAGTAATCACAGGTGGTGACGACGATTGGATGAACAGAGAGGTCGCCGGCCCAGCGTTGGCTCAAATGAGTGACTGTCAGTCACTTCTGGCGCCTTTGGTCTCTCTGTGAACGTGGGCTCTTCGTCATCGTCGATAGCGTGAGTTTCCGCTGCTCCGGGAACATGGCCCTCAGGGGCCTTCCGTGGCGGCATAACGGGTTGAGGAAAGACAACTATGCAGGCAGCTCTTGCAGATCGTCCGCAGGTCAACAGTGAATTGGGACGGGTCCTTCTGGTCGAGGACAATCCGGGCGATGCGTTGCTGGTTCGCACCATGTTCGAGGAACAGAATGCCACCACCGTGGGCCTTGAGGTTGTCGAAAGACTGTCCGAGGCCTGCAGCCGCCTCGAAGCGGGCGATGTGGATCTGGTCCTGCTTGACCTCATGCTGCCCGACAGCCAGTCCTACCGGGAATCCATCGCCCGGCTTCGGGAAAAGAGCGACACGCCCATCGTCGTGTTGACGGGCCATGGTGATACGTCACTCGGCCTCGAATGCATTCTGTGGGGAGCGGAAGATTTCCTTGCAAAGGATGACCTTGATCCAATGCTGCTGCTGCGCACGGCACTACACTCCGTGCGCCGCCATTCGGTCACGGCCGCCCGCCTGCGGGATATTGTCAGCCGCTTCGAGGATGGCAGCGCGCGTCACGAGGCGATCAGCAACGCCAATGAGCCGATCCTCACGGTGAACGAGATCGGCCGGGTCGTCTTCATCAATGATGCCGGTTGCCGGTTTCTCGGTGCCTCCTTTGAATCCATCGTCGGCGCCAGTCTCCTGGATCATCTGGAGAACCGCGCCAAGGATCGCCGCCGCCGTGCTGTTCAAATGGAACGGATCGGTGACGTGGTCTGGGATGGTCAGGCGTGCCACATCATTCTTTTGTCCGGATCATGACGGTTTTCTCCAGCGCCTGCGGCTAGGCGCGCCGTCCGATTGATCTGTCATTCACCTTGTTCCAGAGGCCTTGCGTTCAGGCTTCGCGGTACCCCATGCCGTGATGCAGGCCCCCCGGTGTGTCCAGTCGTGTTGTGAGTATCTTCCGTATCAGGAAAGTATCTTTCAGGCGCCAGTCGTGTTGCGTGTGTGAGCCGAAGGGCCGACCCTGAACCGGGGTGGTGTCGCAACCGATGTATTGCCAGACCGAGCCCAGTTTGCAGGCGCGTTCCCCTACTGGCGCTCAAGCGCGAGAGAAGGGCCGGGCGCAGCCGAACGGGCGCCGGTCTTCCGGTATTGCCGCGCGCACTCAAAAAAAGTCAGGAGCGGGATCAAGTCTTCCTTTAATCCCGCCCTGCTCCCAAGAGGGCAATGGCATGAATCTCATGGTTGATGTGTCAAGCAGACGAGAGACCGCCGCGACAGGTCCTGCCGTCATTCTCCATATTCATGATGGCGACACGACGCCTGACATCTCCACCATCATTCTCCACGACCGTGCCTGGCCCGAACCGCGATATCGGCCCCGCCGCGTGCTTCAGGCGGCGACCCTGCGCGAGACCGTCAGTATTTTGAAATATGATTCCGTAGACGCCATTCTCCTTAATTTGCGCTTGCGCCGGGAGGTGGGCCTTGATGTTTGTGCCCGTCTTCTGGAGGACTTTCCGTCAATTCCCGTCATCATTCTGGTACCGGAGGAAGACCTCCCGGACGCCATAGAGGCCGTCAGACTCGGTGCCCAGGATTTCGTCATTGAGGAGAATGCCGATGCCGCCACGCTCTGGCGGGCCTTGACCTTTGGTGTCGAGCGCAAGGCCAATCGCGAGGCGCTGAGCCGCGCTCTGGTTGAAAAGGAAAAGGCACAGAGAGCGGCGGAGCGTGAGCGGGCGAACGCGCAACGGGCCGGGCGTGCCAAGTCCGATTTCCTGGCGATGATCGGCCATGAATTCCGGACACCGCTCAATGGCATTATCGGCTTTGCCGCGACCCTGGAACAATTGGGGCCTGACGAGAATGTCCGTACCGCGGCAACAGCCATTCGAGAGTCGGGCAATCGGATCTCCACCATGGTTGGGGATATCCTGGATTTGTTGAGTCTGCGTTCCGGCACGCTGCATCTGACACCGACCACGATGGACGTCCCCGACATGGTGCGCGAGGTCGCCGATGAATGGTCTCCCCTGGCTGAGGAAAAAGGCCTCTCGACCACATGGGAGGTCGAGCCCACCACCTCCAAGCCCGTATCGGCCGACCGGATCCGCATTGCGCAGGTTCTGTCCCATCTGGTTGGCAATGCCGTGAAATTCACGGCCGCTGGCGGGGTCGAGATGCGCGTCGCGGTTTCCAAATCCTCCGATCACGCGCTCAATCTCCGCTGCGATGTGATCGATACGGGGCCAGGCCTGCCGGAAGACCTCGCCACTCACATGTCGACCTATTTTGACAACACCGATCTCCCGGACATGCCTCATGGGGCGGGTTTGGGCATCGGCCTTCCGTTGGCGAAGGAACTCGTCACCCTGATGGGCGGGCGCCTCCATCTGGGTAGTGGGGTAGAGGGCGGTGCCCATGTCTGGTTTTCCGTTCCCGTTCAAAACGCCGTCCTCGCGGATGGCGCCGACCCGTCGCAAACCGCCGCCGGGCCTCGCAAGGAAAAGAGTCGCGCAGCGGAACCCCATTGGCGGCGGCTGCTCGTGGTCGAGGACACGCCCATCAATCGTCGTGTTTTCGAGGTGATTCTTGATCAAACGGCGTATCAATATGATTTTGCCGAAAACGGAGTATCCGCACTCGAATTGGCGGATCAACGGCGCTATGATCTCATCCTCATGGATATCCAAATGCCCGATCTGGACGGCGTTGAAGTCGCCCGACGGATCCGGGCCGTCTCTGACCTCAATGGCAAGACGCCCATTGTTGCCGTCACGGCCCATGGTGTCGCCGGTGACCGGGTCCGCTACCTGGCCGCCGGCATGGACGACTATCTCCCCAAACCCATCACGCCCCACTCCCTTCTGTCCGCGATAGAGCGCAATACGGCCGGTGTCAGCCCATATGCCGCACCCTCGGCGGTTGGCTAAACTTTGAACAAGACCCACCCATCCCGCTGGCCAGCCGTGGTCAGACAATTACAAGACTTTCTGTACACGGTTATCACAGGAATTGTTGGAGGCCCGTCATGACCCCTTTGCACGCAAATGATGCGGCATGCACCATTCTCACCGATTTGCCCCATAGTCCGATTCCCTGTGAAGAAGCTTGTGACATGCGGGCCGTGCGTCTTGCCTTGAGTCGCTTCACCCGTGTCTCCTCCGTAGAGGATCTTTGTACCGTCACCGCCGATATCGCGCGCAGTGTGACGGGCGCTTTTCGAACGGAGATTTATGGTTTTGAGGAACAGGGGCTGAACCGGCTCCTGGCTGAAAGCATGCGCGGCACCTCCGGCGCTTTTGCCCATTGCGACGAGATGAGTGACGAATGGCCGGCCGGTCTGTGTGAAAGGCTTACCCACCGGCGAGTGATGTCGGTCACGGCTGATCCCGACAGAGATGAGCTATTCGTCTCATCCGACGGCACCTGGTCCGGTCCGATGATCGACCATTTTGCCGTGATGGGGGCCCAGCACGTGGTTCTGGCGGCGCTCACGCATCAGGACCGGATCATCGGCGTCCTGGCCTGTCTGTGCCGGACGAGGGGGTTGATGGCGCCGCCCTTGATCGGGATGCTGGAGACCCTGGCCGGTATGGCCTCTCTGCAAATGGTCGCCCTGAGGCACCAGGAACGTCTGAACCGGGATCGGGCCGCGCGCTCGACCCTGGTCGATCTCATGGAGACCATTCAGGCCGTTCCCCCGCACCATGGAACGATCCGGGCTCTCGGGCCCAATCTGGTTTCCATGGTGAATGCGGATGGTCTCGCCTATATTTCCGATGTGCAGGTGTCATCCTACGGATCAGTGCCGGCCGATGACAGAATCCTGTCTTTGGTCGGGACCTGGAGGGATGAGCTGGACGACGGGCCGGTCCTGGTCAACGAAATCCAAGCTGCCAATGATGCCGAGCGGGTGGGGCCGCCGGAGGACGATGACCAAGGCCGGGTCACCGCCATGCTCATCTCGATCAAGAGCGCCAATGCCATTTTGATCTGGTTCCGGAAGACGGACCCCGAGAGAACCCATGTCGATCGGTCTCGGGTCTGGAACGACATTGATGTCGACTGTGCCCGGCGCATCGGTCAATTGTGCGATACGGTTCTCACCCGGCACCATCTTGCCCGAACAAAGGCGGCTTTGCGCGACCAGTCCGCGCGGTTGACCCAGTCCAATGATGAACTCGAGCGGTTTGCCTATATCGCCTCCCATGATCTGCGCGAACCCCTCCGTATGGTGACGAGCTATTGCCGTCTCCTTGAGCAGCGCTACGCCAGCGCATTGGACGAACCCGCACGGGAATTCATAGCCTTCGCCGTCGATGGCGCGAACCGCATGAGCCATTTGGTCAATGGCCTCCTGACCTATTCACGCATCGTCACCCATGGCGCGCCCTTCGAACAGACGGATCCCAATCTCGCCCTGTTTCGCGCCACCGAGGCCCTCGCGGTGGAAATCGATGAGACGGATGCGGATATCAAGATTGATCCCCTGCCCATCGTCGAGGCAGATCCGGCCCAACTTGCCTTGATGTTCGAGCACCTGATCGGAAACTCCCTGAAATTTGTGCCGCCGGGCCTCAAGCCCCGCATCAAGGTCAGCGGTGTGCAACGCGGCCCTTGGCTCGACATCCATGTGGATGACGAGGGCATTGGCATCAGTGCCACATTTGCCGATCAGATTTTTGACCTGTTCCGACGTTTGCACACAAGGGAAGCCTATCCGGGCGCCGGGCTGGGTCTCGCCATATGCCGGCGCGTCGCCGTGCGCCATGGCGGTTCCATTCGTCTTGGCCAAAAATCCGCCGGCTGTCGGATTATCGTCACACTGCCCTTGTCCCGGCGTCCTAGCCTGGAACTCGCCTCGGCCTGAGGTTGGGTCGAGACGGAAGAGTGGCCGGGCAGATCCCCTTCTGGACCTGCCCCCATGCGGATCAGTTCTGGTAGGCTCGTGTCACCCGTTCCGGGCTGTTCATTCGTGTGCGGCCAGGCAGCGGTCGGCCCTGTGTCATGGCCTTCGCATTCCGTGGTCTCGGGGCCGGGCGTGGCGCCGTGGCGACCGTACGCATCCAGAAGGCCTCAATGGCCAGGGCAAGATCGACAAATCCTTCGAAATCATCCGGTTTCACCAGATAGGCATTGGCGTGATTGCGGAAGCAGGCTTTCAGGTCATGGGAGGCCCGGGAGGAGCTGAGGATCAAGATCGGGATCATCTGAAGATCCGCATCCTTCTTGATTTCGGCCAGGATCTCCCGTCCGTTGCGTCCCGGAAGATTGAGATCAAGAAGAACGAGGTCCACTCTTTCATGGGAATCGAGCGTGTCGCGCAGATAGTCGAGCGCGTCCTCCCCGTTGCTCATGACACTCACCGTTGTCGGTTCGGCCACTTGTTCAAAACTCTCCCGGACCAGTCTGGCGTCTCCGGGATTGTCCTCAACAAGGAGAACATTGACGGATTTGCCGCACATCGCGTCATCCTCCTGGGTGGATGGATATGGAAAGAAGTCCGATATCGGAGAAAAGGATACCGGTTGCGGGCGGCTGGGGTCTGATCGATGGATCCCAATGCGGCCCGGGGAAGTGCGCTCAAGAGTGAGACGTCAGGACACCTCAAAAGAGTGTCCTTAACATCTTGTAATGAATGATACGTCCGAAGCGGGGCAGAGTCACGAGTTATTGTGGAGCCCTGCAGCCGTCTCTAATCGCCATGCGCGTATCCGTCCGGCACCGCTGGACATCTCGCCCGCGCCGCGTGAATGGCTGTCAATGTCGGGGACAATCCAGGTATGCACAGCATGTGGGGAAGTCGGATCAGTTATCGAGACGCATACTGAGACAATTGGCTGATCCTCCAGCTTTGAGAAAGGCCGGCAAGGGGACGCGGTGGACCTTGAACCCGAGGGCACCCAAACGCCCTTCCAAGTCCGCAGAGCAATCATTCATCACGATATCGTGCCCCAGGCTGACGGCATTCAAGGCCATGCGGTCCGCATCCACCTTTTCGACGGGTACCAGATAGTCCGCCCCCACCCGTTCTTCGAGCGTGGCGCGGGCGGCGTCGCTGAAGGCGCCCGGGTAGTAGAGGATATGACCGGTGACGAGGGGGGCAAGGCAGACGTCCAGATGATAGTAGCGCGGATCGATCAATTCGAGGGAAACGGCTTCCCGGCCGAAAAACTGCGCGATCGCGCCGTTGGCTTCGAGGGCGGAGCGTTGGCCATGGCCGGACCAGAACAGATTGCGATGGGCGTCCCAAAGGCAATCGCCCTCGCCCTCCTGGATCAGGCCTTCCGGCAGGGCTGCGACCTCGCGCAAAATGCCGTGCTCGCGCATTTGCTCGAACTGCTCCGTAAAGAACGCTTCTTCGCCCTGACGCTCCGGATGGCGGAAGCGGGCGACAAGGACCCGCCCGTCAAGGCAGATGCCGGCATTGGCGGTGAACACCATGTCGGGCCACCCCGCTTGCGCGGGCGCAAGGGCGATCTTCGCGCCGAGGGCCTCGAATGTCTGGCGCAGGGCGTTCCATTGTCCCTCCGCGTCATGTTTCCATTCTTCGTCGTGGCTCGCCCATCCTTCCGGGTCCATCCACGGATTGATCGTATAGACCACTTCGAAATGGTCCGGCGGGCACATTAATAGGGTCGGTTTGGCCATGGGAATTCCTGCGTAGGCGGACGGATGAAGAGGCGGAGGTCAGATCCGGTCCCGGATGACATCCCGGAACTGGTCGACCGCCCAGTCGAGCGCACCCTCCGATACGGTCAGGGGCGGGGCGAAGCGCACCACGGTCTCGTGGGTGTCCTTGCACAACACGCCGCGTGCCATGAGGTCCTCGCAAAGACAGCGGGCACAGCACCGCTCCGGATCGATATCGACACCGACCCACAGGCCCGCGCCGCGCACCTCACGGATGAGGGGGCTGTTGATGCCGGACAGGGCGTCCTTGAGGGCCGTGCCAAGCCGGGCACTGCGCGCCGACAGGTCGAGATCCTCAAGCAGGGTCAGGGCCTCCAGACCCACCGCCGCGGCCAGGGGATTGCCGCCAAAGGTCGAGCCGTGGCTGCCCGGTGTGAACGTGTCCATCACGGCATCGGTGGCCAAAAAGGCCGAGACCGGAAGAAGTCCGCCGCCCAGCGCCTTGCCCAGGATCAGTCCGTCGGGGCGGATGTTCTCATGGCAGAAGGCGAAGGGCGCGCCGGTGCGGCCAAGACCGGTCTGCACCTCGTCAAGGATCAGCAGCACATTGTGGCGATCGCACAGGTCGCGCACCGTGCGCAGCCAGCCGGCGGGCGGAATGCGGATGCCGGCCTCGCCCTGCATGGGCTCAACGAGCACGGCACAGGTTCGGGGGCCGATCGCGGCCTCGATGGCGGCGGCATCCCCGAAAGGCACGCTGCGGAAACCCGGCGTGAAGGGGCCGAAGCCGGTGCGGTACTCTTCGTCCGTGGAAAAACTGATGATGGTCGTCGTGCGGCCGTGGAAATTGTCATCGGCGACGATGATCTCGGCCTCGTTCGGGGCGATGTCCTTGACGCTGTATCCCCACCGGCGGGCGGCCTTGATGGCGGTTTCCACCGCCTCGGCGCCCGTATTCATCGGCAAGGCGCGGGGCAGACCCGCGATGCCGGTCAGCTTCTCCAGAAAAGGCGCGAGCTTGTCCGTATGGAAAGCCCGCGAGACCAGGGCAAGCTGGCTGGCCTGCCGGGTGAGCGCCGCCAGAAGCCGTGGATGGCCGTGTCCGAAGCTGAGCGCGGAATAGGCGCTCATCATGTCGAGATAGCGTTTGCCGTTGATATCAAACAGCCATTCCCCTTCGCCCCGGCTCAAGACCACGGGCAGGGGCGCGTAATTCGCCGCGCCTAGATGCTCTTCCCAGGCAATCGTCTTTTCCGTGGGGTCGGCGGCAGTCATGGGGGCATGGGCCATGGCGTTCTCCGTATGCGCATACTGTTCAGAGTTACCGAACTCCCAAATCCTTGAACGCTCGGATGTTTCGCGGCGTGCAACAGCCAACAAACCGCACAAACCTTTGTGTTTTACGAAACCAGCTTGAGAACGGAATGTTGTGAAGGGTGGCGTGTTCCCCGGAGAAACAAACATGAACACATTGCACCGGTTGCGCAACATTATGATAGGAAGACCCGGTGTGGACACGAGAGCAATGACGGCGATCCGGACCGGGTCGGGGGCCGCTTGTCCTTGCTCATGGGCGATGATGGGGCCATGGTCCATCGCGAGGTGGACGGCGCCCTTTCGTCGCGCCCGAGGGAAAGGCCATGGATGAGGATCCCATCATCGAGCGCGGGCTTGCCGATGCCAGGCAACGGCATGGCTATCGCGGGATCATGGTCTTCATCGTTCTGGGCGCCTTCCTAATCGCGACAATATTTGGCCGGTTCAGCGGGATGACCGTCGGGGCCGGCGCGGGTTTCCTCGTGCTGGGGGCGATCATCGGCTGGGCCGCCGTGCGCTTTTGGGCAAGCCTCGTCCCGGCCGCTGGCGGCACACACGCTGATCGGCGGATGGCGGGCGTCGCCATTGATGGCCATGCGCCCGTGTTTCTGCGCGACGCGATCGCGCCGGTTCTCGAGGGTCTGCCGGATCCCGTCCTGCTCCTGGACACCAAGGCCCGCATCCGATTTGCCAATGGGGCGACGCGGCAGATCCTGCGCGCGGCCCTGCCCGGGCGACACATCGCCTCGGCCATCCGGACACCAAGCGTGCTCGACGCCATCGAGCAGGTCAGGACCGGCGAGCCCGCCCAGACCATCGAATACACCGTTCCCGTTCCCTTTGAGCGTCACCTCAATGCCCATGTGCTGCCGGTGCGGCTGCCCGGCGATGAAAGCGCGCCGGATTCCTGGTCGATCCTGCTCGTGATCCGCGATCTCACGGCCATGAAGCGGCTTGAGCAGATGCGCGTGGACTTCATCGCCAGCGCGAGCCACGAGTTGCGCACGCCCCTTGCCTCCGTATCCGGATTTATCGACACGCTGCGCGGCCATGCCCGCAGCGACCCCGAAGCCCAGGAGCGCTTTCTGCAGATCATGGCGGATCAGGTGGCCCGGATGGGGCGCCTGATTGATGACCTCTTGTCCCTGAGCCAGATCGAGCTGAACGAACATGTGCCGCCGGCGGATCTTGTCGACATGCATGATGTGCTCCGCGATGTCGTCGATGCCCTCTCGCCCTTGGCCCGCGAAGGCAGTGTCGAGGTCGTCATCGAGGGAGAGAACAATGCGCGGGTGTTGGGCGAGCGCGACGAACTCGTCCAGGTCTTCCAAAATCTGGTTCACAACGCCCTCAAATATGCCTCGAGCGGCAAGCGCATCGAAATCACGAGCCATATCGGAGAGGGCGGCTACGGCGCGGCCGGCAGTCTGGCCCACGGTCAGGCGGGTCAGAAGATGTTGATCATCCGTGTGCGGGATTATGGCCCGGGAATCCCCCGTGAGCATATTCCGCGCCTGACCGAACGTTTCTACCGGGTCGATATACGCCAGTCCCGGCGCCAGGGCGGCACCGGCCTGGGCCTTGCCATCGTGAAGCACATCGTCAATCGCCACCGCGGCAGTTTGGAGATCCTGAGCGCCCTCGGAGAGGGCAGCACTTTCACGGTTTCCTTGCCGCTCGCCAGCGACATGGCCCTGCCCGAGGATCCCGTCCGCACCTTGCATTTTGCCGCACCCGTGGTCGGACCCGCGCCGCTTGAGGGTGTGGCCGAACCCCGTTTCGAGAACTCTTCGGATCCGACAACGAGCCGATCCATCAGGCCCTGACCCCTGGCGAACCGTCTGGGATGCTGGTAGGGAAAAGGGCACTTGGCGCCAGCAACCGGTGACGCCATCACGGCCCTTGGTAAGGCCGGGGTCGCGGTCAAGCTTTTCGGACGGGACGAGAGCAGGACGAGGGGATTTTGGGATGGCGGAACAGGCCGTAAGCATGGTGCCCCCGACGGGTCGGGTCGATGGGCGCGCGCATGCGAAATTCGCCGTTCGGAACCTGGACATGTTCTATGGCAAGACCCAGGCGCTCCACGGCATCGATCTGGACATCCCCGATTGCCATGTCACGGCCCTGATCGGTCCGTCCGGGTGCGGCAAGTCCACCTTTCTGCGGTGCCTGAACCGGATGAACGATACCATTCCGGGTACCCGCATAACCGGTAACGTTCACCTGGACGAGACCGACATCTACGATGACCGGGTGATCGATCCGGTCCAGTTGCGCGCCCGTGTCGGCATGGTCTTCCAGAAGCCGAACCCGTTTCCCAAGTCGATCTTTGAAAATGTCGCTTACGGGCCGCGCATTCACGGCTTGGCCCGCGACAAGACCGAGCTTGCGGGTATCGTCGAACAGAGCCTGCAGCGGGTGGGCCTGTGGGACGAGGTCAAGGACCGCCTCGATGAGGCCGGGACCGGCCTTTCCGGCGGCCAGCAACAGCGGCTGGTCATTGCCCGGTGCATCGCCGTCAATCCGGAAGTGATCCTGATGGACGAGCCGGCCTCGGCCCTGGATCCGATCTCCACGGCGACCATCGAGGCGCTGATTGAGGAATTGCGCGAGAAATACTGTATCGTGATTGTCACCCATTCGATGCAGCAGGCCGCCCGGGTTTCCCAGCAGACGGCATTCTTTCACTTGGGCGTGCTGGTGGAAGCGGGCGACACGGCGGATGTGTTTTCCAATCCCCGCCACGAACGCACGAGAGACTACATCGCCGGCCGCTATGGATGAGCCGCCCAGGACGGGGGCGGAGCAAAAGGAGGCTTCCGTGACGCAAGGCACTGCCCTCGCCGAAGATGGTGAGCAGCTCAGCCAACTCATCCAGCAGATGGGCGGCCTGTGCGAACGGCAGATCAGCGACGCCATCGACAGCATCCTGCGCCGGGACAGCGGTTTGGCCCGCCAGGTGATCGATACGGATGCGCGTATCGATGCCCTGGAACAGGCGGTCGAACGCTCCGCCGTTGCCCTGCTCGCAGGCCGTCGCATGGAAGGGGCGGAGCTGCGCTTCACGCTTTCGACGATCAAGATTGCCGCCGATCTGGAGCGCATCGGCGATCTCGCCAAGAATGTCTCCAAGCGCGCCTTGGTGATCAATCGGGACCAGCCGCTGCGGGTCACCGCCGGCCTCGCGGGCATGGGCCGTCAGGCTTTGCTCCAGCTCAAGGAAGTATTGGATGCGTTTTCCGAGCGCGATGCCCAAAGAGCGATGGCGGTCTGGCGCGGCGATGAGAGTATTGATGAGTTGTACAACAGCCTCTTCCGCGAACTTCTGACATATATGATGGAAGATCCGCGCACCATCGGGCTATGCACGCATCTACTCTTTGCCGCAAAGAATATTGAACGTGTTGGCGATCATGCTACCAATATTGCCGAAACTCTGTATTACTTCGTTCAAGGATCATATGTCCGCGACGAACGCCCCAAAGGCGATCTGACAAGTCTGACGAGTATTTCGTTCGATGAGCCGTCCGACTGAGAGTGGCGGTTTCCGGTCTTGGCTGTGTGAGGCTTCATGCAACCGTTGGTCTTAGTTGTTGAGGACGAAGACGCCCTGTCCACGCTCCTGACCTACAATCTGGAGCGCGAGGGCTACCGCGTCGCGTCGGCCCGTGACGGCGATGAAGCCCTGCTGATCATCGATGAGCAGCGGCCGGATCTGCTGCTTCTCGATTGGATGCTGCCCAAGATTTCGGGGATTGAGTTGTGCCGCCGCCTGCGCAATCGGCCCCAGACCCGCAATCTGCCGATCGTGCTTCTGACCGCCCGCGGCGAGGAACCGGATCGCATTCGCGGTCTCGATACCGGCGCCGACGACTATGTGACCAAGCCCTTTTCGATGCCGGAATTACTGGCGCGGGTGCGGGCCGTCATCCGTCGCATTCGGCCGGCCCTCGCCGAGGATGTCATCACCTTTGGCGATATCGCCCTCGATCGCGCGGCCCATCGGGTGCGCCGGGGCAATCGGGACGTTCATCTGGGCCCGACCGAGTTCCGGCTCCTCGATCACCTGATCCAGTTTCCCGGCCGGGTCTTCAGCCGGGAGCAGTTGCTCGATGCGGTTTGGGGCTCGGATGTTTATGTGGAGGCGCGCACCGTCGATGTGCATATCGGGCGGTTGCGCAAGGCTCTCAATGATAAGGGTGAAATCGATCCGATCCGAACGGTGCGCTCGGCCGGCTATGCCCTTGATGAATCCTACAGCGGCACGCCTTTGGATATGTCCCTGACGACGGACATCTGAGGGCTTTTCATCACATCTGATCTGTTTCGGGAGGAAACCCCGCGCGTTGTCGTGCCGCGCGGGGTGCGCATTGCCCAGTGATCAACCCGCCCCGGAAGCCGATCAGCCGGCGGCGCGGCGTTTCTGACGCCGCCGATCGACGGGCTGATAGGCCATGCGGGCATGGGCCTCGCAATAGGGGCTGCCTTCCTTGGCTTTGTGACCGCAGAAACGGAAATTGGGCGACGACGGATCGCCGATCGGCCATTTGCACATGTTTTCTTTGAGGGTCGTCACGGTCGCGAACTCGCCATTTTCCAGAACGACCGGCTTTTCGACGATCATGGGTTTGATCAGGATCGGCTTGACCGTGGGCTTCGGGACGGTCACCGCGCGGGGGCGTTCGGAACGGGCAGGCGAGCCCCGGCCCGACAGACCCAGGCGGTGGACCTTGCCGATCACGGCGTTGCGCGTGACGTCGCCGAGCTGGCGCGCGATCTGACTGGCGCTCAGGCCGTCGGCCCAAAGTTTCTTCAACAAATCTACGCGTTCGTCTGTCCAAGCCATGGTTGCGACCTTCTTCTTCGGGGTTGGGGGCATTGCACCCCCTGGTGGGGATAGGGCGGGTGACCGAAACGAGCGCAGGGGCCCGGCTGGCCTGTCACGGGGGCTATGGACCTGGAGTGCCATTTGGAGGCATATATAGTGGCCTGCCCACCGGTGACGCTAGATATCGTACACATTCCCAATTCGAAACACAAGATACAGGGTACCACTTTTTTGGGACCCAAGATCTAGTGTTCCAAAACGACACGAGCGGGGCGGTGCTGAGTGCCCTGGGCTGGAAGCAGGGGGTGGTTTCGTGGAATTGTGTCGCCAAATCTGAAGGGGCGGTTCCCGCCCTCGAATGCGTATTGAGGCGATCAGCATGAAATCAGTGAATGCGGGCGGTGGGATCGCGGGGTCTGCCCCTGGCGGTAACGTTGCGGTTCCCGGCGCGTTGCGGGTTCGCCAGTTCGGCGCCGTGAACTGGATCGGGCTTTGGACGCTTTATAAGAAAGAGGTCATGCGGTTTCTGAAGGTGGCCGCCCAGACCATTGCCGCGCCCGTGGGCACGGCGATCCTGTTCCTGGCGATCTTCACCCTGGCGCTTGGGGCCCATCGCCCGGCGGTGGCGGGCATTCCCTATGGCACTTTCATCGCGCCGGGTCTCATCATGATGGCGATCCTGCAGAATGCCTTTGCCAATACCTCCTCATCCCTGATCATCGCCAAGGTCCAGGGCAGCATGGTCGATTTTCTGATGCCGCCTTTGTCGCCAACGGAACTCACCCTGGCCTTCGTGGCGGGCGGGGCCACAAGGGGCGTGATCTGCGCTTTGGCGACGGGCATCCCGATGGCCTTTTTCGTGAGCCTGCCCCTCGCTCATCTCTGGGCCGTGGTGTTTTTCGCCCTCGGCGCCTCGATCATCCTGTCGCTGATCGGTCTGATGGCCGGCATCTGGGCGGAGAAATTCGATCACCTGGCGACCATCACCAATTTCGTCATCACGCCCCTATCGCTGCTGTCCGGCACCTTTTATTCGGTGAGCATCCTTCCGGGCATGTGGTCCGAGGTCAGCCACTACAATCCGTTCTTCTATTTCATCGACGGGTTCCGCTATGGCTTCACGGGTCACGCGGACGGCAATCCCCTGATCGGCGTGGTTTTGGTCCTGGTGCTGATCGCCCTGTTCTGGTCTCTCGCCCATGTCATGCTGGCGCGGGGCTATCGCCTCAAGGCCTGAAGGAAAACTCCGATGATCGATCCGGTCCTGCCGAGCTATGCCCGCGCGCCGTTGCGCTTTGTCAGGGGCGAGGGCCCGTGGCTCGAAACCGAAACGGGCACGCGATATCTCGATTTCGCCGCCGGCATCGGGGTCAATGCCCTGGGCCACGGCCACCCCCATCTGGTCACGAGCCTCAAGGATCAGGTCGACCATCTGTGGCATGTCTCTAATCTCTATCATATTCCGGGTCAGGAGCGCCTGGCCGAGCGCCTCGTCGCCGCGACCTTCGCCGACACGGTGTTCTTCGCCAATTCCGGCGCGGAAGCGGTGGAATGCGGTCTCAAGATGGCCCGGCGGTTCCACGCCCAAAACGGCCATCCCGAACGCTGGCGCGTCGTGACCATTGAGGGCGCCTTTCACGGCCGCACGCTTGCGACCATTTCCGCCGGGGCCCAGCCCAAGCATCTGGACGGTTTCGGCCCCCCCGTGGAGGGTTTCGATCAGGTGCCGTTCGGCGACCATGATGCCTTCCGTCAGGCGATCGGTCCGGAGACGGCGGCGGTGCTCCTGGAACCGGTCCAAGGAGAGGGCGGCATCCGCGTCGTGCCCGATGTCTGTCTCCAGGGCGTGCGCGCCTTGTGCGATGAACACGGCATTCTGATGATCCTCGACGAGGTTCAGACCGGCAACGGGCGCACGGGCCGGTTCTTCGCCCATGAGCATGCGGGCGTGGCGCCGGATATTCTGTGTACCGCGAAGGGTCTGGGCGGCGGCATGCCGATCGGCGCCTGCCTCGCGCGCGAGGCGGTGGGCGCCTGTCTGACCGCGGGCAGCCATGGCTCAACCTTTGGCGGCAATCCGCTTGCCATGGCGGCGGGCAATGCCGTGCTTGATGTCCTTCTCGCGCCCGGTTTCCTCGAGGACATGGCCGCGCGGGCCGCACGCCTGCGCGAAGGGCTCGAGGGGTTGAGCGCTCAGTTCCCGGATGTGATCGGCGGCGTGCGGGGCCGGGGCCTGATGCTCGGGCTCGAGGCGGTCGTCCCGAACGGCGCCCTGGTCGAGGCCTTGCGCGAGGAAGCGCTGCTCAGTGTCGGGGCCGGCGACAATGTGGTTCGTCTGCTGCCGCCATTGATCATCGACGACGGCCATGTCGCCGAAGCCCTGGACCGGATCGCGGCGGCCTGCCGCCGTTTGAGGTCGGCGCCGACCACGGAGGCACGCCCATGAACGGAGCGAACACGCGCCATTTCATCGATTTGAGCGACATCGAAGCAGCCGAGCTGCGCCGCATTGTGGAAGTGGCCAAGGACCTCAAACGCCGCCGCCAGGGCCGGCCGCGCGGCA
>CAZFWG010000026.1:9921-51420 GCA_964522525.1 uncultured Alphaproteobacteria bacterium | reverse complement strand
GACGACCTCGTCGCCTGGCTTCCAGCGCTTCACCTTGTCGCCCACGGCCCAGATGATGCCCGAAGCATCGGATCCGGCCACATGGAACGGCTGGTCATGGCCGTCGAGGGGGGAAATCGGTTCGCCCAGGGCCGCCCAGACGCCGTTGTAGTTGACGCCGGCCGCCATCACGAGGACCAAAACCTCGTAGGAATCGATCTCGGGCGTGGGCACGACCTCGACCTGCATGGCCTGGTCCGGAGGACCATGGCGCTCCTTGCGGATCGCCCAGGCATACATGTTCTTGGGCACATGGAAGGCCGGCGGGATTTCACCGACTTCGTAAAGATCCTTGGCCTCGGCTTCAGCGGTCATGGGACAGCCTCCCCTCGCCTTATCTCACCCGGCGAGGTCCTTGCCTGGGACGCCCGCGCGGGATGTCAAAACTGATCAGAGCATGACCCTAACAAATTCACGCGTGCAAGGGCATTTTTGCACCGCAACAATCTTGCCAGTATCGTGCCGGTCTGAGCCTCGCCCGAAGAGTTACGCGAGAGGCCTTTCTTTTCCGGAAACATTCACCATGGCATGGTTGGCCCGCGTGATTGACCACCGATTGGCCGTGAGGGAGACGACCGACCATGTCCGCCACTGAGCGCCCGCAAAAAGACAAGCCGTGGATTTTTCGGACCTATGCCGGCCATTCGACGGCCGCCGCTTCGAATGCCCTCTACCGCGACAATTTGGCAAAAGGTCAAACGGGCCTCTCCGTCGCCTTCGATCTGCCGACCCAGACCGGCTATGACGGTGACCACCCGCTCGCCAAGGGCGAAGTGGGCAAGGTGGGCGTGCCCATCGGCCATTTGGGCGACATGCGGGCCCTGTTCGACGGCATTCCGCTCGAGCAGATGAACACCAGCATGACCATCAACGCGACCGCGGCGTGGCTCTTGTCCCTCTATATCGCGCTCGCCGAGGAACAGAACGCGGACAAGGCGCTTCTCCAGGGGACGACCCAGAACGACATCATCAAGGAATATCTGTCGCGCGGGACTTATGTCTTCCCGCCCGGACCGTCCATGCGGCTGATCGCCGACATGATCACCTATTGCTACACGGAGGTTACCAAATGGAACCCCAAGAATGTCTGCTCCTATCACCAGCAGGAAGCCGCTGCCACGCCTCTGCAGGAAGTGGCCTATGCCCTGTCGACGGCGGTCGCCGTTCTCGACACGGTCCAGGCTTCCGGCACGGTGCCGGCAGAGGATTTCCCGAGAGTCGTCGGCCGGCTGAGTTTCTTTGTCAACGCCGGCATCCGCTTCATCGAGGAGACCTGCAAGCTGCGGGCGTTCGCCCACCTGTGGGATGATGTTTGCCGGACCCGCTATGGTGTCGAGGATCCCCGTTTCCGGCGTTTCCGCTACGGCGTCCAGGTGAACTCCCTGGGGCTCACGGAACAACAGCCCGAAAACAACGTCTACCGGATCCTGCTTGAGATGCTGGCCGTGACCCTGTCGAAGGACGCCCGCGCCCGCGCCGTGCAGCTTCCGGCCTGGAACGAGGCGCTCGGCCTGCCCCGCCCCTGGGACCAGCAATGGTCGCTCCGTGCCCAGCAGATCCTGGCCTATGAAACGGACCTTCTGGAATATGGCGATATTTTCAACGGCTCCGAAGTCGTCGAGAAGCGCACGGCGGAAATCCGCGAAGCAGCCTGGGCGGAGTTTCAGCGCATTGACGATATGGGCGGCGCCGTGGGCGCCATCGACAGCGCCTATATGAAAAGCCAGCTTGTCGAATCGAACACTTTGCGGGTCAAACGGATCGAGGCCGGGGAACAGGTCGTGGTGGGCGTCAATGCCTATCTGGAAACCGCGCCCTCGCCCCTGTCGGCGGGCGAAGGCGACATCTTCACCGTCTCAAGCGATGTGGAAACCCAGCAGATCGCGAATCTCAATGCCTGGCGCGCCGCGCGCGACGGTGCGGCCGCCGAGCAGGCCCTGACCCGCTTGCGCCAGGTGGCCTCCGAGGGCGGCAACATCATGCCGATCTCGATCGACTGCGCCAAGGCGGGTGTCACCACCGGCGAATGGACCGGCGCGCTGCGCGAGGTGTTCGGGGAATACCGCGCCCCCACGGGCGTGACATCGTCGGCCCCCGTTGATCAGTCCGGGGAGATTGCAGCGGTGCGCGGCGAGGTCGAGCGTCTGTCCTCCCGCCTCGGTCGGCGGCTCAAATTCCTGGTGGGCAAGCCGGGCCTCGACGGCCATTCGAGCGGCGCGGAACAGATCGCGGTCCGCGCCCGGGATGCGGGCATGGAAGTGGTCTATGAGGGCATCCGCCTGACCCCCGCCCAGATCGTCAACGCCGCCGTGGAAGAAAGCGTGCATGTGGTGGGGCTGTCGATCCTGTCCGGCTCCCACGTGCCCCTCGTCCAGGATGTCATGACCCGGATGACCGCGGCCGGCCTCACGGACGTGCCCGTCGTGGTGGGCGGTATCATTCCGCCCGAGGATGAAGTGATCCTGAAGGAAAGCGGCGTCGCGCGGATCTACACGCCGAAGAACTTCCAGCTGACGGACATCATGCGGGATATCGTATCTGTCGTTGATGCAGCGACGCTGCGGGGGTGATCGTCGGCTCACCCCGATAGGGGTCGGCATGCATGCGCCGACCCACGTGGCGCGTCCTCGGCAACCCCGGCTTCACAAGGTGGCGCAAAGGCCGGGTCCCGGCTCAGAAGTCTTCCCAGCCATGGGCCTTGCCGACCGCATTGATCACTTCGCCGATGAAACGCGGTTGTTCGGCATTGGTCAGAATAACCAGACCATAACCATCCGTATCGTGAGACAGAAAACGGGACATATACCCCCGGTTATGTCCGCCATGGGTGAAGTACATCTCGTCCCGCACGATCCCCAGCCCTGACATTGTACCATCAAAGGGCGTCATCATTTCCTTGGCCATGGCCTGGGAGAGCAGACCGCCGTCACGATCGTCTGCATTCAGCGACAACTGTAGCCCGATCACGAACTTGCTCAGCTCTACCGCATCGCTCCACAAACCCGCAGCTGCCAGCTCCGGATAGACATGGTATCCGCCCTCTTCCGGGTGGAGGACATCTGCATACCCCATGGCAATCAGGGGCTCGGTGCCTTTGGAGATGGGCTGCTCAAAAGAGGCCTTGAAGATCTCAAGCGGGGTGAAAACGGCTTTCCCGACATAATCCGCAAACGCCATACCTGTTACCTGCTCGATCAGCAACTCGAGAACCGTGTAACCGCCACCGGAATAGGCGTAATTTTCTCCGGGTACGGTTATAATCCTCACGGGTTCTGAGTTCGCAGGCGGAACACCATCGAGAATCTGGACGGTCGTCGGCAGAGCCTCCCCGACCTTGTAGCCGGGAAAGGACTCCGTCGAGAGGCCGGCCGTATGATTCAGGATCTGCCGCAATGTGACGGCTGCTTTGGCGCCATCAAGGCCGGGGGCTGCGGGTATCGTCCATTCGGTGAGCTGATCCTCGATGGGGGCATCAAGCGCCAAGGCGCCTTCTTCGACCAGGCGCAGGACGGCGACGGCGGTCACCGGTTTCGACATCGAGGCGACTTGAAAAAGGGTATCCGGCCGTACCGGCTCCTTCGTGGCGGCGGATTTGACGCCGAGAGCCAGGGTGCAAGAGAGGGCAAAATCCTCGACGACGGCCAGGCTCACACCTTTGATATCCAGCTGTTGCATGCGTTGCGCAATGGACAGCGGACCGTCGGGCGTTTCCAGAAGGAGGGAGGAGAGATCACAGTCGGTCGTCTCCCGCGCCACGGCGGCCTGAACGCCCAATAGGGCCAGGACCGAAACGACAATAGTCACCTTACGCATCTTTGTTCCCTTACATCTGGATTTCGAGCTTTTGCGATCCGACAGGCCTGAACATCGAAGCCGCCGCCGGCCCTCCCCCCCTGAGCGATGGGCGGTGCGTCCTGAACCCTGTAACGCATGCGGGCAATGATGAGCGCTTGCACGTCTCGTTAGGCACCCCAGCAACAAAATCTCGATGCTCTTTCGACAGGGCCAAACGCCTCCGACCACCCCCTTGAACCTGGACCGAAAATCTCGGCCCGGCACCCGTCGTCCCTTGATCCATGCACGTTTCAAGCGGTGGCGCAGATCCACGACACGAAGCGCAACAGGCCCGGTCCGGCCCGCCCCCACATGGACAACGCACACGTCCCAAGATAGCATGAAAGCTGTTGACTCATGCGGTGGGGCACGTGCACAGCGTGGCGTGAGAGACACGGCCCTCCTCCGGCCGTGGGGCATCACACGGACCAGACAAGCACAGCGGTTGTAAGGAAGGCGGCATCATGGTGACGAATACGCCCTGGGGTGACGTGTTTGACGAATTCACCGCCCGCAACATTCCCTATGGCTTTGACGACGATGACAAGGAACAGGCCCGCCGCAAGCGCACGGCCCGCCATCTGGAACAGCTTGTTTATCCGGATGAGGACGGCGAGCTCATGGGCCGGGCGCGGGTTCCCGTCACCACGGACCACCTGAAGACCCGTGTCGAGCGGTGGAACGAATATTACAATGCCAAGCTGCGGATCATCGAAGGGGAAATCCGGGACCTGAACATCCGGCGCGGCCCCTTCTGGCACCCGATCATGCTGATCGTGACGGCGATCTTTGCCTTCGCCGTGTTCCTTGCGGTGCTGGCCGTCGACTATGCGGTGTTGTCGGAATTCTGGGCGCGGGTCTATTCCAACGAATTCGGGGAAGTGCCCCCGGCCTTTGCCGCCTCCGTGATCATCAAATCCCTGCAGGTCGTAGGCGCCGCCCTCGCCTTCCATTTCTTCTATCAGACGCTGACCCGGGACGGCCGGCGATATTTCGTCTATTTCGTCTTTATCGTGACACTTCTTTTCCTGTTGGGGCTCGGCTTCCTGAACGCGGGCAACAGCCTGCCCGCCGGCTCCACCCTGTCGGTCAATACGCAGGCCGAAGATCAGGCTGAGGAAAACCGCCGCGTGCTCGAGGCCCTGGGCCTTGCCGATGAGGAGGGCGAGGCAACCGATGCCGAGCCGGATCCGGCGGAGGAAGAAGCGAAAAGGGCCGCGGAAAACCGGCGGGAGACGGTGCGCTTTGCCTATGACATCGCCTGGTTCAGCACGCTTCTGCTCCTCTTCGTCGCCGTGACCTCCGTCGCCGCGATGATGCTCCATGTGGCCTTGCGGGCCGTGTCGGGCCTGTTCGGGCGCATCGACAATGAGCATTATTTCTCCAGCCGCTCGATCCTGAACAAGCGGGACATGAATCTCCGCCTGCTGAGGGCGCGGCGGGCCCGGGAATGGCTGCGCTCGGAAAAGGCACGCGGCCAGTTGATGAAGCATTGCCTCGCCTCCTTCGAGACCGGCTATATTTTCGGTCTGTTCGGCGACAAGGACCCATCGCTTGGTGCGCGCATGCGCCGGGCCATGTTCGGTGAGCGGCGGATCGAGATCGCCCGGGCCGAAGCCGATGCCACGAATGCCCAGAACGGAGCCGCCGGCGAAGCGCGGGCCCTCCTCGACCAATTGTCGACATCAATGGGCCAGGTCCGCGAGATGATCGATGCGGGCGCCTTCGATCTCGTGGTCGAGACCAGCGATGAGGAATCCTTCGTCGAAGCGGACAATGAACGGGAATTGCGGCGCCAGCAGCACGATCAGCGCCGCTGGGACGGCGATGAAGACGAGGAAGAGGCGGACGCGGAGAAACCGGGCCGCAAGGACGAAAAAGACGACAAGGAACCGTCCGACACCGCGCGTTGAGCATCGCCGGCCAAATGATCAGGGGAAAAGGGGGCCATGGAATCCACAACCGGTAAAGAGGAACGCGGCCTGCACCGCTATTTGAGCGTGATCGCCATGATGGCCGTCGGCATCGCGGCCCTTGTCGGCTCGGTCGTTCTTGGCGTCGAGGCCTTCCGTTCCGACTGTAACACGTCGGATATGCCCATCATCAGTGCCGAGAACATGACTGCAAGGACCGCCCCATCGGGCGTCGCGCCGTTCGTCGCCGATAGCGAGGCAGAAGCGGATCTGGAACAAGGCACGGACGACGCACCCAGCCAGAGCGAGGCCAGCCAGGAAACCCCGGAATGGCTGCGTCGTCTCTTCGATCCCGTGGAGCGTTCCAAGGCGGGTACGCCGCGCCACATCTGGATCGGCCTCGATCTGTCGAAGAGCAACCCCCTCGTCGACGACCCGAATTTTGCCCTGAAAGTGGCCGACTACATCAAGAAGGAAATCACCGACCTCCCGGTCAAGTCGATCATCTCCTTGCGGACCTTCGGCGTCGACTCGGCCGAGGCCAACACATTGCGCCAGGACCACCGGATCACCACCGCGGACTCGGCCACCCAGGAAGCGGATTTCTTCCACACCCTGATCCGCAATGTGCCCACCCTGATCGCCCGGGGCACCATCGAGGCCCAGGACTACACGAATATCGTCTCCTTCATGATCAATATCGGCGGCGTGGTGGATTGTGAGAATTTCGAGACGATGGTCATTCTGGCCACGGACGGGATCGAGGATTCCGAATTCGCGCGCCTGAAGGACTCGACCCAGCGCCTGCCCGCGCCGGAGCAGGAATTCTTCGAGGGCTGCTCGGAGCTTTTGATGCTCGGCGTCGGTCAGGGTCAGAACAGTCCGCGGACCACGGCGCGCCTGAGGCGGGACTGGGAGCGCTGGGCAAGGGCCGCGGGCTTTCAGCGCTTCCGTGGCCTCAACAACTGGTAAGCGGGGACAAAGGGACCGGCCATGCCCGTAAATGGTGTCACACGGTGGATCTTGTTGAGCCTGGCGGTGCTCGGATTCCTGATCACGGCCGTGACGGCCATCGCCATTGCGCGCCTCGCCTTCCAACACACGGCAAGCCTTGTGGCCTATGACCCGACACCGGGCCCCCATCTTGTGATCGGTTTTGACATCAGCCAGGGCAGCCCGTTGATCGCCGATCGCGCCTTTGCGCGACGGGCGGGCGAGCGTTTGCGCGGTCTGATCGAGCCGTTGCCGAACCGGTCCCTGGTGACGGTGCGGGCCTTTGGCGACTATGGCGTCACACCCGGACCGTTGAGTTTTGACCGGGTGATTTCCCTGCGCCAGACGGGGGAGACGGTCGGCGTCCTGGTGGGCGCCATCGCCGAAAACATGCCCGATGTGATCGAGAGCGGCCGGGTGCTTATGCATGCGGAGTCAAACATCGTGGCCTTCCTCGAGGCCATGTCCCAGTCCATCGACTGTCAGAGGGAAACACGCATTCTTCTGGTGACCGATGGCCTGGAAGATTCCGAATTCGGTGACCTGCTCGAACCGGACACACAATTGCCCGCCCCGACGGACACGATCTTCCCGGGCTGCACGGAACTCCAGCTCATCGGGCTGGGTCATGGTCAGACGAGCCCCCTCCTCGCCCGCCGGATCAGCGGCGAGTGGAAGGCATGGGCAAATCAGGCCGGCTTTGAGACCTTCCGAGGACTGTCCACATGGTAATCCGGGAGACCTGTCCATGACCCGTCCCGATGCGTATTTGTCTTTCCGCCTGGCCTGCGCGGGCCTCCTCATGGGGGTCATGCTGGCTGCGCCCGCCTTGGCCCAACTGGGTCGCGCCGAAGCGGGGCCGACCCATGTCATTGTCGGTGTGGATGTTTCCGTGGGCAGCCCCTTCATCAGCGATGATGCGTTTGCGGACAAGACGGCCCGGCGGATCGCCGAGCGGATCGCGACCCTGCCGACGGGATCCAAAGTGTCCTTGCGGAGCTTTGGCGCCCATTCGACCCTCGACACCAGCCTGGAGATCGATCGGCGGGTGACCCGCTCGAACCCGGCGGAGGCGACGGCGGCGCTTTTTCAGCCCATCATCGCGGGCCTGCCCAAGCTGGCCCGTGACGGCAAGATCGAGGCCCAGAACGAGAGCAACATTGTCGGTTTTCTTCAGACCGTTTCTCGGCGGACGGATTGTTCCCGCGAGCGCACGGTCATCGTGCTGGCCACCGACGGCGTCGAGGAATCCGAATTCGCGGATCTGAAATCGGACAAGACCCTGCCGGCGCCGGAGGAAGCGATCTTCAAGGATTGCGCCCGGCTTGAAATGCTGGGCGTCGGGCGCGGCCACGGCAGCGCGCGCTTCACGGACCGGCTGATCAAGGCCTGGGAGGCGTGGGCCCAAGCCGCAGGCTTCCTGCGCTTTGTCGGTCTTGATACCTGGTGATTTCAAGTCAGGTTTAGTCTGCGCCGCACCTCTTTGACGCCCATGCCCTCGGCACGCAGGGTGCGCAGTGTCTGGGCCTTGTCCCGTTTGGCAAGCCGCCGCCCCTCGGTATCCGTGATCAGGTCATGGTGCAGATAATCCGGCACCGGCAGGCCCAGAAGCGCCTGGAGCAGCCGGTGGACATGGCTTGCCGGGAAAAGATCGCGGCCCCGCGTCACCAGACTGACCCCTTGTGCCGCGTCGTCCACCACCACGGCCAGGTGATAGCTGGCCGGAGCATCCTTGCGCATGAGGATGATATCGCCGAATTGGGCCGGGTCCGCATCGATCGTACCGGCCTCGCCGTCGCTGCCACGCCCCCCTTCGCGGAAGGTCAAAGCCTTGTCCACCAATCCCAGGGCCACGCCCATATTGAGACGCATGGCCGGGCGTGCGCCGGAGGCCAGACGCGCCGCGACCTCACCTTGGCTCAAATCGCGGCAGATGCCCGGATAAAGCGGGCCATCCGGACCATGGGGCGCACTGACGGCCCGCTCGATCTCGGCCTGAATATCCTTACGGGTACAAAAACACGGATAGACGACACCCAGAGCCTTGAGCCGCTCAAGGGCGGCACCATAGGCATCACGCCGATCCGATTGACGCATGACCGGTTCTTCCCAGCGCAGACCCAGCCAGGCCAGATCCTCATAGATCGCCGCCTCGAACTCGGCGCGGGCGCGGGTTTGATCCAGATCCTCAATGCGCACCAAAAACCGGCCGCCGGCCTTCTCTGCCTCCCGCGCCGCGATCAGCGCCGCATAGGCATGGCCCAGGTGAAGAAACCCCGTGGGCGACGGTGCAAAACGGGTGGTGACGGTTCCGGCCATGGTGCCCTTTTCCAGCGACCGGACCCTGATGCGTTTCGTTCCGGCGCGTGCGGCTCTACAGTACCATTCGATAGTGACACCCTTCATCCTTGATCGGGATTTTCCATGGCTTCTTCCCCTTCCCTGAACGGCCCCAGGGTCGCCCCCGCCAACGGTGCCAAGGCCGACCGGCTTGTTGTGCTGCTCCATGGCTATGGCGCCGACGGCAACGACCTGATCGGCCTTGCCCCCCATTGGCAGCGCCTTCTGCCGACGGCGGCGTTTGTCTCGCCCCATGCCCCGGAACCCTGCGCCATGTCCCCCATGGGCGGTTACCAGTGGTTCCCGATTTCACGGCTTGATCCGGATGAGATCTGGCGCGGCGTGCAATCGGCGGCGCCGGTCTTGGAAGCCTTTCTCGACCAGGAATTGGAGCGCCTCGGCCTTGATGCCTCCCGCCTCGCCCTGGTGGGTTTCAGCCAGGGGACCATGATGTCCCTCCATGTCGGGCTGAGGCGGAAGACCGCGCCGGCCTGTATTGTCGGGTTCTCCGGCGCCCTGGCCGGCCCGGACCGGCTGCCCGGTGACATCACGGCCAAACCGCCGGTCATGCTGATCCATGGGGATGCGGATCAAACGGTGCCCATTGCCGCCATGCATCTGGCAGCCCAGACCCTGGGCCAGGTCGGCGTTCAGGTGCAATGGCACACCTCTCACGGGGTCGCCCA
This sequence comes from uncultured Alphaproteobacteria bacterium, assembly GCA_964522525.1. Taxonomy (GTDB): domain Bacteria; phylum Pseudomonadota; class Alphaproteobacteria; order JAJFIK01; family JAJFIK01; genus CAYUYV01. The sequence goes on along the minus strand of CAZFWG010000026.1, from coordinate 41,615 downwards.
TGGCATCGCGCCGGACGGACTGGAGCTCGGCGGGCGCTTCCTGGCCGATGCCTTTGCCGGAAAGCTCGGGCAAGCGCAAAAGACATGAGCTTTCACATCGCCCAGATCAATATCGGCAAGTTCCGTATGCCGAAGGATGATCCCGTCAATGCGGATTTCATCAATGCCCTGGCCCGGGTCAATACCCGGGCGGAAGGCCATGACGGATTTGTCTGGCGGCTGACGGGCGACGGCGACGATGCCATGGATCTCAATCCCTTCGACGATCCCAACATGGCGATCAACATGTCGGTGTGGCGGAATCTCGATACCCTGATGGGGTTTGTCTATCGGGATCCCGATCACCGCGCATTCATGCGCAGGCGGAGCGAATGGTTCGAGGCCCTGGATGTCTATATGTGCCTGTGGTGGATCCCGGCGGACCATGTGCCGAGCATCGCGGAAGGCATCAACCGACTGGAGAGCCTCAGGGTCCATGGCCCCACGGCCCACGCCTTCACGTTCAAGGACAGTTTTCCACAGCCCGAGGCCCGCGCGGAAGACTGTGTATAAGCCCAGAATACACTGTGCAAATTCATGGAAACGTCACACAACATGTTGTATGAATACGCAGGCGCAGCATGGCGAATCGGCCGGTTATCCTTGGACTGCTGATGCAGGGCTTGCTTACCTGGTTGCAACGCTCATGTGACGCTAGGGGATGATCTGGCCGAAGCACTGCGGAGGATGAAGCGCGTGCAGACGAGCTTACGATCACCGGAAGCCTGTCCCGCTCTGGTGCTGAATGCGGACCACCGACCGCTGAGCTACTATCCCTTGTCGCTCTGGTGTTGGCAGGACGCAATCAAGGCGGTTTTCCTCGACCGGGTGAACATTCTTTCCTATTACGACCAGATGGTGCGATCGCCGAGCTTCGAAATGAAGCTTCCCTCGGTCATCTCCCTGAAATCCTACGTAAAGCCGGCCCGACAGCCGGCTTTTACACGTTTTAACGTCTTCTTGCGGGATCGCTTCGAGTGTCAGTATTGTGGCTCCACCGCCGACCTGACTTTCGACCATGTCATTCCCCGCTGCCGCGGCGGGCGGACGACCTGGGACAATGTGGTCACGGCCTGTTCCCCTTGTAATCTGCGCAAGGGCGGTCGCATGCCCAATGACTGCGAGATGATCCCGGCCACACGCCCCCACCAGCCCACGGTGGCTCAGCTCCACAGCAACGGGCGGATGTTCCCGCCCAACTATCTGCATGAGAGCTGGCACGACTATCTCTATTGGGACAGCGAATTGGAGCCCTGACGGCGTCGCCTTTTTCGGGCGTGTCAGACCTTTTCGGAAAGTCGGATGGCCAGGCGGCAGCCCAGTTTGATGGCGGATGACAGCACCGCGTAGCCCGGGGTCTGTTGGGACCCCTCGTCAATGGCGGTGTGCTGATGTTCCGCTTCTTCCGCCTTGTAGCGGGAGATCATGGCCTTGAGTTCGGGCTCATTCTTGCCGAGCTCTTTTTCCTGGTCGCCATAGTGCTCGACGATCACTTCCTCGACCGCTTCCGTGCAGGCCATGGCCGCCTTTTCGCCCATCAATGCGGTGGCCGCGCCCAGCGCGTAGCCCGCCACATGCCAGAAAGGGATCAGGGCCGTGGGGCGTACGCCCCGTTCGGTCATCACCCGGCTGAAACCGGCGAGATGGACCTTTTCCTGGTCCGCCATGTGCTGGACGAGTTCGGCGGAGCGCGCCGTGCCCCGGGCCTGACCCAGCACGGCCAATTGACCCGCATAGATCCGATTGGCGCCATATTCACCCGCATGGTTGACCCGGATCATTTCATGGACCCGGCTTTCGCCGGTCCCTTGACCCGGCATCATGAGCGCCCCGCGCTCCTTCACCACACTGACATCTTTCTGGTCGATGACTTTATCGTTCATTGGGTTGCCCCCGTTGTGAATTCCGGGTTCGCCGTCGGGCGCTCCTCGGTGCGATGGCGATAGAGCCCGACGACCAGGACCAGGAAGACCAATCCAGCCGCATAAAGAGCGTTGAGACCCGCAAGCGACAGGCCAAAAAACCGCACCGGCGCTTCGTCACAGGCGGTCACCCGCACTTCGCTTTGCAACAGGGCGTTGAAACCGTCGAGCGTATCGGGAAGGCCGCCCGATCCGGTGCAGGTTCCAGGACCCGGCCACCATTGCCATTCCACGCCCGCGTGGTAGCCGGCCACGGCGCCACTGGCGACAACACCCAACAGGGAAAAGGTCAAAAACAGGGGCCGCATGGGCAGCCGCCCCACAAGGCCGGCAATCGACGCCGCGATGGCGACCCAATAGCTATGGCGCTGGGTATAACAAAGATCGCAAGGCGGCAGGTTCAGGAGCCGCTCCAGCCCATGGGCGGTCAAAAGCGCAATGACAGCGCCCGCCAATACAATGAGGAGGCTGAGGCGGCCAGGCTGAAACCTATGGGCAATCGAAGCATTCATGGCAACAGGTTACGCACAAGCCGTGGCATGACCAAGGCGGCGCAGCGCCGCCCATGCCCATAAGGCACATTTCCTCTATCACCCGCGGATCATGGAGACGAGATCGATCCCGAACACGAAAAGCGCGATGACGATGGCGAGCAGGAAAGACACCCACAGCGTGCCCAGCACCGAGCCCGCGATGACCATCAACCCATCCCGCTCGATAAAGCCGATGGACATGAGCGCAACGGCGAAACCCGGCACCGTGTTGGTCATGGGCAAGGGCACGGCGATGGAACAGCAGAAAACGACCATAAGCACGCCGAAAAGCCGCTCGAACACGCCGCGGGTCAGGAACGAAAACCGGGGCTGGCTCAAGGCTTCGGCCCAACCCAGATAGCGTTTGGCGCGCCGCGACATGTCCAGAAAGGTGGCCCGGGCGAAGGAACGCTTGCGCATGGCCTGCGGCAACCAGGGCTTTGAGCGGCCCAGCGCGATCTGCACCGCAATGAACAGCATGGGCACGGAAACGACCTGGGGCACGCCATACAGGAACGGCAGGCAGCAGGGCAGCGCCAGAACCAGCATCAGAAAGCCGAAGGCCCGATGCTGGAGGCCATCGACGATCTCGCCAACCGTCACCATCTCGCCCGGCAGTGTCTCGGCGAGATGAATAAGGACATCGGTGGCGCGGTGGGACGGCTCGGCGTTTTGTGCCGGTTCGTCGAACATTTCCTGGGTTGTCATGGGATCGTGGATTAGCAAGCACGCCTGCCCCTGTCCATCATGGATCGGTGACAATGCGTTGCAATGGGATCGCCAGGGCGCCTCAGGGGAGTTGACGGCCCAGGGCCTTGCGCTATGGTCGCGTCTTCTGCGACGGGCTTTGCGGCTGTGGCGGAACCGGTAGACGCGCCAGACTCAAAATCTGGTTCCTTCGGGAGTGGGAGTTCGAGTCTCCCCAGCCGCACCATCCAATCCCCGATAGGCCCTCTGACGTTCCCCTACATCATGCCTCCCTACACAAACAATCTTTGATGATTGTTTTTGACGGCCCATCTTCCGCGCTGCCGGATGCTGTTGGTCGGCCAGCGTCCTTGTTCCATCCCTGGACTAAAGTTTGAAATCGTCCTGCAGAAGCAGATTCAAGATTTTTTCCACAACTATAGCGTGACAATTCGTCCAACTCAGTTGCATAACATGCATTTAGCAAGCAGCGAATGAGTAAGGTTAAACATTACAAACGCAGGGTCGCAGAGTTTTTATGATTGGCAACGAGCAAAATAGAGTAACATTACGCGACTTTCATGATTTCTACAGTTTAGAGCACCAACCTTTCTCGTTGGATTACAAAAGTATGGAAGTGCCATGGTGGGGAGTAAGAGGGATGTGCGCTCGATCCGCCGCGCCGGGTTGCCCGTTGCGCGGGCGACCTGGGGCCTGAGGCGATCCCATCGGCGCATCTTTTTCGTTGGCCTTTTCGCTCTCATCGCAGTCGTAGTGGTGATTTCCGGGCTGAGTGTTGTGTTCCTGGGGATAAATGAACCCACGGGCAATCCGGCAGAGACGATCATCGCGCAAACGGATCCCTCACCCGAAGCGCCCACCCAAAGCGGGTCGATATCACCCGAGACTCCATCAGGGCCTAATGCGCCAACAGGCACGGACACCCCAACTGACCGCGACACCTCTACGGGCAATGTCTTGAGTTTCTCGTTGCGCTCGAACAACGGGTCGACCTATCTCAACGGCTCGCCGGCCAGCGGCTCCTCCCCAAACGGAACAGTGTCGTCCAATGGCGCCGGCGCTCTGCAAACGGAAGAGCCCCAGCGAGCCGCGCTCGAACGCACGAGGACCGCGCCCTCCTCGCCCGCTTGCGTCGAGAACCTGAGGGCCATGGCCGAGCGGACCGTCATTTACTTCGCCCAGGGCAGCACCGATGTCAGCGCCGAGCAGCAGCCCGCGCTGAGACTGCTCGGCGAGGAAGTGAAGAACTGCGCGGGTCCCATGCTCGAAGTCATTGGCCATACGGATGATCAAGGGGCGGAGCTTATCAATCTCAAACTGAGCTGGACCCGTGCGGAAGCCGTTGGCGCCTATCTGCTGGAGATCGGCCTGGAGGAAGACCGGATCCAGATGCTCGGCGTCGGGGGCAAGCGGCCCTTGGCCAGCAACCAGTCGGATTCAGGCCGGGGCGTGAACCGGCGCGTCGAATTTGCCATTCGCGAAAAGGGTGGATGATGATTTACGAACTTCTGATCATTTTGGCCGCGACACTGTTTGCCGGATGCTCAGGCTTCCTGGCCGGGCGATGGGTGTATCGGACGTCCGGCGAACAGAGGGAAAGGCTGGTTGCCCAGGAAATCGGCCGGTTGCGTCGGCAGTTGGCGGAAGAGCGAAGACAGAACAGCCAAGTCAGAAGCGACCGGGATCATCGCCGACGGCGTTACAAGCAGATGGCGCGCAACGACCAGAAGCTGCTGCCCGCCCCGCTCGATCCTCAAAAGATCACCGAGCAATAGGGAATAGCGAACTATTCGAGTTCGACCGCGAGATCCTGGAGCACATCCAGAAGACTCTCGATCTGGACCGTCGCTGGATCAATCTGGGGCTTTGAGAAATAACGCATGAAGATCTGTTTGGTCTCTTCGCCTCTGTGCTCATGGAGACCCATGCCCCATTGGGGGAAAAGGCGCTCACGAACATCAGAGTAAGCAATGATCACCGGGTTGGTATGACGCGGGTCTTTCGCAATCCGGTGATAGGTGGCACTCACTTCGGCGCGGCCCCCTTCGAGGACCTGAATGAAGTGTTCACCGTCGAAGTGAAGCATGCCCGTGATCGTATCTTTGGCGTTATTCTTTTGACACGAGCCTATAAGTCTTTTGAGATCAAGGGGTTCCGACGTATTACGGTCACTGTAGTAGACAAGTCTGCAAAGGTTCATGACGCCGCCTCGATCAATGTTTGGATTGCGCACTTGGCTGGGACACACACAATAAATGTCCACACTGGGGATAAGCTAAATCTGAAAAAAACGCAACCAAAAACACTCATTGGTTGCAAAAAGCACGCAGGCGCAGCCCCTTAGGGTCCACCTCGCGAACTCTAAGGGAAAGATCTGAACAGAGGATCAGCGTGAAACGGATCAAAGGGGCGCGGGCGGCAGGGGCCAGACATCCGGCAAGAGCGTCACGTCACCGGTCAATTGCGGCACCAGCTCGATCGTGATTTCCGGGGTCACATCATCCGGATCCGTCGGCTGCCCCTTGGACGTCAGATAGTCGGCGACCGCCGAGCGGGTCTTCGAGCCGAAAAGGCCATCGATGCCGTAAGGGGAAAAACCCAGATAGTCGAGATAGAGCTGGGCCGTCCGTACATAGACATTCGGCACCGCGCCACCGTTGGCGAATTTCTGATACTCCGCCGCAAGCCGGGCATCATAGTTGTTTTCCCGATAGGCCACCCCATTGTAGCGCAGCGCCAGATCCGCCCAATCGTGATTGCGCAGGAAATCGTCGATGCCTTCGGTCAGGAGGAACGCGACAATGCCGTTGAGCTGATCATCCTCGGACTGACGCATGAGGGTGACCATCGCCCGGACATCCTCATAGCCGAGATTTTCCGCGTTGAAGCCCATGATCTGACCAAGGCCCCAGGACGCGCTGCGCAGGGCGGCGTCGTAGTCAAGCGCGGCTGCCCGTTCGAGGCGGGCATATTCGGCGTCGAACCCCTGGTAGCCGCCGCGCCGGGGATTGGAAATGTCCGGCGCCGTCGCATCAAACCGGCCGCCCGTTTCCCTGCTGAAGACATGGCGCTCGAACAGGATGATGGGCAGGCGGGATTGAAGGAACCCATAGCCCCGGGTCTCCACATTGATGAGCGTCCAGAGTTCCGCCGGCCCCACGCCAAGCTCCCTCATCGCCCGGTCAAGCCCGTCCCGGCTCAAGGCCCGGCCATAGCCGAAAACCGCGGGCTCTCCGAAGGAAGAGCCAAACGAAAGATCGCCGCTGGAGCCACTGCCCTGCGCCCCCGACCCGAAGCTGGCATCATTGCCCGAGCCCGATGTGTCGGCGGGCGCCGCGGAAGTATCAGGGACCGTATCCTTGTCACCGGAACCGAACAGCCAAGACCATATGCCCATGGGACAGGCTCCTTTCGTGCAGTTGATCCTGCCATTATAACCCTGTTGATTGAGGCGCGAACGACCTCACCATAGTCCAAACCGAGCGCAAGGGGGCGCTTGTTTGCCGATCATGCCATCTTGTCCGGGCGGAATGACCGCCTGACGGCATCGGCTCACAACAGGGGGCGAAAATGTTGAAAAAGCTTATCCGACCAGCGACACCCATGGTGAAACGGATGGCCTTGTGCGCCCTTGTGGCGGGCGGTATGGGCATCCCGGCCCTGATGATAAATGACAGTGTTTTAACCATCCGGCCCTCCCAGGCCCAGGATGGGTCTGGCACCTTTGACGACCTGACCGGCGCGGTCCGTTGCCGGAACGGGGCCGGACGCCGGGTCGAAGGACCCGAAAGCGGACCCGGCCTTACTATTTCCGCCAACGGAGACCTGACCTATCGCTGGCGGGAATACGGCGTCGGCGGACGGGGCGGCAGCTGGACAACCCTGCAGGCGCGCGCGGGCCTGTCGGATCTTTCATCTTCCGGGGCGACCGCCAATCGTCGTCTGGGAGAGTGCCGCGTGGTGGAACTGTTCTGCCGGACGAATGACTGCGTCAGCATCGAAAGGGCCGGCGCCAACGGAGGCCGCCCCCGCTATGCAAGCCGCCTCGTCGTTTTCGTCCAGGATGAAGGACGCGCGCGAACCTTACGTGACCGACTGATCGCCCGCCTCCGGGAGCAGTGACCCTGACCAAGATCCATAGGGACAAAGAAGCAAGGGGGGCAGCAACCGCCTTCCCCCTTGCCGCCCGCGCCTGTCCAGGCAAAACTGCCCTGGGGTGAGAGGTTTGGCGGAGGGGCCATGGATCCGTTTCCTTACGAGGATGATTTGCTCGCGGCCATTTGGCGCGCAACCCGTGTCGGCCGCGCGGTCAATTTCGCGTCACCCGATTGGTTCGATACGGATCACCCCATCACCAGCGACATCAACGACCCCAATGACTGGGAGGGCCGGACCGTCCGGGCCGAAGCCCTGCGCCAGCTCATTCTTGACGCTGCCCGGGACGAGGGCACCCACACTCACGGCATTCAGATCCGAGGACTGAGGATCGTCGGTCCGATGGACCTCTATAATGTCCGCATCAAGTTCCCCTTGCGCTTTCACCATTGCCGGTTCGAGGACGTTATCTCCCTGGGCCACGCCCGGCTCGAGACCCTGGAAATCAGCCAGACCGCCATCCGTGCCCTGGCCGGACGGGGCGTGCGGATCCGCGGCAATCTGAAAATGCACTATTCGGTTTCCGCGGGGCCGGTCGTCCTGGAAGGGGCGTTCATCCGGGGGTGGGCGGATCTGTGGGGCATCAGGGTCATGTGCGACGGGCCAGGTGTCAAAGCCAACGCCACCCCACCGGACCTGCCGCCACGGCTTGCGGAACACTACAACGAAGAAAACGAGCATGCGATCCTGCTGCGAGTGGCACGGATCGGCAACGACCTTCTGCTGACGGACATGAAGGCCGGCGCGCCCCTCCACCTTGAGGAACTGATCGTCGGCAAACGGTTGTTCCTCGATTCCGCCGATGTGGCGGGGCGGAGCACCGGCGGCATGAGCGGCCACACGGCAAATCCGGATCGTCACTATGCGGTCAAAGCCGGCGGCATGAAAGTGATGGGTAACGCCGTCCTGTCGGCCAGCCGTTTCGCCGGGGAGGTCCGCCTGACCGGCGCCCGGGTCGACGGCAGTCTGCGGCTCGTGGGCACCCGCATCGAAAGCGAACACAGCCGCAGCCTCATGCTGGACCGGGCGCGCATCGGCGGCGACCTTCAATTCGGCGACATCAAACCCTATGAACCCCAGGAAAGCCCCGATGACGCCGAGGGCCTGTCGGAGGCGAGTCTGAGCCCTGTCCGCCCCCGCACGATCTTTCAGGGTGCAGTGCGCATGCGCAAAACTGAAGTGCGCGGGGATCTCAATCTCTCGAACACGACGCTCCTTTCCGTCGCCTATCCCAATGGCTTTGCCCTGCGCGCCACGGGTGCCGTCGTCCAGGGTGAGATGATCGCGATCCATCTGGATGCGCGGGGTACGGTCGATCTCGCGAATTCCCGGGTCTTGCGCAAAATCCGCATCTTCAATTCCGCCTTCGCCTGGGCCGTAGACACCCAGCGGGAACTGAACGCCGCGCTTGAGGCCAACCATATCCATGTGGCAAGCGATCTGGTCATTGAACAATGCCGCTTTGACGGCCCTCTCTATCTTCAAGATGCGGATATTCGGGGAACGATCTATATCAAATCTAGCCAGTTCTCCGGCCGGGACGAGCGCGGCACCCACCAGGACCAGTCGGCCCTCGCTGCGGAACGGGTCCGGATCGGCGCCAATTTTCAGATTGTCGATAATTGGGATGGGGCGGATCTCGAAGGGCCTGCCCGCTACCGAAGTCGTTTCATCGGCGGCATCAGCCTTGCCGACGCGCGGGTGGATGGCGGCCTCTTCATCCATGGCGGTGACTATGAAGGGCTTTCCCGGGACGTTGCGAAGGACAGCCAGTTCGGCCTGACCCTCGAGGCGGAGGAAGCGATCCATGCGAGCGGGATTGTCGTGGAACGGGGCATTCGGATCGCCGGCCATGCCGTCTTGCGCGGCACCATCAATCTGGAAGAAGCGACGATCGAAGACGAGGTGCGCTTTGAGCGGATCATCTGTCAACACGGCCGCCGGGGTCAGGCGATCCGCCTCACCCTGTCCCGCATTCGGGGCAGCCTCTATCTCGGCAGCACGAACGCCCCCCTCACCTCGGCCTTCGTTACGGAACGGACCGCGCCCGAGGAAGCGGGCTTCCTGCCGCCGGAACGCCCCGTATCCCTGATCTGCCTTGGACAGATCAACATCTCCGGCAGCGTGATCGAGGGGTTCGTCTCCCTCAAGGGCCTGCATCTGCGCAATCCGATCGACCAGGGCATGAACCATCATCCTGGCGTCGAGACCCTGGCCATCAATGCCAATCTGGCGGAGATCGGCAAGGACCTCTTCATCTATCGGGCGGATCCGGACGAAACGCATTTTTCCCGTGTCGCCCTGGAACACGATACGCTGCGCACCGACCCCTTTCTCGTGACCGTGATCGGGCCCATTTCCCTCGAACAGGCCGAGATCAAGGGCAATCTGTCTCTTGACCGCGCACTGTTCTATAGCCGCGATGCGGCGGGGATTGATCAGGGCCCGCCCGGCGTCGCCATGGGCTCGACCGTGCTGGCAAGCGCCGCCAAGATCCTGCGCAGCGTCTATTTTGGTCCGGACTTTGAAAGTCATGGGGAGGTCAATTTCGCCCGCGCCGAAGTGAGTCAGAGCTTCGTCTCCGAAGCGCGGCACCGAGGCCCCGTCGAAGCGCACAACACCGTGGGCCGCAATGTGCCCCGCGCCCTCGCCTGTCAGGGCCTTCAGGTAGGCGTCAGTGTTGAACTGCGTCATCCGTTCCATGCCCATGGCATGGCGGATTTCACCCAGGCCACGGTCTACAGCACCTTCCGATCTCTCGGCGCCACATTCGAGCCGATGGGCAAGACCGCGCTCGAGCTGCCCGGCGCCCATATCGGACGCAAGCTGATTTTTGATCGGGAAAGCTGCATCTCCGGCAACCTCGACCTCACGGCCGCCCAGGTCGACAATGATCTGGAGGTCTGGCGCGACAGTTTCTGCCACAACCCCAGACCGAACACCACGCCAATCCTGCGTGGCCGCCGGATGCGGATTTCCGGAACCTTCTTTCTGGGCTGCTCTGCCGACCGGGATGTACTCGATCCGCAGAATGATGATTCAATCCACAGTGTTGCGACCGATGGTTCCGGCGGATATGTTCTTGATCTCACGGACGCTACGATCGGAACGCTGAAGGACACGATCGCGTCCTGGCCGGATCCGGGGCAGTTGATCATCAACGGGTTGATTTATGGCCGGATTGCGGAAGGCGCTCCCATGGACGCTCACCTCCGGCGCAACTGGTTGATGCGCCAGCCCGAAGCCTATCTCAAGGACCGCTTCGACCCTCAACCCTTTGATCAGATCGTCCGGGTACTGCGCCAGCAGGGACGCCCCAAGGGGGCGGAGGACCTGGACGTGGCCAAACGCACTCTGCGCTTGAAAAATCGGCGCAATCCCCTTGTCTGGTTTCTGGAAACGATCACCTTTCGGGTGGCGATGCGTTATGGCTACCGGCCATGGCGGGTGATCTTCGCCTTGTTCTTCGTGGCGGCGCTCGGCGGAATCGTCTTCAACACGGCCTATAATGACATCGACCCGGGTCAGAAATCGGCAGATTCTCGCATGATGACCCGGTGCATCGCCCCTGCAGATCCTGAATTCTATTTCAGCCGGACCAGTCCGGAGAAGAATTTTCCGCCTCAGGATTACCCGGCTTTCCATCCGGTGCATTTCTCGATCGACCTGATCATCCCGATCATGGACCTGCGTCAGGCCAGCTACTGGATCGCGGCCAGCAACGAACACTGCCGGGGCTCCACACTCTATTTCTATACCGATTGGGATGACGAGAAGGCGCAGGACCCGGACAAGACCGTCATCGGAACCCTGCCGCTGGGATCCTGGCGTGTCACCATGGTCTATGCGCGCAACGAGGTCTACTGGTTCAAACTGTACCAGTCCATCCAGATCGTCCTGGGATGGTTTTTCACCACCCTGTTCGCCGCGCTGATCACCGGCCTGGTCCAACCCCGGCAGCAGCAGGGAACCGGGCCGGTTTAAGGCCGTGTTTTCACGTCATCGCCGGATGGTTCCGCCGGCGCGATCCGCTGGAAATCCGCCGCGTCCGCACCCTGAAAGATGAGTGTGCGCACCTGCCCGTCCTCGATCACGTTGACCCGATTGATCTGGGCCGGGAAATGATCCATCAGGATACGATCCGAAACAAACAGCTGTTCCAAGGGACCCGGTTCGGCGAGTTCCCGATAGATAATCAGCCGGTCGTGGTCCCGCTCGGCCCCGACCAGGGCCAAAGGTCGGACCTGGCCCTCGCTGTCGCGCACTGTGAACTGGCCCGCGAGCCACTCCACGGCGTCGCGGGTGTCCTGGGAGCCCGTCTCCAATTGCGGTGCGCGCCCGAGACGGGCGACAAGCGCATGATCAAGATCATGCAAAAAGACCTCGTGCACCACTTCGAGTACGCCACTGCGCGGATTAACCTCCAGGGTCGTCACCGCCGCATTGAGGCGATGGGACGCGGCCGGGCCCGCCATGCCCGCCGCAACTATCAGCACCAGGAGTGACGTCAGACGCGCGATCATGGAAAAAGCCTCTTGCTGACGGATCATAGGTCCGGCTCGGGCACGATGAGAAGCTTGTCGTCCTCGCCGACCTCCGATCCGCTGGCCTCACCTGTCAGGCTGTCGAACAGATACAGGATCTCCTGATCGTCAAGGCCCGAATAGGCATCAACCGGCAGGCCGTCGAAACCGGTCTGCTGCAGCTTGGGGCTCATCTCCCGCATCAGATTGCGGCTCGCCCGCCGCCGGAAGGTCTCCAGCCGGGTCTCGGCGACGCGACGCGGGAAGACATTGTTGGACACATCCACATCGGCCGTTTCCCAATGGGGATCGACCGTCACCGAGCGGATGACCTTGTCCGTGATCAGAAGGCGGCTCACCCGCTTGGGGTCGAAACGCCAGATCTCGGCCGGCAGGTGCAGCTCCTCGCTGCCGCCATCCTCATAGTCGATCTTGAGGATGATCGGCATCACCAGACCGCCGTGATTGGTGAAATCCAGGAAGTAGAAGGACTGGCCACTTTCGAGCAGCTGACGCTCCCAGCCGCTCAGGCGCTGGAGCATGCGCTGATACATGATGCGCTGAAGGTCGCTCACCGTGAACCGGTCATTCTCATTGTAGAAATCAAGGAGATCCGGCTTGCGATCCGTGCGCCGGGTGATGCCCTCGTTCCTCTGATCCGTGACCGACCGGGGCTGAGCCAGAAACGCCCGGCGGTCCGCCGCGCTCTCGATATCCGGGTTCCGGGTGTTGATCCGGGCCCGCCGCACATTGTCGATCGAGATGTCGACATGATCGGTGCTGTAGAACCAGCCCCGCCAGAACCAGTCGAGATCAATGCCCGAGGCATCTTCCATGGTGCGGAACAGGTCCGCCGGCATGGGGCGGCGGAACTGCCATCGCTGGGAAAACTCCTTGAACGCGAAATCGAACAGTTCGCGCCCCATGATGGTTTCCCGCAGGACATTGAGCGCGGTCGCGGGCTTGCCATAGGCATTGTTACCGAACTGAAGAATGGATTCGGAATTGGTCATGATCGGCACCTGACGGTCCGAGCGCATATAGTTGATGATGTTGCGCGGATCGCCGCGGCGGGAGGGGTAGTTCTCTTCCCATTCCTGTTCGGTCAGGAACTGGAGGAACGTGTTGATCCCCTCATCAATCCATGTCCACTGACGTTCATCGGAATTGACGATCATCGGGAAATACTGGTGGCCGATCTCGTGAATGATCACGGAGATGAGCCCGTATTTGGCCCGGCGGGTATAGGTGATGTTGCCCGCTTCATCCGTCACCGGACGAGGCCCGTTGAAGGTGATCATGGGATATTCCATGCCACCCACCGGTCCGTTCACGGAAATGGCCGTCGGATAGGGATAGTCGAACGTGTAGCGGGAATAGACCTCCATGGTGTGGACGACGGACTCGGTCGAATATTTCGACCACAGGGGTTCAGCCTCATTGGGATAGAAGGACATGGCCATGATCGGCGCCTCGCCCTCGTTCTGCTGATAGCCCTGGGCGTCCCAGATGAATTTGCGGGACGTGGCGAAGGCGAAATCCCGGACATTCTCCGCCGTGAAACGCCACGTGCTCTTGCCCGTGGGCGCCGTCTTCTCATTCGCCAATGCCTCGTCCGGGGTGACGATGAAGATCGGCCGCGCCGCGGTCTTGGCCGCGTCGAAACGCTGGCGCTGGGTCGGTGTCAGGACCGCATTGGGGTTCTGCAAAACGCCGGTCGAGGCGACCACATGGTCATTCGGCACCGTGATCGACACGTCGTAATTGCCGAATTCCAGGGTGAACTCGCCACGTCCCAGGAAATGCTTATTGTGCCAGCCTTCCACATCCGTATAGGCGGCCATCCGCGGAAACCACTGGGCAAGGAGGAAAAGCCGGTTGCCGTCGCGGGGAAAGAACTCCCAGCCCGACCGGCCGCCCAGGACCCGTTGCTCATGGAGCGGATAGTCCCAATCGATGGAGAAAGTCACTTTTTCGCCCGGCGCGAGGGGGCCGGGCAGATCGATGCGCATCAGCGTATCGGTAACCGTATAGGGCAGATCCCCCCCACGCTCGTCCGTGACCGCCTTGATGGTTGCGCCGCCCTCGAAGCGCCGCCGGGCCACCTCGCCGCGCAGGGCGTAAAAGGACAATCGCGCCGATTCCGGGGCCGTCAGGGTACGGGCAAACCGGGAATCCGGTTTGAAGCGGTTCATGTCGAGGAGCAGCCAGAGATAGGTCAGCGTATCGGGCGAATTGTTGGTATAAGTGATCGTCTGGGAGCCGATGATGCGCTGAGTCTCTTCGTCAACCTCCACATTGATGGTATGGTCAGCGCGCTGCTGCCAGTAGTCATGACCGGGCGCGCCGGAACCCGTCCGATAGGTGTTGGGTGTGGGGAGCACCTCTTCGAGCTGACGGAACTTGTCGACAAATTGGCCCTTGGTCTGGACCACCGATTGCGCCTGGGCGGAACCCCAGCCCGCGATCATGGCCACAAGCGCCACAAGGGCTCCCTTTGCCGTCCGCCCGGATGAAACACCACACACGCCGTTCCGCTGACCGATGACAAACCCACGCATCGACATACCCCATTCCTTGACCACTTCAATCCGACTGGGCCCAAGGCTAGAGGATTTCAGAGCCGGCGCAAGCGCGCCTTCCCCCATCCCCGGCAACTCCTTCGTCCCCGCCGAGACGCCATCGCTTGCGCGCCAGGCAATTGGTCGCATATACACTAAATGAAACGACCCTCTCGATGACGGCTGGAAGGCGGTGCCCATGATGACTCCCGAGGATTTCAACAGCCGCGGCGCTGGCATGCTTCCTGGCCTCATGGGCATCGAGGTGACGGAGGTCGGCAAGGATCGCATGACTGCCCGCCTCGCCCTGCGCCGCGACCATTTGGCCCCCAACGGGTTTCTCCATGCCGGCACCGTGATCACCCTCGCCGACACGTTGTGCGGCTACGCCACCGTGGTCAATCTGCCCGACGGCGCGACCGGCTTCACGACCATCGAACTCAAGAGCAATTTCCTGGGCACGGCGCTTGAGGGCACGCTCCAAGCGGTCGCCACTCCCCTCCATCGCGGACGATCGACCCAGATCTGGGATGCGGTCGTGTCCCACGGGGAAACCGGGCGGGAGATGGCGCATTTCCGCTGTACCCAAATGGTGCTGTGGCCGAAATCCTGAGCGCTTTTTCCTCTCGCCTTCACAAAGCCCCATGGATAGGGCACAACTGAATGGTTATGACCCTGGCCGGTTCGGGACCGGTGGCACCAACGAGAGGGGTTCGGAAATGACCTTCAGGACAGTATTTCGCTTCAGCTTTTGCCTGACCGTCGGCTTTCTCCTGAGCGGCGTGACGGGTGTCGCCCGCGCGGACATTCCGGTGGAGCTGTGCAACCGGACGGACTTACCGGCCAAATGCGTGGTGGCCCTGGACCGGAATGGCACCATTGAAGTGTCAGGCCGCCACAAGGTGGAACCCGGTCAATGCCGCTCCTTCGTATCCGACGAGGGCGAAGCATTCTTCAACTGTGTTCAGTTGCAGTTTGACGAGGAAGCCAACAAATGGCTCGAAAGCGGCAACTGGAACGGGGAGCGCACTTTCTGTGTCCCTCAGTTCAAGGATGAGTTCAGGCTTGCCCAGCCGGAGCGCATCACCGGCGACTGCGAAGCCCACGGTTACACCAGCGTCGGCTTTGAGACCCAGGAGATGAGCGGCGAAGGTGAGATCGAGATCTCCCTGGAGTAACCGCACTCTGCGCGCATGACAGCGCGGATAAGTTCAAGAGGCTGACTCGTTCCCTTCAAAGGGTGCAAGTCAGCCTTTTTTTTTCGCTGCGCGGTTCTTCGTGCCGTACGCTCCGTTTACGGACGCGCCTCAAGCACCATATTGGTGGGCGTCTCCGTCGCCCGCCGGACCCGGCTGAACCCCGCCTCGTTGAGGACATGGGTCAGCCGCTTTTCGCCGGCCTGCGCCCCGAGCCCCATGCCCACCTCCTGGGCGAGCGAAGCCGGTACACAGACAGTCGTCGAAAAGCTGTAGAAGATCTGACTCAGGACGTTCATGTTGTCGGCGAGCGTGTCACCGGCCATGGGCTCCACGAGCATGAATACGCCATCAGGCTTCAGACTTTCGCGAATATGGGCGGCCGCGCCGACCGGATCACCCATGTCGTGAAGCGCATCGAAGATGCAGGCGAAATCGAAGTCGCCATTGGCGAAATCCTTCGCGGCGGCGACGTGAAACTCCACATTGCTCACCCCCGCTTCCGTCGCCCGCTGCCTGGCGGAGACCACCGAGGGTTCATGGAAGTCAATCCCGACGAAATGGGACTTCGGGAAGGACCGGGCCATGAGGATGGTGGAACTGCCGTGGCCGCAGCCGATATCCGCCACTTTGCCACCGGCCTCGAGCCTGTCTTTCACGCCGGTGAGTGCCGGGATCCACGCATCTACAAGGTTGGCGGCATAGCCGGGGCGGAAGAAACGATCGGTCGCACAGAAACAACAGGAGGATTGCTCGCTCCACGGACGGCCGGCGCCGCTCTTGAAGGTCTCGACCGCCTTTTCATGGGTCTCGATCTGCGCAATGACGGCCTCGAAAAAACCCTGCATGCACATGGGCTGGCCTTCGCGGCCGAAAATGGTCGCCTGCTCGGGCGACAGGGAAAACCGTTCGGTTGTGGAATCATAATCGACATAGCCCGCAGCCGCATTGGCGCTCAGCCATTCGCGCAGATACCGCGCCTTCAGTCCCGTTTTGGCCGCAAGCTCCTCAATGGTCTGGGCCCCCGCCCCGTCCATCGCGTCGTAGACGCCCGCCTGATCCCCGATATAGGCGAGCAGAATACCCATGGCACCGGCCACGTCGCCCATGACCTTGCCGCCCAGTTGTTCGAGTCTGGCCTCGTCAATCATGTCAGACATCCAGATTTCTCCCCTCACGTCAGTTGGTTCGCGCACCACAACCCCAAAACGGGCGGCGTGTCTTGAACCCACTTATTGGGGCGGAAATCATATTTTCGTCAATCCCGTTCCAGCACATACCGCCAAACCCCATTACACAATCATAGTATTCAGATTTTTCATTCGTAAGCGGATTTGAAAGCAAGAAACGGATGGTACGACCGGCGCCGATCCGCCTCCTTGGACATGTCACCGAACACAGGAGGTCTCCATGCGGCTCGACGGCAAGGTTGCGATCATCACAGGCGCCAGCAGCGGCATCGGCGCGGCAAGCGCCAAGGCCTTCGCCAAAGCCGGGGCCGCCGTTATCCTCAGCGCGCGAAGCAAGGAGAGACTGGCGACCGTCCTGGCCGAGATCGAGGCGGAAGGGAACCGGGCCGTCGCCGTCAGGGGGGACGTGCGAGACGAGGACGTCGCGGCACGACTCGTCGATACCGCGCTGAGCGCGTTCGGCCGCCTCGATATCGGTTTCAATAATGCCGGCGCGCTCGGCGCCATGGGCGATGCGGCCACGCTTCCATCCCAGGACTGGCGCGACACGCTCGACACCAATCTGACGAGTGCCTTCTTCGGCGCCAAACACCAGCTGCCACCCATGATCGAGGCGGGCGCAGGCACGCTGATCTTCACCTCAAGCTTTGTCGGTCATTCGATCGGCTTTCCCGGCATGGCCGCCTATGGCGCCAGCAAGGCGGGCCTGATCGGCCTGACCCAATGTCTCGCCGCGGAGGTCGGGGCCAAGGGCATTCGCGTCAACGCGCTTCTGCCGGGCGGCACGAAAACGCCGATGGCGGGCGATTTTTCAGACGATCCGTCCATGGAAGAGACGATTGCCGGGTTCCATGCCCTGAAGCGTATGGCCGAACCGGACGAAATCGCGCAGGCCGCGCTCTTCCTGGCGTCGGATGCGGCCAGTTTCATGACCGGCGCCGCCATGGTGGTCGATGGCGGCAACTCGATCCTGAAAGCGTAAAAAAGAAGGGCGCCCCGTAAACTCAGTACGCCTTCGCGAACAGGGCCTCGACCTTGGCCTCGCCACCGGTCAGCACACATGGGCCCAGCTTCTCGGGCTGGTCGAAGGGCAGACAACGGATCGTCACACCCAGCGCATCCAGCTTCGCTTCCGACGCCGGATCCGTACACCAGGGTGCCCGGACGAAACCAACGTCACCGCTGAAGCCACTGTCATCGGCCTCGCCCTTTTTGCCGAAATGGGCGGTAAAGGACTCATAGTCGGTAATGTCCGTGCGGGTCCGCGCCTCCCGACGGGCGCGGGCTTCCTCGAACAGGCTGTCCTGGATCTCCGAGAGAAGATCGGGCAGACGGGCCACGATTTCATCGACGGGCAGGATTGCCTTTTTCTCGTCCATCCGGTCGCGCCGGGCAAAAGCCGCCTTGCCCTCGGCGATGTCGCGGGGGCCGACTTCGAGCATGACGGGCACGCCTTTGCGGATCCATTCCCATTTCTTTTCAGGCGTCGGCAGATCCCGCGTGTCGACACGCAGGCGCAACGGCACGCCGTCAAACCGGACAGCTTCCACGGCGGCGGCCACCTTTTCCGCATAAGCCAGAACATCCGCCCGCGTTTCTTCATCCCGGATGATGGGCAGGATCACGACCTGGCGCGGGGCAATGCGGGGCGGCAACCGCAGGCCGTCATCATCCGCATGGGTCATGATCATGCCGCCGATAAGCCGCGTCGAGGTTCCCCAGGACGTGGTATGGGGATGGGCCCAGTCGCCGGCCTCCGTCTGGAAACGGATATTGGCCGCCTTGGAAAAATTCTGCCCCAGATAATGGGAGGTGCCGCACTGGAGGGCCTTGCCGTCCTGCATCAGGCCCTCGATGCAATAGGTGTTGACGGCCCCGGGGAACCGCTCACCCTCACTCTTTTCTCCGCAGATCACCGGCATGGCCAGATGTTCCTCGACCACTTCCCGGTAGACATCGAGCATTTTCATGGTCTCTTCCCGGGCCTCTTCCTCGGTGGCATGGGCCGTATGCCCCTCCTGCCACAGAAATTCAGAGGTGCGCAGGAAAAGCCGCGTGCGCATCTCCCAGCGCATGACATTGGCCCACTGATTGATCAGCACGGGCAAGTCCCGGTAGCTGCGGATCCAATTGGCGAAGGCCTCGCCGATGATGGTCTCCGAGGTGGGGCGAATGATCAGCGGCTCCTCGAGAGGCCCGGCGGGCACGAGCTTGCCGTCCTTCGCCTCGAGCCGGTGATGGGTGACAACCGCCATCTCCTTGGCGAAGCCCTCGACATGGGCGGCTTCCTTCTCGATGAAGCGCAGCGGGATCAGGAGGGGGAAATAGGCATTCTCATGGCCCGTTTCCTTGAAGCGGCGGTCCATGATCCCCTGCACCGCTTCCCAGATCGCATAGCCCCAGGGCTTGATGACCATGCAGCCGCGCACCGCGGAGTTTTCCGCCATATCGGCGCCCCGGATCACCTGCTGATACCATTCGGCATAGTTTTCGGCCCGCGTCGGGGTGATCGCCGTCTTCTTTGCCTTCTGTCCCGCCGATTGCGCCTTTGCCGGATTGGCCATGGCCGTCTCCTTGTGCTTGAAACCACCGCGTTCTCATAGCTCGGGGCGCCAGGCGGGACAAGCCGGCCCGTTTTTCAGGTGTCATGGAGAGCGGTGGACCTGCAGGGTCAAAGAGCCTCAATGCCGGCGCAGTCCAGCACCACCTTGCCGGGCTTGCGGGCCTTGATAAAAGCGTCCTGGGCGGCCTTCGCTTCGGCGAGGGGGTAGCGACCGGCAATGAGCGGATCAAGGCGCCCGGCCGCGAGATGACCCATGAGAGTGGTCAGGTCTTCGCGATACCATTGAAGCCGGGCCCGGCGCATCATCTCGATATTGTAGCCGAACACGCCCTGCCCCTTGAGGAAGAGGGACATGATCGATACGGAGGAAAACAGCACATCAAGGCCCAGGGTCATCAGCCGGCGGCGCCCACCGCGAAATCCGCCCGTCGATCCATAGACGACGAGCCGTCCTTGGGGGGCCAGGGTCTTGAGCGAGCGTAACGCATGCCGCCCGCCCATGGCGTCAAAGGCCGCCATCACCCCTTCCCCATTCGTCAGACGGCGCATCTCCTTGACGAAATCCTTGCGTTTGTAGTCGATGGGCACGCCCGACAGGCGATGCACGGTCTCAGCCTTGTGTTTTGACACGGTGCCGAACATTTTGAGATCAAAGAGGCCGCCCAATTCCAAAAGGGCCGTGCCCACACCCCCGCCCGCCGCATGGATCAACACCCGCTCCTCCGGCTCGACCATGGCGACCCGATGGAGCATCTGGCTGGCGGTGACATAGTTGAGACACAAGGCGACGGCCTGGGCGGCGTCCACGTCATCGGGCACCTTCACCAGATAATCCGCAGGCAGGCAAACATAATCGGCATACCCCCCGAAGACGCTGACACCGGCGACGCGCTCCCCCATGGCGAAGCGATCCCGTGCGTCACGGCCGATCCGGTGGGCGCGGCCGCACAGATCATAGCCCGGCGTCATGGGAAAGGGCGGCTGGTTCGGATAAAGACCATTGCGCTGCACGATATCGGCGAAGGCAATACCGGCCGTCTCCACGGCCACGCAGACCTCGCCGGGCCCGGGTTCCGGGACCGCTTCTTCCACGAGGTCGATGACCTGCACGCCGCCTGCCGACCGGTAGACTATGCGCCGGTTCTTGGTCATGAAATTCCCACCACGCCACGCGTTTTCGCCCTCACACGAGGACCTGGATTGCAGCCGCATCTGTGCCCGAACGGCAGGCACCCGCTGCCCCCGTCCAGGCGTGGCTCGTAGAATTATCATTTGATGCGCAGTGAGGCCATCCCGGAGCCACGCGCCCTGGAGAACGGACCGCGAGCCCAGGCCTTTAAGGCAAGGTCAATGGTTCAGGTCAGGCCGCCGTCTCGGCGGCGTCGGCGCGATCCGTGCCGGCAAGACCATCGACATAGCGTGCCCAGCTTTCCAGGTCGGCGGCATCGATTTGGATGCCCAGCCCGTTCGTGCCGGACCAGGCCACCAACCCTCCGACATCGCCGATCTGGGGCACGCGGATCGTGATTTGATCCTGGACCTTCAGAGCCTCGACCGGTGTGGTGCCCAGACCGAGGGAGGACGCATTGGTCATAAAGGCCTGATAGGTGCCTTCCGGCCCTTTGATGTCCAACGGTATTTGCGCCGAGGCGCGCATAAAATTGCGGCGATCGGTTTCCGATGTGGAGGTCCGAACCACCCGCGCGATGACATGTTCGAGAAGTTCGGTCTCGGAAGTGAGAACCGCCGACACCGTATGCAAGCCCTCGGACACTTCACTCGTCCGTTCCGATGATGCGATCACGGTGGTGATCCGCTCTCCGATCTTCTGAAAGGAGGCGGTGGTGGAACCAATCAACTTGCCGATCTCATCCGTGGTCGCCGTCTGTTCCTCGATCGCACCGGCGATACTCGTCGCCGCATCATCCAGTTGGTGGATCGTGCGGGTGATCTCGCTCAGGGCATTGACCGCACTGCCGGTCGTGCGCTGAATTTCCTGGATCTTGTTGGAAATCGTTTCCGTGGAACGCGCGGTCTGTCCGGCCAGATGCTTGACCTCATTGGCGACCACAGCGAAGCCCTTGCCGGCCTCCCCGGCGCGGGCAGCCTCGATCGTAGCGTTCAGGGCCAACAGGTTCGTCTGTTCGGCCACCTCATTGATCAGTTTGACCACATCCCCGATCTCGCTTGCGCTGCGGGAGAGAGCGTCGATGGTCTTGCGCGACCGTTCCGTACTGTCCACGGTTTCCTTGGAAAGCGCCGAGGCACGGGAGACCTGTTCGGACACTTCGCGAATGGCCCGGCGCATCTCATGGCTCGCGGTCGCCGCGAGATCACTTTGTTCTTGAGTCGCGCGGGCAAGGGTTCCGATTTCCTCGGACGCGGCCAGGGTCTCCCCCGCCGAGTCGCGCATGGTTTCCGCCTGCTTGGCCAAGTCATTGGAGCTGGCGGCGATGGAACGGACACTTTCCCGGGTCTGATTTTCGATGGTCTCCGCCATGTCGCGCAGGGCCTGGGTCCGCTCCATATGAAGCTGGGAATCCCGCTCGACCCGGTCGACGTCAATCTCCTCGCGTTCGATCATGGCCTCCAGAAAGGCCCAGCCCCCTGCCGCCAGTTGCGCAATCTCATTGTTTTGACGCGGCATGCGCGGCGGCTCGGCCGTCAAATCGCCATTGGCGATACGGGTTATCGATGTGGCGATCCGTTTGAGCGGCAGGGAAATCGACCGCGCGACAAGAACGGCGATCGCCGTCGCAATACCGAGGAGAACAAGACACGCGAGGGTCAAAAGGATCCCGTTGGTCCACGCCACCCCTTGCGCATAGGCCACGTCGCCCAGAAGGGTTTCGACAGAGCGGTCATGGATGCCGCGCAAGGCCGCCATATGGTCGGAGGCGAGCGTGAACCATTCGGCCGGTGAGCGACCTTCCGTATCACCCGTGCTCGCAAGCGCAAGCAGCGTCTGGCGCCATGTGAGGAAACGGATGTGTTCCTTTTGGGCAATGATGTCGCGATACGCGGAGAGCGTCTGCGGTCGCGCGGTCCTCTCGAAATCGTCCTGCCACACCTCTTCCTGGGCCGTATAAGCGACGAACTGACGATAAAGATCCGCGTCGAAGCGGCCCAACCCATAGAGCGCCGTTCCAATGGACCGGGCGAGCCCGGCCCGCTCCCCCATCTGCTGCAACGCATGGAGCGTGCGCAGATCCCTGTTGATCTCAGGGTCCTGAATGCCGTCGGCCAGGCGTGGGATGATTGCCGTCAGACTGGCGATCAAGGGCGTGTAGTAGAGTAGGACATCGTCCCGGGTTGCCGATCCCCCATCCACGGCGGTGCGCACCCTCGCGAGATCATCAAGGAGCGCGGCGGCGTCTTGCGCCTGCCCGCGAAAGCCATCGGTTCTCCCGGAAAGGGGAACCTTGGCGAGGCTCCTTCGGAACGCGGAAAGCCATTGGTCCGCGTCCTCACGATACCGCGCGAGGGCCTTGCCAAAGGCTTTCGGATCCGCACTCGACAACAGGCCGACCGAAGCGCTGCGCTCACCCCGCAGGGCGTAGACAAGCCCCCCCGTATCGCGCACCAAGGTGACCCCGGGCATCCGCGCGCCCACACGTCGGGACGCGGCCCATTGATCTGCCACAAGAACACCGGCGAGAATGGCGAGGCCCAGCAGGGGAATCGCGACCGCGGCGGCCAAACGGTGGCTGATCGAGCCGACAAGGACCCGTCTACTCCAAAGACGCTGCATCAGCACCCGCATGACCACTCCGTCCGCCAAGAAACTGGCTCTTTTGGCATCATTGCCACGACAACACTTGGAGCGGCGCCCCTTAATGGGCCCTTAAGGGCTGGATCGGGCCCTCTACGCGGCAACACCACCCGAATCATCCGCCGGGGTATCGTTTTCGGCCGACGGATCATCGTCGGGCTCCGGTGCATTCAAGCTTTCGATGAATTGGACCAGTTGTGCATGGTAGCTTTCGTCGACCGAGATCCCGTGACCATCCGCATGACTACGAACGACGAGACCTTCGACCACACCGATATCCGGTATGCTGATGGTCAGGCGCTGCTGATTTTCGAGGTTTTCCACCGGCTTGATGCCGATGCCCATCGGCGAGACATCCGAGACATAGACCTGGATCGCTTCCTCGCCGACCTTGGCGTTGGCGGGGATGGCCACGGTCAGGCGGTTGTTTTCCCGCCGATCGGTTTCCGACGTGGCGGTGCGGACAACCCGGGCGACCTCATGCTCAAGAAGCTCCGTTTCCGACATGAGGATTGCGGAAACCGTATGCAGCTCCTCGGAGGCATCACTGGTTTGAACGGACCGGTCGATAACCGTGGTGATCCGCTCACCGATTTGTTCAAAGGACTGAACCGTGTTCTTGATCAGGTGACCGATCTCGTCCGTCGTGGCGGTCTGCTCTTCCATGGCGCTGGCGATCGTGGTGGCCGCATCATCCAGGTGATGGATGGTCCGGGTGATTTCGCTCAAGGCGGAAACGGCATCCTTTGTCGCCCGTTGGATCTCGTTGACCTTGTCCGAGATCGTCTCGGTGGAGCGGGCGGTCTGACCCGCCAGATGCTTGACCTCGTTCGCCACGACGGCAAAACCCTTGCCCGCCTCGCCGGCCCTTGCCGCCTCAATCGTGGCATTGAGCGCGAGCAGATTGGTCTGTTCCGCAATTTCGTTGATCAGCTTGACCACATCCCCAATTTCCCCGGCGCTGCGGGAAAGTGCATCGATGGTCTGGCGGGAACGTTCCGTGCTGCGCACAGTCTCATGGGAAAGCGCCGACGCCCGGTCCACCTGTTCGGAAATCTCATGGATGGCCCGGCGCATTTCCTGACTGGCATTGGCCACGGTCTGGCTTTGATCCCGCGTCGTGTTGGCGAGGGAACCGATCTCTTCCGAAGCATGCTGAGTTTCGCCGGCAAACTTCCGCATTTCCTCGGCCTGGCGTGACAGATCGGAAGAACTCGACACGATGGAGCGCACGCTCTCCTTGGTCTGGGTTTCGATGGTTTCCGCCATTTCCCGAAGCGCCGTGGCACGCTCCTGGCGCATGTCCTCTTCTTTCTCGAGTTTCTCGAACTCCATTTCTTCGCGTTCGACCATGGCTTCGAGAAAGGACCAACCACCCGCCGCCAATTGCCCGATCTCGTTGTCGTTGCCCAACCCGCGGGGCGGTTCGGCCGTGAGGTCCCCGCTGCCGATGGCCGAGATCGATTGGGCGATGCGCCTCAAGGGACGGGAGATGGACGCGGCAACGACAAGGGCCACACCGGCCGCCGCGGCGAGAAGCATAAGGCTGGCGACCGTATAGAGAATACCTTCCCGCCAGGCGGCATCGGCCTTTTGAGAGGTATAAAGAATGACATCTTGTATCAGATCGTCCTGGACATTGCTCAGGGCGTCGATCCGGTCGGTCGCCAGGGCAAACCATTGGGAAACGGAACGCCCCCCCGTGTCACCGGTGACCGCGAGGGACAGGAGCACATTCTGCCAGTCGCGAAAGGTCTCTTGTCCGCTTTCCATCAGCGTCTGGCGATAGGTGGCGAAGACTTCCGCGCGCGCCAGGGATTGAAAGCCATCCGCCCACATGGCTTCCTGGGCAGCCAGCGTGGCATATCGGGTGTGCAGCCCCGCGTCGTAGCGGCCCAGCCCGTAAAGAGACGCACCCACCGCACGGACAAGACCCGTCCGCTCCTTCATTTGCACGAGCGCGTGGAGGGACAGAAGATCGCGGGAGGCCTCGCGATCATAAATCAGGTGGGGAACTTCCGCCGCGATCGCCGTCAATTGTGCAATGAGGGGCGAGTAATAGCTGAGGACTTCCGTGACCTGGGCCGACCCCTGGTCCACCGTGGTCCGTTGATCGGCCAGCCCCGTGAGGAGACGGGCGGCTTCCTGGGGAAAGCCGCCGAGATCCGTGTGTCCGTCCGGGCCCGTGACCGCAGCAAGGGACGCATGATAGATGGCCGCCCTTTTGTCCGTTTCACTCCGATAGGATTCCAGGGCTTCGCGGAACCGGGATTTCTCTCGGGAGGTCAGCAGCCCCACCGATGCCCCCCGTTCCCCCTGAAGGGCATGGATCAGGGATCCGGCGTCGCGCACCAGGGCGAGGGTGGGCAACTGGGCGGCCTCATCCCGCGCATAGGTCCATTTGTCCGAGACGACATTGAAGGTCAGCCCGACCAGTCCGAGCATGGGGATCGCCACCACGGCAATCAACCGTTCGTGGATCGCGCCCTTGAAGATCTTGATATTCGGAATTGTGATTTTGAGTGAACGCATCGCCGCACCACCTGCCCAAAATGGAGCGGCAAGAGGCCCGCGCCGCTGGGGTACAATTGGCCGAATGCGTCTTAAAACGAGTTTAATGGATGATCGTGGGCTGTCGTGCACCCTGTCGCAGGCATGCGCGACGGGGGCTCTGGTGTCCCCGGCAGGATTCGAACCTGCGACCTACAGATTAGGAATCTGTTGCTCTATCCTGCTGAGCTACGGGGACGCGCTTGAGGGCTATAGCATCAAACGACGCGCGTTGCAGCCCATCGCCCAAAAGGGTCAAGAGACGCCTAAAAAGCCGCGAAACCGGCCCTTTCCCAAAATGAAACGCAGTGTTACCGTTATGTCACAGGTGCGGGCCGGCGCCTGCACGGCGATGGGGGCATTGCCGGATCAGGGACCGATTTGGGGACTCTCGGGAGCATGGGCAGCGGGTATCTCTATGTCGTGTCGCATCGCGGCCTTGCGCGGGGCGAGCGCAAAATCGCGGCCGCGCGCCGATCCCCTGCGCAGATCGTGGCCCGTTGGAACGGGCTTGCCGTATTGCCCCACCCCCTCAAGCTCCACGCCGTTCATTTCGTGTTCGACCTTGGCGCCGCGCGCGCGCGTCTGGAAACAACACTCAAGGAACAGTCCGCACGCGGCCCCTTCGGAGATCCGGCCCGGCCTGCATCAATCCGCCGCCGGGACGTGGCACCAGCCCTTCGGGCGACCGTCGAGGCGGACCGAAGCGCCCTGGCGCAACGCCTCGGTCCGGAAACGGATCTTTTCTCAGATCCAGGCACACCCCTGACCGGCGCGACGGGACGACTGGTCGCGGAAATTGCCGATCAGCTCGCGCCCTTTCACAAAGCGAGCTATGCCCCCTTGTTCCTGACCCCGTTCGGCATCGGCCTGTTGGGGTCTCTGATCATGGCGCGGGCGAACCATGAGGCCATGCCGCCGGTTCTTTTGCTGGAACTCTACCGGGCCGTCGCGGCGGCCGTCTGGGGACAGCGGCCCTCCAACCGGGAAATGATCCAGATCAGGACCATCATGCGCGATGCCCCGGCGGCCTATCGCCTGGGCGTCGATGCATTCAACCGTCACATCGCCGGGCCTTTGCAAGACAATCCCCTTTCGCCCGTGGCCCTGGAACGCCTGCGCGCCTATGTCGGCAACCCGCGACGGTTCACGGCCGAAGCGGCAGACGCCTATGCGGCGGACCACTATGTCACTCTTGGCTTTCGCACGGTAAATGCGGGCCTGAAATTCATCCGCATCGCGCTCTTTTTTCTGGCGGTCGCGGTTTTGTCCGTGCTGGCCCTCGGCCCCGGTGGGGAAGGAGCGTTCCGGACTCTCATCGCCGTCTTCCTTCTGGGGCTTGCGGCCTTTTCCATGGGCTGGTTCCGCTCGCCTGACCCGAGCCGGCTCATGGGGCTGATCCCCCTCGATGCCTGGCGTTCCTTACGCGATGATCTCGACGAATTCCCAGTGGCCCTCACTCCCCGGATTGGGAATGGCGCGCCCGGCATGGCCGTTGTTCCGGTCTTGGACTGGTCCCTCAGACATCGGCGCTCCCGCCGGTTCCCCATGCCATTGGGTCTGAAGGGACGACAACCATAACCATTGAATCGTCCGGCTGTTCGACGAGCCCCTGGAGCGTTTTCCGGAAGAACCCATTCTGGGCCGCGCTCGAACGGGTCGCCAGCCATTTGCCGGCCAATGCCGTGTTGATCGCCGACCATATGGTCGCGGGTCGGCTGCCTTGGCAAAAGGATTGATCAGTCGGTGTAGACGCCTTCAGAGACGAGGCCCGCGGCCACCGGATCCCCTACCCGGTCGAGAAGTGCTCGGCGCAGTTTCTTGAGGGCCTGGTGCTCGATCTGGCGCACACGTTCCTTGGAGATGCCCATGCGCCGGCCCAAGGCCTCCAGGGTGATGTTGTCGTCACCCAAGCGGCGATCCCGGATGATTTCCTGCTCACGGGGATTGAGCTGTGCAAGTGCCTCGCCCAGCAGCCGGGCATGGCGGCGCCTGTCCTCGCTGTCGACGGCGTCGTTTTCGGGATTTTGCCGATCATCGGCAATCAGATCCTGCCACTCCGCTTCGCCATCCTCGCCCATGGGCGCGTTAAGCGAGCGGTCGGCCGCGGCAAGGCGCCCTTCCATCATTTCCACGTCGGAAACGGAAACATTGAGTTTCTGGGCAATGGCCGCGCGGCTTTCCGGCGACAGGTGGGGCTGGGCACCATCGGCGATCAAGGCCCGCAGCCGGCGCAAGTTGAAAAACAGCGACTTCTGCGCAGCCGTCGTCCCAGTGCGGACAATCGACCAGTTGCGCAGCACATAGTCCTGGATCGCGGCCCGGATCCACCAGGTGGCGTAGGTGGAGAAGCGCACTTCCCGCTCAGGCTCGAAGCGGGCAGCCGCCTGCATCAGGCCGACACAGCCTTCCTGGACCAGATCGCCCATCGGCAGGCCATAGGTGCGAAACCGCGCGGCCATGGCGATCACCAGACGCATATAGGCGGTGGTCAATTCGTGGAGAGCGGCCTCATCCTTGTCATCCCGCCACGCCTTCGCCAAAGCAAGTTCATGCTCCGGTTCCAGAAGCGCGACCTTCATGGCCCGCTTGTAAAACTGGCGGTTTGCCCGTTGGGATTCGACCGTGTCGATGGACGTCATGGAAGCTCCATCTGTTCTAATCTGTTCATGAATACGGTCGGATCCGCGTCCCGGATCAGCCTGTCGCGATCGACCGGGATTGCCGGTGTCGGCCAAGAACGGCAGCCACCGCTTACGCCAGGAGCCTCAAAGCGAAGGGCCGCCGGCAAAGCACCGGCGGCCCTAGAAAACAAAGGTCTTTGACGCCTGGGATCAGGCGGCTTCCCGTTGAAGCGCGGTTTCCACCCGCTCGATCGCGGCCTGCTCGTCGATCGCTTCGACGGCGGCCACTTCGCGGGCCATGCGGTCGAGCGCGGCTTCATAGAGCTGGCGCTCGCTGTAGGACTGCTCGGGCTGTCCCCCACCGCGATGAAGATCGCGCACGACCTCCGCGATGGAGATCAGATCGCCGGAATTGATCTTAGCTTCGTATTCCTGGGCGCGACGGCTCCACATGGTGCGCTTGATCCGGGCGCGGCCGCGCAGCGTGTCGAGCGCATCCCTGACCACTTCGGGGCTCGAGAGTTGGCGCATGCCCACGGTCTTGGCCTTGGCGGTCGGCACCCGCACCGTCATTTTGTCTTTGACGAAGGTGATGACGAAGAGCTCCATGGTCGTTCCGACGATTTCCTGCTCCTCAACGGCGACAATCTGGCCGACCCCGTGGGCCGGATACACCACGTAATCATTCGCCTTGAAGTCCCGTCCAATCGTCTTCTTCTGTGTCTTCGCCATGTTTCACTCTCGTTCCTGAGGACTGTCCGCATTTCCTGCTGTCGGAAACGCTCTCGATACAGATCGGATCCTTGTCCTGGCCCCGGATACGCGCTACGGCATTACGGGGCCAAGTCGTCACACGGCACAACTGGAGCCACAGCGGCCCATTGCTATCCGTCCCGATCATCGCCCCGATCTGCGCCATGATTTCCGGCACATCGATCGTGCGACGAGGCAAAGATCAGCGAAAGCTGATGCAAGAGAGCCCTTTTTCCCAGGCTCCCAATTGATCCAAGTCACCCTGGGTCCGGGATCGCCGTGTCACCCTTCGTTGTGTCGATCGGCACGACGTCACAAACAGGCCAGCCCCGCACCGAGGAATGCGGATGTTTTCCGCCTGTCAGGCACTGCCCGAAAAGGACCAAGCGACAAAAATGCACCCGTGGAACCCTTCATCTGAAGGGAACCCCGCGTCGCTCGCTCCTGAAAAAATGCCTTACGACCGTTGATAAGGTTTCATAGGATTATCACAAAACTCAGAAAATGGAAAGGTATACTAATCAACCGGCTCGCAAGACATCGGTGATCCCCCAGTAACATGCGAAAACACTTAGTGGTTTCGTCCTGCCGAAGGCAGTCGATCGAAGCCGATCTGGGTGTTGCGAGAATAAAGATCGCCGAATCAGGCCAGTGACCGGGGCTCCCGGTCAGGACCCCTCACCGGGTTTTTCACTGAAATATTTCTCAAACTTCCCTTCGACGTCCTCGAATTCCTTGGAGTCGGCGGGAGGCGTGCCTTTGACCGTGATATTGGGCCAGCTCACTGCGAATTTGGTGTTCACTTCGAGCCATTTCTCAAGACCGCTTTCGGTGTCGGGCTTGATCGCGTCCACCGGGCATTCCGGTTCGCAGACGCCGCAGTCGATGCACTCATCGGGATGAATGACGAGCATATTTTCGCCCTCGTAGAAACAGTCGACGGGGCAGACCTCCACGCAGTCCATATATTTGCAACGAATACAGGCATCCGTGACGATATAGGTCATGACTTACTCCTCATTGCCGCAAGAGTAGTGCGCGGCTCCCGATCAGCGGGGTCGTCTCAATCCATGCAAGAAAGCGAGGTGGTCGAAGGTCAGGGTGAATCTCATCCCTCGGTATTGTCCTGACACCGCGCCGCGTTTTTATCCTTCTTCCAGGCCCAGACGGTCAAGAACACGTTTGCGCGCGTCGCCGCGGTCCCGATCACTCACATATATAAGGCCGGCAACCCGGCGCACCAGATGGGCTTCATAGTCGTGGAGGACGCCGTCGGCATAGGCGACCTCCCACAACATTTCGATCACATCGACCCGGTCTTCAGGCGCGAGGTTTTCCTTGATATCGCGCGTGAAACCATAGAGCTGAACGGAGGCTTCCTGGGCGCTTTCGCCAGCTTCGAGCAAGGCATCGGCCTCGTCGGTCGCCAGGCCGAACCGTTCCGTCAGCACACGGCGAATAACGGTCCGCTCCTGCTCGCCATAGGTCTCATCCAGGTGGGCCGCCTCAACGAGCAGGGCCGCCGATGCGACATAGTGGCGTTTCGGTCCCTCGGGCGTCGCCGGTTCGCCGTCGCGTGCAAACAGAGATTTCAGCGTATTCAACATTCTTGTGCCGTATCACGGCTCCTGCGTGCCAACAACCCTAAGTCAATTGCGGGTTTTCGCACTGTCCGGTGCCGCGTTCATGATCCGATCGATGGCCCGACGATCCCGTTTGGTGGGCCGCCCGGAACCGGCGGGACGTTCCGGCGCCGACGGGGCCACCGACAATGGTTTCGGTGCGGGCGGGTTCTCGGACCGGCTGGTCACATCTTCGTAAAGCAGGCGGGCCTCCGAGGCCGGCCCGCGCCGCAGGCCCGTCGCCTTGACGCGCACGACACGGATTTCAGCCCCATGGGAAAAGGTCAGCACATCCCCACAACGCACCAGTTGGGATCCCTTGAGCACGCGTTGGGGTCGGGCCTCACCCACGGTCACGCGCACCTTGCCGCTCGCCACCACCTTGGCCGCCAGACTGCGGGTTTTGAAGAAGCGCGCGTACCAGAGCCATTTGTCGATCCGTTGGGAATCCGGCATCTCGCCGGTCACGGCGTGTCACCCTTTTTGAGCGCCGCCAGAACGGCAAAGGGAGAATCCGGATCAAAGGCGGGTTCTTTGCGGGATTTGTGGCCATGACTTGCAACGCCGCGATTGCCGCGCCGGTCGTGCCCGCCCTTGTCCGTCCGTCCGCCTTCGGAGCGACGGGGCGGTTTTCCGGACCGCTCGGCCACGGCCTTGCCGGGACCGCGTCCGCCCCGGCCCTTGCCATTGTCCCGGTTCTGCGTGTCCGGACGACCGGCACCGGTCTTGTGGTGACCCGGTCGTGACCGATCCTGGGGTCGGGCCTGTTGCCGCGGGCCGCCCTCACGCCGGGGACCGCGGGCCCGATCCTTGCGCGACGCCGGCCGCCACACGACGAGTTCCTCCGCTTCGTCGCCCTCCATCTTGAGGGTCTGGCGCCGGTAACCGAGCGCCTTCAGGATGCCTTCGAACTCCTCGCCGCTGCAGCCCACAATCGACATCATTTCCGACGTCGCCTTGAAGGTCCCTTCAGGCAGCGCAGG
>CAZFWG010000026.1:0-9821 GCA_964522525.1 uncultured Alphaproteobacteria bacterium | reverse complement strand
CCGAGGCGCTCCAGCATGTCGATGCGCACCGCCCGAAGCCCGCACATGCGGAAACCGACGGCGGCATAAAACCCCTTGTCGGCGCTCGCATCAATGGGCACGGAGCACAGGCCGGGCGACGGGACCGCCGGAGGCGGACGATCCGGATCCTGGGCTTCACTGAAGCGGTTATTGTGCACGCCCCAGAGCGTGACCAGCAAACGGGCCGGCACGGGCTTGAGCAGGGCCGGAATGAAGATCGAGAACTGGCCGAACCTGACCCCGAAGCGGCGCAGATGGGCGCGGCCATCCTGATCGAGCTGGCGTACCTGATCGCTGACGTCCCGGCGGTCGAGGACACCGGAATTCTCGACAAGCTGAAAGCCGATGCCCCGTGCAAGGCCCGTGAGCGGGGCCACGCCGCCGACGATCTGATCGGCGGAGACCGGCGCATCGTCTCCGCCCGTGTCCGCATTGACCGCTTCACGCAAATCGAGAAGCGGCGCCAGGATCCGGGCGATATGCGCCGTCACCCATTTGGTGAGGCGGGCCTCGAGCGCTTCCCGCTCGGCCGTCTCCAGGTCCCCGTCGCCCATGATCACAACCTTTGGCGACAGGCCATCCGCGCCCGGAGCAAGGCGGGCGACAGGATCCCCCTGCCACCACAAACGGCCATGGTCGGAAAGTTCGATGGCCGTGTCCGGCGCGCCGACGAGCTGGGCCGCCCGGGCCCCGATCATGGTGCGCAGGGCCTTGGCCGCCGCCGAACGCAGCGCCTTGCCGTCGAGGCCGCCGGCGCGGGGATCGGGCACGAACTGGAAGCCCTGGAGCTTGCCGACATAGTGCCCCTCGACCGTCACCTCGCCTTCCGCCGAGATCTCGGATACGAGATCATCCTTGAGCTGAAGGCTGCGCATCAGATGGCTGGTGCGCTTGTCGATGAAGCGCTGGGTCAGGCCCTCATGGAGGGCATCGGAGAGCTTGTCCTCGATCGCGCGCGCCCGTTCCTGCCAATGGTCGGCATCGTCGAGCCACTGGGCCCGGTTGGTCACGAAGGTCCAGGTGCGCACATGGGCGATCCGCATGGACAGAGTGTCGATATCCCCTTCCGTGCGGTCCAGCCGGTCCAGATGCCCGGCCAACCAATCCGCCGGCAAACGATTGTCGTGATCCAGCAGGTTCTTGTAGATGGTGGTCAGCAGGACAACATGTTCCTCAAGGGACATGTTCCGGAAATCCGGGATCTGACACACGCTCCACAACCGCTCCAGGTCGGCACGACCCTCGAGGGATTCGCGGATCACCATGTCTTCGGCCATCCGTCCGAGCGCCAGATAGTCGCTCGAGACCCGCGCCCGCGCCAATCCCTTGACCGGCGGCGGCATTTCAAGGCTCTCGATCAGGGCCTCGAGGGATCCGAAATCCAGGTCCCGATTGCGCCATTGCACGACGCGCACGGGATCGAAGCGGTGGGATTCGATCTGTTCCACGAGATCGGGATCGAGATCCGCGGCGTCGCCCGTCGTGCCGAAGGTCCCGTCATTGAGATAGCGCCCGGCCCGCCCGGCGATCTGACCGATTTCATGGGCCCTCAAGGGGCGGACGGTTGAGCCGTCGAACTTCCGGAGAGAGGCCAGGGCGACATGATCCACGTCCATGTTGAGGCCCATGCCGATGGCGTCGGTCGCCACCAGGAAATCCACATCGCCCGATTGATAGAGATCGACCTGCGCGTTGCGGGTGCGCGGCGAAAGCGCGCCCATCACCACGGCTGCCCCGCCCCGTTGCCGCCGCATGACTTCAGCAAGGCCATAAACCGCTTCCGCCGAAAAGGCCACGATCGCGGACCGGCGGGGCAAGCGGCTCAATTTGCGCGAGCCCGCATGGGTCAATTCGGAAAACCGCGTCCGTGTAATGAACTTTGCCTGGGGCAACAAGGTGCGGATCACATTGCGCATGGTCTCGGCGCCGAGAAACATGGTCTCGGAACTGCCTCGGGCATGGAGCAGCCGATCCGTGAACACATGACCCCGTTCCGGATCGGCGCATAGCTGGATCTCGTCGACGGCGAGAAAGGAAACCTCCCGGTCGAGGGGCATGGCTTCGACCGTGCACACGAAAAATCGTGCGTCTGCCGGGATGATCTTCTCTTCACCAGTAATCAGTGCCGCCGCGCCGACGCCTTTAAGGCTGACGATCCGGTCATAGATTTCCCGGGCGAGAAGCCTCAGGGGCAGCCCGATCATGCCGCTCTCGTGACCCATCATGCGATCGAGGGCCAGATGGGTTTTCCCGGTGTTGGTCGGCCCAAGAACGGCGGTCACCTTGCCCCCGGGGGCTGCGGCGATGGCAGACGCTTCGGAACGTGTCATGGATCAGGGCGCGTTGTTTTCGATTTTCAGCAAAGGCAATGGCCATATCCGCAAGGCGACCGGCCGTTGAACCGCGACGCGCACCTTGGGTCTTTCAGGGCGTTTTTGCAAGGGTCGGCCTTACCCGCCGGCGGACTCGGCAACACCTTGTTTTTGAACGCCCCCCTCACCTTGGGAAAACAGCAGCTCGTCCTTCACCGGATCAAAGTTGATCTCGAGGAGCTTAAATTTGATCTTGCCGACGGGCGCATCGGCCTGAACCTTCACGGGGATGAGGACCTTTTCGCCCGACGGCGTGGTCATGGGCGCAATCCACGCCTCGATCGGCGGGATGGGCAACGTGTCCTCATCCATCTGCTTCGGCTTGAAACCGGCGACGGGCTTGTACAGAAAATTACACCGGTGGCTCGGGCCATTATAGATCTTCCCGCCGCCGATCCGGACTTTTTCGTCCTTGCGATAGGAGATCTCCAGATCGTAGCGGCGGCGTCCATCAAAGACGGGAATGGCTTGCCCACAAGGCTGCTCCTCACTCGCCGACACGCCGGTCAGGAAATGGATCCAGGCACTGACCGGATCGACCGACCCGCGCTTTTCCTCCGGACCCACCGGATATTTGATCAGAAGGACGCCATAGGTCGGATCGGCCGCGACCGGGTTCGGAATACCGGCATCATCGAAGATCATATTGACCCGCTTGAAGGAATTGCGCCCGACATAGTCGCTGTCATAGCGGCTCGGCAGCACCGCGCCCTCATCGCTGATGCGTCCAAGCCCCAAAACTACATAGCGTGACTTGAACAGGAAATCGGCAAGACCGCCCGTGCGCAGATTGGAGATGGCCATGTACCGGCCATCCTTCACCTTGGCCTCCAGGCGCACCCCGCCGATGGAAATGCCGAGCAGGGTGAATTTGTACTCCACCGTCATGTCGATCGGGGCCGTGGGCTTGTCCGCCAAGGCGGGCGAAGCGACCCCGATCAGGACCGTGACAAGCAGGGGCAGCAGGACCATCGAGGACTTGACCCAAAAGGGAGGAGCGAGACGGCAGGAGGGCTGAAAGCGCATGGGACGTGACCGGGCTGATTGAGATGAGGCTTATTGGAATGAGACGGGGCGCATTCTGGTGGAAAATTGCGGGGGACGCATGTTGTTTCTCGCCAAGATCCGCGTTCCCATCTTGACGGAGAAGGCAGGGCCGGGTAAATCCCCGGCTTCTGGTGCTTGGAAGGTTTGCATCCTCCCCGTATTTTGACACGATGGTCGAGATACCGAGCATTCAGCCCATAACAATGACGTTGTGCCTTTGGAGCCGCCCATTGGGGGAACGGTCCATGGGCCTCCGGTTTGCGGACCCCGTTGTTGTTCAGGCGGAGGCGATGCCCTTTCAGTCGGGTCCGGTTCAGCAAAGGCTTGCGGGCCCATTCAGGATGATCACCGCATGACGAAGGCGTCTCAAGGGGACGACACCATGCGCGCAGTCAGGAGTTAAGGCCATGAGCCGCCGGTGCGAATTGACGGGCAAGGGCCCGATGGTGGGCAATCTCGTCTCCCACGCCAACAACAAGACAAAGCGGCGCTTCCTGCCCAATTTGTCCACGGTGACATTGATCAGTGACACGCTGAAAAAGCAGATCCGGCTGCGTGTCAGCGCCCACGCGCTGCGGTCCGTCGACCATGTGGGCGGGCTCGACGCGTTCCTTCTCAAGGCACGCAAGGAGCAGCTCTCCACCCGCGCCCAGAAGATGAAGCGCGAGATCGAAAAGGCCCGCACGGTCGAGGGCTGAACCCCTCCTCGCGCGCGCGATCGACGAACGGTCCGAAAGCCGCCTTGTCCCGGGGCGGCTTTTTTGCGCGCCCGTGCCGGGCCCAGCGGATCCCGGCCACGCCCCCGCCCGCACACCCGCGCCCCTGAGCATCCCAACTGCGACAAATTGGACACATGGCGCGAAATTCCACCTCGCGCCCGAACCCATCTGTGGATATTCTCGCGGCATGGGGTTGCAGCCCTTTATTCGCCATCTGGTTTGCGTGAGGGGAGCATTGCGCGGCGGCCATGGGGTATCGTGTCATCCGGTCCCGGATCAATCCGGCGAAGTCAGCGCCGAGTACGCTGGGAACATTCAAAATTCTGGTGCGGATGATTTTTCCGCTCTGCGCCCTCAGCCTCGTGATGCTGGCGAGTTACACGACCTTGGGCGAACCCTCGGCCTTTCTGGACGGCCTCCTCGGCGGAACCGAGAAACCAAGCGACTGGCTCGGCCAGGGCCACTGGATCCTGTGCCTGAGCTTCCTTGTTCTCAATCTGACCAATCGGGCCTATGGACCGAGTTTCACCACCACTCTGGTCTTTGTCTCCTGGATCGTGCTGGGGGCGGTGGGTTTTTATATGGTCAATGAACTGGGACCGGACGGCCTGCCCGGTGGGACCCTGCCCAGCGCGCGGGTTCTGTCCGCCTTCGTGGTTGCCTTGTTTCTGGGGCACCTTGCCGGGGTCATGATGTTCGACCTGACCCGGGGTCCCCGGTGGTATGCCGCCCCCTGGTGGGGTGCTGCGGGTGGCGCGGCCCTGTTCGTCATTCTCTATTACGGGATTGCCCATGCGGGCACGGATCACCCGTGGCTCAACCGCATGGGCGTCGATCTGGTCGTCAAACTGATCATGGCGCTGTTCATGCTGCTGCCTTATATGGCGCTGCGCGCCGCCGTCCGTCCCCAGCCGGGCTTTGGCGGGGCTTGAGGGATCAGTTCGGATCCGCGTTCAATTCGAACATCAACAACAGGGTGCGCTGTGCGACATTGAAATTGTCGTCGGACACCATGAAGAGGTGGATGCGGCCTTCCGGACCCGTGACCACGTCGAGCCCTTCCATATTGTCGATCGTCAATTCAGGACCCAAGCGCGCCAACAGCTGTGCCGTCGCGACGGCGCCGGGCGCGAGGGCCGATCCGGACAGGCGCCGCACCTGGATGCGCACCCCGCTCAAGGGGGAGTAGTGCCGCTCCAGGATCAGAAGATCGCCGTCCGGCAATACGGCCATATCGGTGGGGGAAAAAGGCGCATCCGTCTCGAGCCGGAAAGACGCATAGTCAGGGGCGCCCGCCCCGGTGGCCACAAAACCCGGCGCCATCCAGGCCTTTGTCCGTCCGTCCGCATCGAGGGCCCGCTCGGTCATCAGGACCAGCGTCTCGTCGAGCCGGGCCAGACTTTCGAGGCCCTTGTTGCCGGGAATCCCACGGAAATCAGACGGCAACGGAATTTCCTGTGCCGGAGACGCGAAAGGCGCGCCCGCCCCCGCCACGTCATAGCGCCAGATGCGATGGTCCCGCTCGAAGGAGACAAGGAAGCTGTCGCCCCAGCGCAGGAGTGCCTCGGCGTCCGCCTTGCTCTTGCCCGAAATCGGCTTGCCCGTGGCATCGCGCAGGGGCGCCAGACGGGCATTCCTGAAACCGACGAGGCGGCCCTCTTCCAGCACCACGTCACCATCGATCCAGGTGCCGGCATCCGTCACCATGACGGCTTTATTGGTCTGCGGATCGATGGACAGGCCCGATATGCCGCCGAAACGGCGCTTGCCCGATTCAAGGACGAGCCCCCCGCGATAGGTCAAGGCGCCCACCCGGGTCAGGTCCGGATCCTGTTCGGAAAGCGGCACGGGCGTGACGGCCACGTCGAAAGGGGTGCCGTCCGCATGGGCGGAGGGTGTCCTCACGAAAACGAGAACCAGGAACGCCGAGGCCAGCACGGCGAACGCCGGGCCCATGGGGAAAGCGCGACACAGGATCATTCGAACGCTCCTTCGTTCCTTTCAATGTCCGCAAAACAGGACGTCGAATGCGCCGGGATCGATCTGCTGTCAAGGCCGATGCTATGCTCCAGCCCTCGTCATGGGACAGGCCCGACAGAGGCCCCATCATCAAACGATCTCAATCACCATGTTCAGGAGGACCCTTGCCATGGACGCTCTCTCAAGTGCCCGCCCTTCCGGTTTGACCCGCCGCAGCCTGGTCCAGGGTGCGGCCGTCACGCCCCTCGCCGCCGTCCTGGCCGACCCGGCCCTGGCCCGCGCGGCCGCCGCCGAACTTGAAACGGTCAGTGTGCAAACCGCTGACGGCCGCACCGTTTCCGCCGCCCTGGCGCGGCCCGAGGCCGATACCGCCCCGTCTGTCATGCTGATCCATGAATGGTGGGGATTGAACAACCAGATCAAGGCCGTGGCGCGGGATTTCGCACGCCAGGGCTATATGGCCCTGGCCATCGATCTCTATGACGGCGCCGTCACGGAAGAACGCAGCGAAGCGGGCCGGCTCGCCGGGTCCGTCGACCAGGACCAGGGCCGCGCCACCACCACCGCCTGGATCGCGTGGCTGCGTGCCCAAAGCGGCACGACCGATCAGGTCGGCACCGTGGGCTGGTGTTTCGGCGGCGGCTGGTCCCTGACCGCCAGCATGGCAAGCCCGGTGGACGCGACGGTGATCTATTACGGCAATGTGCGCCGCGAGGTTGAGGATCTGCGCACCCTGAAAGGACCCGTGCTCGGCCATTTCGCCACCCAGGACCGGTTCATCAATGAGGAGATGGTGCGCGGTTTCGAGGCCAATATGGCGAGCGCGGAGAAACCCTTGACGGTCCATTGGTATGAGGCGGACCACGCCTTCGCCAATCCCACGTCCGCCCGCTATGACGAGACGGACGCGGCGCTCTCCTGGGAGCGGACCTCGGCCTTCTTTGCCGAGCATCTGAACGCTTGACGGGCCGAAAACGGAGGGGACGCCGGAAAACCGTCAGGCGTCCTTTTCCTCCGGCGGCGGTTTCATTTCTTGGGGGCGGATAGGCGCTTGTCCACCGCCACCGCTGCTGTTCGCCCGGGGGTCCCGGCGCATGGCCTGCGGCGCCTCCTCATCGAACAGTTCGGCGAGCTTGTCGGTCATCGCACCGCCGAGCTGCTCCGCGTCCACAATGGTCACGGCGCGTTTGTAGTAGCGCGTGACATCATGCCCGATGCCGATCGCGATCAGTTCCACGGGCGAGCGATCCTCGACATAGCGGATCACATCCCGCAGGTGCCGCTCCAGATAGTTGCCGGGATTGACCGACAGGGTGGAATCGTCGACCGGCGCCCCGTCGGAGATGACCATCAGGATACGGCGCTGTTCGGGCCTCGCGAGCAGACGGTCATGGGCCCACAACAGCGCCTCACCATCGATGTTCTCTTTCAGAAGGCCTTCGCGCATCATCAGGCCCAGGTTCTTGCGCGCCCGCCGCCAGGGTTCATCCGCGGACTTATAAACGATATGGCGCAGATCATTGAGCCGGCCGGGCGAGGACGGCTTGCCGTCGGCGAGCCAGTTCTCCCGCGACGCGCCCCCCTTCCAGGCCCGTGTGGTGAAGCCGAGGATCTCGACCTTGACCCCGCAACGCTCGAGTGTGCGGGCCAGAATATCGGCGCACATGGCCGCGACCGTGATCGGGCGACCGCGCATGGACCCGGAATTGTCGAGCAGGAGGCAAACGACCGTATCCCGAAAATCCGTATCCCGCTCCATCTTGAATGACAGGGGATACAAGGGATCCGTGACCACCCGGCTGAGCCGGGCCACGTCGAGAAGCCCTTCCTCCAGATCGAACTCCCAGCTGCGGTTCTGCTTGGCGAGCAGGCGACGCTGGAGCCGATTGGCCAGACGGGTCACGACACCTTGCAGGGCATGGAGCTGCTGGTCGAGATAAGCGCGCAGCCGTTGCAACTCATCGGCATCGCACAGGTCTACGGCTGCAATGATCTCGTCATAGGCGCTGGTATAGACCCGATAGGCAGGCTGACGATCGGGCTCGGCGGTCGCGGAGTCAGGCCGATAGGGCTGGGGCCCCTCGCCTAATTCGTCCGTTTCCTGCGCTTCGAGGCGCTCATCCAGCTCGACCTGGACGGCCTGTTCCTCGCCGTCCTCGCTTTCCCCTTCCCGGATCTCGGCTTCCTCGCCAGAGCTTCCCTGGGCTTCGGCGCTGTCGCTGCCGTCCTGTTCCTCGCCCGAATCCGCATCGTCGGATTCCTGCTGTTCGCCGGCGTCGTCATGCTCCTCGGAGCTTTCCCCAAGCTCATCGCCCAGATCGAGATCGGCGATGATTTCACGCACAACACGGGCGAAGGCGTCCTGGTCGCCGATATTGTTGGCCAGACGTCGCAGATCGTCGCCCGCCTTCTCCTCGATCCAGGGGCGGACCATGTCGACCATGCCCTTGGCGCTTTCGGGGATCGGCCGGCCGGTCAGATATTCGCGCACGAGCAGGCCCAAAACCTCCCCCAACGGAACATCCTGGCGATCGGTCACGCGGGCATAACCGCGCTTGTCGCAATCCCGCTCGATCACCGCCGTCAGATTGTCGCCAACCCCCGGCATGGCATTGGTGCCGAGGGATTCGATGCGCGCCTGTTCGATGGCCTGGAAAATGCGCCGGGCATTGCCCCCGGTCGGGATCAACCGGTCATGAACGCCTTCGTCATGGTGCGCCGCTTTGAGGGCAAGGGCATCGGCCTCCCCCCGCAGGCAGGCCACGTCTTGGGAACTCATCGGCCCCTGGGGTTCGGGCAGACGGATCTTGTCGCCGCGTAGTCCGGGCGGATCGGCGCCGAAGGTCACCTGGAGATCCGGATCCTCGGCGATGGTCCGCACGGCCTGCTCGATCGCACGTTTGAAGCGATCGAGAGCTTCCTCGACGGCAGTCTTGGACGTGCCATTGGTCATGGTGTCAGCCCATGACGACCCGCGCCGCCGATTCCGGCAATTCGTCACCGAAACAGCGCTGGTAGAACTCCGCCACCGTGGGACGCTCCAGTTCGTCGCATTTGTTGAGGAAGGTCAGCCGGAACGAAAAGCCCACATCGTTGAAGATGGACGCGTTCTCCGCCCAGGTGATCACCGTGCGCGGGCTCATCACCGTGGAGAGATCCCCCGCCATGAAGGCCGCCCGGGTCAGGTCCGCCACCCGCACCATGGAGGACACGACATCGCGCCCCTCATTGGTGTTGTAGTCGGAACATTTCGCCAGCACGATCTCCACCTCATCGTCATGGGGCAGATAATTCAAGGTGGTGACGATGCTCCAGCGGTCCATCTGGCCCTGGTTGATCTGCTGGGTCCCGTGATAGAGGCCGGTCGTGTCTCCCAGACCGATCGTGTTGGTCGTGGCGAAGAGGCGAAAAGCGGGATGCGGCGTAATGACCCGGTTCTGATCGAGAAGGGTCAGGCGGCCGGAAACCTCAAGCACGCGCTGAATGACGAACATGACATCCGCCCGGCCCGCGTCATATTCGTCGAAGACGAGCGCGGTGGGGTGCTGGAGCGCCCAGGGCAGAATGCCCTCGCGGAATTCCGTCACCTGCTTGCCGTCGCGCAGGACGATCGCGTCCTTGCCGACGAGATCGATCCGGCTGATATGGCTGTCCAGATTGACCCGGATGGTCGGCCAGTTCA
>CAZFWG010000025.1:27419-52463 GCA_964522525.1 uncultured Alphaproteobacteria bacterium | reverse complement strand
AGCATGCGTGCCGGGTTTGGCGTCCCGTCAAGCCTTGCCTCGACCGTGGATGTCAGGGTGTGGAGCGTGGGATAGGTCTCCACCGTGAAGAGATGCGGCACACGCACCGATCCGATTTGCCCCAATCGCCCCACATCATTGCGCAGGAGATCAACGATCATCAGATTTTCGGCCCGGGATTTGGGATCAGCCCGCAGCCACGCCGCGAGCGCCACGTCCTCGCGGGTCCCTTGCCCACGTCGGACCGTGCCCTTCATGGGCCGGGTGCGGAGGACCGTGCCGTCACTTTCAAAAAAGAGTTCCGGGGACAGGGAGAGAATATGGCTTGACCCCGTGTTGATCAGGGCCCCATGACGCACCCGTTGGCGGGCCCGCAGGGCCGCGTAAAGGGAGAGGGGATCGCCATGCACAGAAAAGCGAAGGGGAAACGTGTAGTTGATCTGATACACGTCCCCGGCCCGGATCCAGTCGTGGATGCGCCGGAGATCCTGTTCATAGGTTTCCCACGTAACGGCCGGTGTCGGATCTTCGAGCCGGTGGCCCGAGATCATCGATTGGGTGAGGAACTGGGCCACACCCCGATCATCGAGACTCTGGGGGGCACGGAACAGACCGAACCACATCAAGGGTCCGGACCGATCCATGGGCATCAGGGGGCGGAGCTTGGGTTCCAAGGCATAGCCCAGCTCATAGGCGCAAAAGCCCGCCACATGGTGTCCGGCCGCCACGGCAGCGTCAATGCGGGCAAGAGCGGCGGGAATGTCCGCCGGATCGTCACAAATGATGTGGTCGGCCGGA
The DNA here is from genome assembly GCA_964522525.1 of uncultured Alphaproteobacteria bacterium. GTDB lineage: Bacteria > Pseudomonadota > Alphaproteobacteria > JAJFIK01 > JAJFIK01 > CAYUYV01. Next base: position 51,665 of record CAZFWG010000025.1, on the reverse strand, counting down.
TCCCGATACAGTCGGGCCCGGCCGCCGTCAGTCAGACGATCATCAAGCAGAACAAACGGCGTCTTTGGGCTGACCTTCAGGAGCATCTCCGTTGTGAAGCGCCGGCGCCGAAAGCGGCTTAGGGGGCGCGGGTGGCCGTCAGATCCACATTCACCGTCACCTGGGCCCCGACGTCATCATTGCTCTCGCCCACGCCGAAGGCTTTGCGGTCCAGGGCCACGGAGCCGACCATCTTCACCGTGTCCCCGTCGAAGGCCAGCGTGAACGGCAGGGTGATGGGATTGCTCTGGTCGCGGATGGTGAGCGTGGCGTCCGCCTCGTAAGCCCCCTCCCCGGTTTCGCGGAAGGTGGTCGTCTCGAAGGTTGCCTGGGGATGCTTCTTGCGGGCGAGCCAGTTCTTGCCCTTGGCGGAACGGGTGCGGCTGCGCGAGCCGGCATCGACGCTGTCGATCTCGATCGTCACTTTGGCCGAGGCATTGTCGAGATCTTCCGGGTCGAACGTGATGTCCGCGTCCCAGCTGTCGAACTTGCCTTCGATCTCCTTGCCTTCCTGGATGAAGGTGAAGCCGAGCGTGCTGGTCTCCGCGTCAACGGTCCAGTCGCTCGCCTGGGCGATACCCGCCGTCAGCAACAGAGCCGCAGACGCAATCAGTACTCGAATGGCCATGGAAGTCCCCTTGTCTTTCAGTGTGAAGTCATTGGGCAGAGTGAAGTCATGGTGGCAGAGAAGGATGTTTACGGCGTCACCTTGCCGGGCAACATGCGCCGGAAGACGCCGTCCCGATCAACCAGATGGTGTTTGACGGCCGCGGCGGTATGGGCGACGAGCACCGCGACGAAAGCCCAGGCCAGGGCGGAATGCACCTGGATCATGCGCTCCTCCACATCCTCGTCCGGTTCCAGAAGATGGGGCACGGTGAACAAATCGAAATAGCGCGTCTCAATGCCCAGGGTGGACGCCGATACCATGAGCCAACCCGTGAGCGGCATGAGAAACATCAAGCCGTAAAGCAGGAAATGACTGGCATCAGCACATATGCGCTGCCAGGCCGGCATTGTTGTCGGCAGGGCCGGCGATGGGTTGGGCACCCGCCAGAACAGCCGCACAAGGGCCAGCGCCATGACGGTGAAACCGAAGGATTTGTGGAGCTGATAGAGTTCGAACTTGAACTCGCTGTCCTCCATGCGGGTCATGACATTGCCGATAATGAGCATGCCGATGATCAGCACGGCCATGAGCCAGTGAATGAGCTTGCTGATGATGCCCCAATGGAGCGCATTGGGACGCCAATCCGATCCAATCGCCGCTTCACTCATGCGTGGTCTCCAATCCCTCACGAACCCGTCGTCACAGCGGCCGCACTATACGGATTTGGTGCCGTTCCGTCACGGCCCGCGGTCCAACTGTCGCGCAGAAACTGAGCAAGCAGTTTGAATTCAGTGTCCCGGCTGCTCCGCCCCGCCCAGACAAGGGCCACCTGTCGCACCGGTGCGGCGTCGGCAAACTCCACGGCCTCGACAGCCATCCCTGACAGGATACCGGCATCAAGCGCCATTCGCGGCATGAGCGTGTGTCCCAACCCATGGGCCAGCATGGGCACCAGCGTATGAAGACTGGTGGCCTGAATAGGCGACAGACCCCGCGCGCGCTCAAGGGAACAGGCGCTCAGGACCTGATCCCTCAGGCAATGACCGTCTTCAAGCACGATAAGGTCGACATCTTCCACATGGGATAAGGGCACCGGCCCGTCAGGCTCCTGCCCGCAAGGACGACAGAGCAAAAGCGGGTCGTCGAACAGGACCTCGACGGTCAATCCGCTCAAGGCATAAGGCAGGGCCAACAGGGCCACGTCCAATCGTCCCGCATCAAGCGCCTCGAGGAGGTCGGCCGTCCGGTCCTCCCGCAACACCGGCGCAAGATCGGGATAGGCGTTTTGCAAAGCCGGAAAGATCCGGGGCACGAAGAAAGGCGCGATGGTCGGAATGATGCCCATGCGTAAGGGCCCGGTGAGCGGGGGTCGTGGTTCCCGGGCCTGGGCCATCAAACCGTCGAGATCCATCAGGATGCCCGCCGCCCGTTCCGCCAGCTCATGACCCAGGGGTGTCAGGCTGACCTGGCGGCGGGAACGATCCGCAAGCGTCACGCCGAGCAGCGCTTCGAGATCCTGGATGCCCGCCGACAGAGTCGACTGGGTGACCGCACAGGCATCCGCCGCCCGTCCGAAATGACCCGCCTCGCGCAGGGCCACCAGATAGCGCAGCTGTCGGACGGTGGGCAGCGTTCCCAGGAAAAGGTTGTTAATCGATTTCATCGATCAATCATGCGTCAAATATTCGATTTGCCCAATGCCTAGATCTGCGTTAGATCCACGCACGTCTTGACCTCGGGTCATGACGAAACATGTGTGGACCGTGATGGGGTACCCCACCCCTTTTTCATCAGGCAAAACTAGAGACGAGGGACCGATATGCTGGGCGTTGGCGAAAAGCTTCCAGAATTTTCCGTCATGGGCGTGAAGCCCAAATTCATGAAGCACGAGCAAAATGGCGAAAGTGCTTTTGAGGAAATCACACAAGAGAGCTTCCACGGCAAGTGGAAGATCATCTTCTTCTATCCGAAGGATTTCACCTTTGTCTGCCCGACGGAAATCGTTGAATTCGCCAAGCTGAACGGCGAATTTGCCGATCGCGACGCGGTCGTCATGGGCGGCAGCACGGACAATGAGCATTGCAAGCTGGCCTGGCGCCGGGATCATCCCGACCTTGCGGAACTGAACCAGTGGTCCTTTGCCGACACCAAGACCTTAAGCGAAGGCTCCCTCGTGGATGCCCTGGGCGTGCGCGACAAGGAAGAAGGCGTTGCCCTGCGCGCGACCTTCGTCGTTGATCCGCACAATGTCATTCAGCATGTTTCGGTCAACAGCCTGAATGTGGGTCGCAATCCGAAAGAGATCCTGCGCATCCTTGACGCATTGCAGACGGACGAATTGTGCCCCTGCAATCGCGAAGTGGGCGGCGAAACCCTCGCGGCGTAAGCCCGCCGATCCTCCGTGGCCGGGCACCCTGCCCGGCCGCGCCTTTCTTTATTCCATTTGACATCCGATTTGACGGAGATCCCGCGCCATGAGCATCGACGCCTTGAAAGAGCACCTGCCGGACTATGCCAAGGATCTCAAACTCAATCTGTCTTCGCTCAATAATGAAGAGGTCCTGAGCCCCCAACAGCGGGCCGGCACCTTCCTGGCCTCTGCATTGGCCTCGCGCAACGCGACCGTCATCAAGGAAATCGACGAGGAGCTGGGCGCCCAACTTTCGCCGGAAGCGAAACAGGGCGCCAAGGCGGCGGCGGCCATCATGGGCATGAACAATGTCTATTACCGCTTCGTGCATCTGGCGTCCGCGCCTGATTACAAGACGCTTCCGGCAAAGCTCCGCATGAACATCATCGGCAATCCGGGCGTCGACAAGGTCGATTTCGAGCTCTGGTCCCTCGCCGTTTCGGCCGTGAATGGCTGCGGCATGTGCATCGACGCCCATGAGGCGGAACTGCGCAAGGCGGGGCTCAGCACACAGCAGATCCAGGCCGCCGTCCGCATCGCCTCGGTGATTCACGGGGTTGCCTCAGTGCTCGACGGCGAAGCCGCTCTCACCGCGTGATCTGCCTTGGCGGAAGAACCGGCGTCCCCTTCCCTGACACCGCAAGGCATCCTGGAGACCGTCCTTTATTGTGATGATCTCGAGGCGGCGGAAGTGTTCTATGCCCAGGTTCTGGGTCTTGAACTGGCGTTCAAGGAAGCGGGCCGCCACGTCTTTTTCCGGTGCGGGACGGGCATGCTGCTCCTGTTCAATCCGGCGGCCACGGCCACGGTCCCGACGACCATCAACGACCAGCCCATTCCGTTCCACGGCACGCGGGGCACGGGCCATATGGCCTTTCGGGACAGTCATGAGCGCCTCGAAGCCTGGACGGCCCATCTGGCGTGCCACAATGTCGTCATCGACTCGGATGTCCGGTGGCCCAACGGCGCGCGTTCCCTGTATTTTCAGGACCCGGCCGGCAATTGTCTGGAAATCGCGACGCCTGATCTTTGGGGCTTCTCGTCCTGACGTCCCAACGCGCCTGACGTCGGGCCGTTTTCGTGAAACACTGGGCAGATTGCTGGTCGTGTCCTTGTCAGGAGGTTTGTCGTGTTCCGTGATCCGTCCCGCCGTTCCTTTCTGGCCGCCGCTTCCGGCAGCACGGTTCTGACCCTTCTGCCGGGCGCCGGGATCGCCCAGGACGCCAAGCCCCTGGACCCTCAGTCGGCGGCGGTGAACGCGATTGTCGCCGGGCCGGATGTCCGTCCCCTCCATATGTTGTCCGTCCGGGAACTGCGGGAAGAAATCGAGGCGGCCGGGCGGTCGCTGCAAACCGAACGCGCGCCCGTCGCCCGGGTCGAAGACACGGATGTGCCCCTGTCGGAGAACCAGACGCCCATCCGGCTCTACTATCCGGCGGATGTGGAAGAGGAGACGCCGCCGATCATCGTGTATTGCCACGGCGGATCCTTCATCGCCGGCAGCATCGAGTCCCATGACCATGTCGCCCGGCTCCTGAGCCAGTCCTGCGGCGCCGTTGTGGCCAGCGTCGGCTATCGCCTGGCCCCGGAAAATCCGTATCCGGCGGCTCTCGACGATGTCACGGAAGCCTTGGAATGGATCGTGGACAAGGCGGGCGCCCTGGGCGCGGACCCGACGCGGATCGGTCTTGTGGGGGACGGCGCGGGCGGCACGCTGGCGGCCGGGACCGCCGTGCGGCGGCGGCGGGCGAACTATGAGGGCCTGCGTTTCCTGGGACTGATCACCCCTTATCTGCAATTGGATGACACGGTGCCCTTCCCGTCGCGCCGTGAATTCGGCTTTGGCGGCTACCGGCCCTCCCTCAAGGATCTGACCCATATGCGGGAGACATATCTGAACCTGGAAGAGGACGAAGCGCCGAGCACACAGGTGTCACCGCTTGATGCCAGCCGGTTCGACGGCCTGCCCTCGACCCTGGTGATCACGGCGGGCTATGACATGGCCCGCGACGAAGGTGGCTTTTTTGTCCGCCGTCTGAGGGAAAATGGGGTCCTTGCCGGGGAACGGCGTTTCGAGACCACGATCCACAATTTTGCGTTCTACGCGCCGATCATTCCGGCCGGCCGCCTCGCGTTCGACGTCATCGGCGCCCAGTTCCGCCGGGCGATCGGGCAAGACCAGACGTCTCCGTAATACTCAGTACCGGTTCGATTGCGCCGCTACCAAGGCGTATCCTCGCTGATGGTGAGGGCAGCCCGCCTGTATTCGAAGGGGCCTTCGCCTCCCCAATCCTTGCCGTTGGGGAAGCGCACCTCGACGCCCTGCAGGTCATCGGGATCAAACAGCCTCATATTGACCCCGACAAGATCAGCCGAAGGATTTTGTTCCTTGAAGGATGGTGTCAGGACCCAATGAGTCGTTGTGGCACAGACCTTACAGGAATGAATCTCGACACCGGGTGTCTTCTTGTCGCGACGCGCGACGGAGCAGGTTTTTCCGGCCGTTTCAACGGACGCGGACGGAAAATAGCCCCACGCGCCACCAACCTTGCGGCACAGGCTGCAATTGCAGTCGTTGATATAGTCCGGCTTGACGTCGATCGTGACGCTGACCGCACCACACAGGCAATGACCTGTCATCGTTCTTTCTCCAATGCCCGGTGTTACGCCCCGAGGAATTCGTCCCTGAGCTGACGCTTGAGGATCTTGCCGTTCGGGTTGCGCGGCAGGGGGTCTTCCCGGATATCGATCCGTACGGGCACCTTGAAGCCGGCCAGCCGTTCGCGCACATGGGCCTGGAGGATTTCCTGGGTCACGGCCGAGCCCGGCGTGACCTGGACAATGGCGCCCACTTCTTCCCCCAGGACCTCATGGGGAATGCCGATCACGGCTGCGTCCATCACCGCCTCATGGCTGTAAAGGGCGTCTTCCACTTCGACACAGTAAACGTTCTCACCGCCACGGATGAGCATATCCTTGGCCCGGTCGAGGATGTAGATGAAACCCTCCTCGTCCATGCGGGCCACGTCCCCCGATTTGAGCCAGCCATTCTCGAAGGTGTTGGCCGTGGCCTCGGGCTTGTTCCAGTAGCCTTTCACCACATTGGGCCCCTTCAGCCACAGTTCCCCGGTTTCGCCGACGGCAAGCTCCCGGCCGGTCTCGTCCATGATCTTGGCCTCGTTCACAGGAAAGACGCAGCCCACGCTATCGGGGCGGCCCTTGTAGTCCTCGGCCACGTTCTGGCTGACGGCGGATGAAATCTCGGTCAGGCCATATCCGTTGCCGGGCTGGACATGGGGAAACTCCTCGCCGATGCGGCGCACGAGGCCAGGGGCCGCCGGGGCGCCGCCATAGCTGATGCTCTCCACGCTCGAGAGGTCGAAGTCCTTGAACTGAGGATGTTCCAAGACCTGCCAGGCCATGGCCGGCACGCCGCCGAAATGGTTGCAGCGTTCCCTCTCGATCAGCTCCAGTGCCCGCAGCGGATCCCATTTGTACATCATCACGATCTTAGTGCCGCCGGCCAAGGTCGGCACCAAGATGGAGTGGCATCCGGTGGCATGGAAGAGGGGCACGGAGAGCAGCAGCACCCGTTGAGGACCGTCCGGGTCCGGTTGTTGCGGGATCTCGCCCCGGCGCAACGCGCTGCGCGCCTGGGAGCACAGCAGATTCATCAAATTGGTCAGGAAATTCCGATGGGTGCCGAGCGCGCCCTTGGGCTTCCCCGTAGTGCCGGAGGTGTAAAAAATCGTCGCATTGTCATCGGGCGCGATCTCCACGTCCGGCAAGGGCTGGTCCGGAAGGCGGCCATAGGCACTGGTGGGCCCCACAAGATCCTCGAAGCGTTCCGCGAAAGGCGGAACAGCGCCCTTGGCCCGGGCCACGATGACATGATCAAGCCCCATGGCGTCGAAATGGGGCATCAGGCGCTGGAGCCGTTCCTCATCGAGGATGGCGATGCGCGCCCCGCAATCCGTGATGCCATATTCAAGCTCGGGCCCCGTGCCCCAGGCATTGAGCGGCACGGCGACCGCACCGATGGAGGCGATCGCCCAGAAGGTCACCGACCATTCGGGAAAGTTGCGCATGGCCAGAACCACCCGGTCCCCCTTGGCGACCCCGTGGATCTCCTTCAGCTCCCGCGCGAGACGGACAACGGCCCGGTGATGCTGCTCGAAGGTGATGCGCTCACCTTCAAAGACGATGTATTCCCGGTCGCCATGGGCGCGGCCCAGCTCCAAGACCGCGCGGATGCTGGGCGGCTGGTTCTTGTAGGTGCGCAAAAGCACCCCGTCGATGGTCATCTCTTCCATCTCGAACGGCGCGTCCGGGGCCGTCAGGAAGGCATGCGCCTCGGTCATGGACATGGCGGGGAACGTCGTGTCGGACGCGGGCGTGTCGGTGACGGTCATGGATGTGGCGCTCCTCTCCCAATCGCGGCCCCATTATCGGCCGGGTACTTTCCCCTATGATTGGCACAGCAGAGGCGTCCGTCAAAGCCGCCCTCGGAGGTGGCCAAGGGCACGGCCTGGGCCCGGAAGGCCGGAGCCATCTTCCGGGGCTTGGCGGACCGGCGCCCGCCGCTTATAGGTGAGATCATGACCGAACAAATCCCCTCCAAGGCTGAAATCCGCCGCGCGCCAGGCTCCAAGGCCCCCAAAGTGGGCATGGTAAGCCTCGGCTGTCCCAAGGCCCTTGTCGATTCCGAGCGCATCCTCACCCGTTTGCGCGCGGAAGGTTATGCGGTGTCGCCCCGCTATGAAGACGCCGATGTGGTGCTCGTGAACACCTGCGGCTTTTTGGATTCCGCCCGCGACGAGTCCCTGGAAGCCATCGGCGAGGCCATGGCAGAGAACGGCCGTGTGATCGTCACGGGGTGCCTGGGCAAAGAGGCCGATCTCATCCGCACCAACCATCCGGATGTCCTGGCCGTGACGGGCCCCCACCAATATGAAGCCGTGATGGAGGCAGTGCACGAGGCCGTGCCGCCGGTCCATGATCCCTATACGGATCTGGTCCCGCCCCAGGGCCTGCGCCTGACCCCGCGCCACTACGCCTATTTGAAGATTTCCGAGGGCTGCAACAATAGCTGCACCTTCTGCATTATTCCCTCTTTACGCGGAAAACTGGCAAGCCGGCCGGCCAACCGGGTTCTGGCCGAGGCGGAAGCCCTGGCCCAGGCCGGGGTCCAGGAACTCCTCGTGATCTCCCAGGACACGAGCGCCTATGGCGTCGATCTGCGCCATGACGCAAGCCTGTGGCGCCGCCGCGGTGCCGATGACCGGGAGGTGCGGGCCCATATCACCGACCTGTGCGATGCCCTGGGCGAATTGGGGGTCTGGGTCCGGCTTCATTATGTCTACCCCTATCCCCATGTGGACGCCCTCCTGCCGATGATGGCGGAGGGACGGATCCTCCCCTATCTCGACATTCCGTTTCAGCACGCGAGCCCCAGCGTGCTCAAGGCCATGCGCCGGCCGGCCAATCACGAAAAGCTCCGGGAGCGGATCAGCGCCTGGCGGGAGATCTGCCCGGACCTCACCCTGCGCTCGACCTTCATTGTCGGCTTCCCCGGCGAGACGGAGGCCGATTTCGAGGCCCTGCTCGCCTTTCTGGAGGAGGCCGAAATCGACCGGGCGGGCTGCTTCAAATATGAGCCTGTGACCGGTGCCGTCGCCAATGACCTGGCCGACCCGGTGCCGGAAGATGTCAAAGAGGAGCGCTTCCACCGCTTCATGGAGACCCAGAAAGCCGTCAGTACAAAGCGCCTTGCCGCCAAGATCGGCCGGACCATTGAGGTCCTGATCGATGAGGCGGATGATCAGGGTGCCACGGGCCGCTCCAAGGGGGACGCTCCGGAGATCGACGGTTGCGTGTTCCTGAATGATGAAACGGACGTCGTGCCCGGCGACATCATCAAGGCCAAGGTCGACAATGCCGATGCCTATGATCTCTGGGCGACCCGGGTGAATGCATGACCTCTTTTGATGATCTGCCCTTGAGCCTCCAGGACATCCGGGCGGCCGAGCGCCTCATTGCGCCCCATGTGGTGCGCACGCCCCTGTTGCGTCATGCCGATCTCGATGCCCTCACCGGCGGCCGCATCTATCTGAAGCCGGAATGTCTTCAACAGACGGGATCCTTCAAGTTTCGCGGCGCCATCCATGCCATGAGCGTACTGAGCCCGGAGGAACGGGCCAACGGGGTGCTGGCCTGGTCGTCCGGCAATCACGGTCAGGCCGTGGCCCGGGCGGCGCGCATCCTGGGCTGTCCCGCCACCATCGTGATGCCGGCGGACGCGCCGGCGCCCAAGGTCGAGGCCACCAGGGGCCACGGCGCGCAGGTCGTCTTTTATGATCGCTATACGGATGACCGCGAAGCCATGGGCCGGGAGATTGCCGCCCGCACCGGCGCCGTGATCGTGCCGCCCTACGATCACCTGCCGACGATCGCGGGCCAGGGCACGATGGGCCTGGAGATCATCGAGGATCTGACAGCCCTGGGCGTGATGCCCGATCTCCTCCTGGTCTGTTGCGGCGGCGGCGGATTGGTGGCGGGCTCGGCCCTCGCCATTCGCAGTCAGTTTCCCTCCGTGCAGGTCATGGCGGTGGAACCGGAAGGCTTCGACGATACGCGACGTTCGCTCCTGGCGGGCGAGCGGCTGCGCAATGCGCCCGGCGCCACGTCCTCGTGCGATGCCTTGATGGCGCCCCTTCCCGGCGCGGTGACCTTTCCCCTCATTCAGCGTCTGCTCGCGGGCGGTGTGGCCGTGCCCGAAACGGCGACGCAAGCGGCGATGCGCTTTGCCTTCTCGAAGCTGAAACTGGTCCTCGAACCGGGCGGCGCCGTGTCCCTCGCGGCCGTTCTGGGCGGCCATCTGGACATTGCCGGCAAAACCGTCGTCGTGGTGCTGAGCGGGGGCAATGTGGACCCGGATCTGTTTGCGCGTATACTGGCGGAACCTCGGTGTGAGGAGAGCCAAGCCCATGTTGCTCAATGAAGACCTGATCGGTGTGCCCGGCGGCGCGGCGCAGTTGGAGACCCCGGCGCTGGTTCTGGACATGCCCGCCTTCCGGCGCAATGTGGCGCGCATGATGGAGCGGGTCGCGGGCACGGGCATTGCCTTGCGCCCCCACGCCAAGACCCATAAATGCGCCCATGTGGCCGAGATTCAGCTCGCGGCGGGCGCCCAAGGCATCTGCGTTGCCAAATTGCGGGAAGCGGAAATTCTGGGTCAAGAAGGCATCGGCGATATCCTGGTGACCTCTCCGGTCGTCGGCGACCGGGCGATCCGGCGTCTGATGGCCCTCAATGCCCGCATGGAGCGTCTGGCCGTGGTTGCCGATGAGGCGGACAGCATCGCCACCCTCAACGCGGCCATGGAGGCGGCGGGACAGCAACTCACTGTGCTGCTTGATCTCGATGTGGGCACCCATCGCACGGGCGCTCTCTTCGCAGACGCGCCCGGTCTGGCCCGCCTCATCATGGAGGCGCCCAATCTGCGTTTCGGCGGGCTCCAGGCCTATGGCGGAATCCTGCAACATCTGCACAGCCATGCCTTGCGGGCGGAACGCACACGGGGGCTTTGGGAGGATGTGCGCGATCTCGTTGATCTGTTGCGCGCTCAAGGAATCCCCTGCCCCGTGGTGACCGGTGGTGGCACCGGCACCCATGAGGCCGACATCGCCAGCGGTGTGCTGACGGAACTTCAGACCGGGTCCTATATTTTCATGGACCGGGAATACGGGGAAATCGAAGCCGGATCGGAGGACGCCCCTTTCGAGCAGGCCCTGTTCGTATACACACGGGTGATCAGCCGCCGCCAGAAAGTCTTTGTCACGACGGATGCGGGCATCAAGGCCGTGGCCACGGACGGTCCCCTGCCCTCTATTGCAGGCGGCGCGCCCGACGGTGCGCGCTATATTCTCCAGGGGGACGAACATGGCGGCGTCGTCCTGGGCGGCACCGGGGAAGGTGGTGGACGCAGCCGCAGCGACGAAGATCTCATGGCCCTGTCGGACATGATCAGCAGCTTGAACGCGGATGATTCCGCGCCGGCGCCCGCGCGGGACATTCCGCTGGGCCATTTGATCATCTGTGCCGCGCCCCATTGCGATCCGACCGTCAATCTCTATGACCATATCCATTGCGTCGAAGATGGCATGGTGACGGCCATCTGGCCCGTCCATGCCCGGGGGTGCAGTCAATGAGACCGCGTTTCCATCTGGCCTTCCCGGTCGACGACATCGCACAAGCCCGCACCTTTTACGGCGACCTCTTGGGGTGTGCGGAAGGGCGCAGCGCGGAGCATTGGGTGGATTTCGATTTCCACGGCCATCAAATCGTCGCCCATCTGGCACCGGATGACGTGGGATGCCGCACCACCAGCGGTGTGGACGGCCACCAGGTCCCCTGTCGTCATTTCGGTCTGATCCTGGACTGGGCCGACTGGGAGGCCCTGGCCGAACGGCTGAAGAAGGCGGACGTCGCCTTCATCATGGAACCGACGATCCGCTTTGCCGGCGAAGCGGGCGAGCAGGCCACCCTGTTCGTCAAGGACCCGAGCGGCAATGCCCTCGAGTTCAAGGCCTTCCGGGACGACGCCCAGATTTTCGCCCGCTGACGGGCAACCGTGACTCCCGCCATGGTGCCCGATTTCGCCCAGACTCTTCTTCTCGAGGTGTTCCAGACGGCCGTCGCAGCGGCGCGGCCCGAGACCGCGCTGGCCCATGCCCTGCCGACATTACCCCCTGAACGGGTCCGCATTCTGGCCGCGGGCAAGGCCAGCATCCCCATGGCGCGGGTTGCCGCCGAGGCCTATCCGGAGGCGCCGGGCCTTCTGATCAGCCATGTTCCCTGTCCTGATCCTCCGGCCGGTTTCCAGGTGTTCCACGCCTCCCATCCCGTTCCGGATGAAAACAGCCAGGGGGGCGGAGAAGCCGCCCTTCAGATGGCGCATCATTTGGGGAAGGATCAAACCCTCATTGTGGCTTTGTCCGGCGGCGCCTCATCCTTGATGGCCGTCCCCTTGCCACCTCTCACCATCGGGGACAAGGCCGACCTGACGCGCACCCTTCTGGCAAGCGGCCTCGACATCCACGCCATGAACACGGTTCGGCGGCACGTCTCCGCGCTCAAAGGGGGTCGGCTTGCCGCGACCGCCTGGCCCGCCCGGTGCCTGACCTTCGCCGTTTCCGACGTGGTCGGCGACCGGCCGGAGGACATCGCTTCGGGCCCCACCGTCGCCGACCCCACAACGCGCCAGGAGGCGCGAAGCCTTCTGGACGCTCTGCCCGGCAAGGTTCCCGACGCCGTGTACCGGGCCCTGGCCACACCGGAAGCCGAAAGCGTCAAGCCCGGCGATCCGCGCCTGGGCCGTTCGGACCACCAAACAATCGTCAGTGCAGGCCTCATGATGGCGGCGGCCCGCGCATTTCTTAAAGCACGTGGGGTCCATGTCGTGGAGTGGGGCGTGGGGATTACGGGAGATGCGGAGGATGTCGCCCGGGATCACGCGGCCCGTCTGGCGACAATCGTGCCGGGTGATGCGCCCATTGCTGTTCTGTCCGGAGGCGAATTGACCGTCCGCTTGACCGGCTTACCCGGATCCGGCGGCCCGAACCAGCACTATCTGCTGGCCCTGGCCCAAGCGCTTGAGGGACGTGATGGCCTCCATGCCCTGGCCTGCGACACGGACGGACGAGACGGCACAGCCGTCGACGGAACGGACCATGCGGGCGCCCTGATCACGCCGGAGACCCTGTCGCGGGCACGGCATCTTGGACTTGATCCGCAACGCATTCTGGCGACCCAGGACAGTGGCCATTTGTTCAAGGCCCTTGACCAGGCCGTCGTCACCGGACCCACCGGCACCAATGTCAATGATTTCCGGTGTATCCTACTCACGCCACCGTCTACGGATCATCGCGGTGCGTAGTGCCTACCAGGTCTCGCCGAACGGTCTCAGGTCCAGTTCAAAGGTCCAGGCATCCTCCTTCTGATGGGCCAGAAAATAGACCGCATCCGCGATGGAATCGGGCTTCAGAAAGAACGTATCTGGCTTATCGGGCATGGCATTGCGGGTGCGTTCCAAATCGATGACGCCGTCCACGATGACATAAGCCACATGAATTTTCTCCGGCCCCAGATATCGGGCCATGGATTGGGTGAGCGCCCGCTGGGCGGCCTTGGCGGAGGTGAAAGCGGAGAAATTCGCGGAATGTTTGACGGCGGAGGTCGCGCCGGTCACGATGATGGCGCCCCCACCCTTGCGGCGCATCTGGGGCACCACGGCCTGGGACGCGGCCATCAGGCCCAGGGCGTTGATCCGCCAGGCCCGCTCGAAATCATCCGTGGTGATCTTATCGAGATTGCCGAACACCCCTGCCCCGGCATTGTAAAGGAGAATATCGACGGGACCCATGTCCTTCTCGATCCGCTCAAAGACGGAAACCGCCTGCGGATCGGTGGCGTCATAGGCATAGGCCTTGGCATCGGTCAGAGTTGCCGCCAGGTCGCGCAGATAATCTTCATTGCGCGACAAAAGCGCCACCTGATAGCCGGCAGTCGCGAACCGGCGTGCAAAGGCCGCGCCATTTCCCGGTCCCACACCCAGAACCGCACATACCGGTTTGCTCATGATGCTTCCCTTTCACGATCGGACGGCCGATCACCACCAGGGTTTTCGGTCGGTCCGTCCTCATCCATCTCGCCCATGGTCAGTTGACGGACCTGCGTCTCCACCACATCCGCGGGCTCAAGCGTGCCGTCCGCATTGCCCACGCCCAGACGGTGCATGGTCCGCGCCGCCGGCAGGACCCTTTGCTGGAGGGAGCCCACCAACTCATTGTGTTTCTTCACGGTCGTGTTGAGCGCCCGCGACAGGCCCGAAAGGTGATCGATCAGGGTCTTGACCCTCTTATACAAGAGTGTGCCCTGCTCCAGGACCTGACTCGCGTCCTGGGAGGCCTGTTCCTGGCGCCAGCCGAAGGCAACGGCCTTGGCCAGGGCAAGGAAAGTGGTCGGTGTCGCAATGATCACCTTGCGGTCATAGGCGAAATCGAACAGGCCCGGATCCCGTTCGATGGCCGCCACATAGAGATTGTCGCCAGGCACGAACATAACGACGAAATCCGGCGCCTGGGGCAGCGCGTCCCAGTAGGCCTTGCCGCCGAGCTGCTGGGCATGGGTGCGAAGCTGGCGCACATGATCCTGGAGCAGACGTTCCCGGCCTTCTTCGCTCGGCGCGTTCACGGCGTCGAGATAGGCGGCCATGGGCGTCTTGGCATCGATTACGATGCGCCGGTCCCCCGGCAACCGCAGGATCACGTCGGGGCGCAACGGCCTGCCTTCCGTCGCGATATGCACCTCCGTTTCGAAATCGATATGCTCCGTCATGCCGGCCATTTCGAGAACGGTCTTCAATTGCTGTTCGCCCCAGCGCCCGCGCGTCTTCGGCGCCGACTGGAGCGCATTGACGAGATTGCTGGCGGTGTCCCGTAATTTCTCATTGGACTGAAAAAGGTGCTGGACCTGTTGTGACAGCGCCCCTTCGTCCTTCTTGCGCGCCTCTTCCGCCGCACTCAGTTTTTCATGATAGGTCTTGAGAGCTTCCTTGACCGGCTTGACGAGCCCTTCCATGCCCTCCCGATTGGCCTTGGTCTCGGCCTCGAAGGTCTCTTTCGCGCGGTTCAAGAAGGCCTCGGTGTTTTCCTTGAGGAGCGTATCGGTCAGGATCTTGAGATCCTTCTCGATCCCTTCCCGCACAGCCGTCAGCTCCCGGATCTTCTCCTGCTGAGCCTGAGCGTCTTTGAGATGGGCCGTTTCCACTTCGGCAAGGCGCGTGCGCGCCGCCCCTTCCCGTTCCCGCAGTTGGGCGAGCTCGGCCTCCCGTGCCTCCAGCATCTGCCGGATCTGCGCCTGACCATCGGAAAGGGCTTTGTTTTCCGCCTCCAACCGCACGGTCCCGTTGCGCAGGCGTTCGATCTCTTCCCTCGCGGTCACAAGATCGCGGTCCGCGCGGCGTCTTGCATTCCAGACGAAGGACAAAAGCCCCCCAAGGACAATCAGTCCCATGACGGCGACGCTCAAAGCCAGGATGATCGGCAGGTTTTGGGCCATGGTGCTCCCCATGGGTGATTCGGTGAGACCCAATCCTAACCCCTTTGCCGGTTTCCCCAAACCGGCATGCCCGGACGCCGTTCTCGATGCCGTTCTCTATGTCACGGGGCCCGCATCACCGGGGGGCGACGACGAGGGACTGGATCGCCCGTCCGAAGCGGCCCCGCTCGTCGCTCAGGCTCGCATAGGCGAGGCCACGGCCATCGGCCCCGATCATGGCCTCGCCGTCGAGCAGGATCCAGGTCCCCTCCGGTTGCCGGGAGAAGTGCACGGTCAGATCCGCGTTGATATAGGTCCAGGTCCTGAAATCCAGCGGCACGCCGAGGGCGTTGCAGTAGTCCGCGCTGGCCGCCGCGCGCATGACCGGCGTGTTTTCCGTATCCGGTATAAAGGGGCGGCTCACATTGAACCAGCAGGCGCGACCGCCGATGCTGCCCGCCTGGCGGGGCACTTCCCTGATTTCGATCAGTTGGCTGAAACCCGCCGCGCGTTCAAATTCGAACAGGCGCTCGCCCGTGTCGGGCCCCGCATGGACCAGCGGCTCGACATGGGCGTCCTGGGGCAGCTCGAGGTCACGGGCGCCGACCTTCAGGACGGAGGCGGAGACGACTTCCTTGCCCCCGGCCGAGAGCGTGATCGCCAGGGTCTGGATGTTGCGCCCCTCGCGGGTGACTTCACGGTCGACGGAGAGGGGCGCGATGGGCACGGGGCGTTTCAAATCGATGGTCAAGCGGGTGATGTTCATGGGCCGGGGGGTCGGCGCCTGCTCCGCCAGATAGGCAATCAGGCCGGCCGGGGCGCCGCCATGCAGGACCGTCGGATCCCATGGCCCGGCCCCATGTATCGAGGGAATGATCCGCTCGCCCTCAACCGAAAAATAGGCCTCCAGTCCGCTCATTTTGTCTTTCTCCCACGCTCATTCTGTGTTTGGCGCCCGCGAAGGGTCTCGGCGCGCCTTTGCCTGACCCTACCCTGGGCCCGCAACGGGGCGCAAAGAAACCGTGAGACAACGGGTGGGGCCATATCCAGGCTTGAGACAAACCCCATACGGAAGAATGTCCCCGTCGCCTAGCCGTCATCGTGGCGGCCTTGCCCTGAGCCCCGACACCGTGAACACTGCTCCCGGAAACAAGAACCATTTCGTCTCAGGGGATGTGCCGCCATGGAGTCGCTCGCGCCGCTTTTCACGCCTTTCCAGCTCAAATCCCTCACCCTGCCCAATCGCATCGTCATGGCGCCCATGACCCGATCCTTCAGCCCGGATCAGGTTCCCGGGGAAAATGTGGCGGATTACTACCGCAAACGGGCGGAAGGGGGCGTCGGCCTGATCATCACCGAGGGCACGACCCTGCATGATCCCGCCTCCACATCGGACCAGAACGTGCCGAAACTCGATGGCGATCCCTCCCTGGAGGGTTGGGCCCAGGTGGTGGCCGCCGTCCATGGCGTGGGCGGCATCATCTTTCCCCAGCTTTGGCATGTGGGGGCGGTCCGCCGGGCGGAACGGACGGGGCGGCCGGATGTTGCGAGCAAGAGCCCGTCGGGCCTTTTCCGGCCGGGCAAGCCCCAAGGGGACGCCATGACGCTTACGGATATCGACGCCACGATCGATGACTACACCCGCGCCGCCGCCAATGCCTATGATATCGGCTTTGACGGCGTCGAGATCCACGGCGCCCATGGCTATCTGATCGACGAGTTCTTCTGGGAGGGAACAAACCAGCGGGACGACCGCTATGGCGGGGATCTCACTTCCCGCACCCTGTTCGCCCAGGAAATCGTCCGCGCGGTGCGCGCCGCGACCCATCGGGACTTCCCCATCATCCTGCGCTTTTCCCAATGGAAGCAGCAGGACTACACCGCCAAGCTGGCGCATACCCCCAAAGACCTTGAAGCCTTTCTGGCACCGCTCGTGGACGCGGGCGTGGATGCCTTCCATTGTTCGACCCGCCGCTATTGGGAGCCCGAATTCGACGGCTCGGACCTCAACCTCGCCGGATGGGCCAAGAAACTGACGGGCAAACCGAGCATCACGGTGGGTTCCATCGGTCTCGATACGGATTTCATCGCGACCTATGGCGACGCGCCGGGCAGCGCGCCGGCCCGCATCGATGATCTCGTTGAAAGGCTGGCAAAAGGCGAGTTCGACCTCGCCGCCGTCGGCCGGGCGTTGATTGCCAATCCCGGCTGGCCCACCCTGGTGCGCGAAGGCCGCTGGGAGGCCCTGCAACCCTACACGAGGGAGCTTCTCCTGGCCTTGGAATGAACCGGGGACCAAGGCTTGCACGGGCGGGTCCGCCCGCTTATTGATAGGCCGCTTTCCAACGGGTGCAGGCTCAGGGACGGGTAGACCTTAAAAGACCGCAAGGGGGATTCCATGCTTCTCACTGGCACGCGGCTGACCGGCACGCTGGAACGCACCGCGAGGACCACCTTCTCGTCGGCACTGGTGGCCTCGGCGCTGATCGCGGCCATGCTCGTGGCGACCCCGAGCGCCAATGCGCAGACGACGGATGACCCGCAGTACGAATTGGCTGATCTTTATCGCCGGGTGAACCTCGATCTCGATCGACATTTCACGGATGCCTATGCCCTTTGGGAGCAGTTCGCCACCACTTATCTCGACGAGGATATTCGCGAACCGCTGGGAAACCGAGCGGCTCGCCATAACGAAGACAGTATTCGCGAACACCTGTCCGAGATGAAAAAGGCCCGGTACGCCCACCGCAACAATGCCAAGGTCCTGGGCAAGATCGATGACGCGCCGGCCAAAATGGCGAACTGGGCCCAAACCAACATCACGGTTTCGCTGCAGCGGCTTTGGGAAATCAAAATCTGGAACGTCCAGCATGCCTTTGGCCTGCTCGCCCGGGATGCGGCCCGAGACTTCGAGGCGGCCACGAGCGCGGCAGAGGCCAGGCTCAAGAAAATTGACGAGGAATACAGCCTGGAGAGCGATCGGGCGGCGGCCCGTGCCGCCTTTCTGAAACGTCTTCAGGCGGAGGAAACCGAAAGGGCCCGGGTGCTGAGACTTCGGGCCCACGCGCTGGCTCAGGATCTGGCCCAGTGGCGCGCGCGCCTTGCCGCGAAAGGCTGGCGCTGGGTCCATTATTTCGAGGAAACGGAACCCAACAGCGCCGCAAAATTCTCCAGGACACTCGTCTACCGGCTTTTCGGCCATAACATGCAGGCCCGCAAGGCGGATCCGCTTGACCCGATTTTCGGCGAGGACCTGCCCGACGAGACCATGCTGGATTGGCTGGGCGTGTTGGAACGAAAGCCCGACCTGTTGGGTCTTCGGGTCGTTCTGGAGCCCGACACGCCGACGCCGCTCACCCTGAACCTGACGCGTTTCCTGCCACCGGTCGAAACCTTGGATCCCTCCCGGCTCACGATTGCGCCCACGCCCTCCCTGGGCCGCGCGCCTGAGCGCCTGGCGGGTCTTGTGGACCGGACCACTCAAGCATTGGGCGCCTCCGAGACCCGGGAAGCCCGGGCCCTGTTCCGGCTCGTGGCCGCCTTGGACAATGAACCGATCCCCGGCGATCTGCTCGACCAGACCAAGGATCATCTGGTTCAACTGCGCCACGCCATCACCCTGACCCGCCGACCTCTTGAATTCTCCGCCCAGGTTGCCGCCGCCCGGATCGAGCGGGACACCCTAGCCGGGGTTCTTCGGGAAGCGGAGGAAAGCGAGCCGGTGGATGCCGAACAAGTGGCCGACCTCAAGGCCGATCTCACTTCCGCCGACTCGATCCTCACCCGTCTGCAGGACACGGCGGAAAAAGCCGAAAAAGAGTTCCTTGCGAATGATGCCCTGCGCACCGCCTGGGAGGCCCACCGCGCCACCAATGTCCGGCTGCACGGCCTGTGGTCGGGTCTGAAACACACCCGCCTCGTCGGGGCCCTTGCCGAGTGGCCTGAAACCCTGCCGGTTCTGGAAGGCGATCCTGCCGCCATTCTTCTCGATCTCGAGGATACGGCGAATGGTTTGACCCGGCTGATCCAGGCCGCAGCGCCCGCCCGGGACGCGGATCGCAGTGATCAGTATGGGGCGATCACGACACTGACGGATACGGACGCGCATCAACTGCGCCTCGTGCGCCAGCTGCGGTCGGCCCGCATCCAGGCCGCACGGCTGGCCGCTCAGATTACGGACAGCGCCGATACCCCCGCCACGACCGGCGATACCACATCACCGGCCGCTGCTTTTTCAACGCTTGCGGACGACCTGAGGCGCAATGCGGCCCTGTTTGAACTCCAGGCCGGCAATGCCGCCGGTTGGGGGCCGATCACGCCGGGTTCCGGCACCGTGCCGGCCAATCAGGTCCGCCGCCTCGCGGCGCGCCTCGCCACACTGCAGCGGGCCGACGCGCCGATGCGCCGGGACGGCGCCCTTCTGGAAGTCAATGCCAATGCTCCGGCGACCCATGGCACCCTTCTTGAGGTGCTGGGCGAGGCCGTGACCCGGGGGCTGCCGCTCACCGGGGCCGCGGCGCTTGTCTTCGACGACGCCCAGGCGGAGACCGCTCAGAATGTCGTCGCCCGGTTCAGAACCGTGAGAGAGAAATCGGAAGCGGACGTCAATGCCCTTCTCCATGTTCTCACGCTGCGTCCCCTGGCCAATGGAGCGGTCAGACCATGATGGGAGATTTTGTGACAATGCGTCGCCTTCGGATCATGCTCATGCTCATCGCCCTGTTGCCGGCCGCTTGCGACACCGCGACAAAACCCGAAACGGACACCGAGGCCGTCGATTTGACCGACTTCTCGACCGCGCTGATGGCGTTGATTGAAGCGGATGGCGACCAATTGCGCTCTCGTGAGCGCGCCCGTGTCGTGGAAAGCGCCCAGGCCCGCCTTGCGGCCTTCGCGGCCAAGGCCAGCGAAACCGAGGCCAAGACCATTCGCTTCGCGCCGCCCGCCTCTGCTTTGTGTGCAGATGATGCGATGAGCGCCGTTCCCGCCTTGGCCGGCCAACTTGCGTCCGCAGGCCAACAAATCAAGGAGCGTCTCGCGTCATGTGGTGCTGGCTGCCCGGCCCTTGCGTGCGAGGCCTATGGGGCCGGCATCATCGATCTTGAGAAATCCGCCTTTATTACCGCCTCGCTCGTGGATCGCCTTGGCGGCATCAGCACCGTCGAAGAAGCCGCGGAAGCTGCGGACCAGGCTCGGTGGCGCTCCGACAGCCTGTCTGTCTCCAAGGAAACAAGTGATGTGCTCCTGGCCCTTGTCCGTTCGGTAGGGGCTGCGGACGCGATGTCCGTGTTCGGGACGCTCCAAGGCTTGAGCCAACGGGCCCGCATCCTGGCGACGCAAGGCGCGGATATGCGGTGGGCCGATCGCCTCAAGGGCGATGGCGCCGGTGACCTGGTGGCCGACCTCGAAGGTTTGGCCGGGGGCCTTGCCACCCTGGCGAGCTTTCTGTCGGATACGGACGAGGCGGAACGGTCCATGGCACCGGCATTGGCACCGCAGATCGGAACCCTGGTCGGGGAGACCGGCGGCCTCGCGGCCTCGATCGCCGCGCGCGTCAACGGCCTGTCCGTGCCGCAGCCACCGGCCGGATCATCCGATACCTGTATATTGCCCGCGACACGTGCCCTCGCCGCCGCTCATGACGTCCTCAAGGGTCATGCCGACCGGCTGCGCCAGTGTGCGGCGGTCCGTTCCTGTACGGAGAGGCCGAGCTTCGAGCTCGACGCGATCGAGGTCGCGCGCGCGCCCGTCGGCCAACTCATGACGGACCTGACCGAGAGCAGCCAAAGTCTCGCAACGCATGTCTCCCAGTTCGCTACTGCAGCGTGCGAATGACCGCCTGAGAAGCGGGTTGGGCGCAACTCGCACGGGCGGCCTCTTCAGGTCCCGGTCTTATAAAACGACCTGAAATTGTAATTTGGCCTGTTTCCTAAAAATCATGATGGAACCGGTGCAATAAGCGGAAAATTCCGTTAGTGTTGCGCCGCCGAATGAAGCGTGTGCCGTTGCGCGGAGGGGGCCTTACATCATGACAACCGCAATCGCTGAATTGCGCCGCATTGCTGTGCGTGCGCTGATGATCATTGCTGTTTCGAGCCTCGGGTCGGGGGCTGTCTGCGCCAACGAAGGCGCATTCGGACTGCCCTTGGATGCCGATCTCCACGATCGGACAGCGGCGTCCTCCCGCGTTCTTCTTGAACAACCCATCTCCCTCCAGGCCGATCCCGTGGCCTTCAAGGCCGTCCTCCAGCCGGGCGATGCGGATGCGCAGGCCGACACGACAGGGGATGATGATGCTGCCGACGGTGAAACGGACGGCGCGGAAGACGGGGAAACCGCGACCGACTACGGGTCCTTCCAACCGATCGCGGAACTGATCGAAGCCGGTGGGCCGATCATTGTCATTCTTGGCGTTCTGTCGATGATTTCCCTGGCCATCATTTTGGCCAAACTCATCCAGTTCGCGGTCCTTCGGGTCTGGCGACGGGCATTCGTGGCAGACATCATCGACCTCCTGTGCCGGGGCAAGGCCCAGGAAGCTCTTGAAAAAGCCCAAGCGAAAAAAGGCGTCGTGGCCCGCGTGCTCGAAGCCGCGCTGCGGGGCCGCGCTCTCGGTCCGGACGCGGAGGATGTCGCCCGCGAGGAAGTGACCCGCGTTGCCCAATCCAAACTCGACGGACTTGAATCGGGGCTGACCTTTCTGCGACTGATCGCAACCATCAGCCCGCTTTTGGGTCTTCTCGGCACCGTCCTTGGCATGATCGAAGCGTTTCAGGAATTGCAGAGCGCCGGTGACCGGGTGGATCCGGCCATCCTGTCAGGGGGCATCTGGGAAGCGCTGCTCACCACCGCGGCGGGCCTCAGCGTCGCCATTCCGGCGGCGGCGTTCTACACTGCCCTTCAGCGTACGGTTGAAGTCACCGCCCAGGCCATGGAAGACGCGGCGACCCAGTGTTTCACCGCGCCCCTCTATACTCAATCGAGCGCAAAACCACCTGCCGATGACGCTATCCCGGCACCCGCCGTCTGATCCAACGGAGACACGGGAAGGGAGGCCGCCATGCGCCTGCGACCAAGACAGTCCGCCGTCACGGTCTTGAACATCACGCCCATGATCGACGTGGTGTTCATCCTGCTCGTCTTCTTCATGCTGGCCACGAATTTCGCCAATTTTCGATTGATCCGGGTGGATACGCCCGAGGAAACGAAGGTCGTGGACGAAGCGGAAGCCGCCATCGTCATCCTGCTGAAGGAAGACGGCAGTGTGCTGTTCGACGCGGAACCCATCGAACCGGACCGCCTGACCGAGGCCGTCGCCCGCGTGATCGCCATTGATCCGGGCCGGGCCTTTTTGATCCGTCCGGAGGAAGGGGTCAGCCTGCAGAGGGCCATCGACGCCTTCGGTGAGGCCCGTGCCGCCGGCGCCGTGGCGATTTCTTTCTCGCCGCCGCGGGAAGAGACCGGGGGAGCGGCGCCATGAAACTGGTCCGCCGCAAGGACGAGGAAGAACTCGTCAACATGACACCGCTGATCGACGTGGTGTTCATTCTCCTGATTTTCTTCATGCTGGCCGGCGTCATCAAACGCCCGCCCCTGATCCCCGTCGATCCGCCCCAGTCCACGGCCGAGGAGGAGGGCGACGAAACGGAGCTCGTCATCCTGATCGGCGCCAAGGGTGATCTGGTGTTCCAGGATCAGCCTCTCGAGTCGGATGCGGACCTTGTGTCGACATTGCGGGTCTATCTGTCGATCCTGCCGAATGCGGAGGTTCAGCTCAAAGCGGATGCCGGCGTGGATGCGTTGCGGGTCATTCGCGTCATGGAGCTTCTGCGCGAAGCGGGCGCCCGCTCGCTTGTTCTGCTGACCGTCGGCCAGGAATAGGGGGCGCCTCCGATGCTCAAACCGCGCCGCCGCAAACTCCGACCGCTCAAGAGCCCCTTGGGTCTTTCCGATCCGTTGGGCGATACCGGATCCGTCGCACCCAGCCAGCGACATTGGATCATGGTCGGCGTCGCCGCCGTGGTCGTTCACGGTCTTGCCGCCGTCCCGTTCCTGCGTCCGCCGGAACCGCCGATCATCGGGGTCGGCCCGGGCGATGGCGGCGGCATCGCGATTGATCTCGGGCCCCCGCCGCCGCCGGAACCGCCGGCCCCTGAACCCGAACCGGAACCAGAACCTGAGCCCGAACCGGAAGAAGAGGTGATCGAGGAGAAATCACCGGAAGCGCCGCCGCCAAAACCGCCGGAAGAGGTGCGTCCCACGCCAGCCCCGCCGCCCCCACCCCCGCCCCAGGTGCCACGGGATGTGCAGACCGGCGGCGGTGGCGATCTGACCCTTGAGGAATATCTGTCTCTCAAGGAATGGGTCGCGCTGTCCCGTCAGGCGATCGTCCGGGCCCTGCAATATCCGCGGGACGCGCGGCGCCAGCAGATCGAGGGCGAAGGACAGGTCATCGTCACCGTCGACCGGCGGGGTCGGATCACGTCCTGGGAGCTCACGGAGTCGACGGGACACCCGGACCTCGATGCCGCGATCGGGCGGGCGTTCCGGACGGTGCGGCGCCTGCCGCCCATCCCCCGGACCGTGAACCATGACCGGTTGCGCTTCGTTGTTCCGATCCGCTTCAAGATTGTTTACGGGCAGTAGGCCGGGCGCGCCCGAAGTTGCAATCGGTCCGGCGTTCAGTGCATGGCCTCCATGAGGGCCTTAGGCCGCAGCCAGGTCTGGGTGCGGCAGATCACCAGGAGGCAGCCCTTGACCTCAAGATGATCCGGGCCCTTCAATTCGAGGCGACCGCGATACCCGTTCATCCGTGCCGGATCGAAAAGCCGCCCCTTCCAATGCTGCCCGTCAAAACTGAACCCCGCCAGGACCTGACGGCCCACATGAGTCGGCGTTTTCCAGGTCCAGGTAATCACGCCACAGAAAGCGCCGTCGTCATCCGCACAGCGGGTGATCTCCACGATCGCTTTCGCGCCCTCCGTCAACCAACGGCCGGTGAGCGCTTCCTCCAGTTGTGTGTGCTCGGCACCGCTCCCCTCTTCTGCGGCAGCGGCTTCATCGGGACCAGCCGGCGCCCCGACCGCAT